>NZ_PYTV01000027.1:0-269 GCF_003028475.1 Stenotrophomonas sp. Nf1 | reverse complement strand
GTCGGCACCTACCGGATCACAGACCCTGCATCAACGCCATGTGGGCCGAATGCGGCGCTTCGTCGTGTGCCGGGGACAGCTGTAGGTAGGTGTCGACCTTGGTCGACACGGTAGATCCACGCCATGCGTGGATGAGATCCAGCGTGCCGACCAACGGTCGGCACCTACCGGATCACAGACCCTGCATCAACGCCATGTGGGCCGAATGCGGCGCCTCGTCATGGGCCGGGGACAGCTGTAGGTAGGTGTCGACCTTGGTCGACACGGTA
>NZ_PYTV01000026.1:0-353 GCF_003028475.1 Stenotrophomonas sp. Nf1 | reverse complement strand
GATGCGCTTGGTTCCGTGCCGACCAACGGTCGGCACCTACCGAGGGCGGCGGTCGGTAGATCCACGCCATGCGTGGATGCGGTTGGTTCCGTGCCGACCAACGGTCGGCACCTACCGAGGGCGGCGGCCGGTAGATCCACGCCATGCGTGGATGCGGTCAGGATCCGTGCCGACCAACGGTCGGCACCTACCGAGGGCGGCGGCCGGTAGATCCACGCCATGCGTGGATGCGGTTGGTTCCGTGCCGACCAACGGTCGGCACCTACCGAGGGCGGCGGTCGGTAGATCCACGCCATGCGTGGATGCGGTTGGTTCCGTGCCGACCAACGGTCGGCACCTACCGAGGGCGGCGG
>NZ_PYTV01000025.1:0-357 GCF_003028475.1 Stenotrophomonas sp. Nf1 | reverse complement strand
CCCGATCCCATCCCGAACTCGGAAGTGAAACGCAGCTGCGCCGATGGTAGTGTGGCTCAAGCCATGCGAGAGTAGGTCATCGCCAGGGTTTACACCCAAAACCCCGCTGCTCACGCAGCGGGGTTTTCCTTTTTTTGCAGGCACCCGGTTTCGACCTGGACTTGCAGCAACAACTTCACGAAGAGCTTCAAGTTCCTCAAACAAGTTGTTGACAAAGCTGAAAGGCCTGCCATAATAGGCGGCTCGCAACGACGAAAGACTCTCGGGTCCAACGACGAAGCGGCATCGGCAACAACGTCCACTCCGGTGAGACGGCCTTGAAAAAAGGTGTTGACGAAGCGGAAAAGCCGGCTATAA
>NZ_PYTV01000024.1:0-444 GCF_003028475.1 Stenotrophomonas sp. Nf1 | reverse complement strand
GGTGAAGATTTCAGAGAAGCTGGCGGCGATCTTGTCAAACAAGATACGAGTGAAGCTGCGAAGCTATTAGAAAAAGGGCTGAAAGAAGAGAACTATTCGAAGCTGCCGCCCGTCACATTAACATATAGCACAACGCCTGAGAACAAGAAAAAAGCTGAAGCCATCCAGCAGCAATTAAAAGAAGCGCTGGGTGTAGATGTGAAGCTTGCAAACATGGAAGCCAATGTATTTGCAGAAGATCAAAAGGCGCTGAAATTCCAATTCTCGCAAAGTTCATTTTTAGCAGACTATGCAGATCCGATCAATTTCCTAGAGAGCTTCCAAACAGGGAATGCGATGAACCGGACGGGATGGTCAAACGACACCTATGATCAGCTGATTAAAAAGGCGAGCCAGGAAGCAGATGAACAAAAGAGAAATAGCACCCTTCATGAGGCAGAGGCA
>NZ_PYTV01000023.1:0-539 GCF_003028475.1 Stenotrophomonas sp. Nf1 | reverse complement strand
GACTTCACGCCCTGCTTGCGCTTCACCAGGTCCTGCACGACGCCGGTTTTGCCGATCCGGCCACTCATGGCCACGCCCTTGTCGACGTAGCCGACCTTCTTCTTCTCCGCTTCGGTCATGGGCCGCCGTTCGCCGCCCTTGATCGCCGTCTCCACCGTCCTGCCCGCTTCAGCGTCGGACCAACCGCATTCGGAAATCAGGAACTGGGTCTCGAGGTAGACAAAAGCGCGCGCCGATGCGATGCAGTTGACCATCGCATCAAGGATCGAGTGCATCGGCTGGTTGCGCTCCCAGTACGGCTGCAGGCAGCTGGCATCGTCCAGGTTCAGGCCGAGTTCCTTGCAGCCCTTTTTCTCCAGCGCATGCAATGCCGTGCCCGAGGAACGCACGATCTGTACGGTGACGTCGCCGGCCGTGCCCGGCCGGGCCAGGTTACCGAACAACGCCTGCATGCCGCCCATCGACTGCAGCCATTGATCGCTCAACGGCGTCAGTTCCATGCCACGTGCCAGCGTGGTCTGCTCCGGCAGGCCGGCGCC
>NZ_PYTV01000022.1:0-554 GCF_003028475.1 Stenotrophomonas sp. Nf1 | reverse complement strand
ACGATCTCGCCCATGGTGCTGCCGGCCTGATGGACCAGGCTGGAGCCCTCGGCGACCTTGCCGACCGAATCATCGATCAGGCCCTTGATCTCCTTGGCAGCGGCGGCCGAGCGCTGGGCGAGGGTGCGCACCTCGCTGGCAACCACGGCGAAGCCGCGGCCCTGTTCACCGGCACGTGCAGCTTCCACGGCGGCGTTCAGGGCCAGGATGTTGGTCTGGAAGGCGATGCCGTCGATGACACTGATGATCTCGGCGATCTTCTTCGAGGAGGCTTCGATGGCCGACATGGTGGTGACCACCTGGCCGACCACCTCGCCACCCTGCGAGGCGACACCGTGCGCGCCGATGGCGAGCTGGTTGGCCTGGCGGGCGTGTTCGGCGTTCTGGCGCACGGTGGAGGTCAGTTCCTCCATCGAGGCGGCGGTCTCTTCCAGGTTGGCGGCCTGCTGTTCGGTGCGGCGCGACAGGTCGCTGTTGCCGGAGGCGATCTCGCCGGCGGCCAGGGTGATGCTGGAGGCGCTGGCCTGGATCTGGCCGACGATCTGGGTCAGCTG
>NZ_PYTV01000021.1:0-1251 GCF_003028475.1 Stenotrophomonas sp. Nf1 | reverse complement strand
AAGCCTTATCTGATCGGAATCTGGCAGCGTAGGTGTCGAGAGCCGGCGTGGGCCGCCGTGTAAGCCTGGATCTCGACGATCGCCTTGGAGCTTGGCGCCCACGCCGGAATCTCCCTTGATCCGCCCGAACAGTTGCTGGAGCTGACACTCGCAGTGATAAGACTGGGCAAGCGGGGGAGCTCTCGACCCTTCCAGACTATACGGAGTGCGGTGATGAACGGGATCGGGATTGATGTCAGCAAGCGCCAACTGGATGTCGGCACGACAGACGGAGAGACCCTGCAGGTCTGGAATAGCCGCTCCGGCTTTTCTGAATTGGATGTTTGGCTGAAGAAGCGTCCGGTCAGCCAGATCGTGCTGGAAGCCACCGGCGGCTACGAACGACCGGTGCTGGATTTTCTGCACGCAGCGGGCCATCCGGTGGTCCGCGCCAATGCCCTGCGGGCCCGCAGGCTGGCTCAGGGGATGGGCCAGATCGCCAAGACCGACCGGTTGGATGCCTATGCATTGGCGCAGATGGCGGGCTTGGTGAAACTTCCCGCCTACCAACCGCTGGAGCCTTGGCAGCAGAAAATGCGAGAATTCGTGCGGGCACGTCGACAGGCGATGCACGCGCTGACCATCGCGCGGCAGCAGCAGGAAATGGTCGGTGATCGTGAATTGCGCCGGCTACTGCAGGCCAACATCACCCGCTTGCAGACGCTGGTTGAACGTCTGGGAAAGCAAATTGCCGAGCAGGTTGCCCAGCAGCCTCAACTGGCTGTCCTGAAGTCGATGAAGGGCGTTGGCCCTGGCCTGCAGGCGGTATTGGCAAGCTATCTTCCCGAGTTGGGGAAGATCAGCGGTAAGGCCATTGCCAGCCTGGTCGGTGTGGCACCCATGTCCCACGACAGTGGGACCATGCGCGGCAAACGAAGCATCCATGGCGGCAGGGCTGAGATCCGTCAGGTGCTTTATATGGCCAGCATGTCGGCCATGCGGCATGAACCTCGCCTGCGCGATTTCTACCAGTCGCTGCGAGCCCGAGGCAAAGAAGGAAAAGTAGCCATCGTGGCGGTGATGCGGAAGATGCTGGTGATCCTCAACGCCCGGGTGCGCGACGCTGAAAACGGGCTGGTCCCTGCCTGAGGCGAACCAGGGCGCAAGACCAAAGGCTGCCGGCCAGCGGCCGGCACTACCGTGCCCCTCTCATGGAGGGGCCAAGCCCCTCCATCAACACAGTTGCTCCAGGGATGGATTCACGGCGTCCCC
>NZ_PYTV01000020.1:0-1603 GCF_003028475.1 Stenotrophomonas sp. Nf1 | reverse complement strand
ACTCGGCCAGGCCCGGCACCTGCTGCTGGGCCAGGGTCTGCTGCATCTGTTCCAGGCTGCGCTCGGCGCCCTTGAGCTGGGCCACCACGCTGGCGTTGTCCATCACCGTGGAGGCCGCGCGTTCCTGCAGGCTGGCCGACAGCAGCAGGCCTTCGCCGGCATGCACGTTGCCCCAGCCCTGGGTGGCCAGCTCGAAGCCCTCGCCACGCAGTGCGCCACGGGCGGTGTCCTGGTGGGCGATCAGGTAGCCCAGCTCCAGCCGGCTCTCGGCCAGCGAGCTGTGCAGGCGGGTGCGCAGCTGGCCCGGCGTATCGTCCATCACCCACTGCTGGGTGCCGCTGCCGTCATGGGCTTGGGTGTGCAGGCCACTGAGCACGCCGGGGTGGCGCGCGTTCTCGTCGATGCCGCCGCCGAACGGTGGGGCCACCTCGCCGTTGTACAGCTGGCCGGTGATGCGCGGCTGGTCGATGTCGCCGTGCAGGAATTCCACCAGCACCTCGCTGCCCACCCGTGGCAGGAACGCGGTGCCCCAGTTCGGGCCGGCCACCCATTCGGCCACCGCCACCCAGCTGCCGCTGGTGTGGTCGCCGGGCGCATGGCCGGGCTGGGCGCTGCCGGTGTCGGTCAGGCCGCCCGGGTTGGGTTGGCTGCCGCGCTGCCAGCCGAACTGGATGCGCACCTGGTGCTCGCGGCTGGGGGTCACCGCGGTGTTGGCGATGCCGACCACGCGCGCGGTCTGCGGGCCATGCAGGGTCGGCCGGTCCTGCGGCAGAGCGCGCAGCGGCACGCCGGCGCCGGTGGCCAGGAAACTGTTGCGGTAGGCGCCGCGCTCCAGCGCCGGGCTGTCCAGCAGCTCGGCGATGCCCTGGTCGAGATTGTTCAGCGCCACGTGCTGCACCGCCAGCAGCTGGAAGGCCTGGCCTTCGTGCTGCGGGTGCTGGGCCAGGCGGAAGGTGCTGCCGGCGGCCAGCTGGCGCTCACTACCGCTGCCGCTGTACAGCACCTGGCCCACGCGCAGCGCGTCCAGCCGCGCCTGCGCTTCGGCATCGGCCCAGCCGGCCTGGGCGAAGCGCCCGGCGCGTGGCTGCACATAGACTTCCAGCGCCGGCAGGCTGCCGGCGTCGGCGCTGGACTGCGCGGCCACCGCCGTGACCTGCTCGCTGTGCCAGCTGGCCACGGTACTGGCGTTGGGCACCAGCTGCTGGCGCTCGGCGAAGGCGGTGATGCCATCACTGGCCTCGGCCATGTCGGCGCGATGGAAGCGCACCCGGCCGGTGTCGGGCAGTTCGGCACCCGGCTCGAACACCACCAGCGTGTGCGCGGCCTCATCGCCCTGCGTCTGCTCGATGCGCCAGGCCAGGCCGGCCTCGGCCAGCAGGCGGGTGACGAACGCCCAATCGGTCTCGCGGTACTGGGTGGTGATCGCGCGTACCGGCAGCGCGGCCTGCACGTCGAAGCGGAACACCGCCTGCGGATAGTCGGCGAAGATCTGCTCGCAGATCGCGCGGGTGTCCACGTCCTGGAAGATCACCGCGTTGCGGCGCAGGCGCAGCAGCGCGGTCCAGGGTTCGAGGATCAGCCGGTAGCGGGCCAGGCCGCCATC
>NZ_PYTV01000019.1:0-3045 GCF_003028475.1 Stenotrophomonas sp. Nf1 | reverse complement strand
CCGTGCCCGGCCGGGCCAGGTTACCGAACAACGCCTGCATGCCGCCCATCGACTGCAGCCATTGATCGCTCAACGGCGTCAGTTCCATGCCACGTGCCAGCGTGGTCTGCTCCGGCAGGCCGGCGCCGTCACGAGTTCGGGATAGAAGTCTCGCCCTACTCGCCCGGCAACCCCAGCTTGGTCGTCCCAAAACCGTACTTGGTTTCCATCAGCTTCTTCACCGGGCCCATACCCTCCACGCTCATCTTCCCGTCCGGGGTACCGCAGCGTGTACCAACCTGCGTCCTTGCGTACTGCAGCTCGGCTTCGCGACTGCGCTTGGGTCGAGGATCGGGCTCCCACCAGGGGAAATGGGCATAGGGCTTGTTGGTCGAGACTTCGTAGCGCCAGCACACGAACGACAGGGTCTCTTTGCCGGCAGCGTCGTAGTCATACACGCGGTAAGAGCTGTAGCCGTTGGTGAGCGGCGTGAGCTTCAGAACGCCCTTCTCGGCGTAGGCGCGCAGGTTTTCGGTGTAGGCGTCACCAGAGACCGGGCCGGACAGAATCACCCGCGTAAGCTTGCCCTTTGCGTCGTAGTTTTCCTGACGATTCAGGTCCAGCGTACGCCACTGTCGTTCCCGAGGGTGCTTTGCACCCGGAGCGAAAATCTCGAATACGCGCTGTCCAGTGCGGTGGAAATACTCACGAACACGCGTATACGCAATCACGCCGTCAAACTGCCCCTTCAACACATCTGGAGATACACGCTCTGCAGGGAAGGTATAGTTCAACTCCTTACCCTCATCTCGACTGCGCTGCTCAAAGATGGGCGTGGCGTCGGACGAAGCGATGGCAAAGGATGCACTCTGAATACCGGTAAGCCCGCGTTTGTCACTCATCTGAAACGATGCACCAACGAGGTGGTGGAAGTTGGCACCGTTGAAGTAATAATCTCCTTGTGCGTACCAGGCACCATCCGTGACCTCGGTCCCAAAACCGACATCCTCTTGCCCCGTGTCCTCCCCAGGCTTGCGCGTAGCCATTTTAGTTATATCCGAAGCCAAGAATCCATCAGGTCGATAGGCGAAGTACCTAGTAACCTTCTTTACAGGCCCATCGCGAAGCTGCGAACACTGAAAGCTGGGCCTATCTGAAACATCCGTCTCAGAGCTTTCATTTGCCACTTCAATTCTACCTTCCTTATCATAGAGCGCACAAAAAATTGTGCTGCTACGCCCATTTACATCAATCTTTCGACTGGATACAAGTCGACCAGACAGATCATAGTGAATGGTGCGAACTTGCCGAAGTTCGAAGTACGGGAGAATCCGCTGGATTGCAGGAAGCGAGTTCGCACCATCGCCACTTACCTTGTGCTCCCTTCGCTTCCACTCCTCCACCCGGCAGAGCCTCGGCCCTTGAGGGCCCGACTCTAGATAGAAGATCGTTCCACCTTCGGAATTGAAAGGCCTGTTCTCCAATTTTGCGACCTCCGGATAGACGCCAATGCGGATGAATGGCGCGACCTCGTTCGCTCGACTCAGACTTATGTGGAATAGATCAATGGGTTCCGGACTGAAGCGGATCATTACATTTCTGTCCGGCGACGCACGCATGTCGCTATTCATCGGCGCACAGTCAGCAAAGGCAGCGCTTGCGCAGGATACTGCACCGAAAAAGGCCATGACTCTAGCGACAGTAAATCTGTTCAAGCCTGCTCTCCATGTCCTTCGTCGACACTTTGACTCGCCAGCATCTCACCTCCACGCAGGCCAGTCTCGCGGGGCAACGCTGCGATGATTTCGTTAGGCATTGTTGCAGCGGGGTCATCCATGCCGTTGCCCCACAAAAGCGGCATCGCCACCCAAAAGCCTTTGACGCGTGATTCGCCCGCCTTCAGCGCCTTCATGGCTTTTTCCACATTGTGCCGTCCCACCGCGCTGGTCACATAGTCATTCACAATGCTTGGCTCTGCCATGAATTGTTCCTGAAGGTCTGGTGGCTGCGCATACAGTATTCGCCTGATGCGACCATCATCACTCAGACCCGCAGACGGAAACCCACCGAATACGGCATCGTACCGCCGAAACGAATCGCGAGGGACGTTGGTAAAAACGCGCTCGTACGCGGTCGCGTTGGAATCCGCTCGCACCCTAATCCCCTTCCACGTAGCGGGACTCGCCGGGCTCTCAATCCTGATACTGGGGCTCTCAACATTGAACCAAGGCAGATATAATGCCGCAGATCCAACACCGCTGTAGGGCTTCTGCTTCTTCTCCGGCAACGGTTGGATCTCCTCCCCCAGGAACTTCCTCCAAAGCTTCATCCGCAGATCCCGCGCAAACTTCCGGGTTATCACCTGCAAGCCATTACCCAGGTCCATCGACTTGGCCGCACCATCCACGATCACTGCGGCGATCTCGGTATCGCCCGTGCCCAGCAGGCTGCGGTCGTTGCAGTTCGCACTTCCAATGATGGCCACGGCGTCGTCCACGATCAGCAGCTTGGAGTGTACGTAACACTGCTCGGTCACCACGTACAAGGGGGTGGCCTGGTCCGCGCCGATCGTATGCGGTGCGTAGTGGTTCTTATGGTTGACGTCGGCAAGGACTCCATAGCTTCTCAGGTTCATTACCGACAGATATTCCTTCCAGCGCCCGGCCTTCACCTCTGCCTGCAGATCGGCCTCTTCCACGCTCGCCTCGCGGATGTCCTTGTCGCGCGCGATCAGTGAACGGCAGATGCGCCGGATCAGGCTGTCGTCGCCACGCAACAGGGTCTGCTGCACCCAGTACTGCTGCTTCAGCACGGCACCATCGAACAGGCTGCCTTCCGGATGCACGGGCAAGGTGATGTACACATGGAAGCCCTGTCCGGCCACGATGGCACGGCGGATGCGCGCGGCGATGGCCGCCACCAGCGGGTTGCTGGCCGCCGACTTCACGCCCTGCTTGCGCTTCACCAGGTCCTGCACGACGCCGGTTTTGCCGATCCGGCCACTCATGGCCACGCCCTTGTCGACGTAGCCGACCTTCTTCTTCTCCGCTTCGGTCATGGGCCGCC
>NZ_PYTV01000001.1:0-836943 GCF_003028475.1 Stenotrophomonas sp. Nf1 | reverse complement strand
CCGTGCCCGGCCGGGCCAGGTTACCGAACAACGCCTGCATGCCGCCCATCGACTGCAGCCATTGATCGCTCAACGGCGTCAGTTCCATGCCACGTGCCAGCGTGGTCTGCTCCGGCAGGCCGGCGCCCATCCAGTCGTTGGCGCCGCGGATGCCACGATTCAGGACCTTGCGCACCGCCGTGCCGATTTCACGGTCGCCGCGCTGGTTCTGCCAGACCATGGCGTTCCAGCGGTGCATGAAGTTGCGGCAGATATCGAACACCGCCGGGCCCTGCAGGCGCGCGTGCACGTCCTGCCACGGCATGCGCGGCTGGCGGCCACTGTCGAGCAGGCGCTGGATGCGATCCACCGGCTCGTTGATCCACTTCACCAGCGATTCCCACGCCTGCTTGGCCTTGTTGAACTTGGCCTCGATCTCGTCATATTTGGTCTTGGCATCCTTGACCAGCGAGTCAGGATCGCGCACGTATCCCACAACGGTGGTGGCCGTCTTGATCGGGCCCAGAATGACGTCCTTGATCGCGGCCTTGCGCTCATCGACCCACTCGCCGAACTTCTTCGCCTGGATCTTGGTGAAGCCTTCCACTGCACGCCCGGCGGCGGCAGCCGCCTCGCCGACGTTCAGCTTGACCGCCTCGTCGGCGGCCCGGTTGGAGGCGGCGATGACGTCGGCGTATTCCTTTTCGATCTCGGTCAACCACCCTTGAATGGCCAGGAAGGTCTTGGCGACTGAACGCTGTACCTTGACGGCTTCTTCCATGCCCGGAATGACCATTTCGGCGAGCTTGCGGATGCCTTCGCGCTCCAATGCATCGGGAACGCCCAGCTTGTCCGCATAGTCCTGCAGTTCGGCCAGTGCGGCGCCGGCATCCCACTGCGCCTTCATCCGGTCCAGCGCGATGGCCAGGCCTGGCACGTATGCCTGGGCAAAGCCGGGGCGGACACGGCCGACCGCGTCCGGGCTGGTATCGGGCTTGTCCAGGGTCAGGTCCTGCTCAGCACTCGTCATGCCCCGGAATTTGCTCAGGCAGTTGTTGTAGTGGTCATTGAGCACATGCAGCTTCGGGTCGCAGACCACGTCGAAGTTGCCGTCGTCCCAGCGCCCGTGGGCGATGTCCAGGCCGCCGACGAAGCCGATCTTCCCGTCCACCACCAGGATCTTCTGGTGGTGCGAGAAGGCGATGTTGAAGGCATCGGTGCGGCCGGTGGCCGGGTTGTGCAGGCCGACCTGCACCTGCCCCGGCGTATTGGCATCCTGCATCTTGTACAGGGCCGTGCGCGCCTCGTTTTCGTGGGTGTAGGCCGCCGCCTCGACACTGTCGTAGAGCAGCACCCGCACGTCCACGCCGCGCTGGTTGATGGCATCGAACAGCAGTTCGCTCAGGCGGCTGGCGTGGGCACCACCGCGGCTGTCCAGCTCGGTGTCGAAGTTCATCTGCCAGTCGGCGATGAAGATGAACTTCTGCGCGCCGCGGATGGCATCGGCCATCGCCTTCATCGCCGAGCGGCCGTCGGTGTAGGCGTCAACCTTGTTGCCGCTCCGCACCGGCGCGAACTGCCGGTCCGGTGGCGCGTAATAGTCGCCGCTGGTGGTGCCCTTCTGCCCGTCCAGGCAGGTCAATGCGTTATGCGGGACGCTGCCCAGCTTGGTGCCGTCTGCCATCACTGGATCTCCTTGCGCTGGGCCGGGTCGGCGTCGATGTGCGACTGGAATTCGTACTCGGCGCGCTGCCGGTAGGCATGCAGCGCCGCGTCATCGGGAAGGTCGGCCAGGGTCTTGCCGTAGTTGATCGCTTCGAGCGTGTCCATGGTGGCGCGCACGCCCGGCGAACTGCTGTAGGGGCGCGGACGCTGCAGGGGAATCACGTCGATCCCATGCACCAGGAACAGGCGCCCCGGGAACCGGCCGGCATCGTTCCAGATCTTCGCGCACAGGGTGTCATCCAGGCTGACGTCGCCCTGCTCGTCGGCCTGGCCTTCGGCAAGGGTCTCGGCCCAGTTGCCCGGTACCAGCGCGCCATCACGCATGTCCTCGTCCAGCGCCTTGCGGGTACGCACGATCTTCCAGGGCTGGCCTGCCAGCGGATGCCCCTGTGGTCCCGGAATGTCCTGCAGGCGGAAGGCCAGCTTCGGAATCTGCTCGCTGAGGGTGCTGGTCGGCATGTCCGGGAGCGCGTAGCTGAGCTGCGCAGGCCCGACGAAGGATTTCTGTCCGGCATGCACGGTGATGGTGCCGGGACAGTTCACCACCAGGTTGCCACCCTCCAGGGTGAGGCTGGCGCCACCGGCGGTGGCGATATGCAGGGTGCGCGGCGCGGCCAGCTCGACTGCGGCCTGGGCGCTGGCGGCACGCAATGCCGCCCGCGACTGCACGGTGATCGCAGCGGACTGGGCGCGGACGTCCAGCGCTGCCTGCCCCGCTACCACGGTCAATGCCACATCGCCGGCAAACCCCCGACCGCTGGCGGCCAGCAGGCCGACCGCCTGCGTCGCATGCAGGCGCGCGTTGCCGGCCACGCTGGCGTCACTGTGCTGGCCACTGGCCAGGACCACCTGGCAGGCGCTGCTCCAGTGCAGGCCCTGACCGGTGACCATCGCCAGCCCTGCGTGGCCATGCAGCCCCAGCGTAGGTTCACTGGTGTGCGGGATGGTGCCGGCCGTGGAGCGGTCATCGCCGCCTGCGCGGGCCTGGTCATAGCTCTGCCCTGGCACGGCGGCACGGGCAATCCGCTGCAGGCCGGCCAGGCCGGCGCTGTCGTCCGGCGGTGCATGGCTGGCCAGGCCAACGGTGCGGTGGACCGCAGCCACGTTGTGACTGGAGGCCGCCAGCGTGGTGGCCTGCAGCAGCAGCGCGCCTGCGGGCACCGCTTCGCCGGCCGGCGACAATGCAGTGTGCGGGCGTGCGCTCAACCAGGCGCCACGCTCGGCGCGCAGCGCCCCCCAGGCATCGCTGCGCAGTTCCACGCCCTCACCGCGCAGGGAACCGCGATGGTTGTCGGCCTGGTGCAGCAGGTGCCCCAGGTTCAGCTCGCTGTGGGCCTGGCTGCTGGCCAGCTGCAGGCGCAGCTGTGCATCGGTATCGTCGAAGACCAGGCGGTTGTAGCCACTGCCGGACCATTCCCGTGACTGGATGCCCCACAACGCACCGGCGTGCCGATGCTGGTCGTCGCCGGCGGCCATGGCGTGCCAGGCCGGCGCGTGACCGCCGGCCGCGTTGCCCTGCGCGCTCGGACGGTTGTCGGCGGCCTGCTTGAACATGCCGCTGCCACTGTCCGCCGCGGCAGCCCCGGCAGGCGTGGGGGCGATACCGGCGTCGCCACGACCGTTGTAGAGGGCGCCGAGCACCAGCGGCCGGTCGATGTCACCCTCAAGGAAGCCAACCAGCACTTCCTGGCCCACGCGGGGCAGGAACTGCGCCCCGACACCCGGCCCGGCATAGCGCTGTGCCACCCGCATCCAGCAGGTGGCGGCCGCATCGGAGGCCCCCTGCAGATGCAGGCGGACCCGTATCCGGCCCTGGCTGTCGGCATGCAGGTCGGCGTCGTCGCGGCCCGCGCCGGACACCACCGTGGCGCTCTGGTGACCGGGCGCGATCGGGCGCGGGTTGAGCCGCTGCCCGGTGCCGTCGAGCAGGACCGGACGCCAGCGCTGCTGCTGGTCGACGGCACGGAACCGGTTGGCGTAGCCCATCGCCGGGCTTGCTTCCAGCGGCGCACCGGGCAGCACGACGCTGGCGGAAAGCCAGCGGGCCGGCGGCGCCGCACGCGGCTGATCGCGCCCTTGCGCGACCGGTAGCGGGTTGCAGCCATGATGGAGTATCTCGGTGGGCAGGATCACCGGCGCCGAACCGGTGCCCGTGGCCAGCACACGGATGAACCGGCCCGCCTGCAGGCTGCGGACAGTACCCGCCCCCCACCATCCTCCCAACCCGGCTTCATGGGCTTCGGCGGCCAGCCGGGCCCGTCGCTGGCCATCACCGGCGTCGGCGAAGGCATGCGCACCAGCCGGATCGTAGACTTCGCGCGAACTGTGGCCGGCGCCCTGCAACGGCAGCTGCGCATGGCGGACGACCGGCCCCTTGTAATCGCTGGTGACCAGTGACAGCCGGTTGCTGCCCAGCTGCCGGCGCGCGCCCAGCGCCTGCAGGGCATCGGCCTGCTCGGTGCCGTCATGGCGATGGAAGCGGATACCGCCGTCGCGGGCCGACTGCGGATTTTCCGGCTGCGCGCTGCTGTCGGAGAACAGCACAAGCGTCAGTGCGCCCTCGGCGTCGCTCTGGAAGGCACCGGCAATCCCCTCTTCGGCCAGCAGGCGCTGCACGAAGGCCAGGTCCGATTCCCGGTACTGCACGCAGTAGCTGCGCACCGGCGCCGCGGCGAGGTCGGCCACCGCATCATCGCTCCAGCGCCACCGGGCCAGTTCGGCATGCCCGCCCAGCACGTCCTCGACGATCTCGCGCACGCTGCGCGCCTGGTACACACGGCTGTGCCGGGCATGCCCCAGCAGCCAGGTCCACGGCACACAGTGCAGGCGGTAGCGCGCCAGCCCGCCGTCGGTATCGAGCAGGCGCATCGTGGCGATGTAACCGCAACGGACATGGTCCTGGCCGTCATCCAGCCGGGTGATCAGCGTCGCCTTGCGCCCGGGTCCCTCACTGATGGGCAGGCCGGCATCCACATGCAGCACATCCACCCAGTAATCGAATCCGTCACCGAGGCGCTCGTGCCCCCACCATTGTTCGACGAGCAGCGGGGGCAGGCCCTCGGCCTGCAGACGGTGCAGCTGGCGCTCGGGCTCCAGCCCGGCCAGCGAAGCGAGTGCGACTCGCGCGTGTGAAGCATCCATGACGTCTCCTGAGCCAGGCACTCCTGTCCTGGCGATGGCTTGCCTGCCTGCTTCCCCCTGCACCTGACCGCACCGCCGCCGGGAGTCCGGAGGTGGCCAGGCAGGCAGTCCGCGCACAACGCAGGACCGGGTGGAAGACCCTGTTTCCTTGGGGCTCGGCGCCGATACTCGTCCCCGCACGGGGCTGCCGTCAAGTTTCCGGCGCCCCGGCGGCCAGCCTCCGTGACGTTTTTTTCACCACCGGCTCATACAGCTTGTGGCACAAGCAGTGGCGAGGTCTATCCACAGGTTTGCGCAGGTACCGTCCACACCCGGTGTGGAGAACTTCCCCGCGCGCCCGTGCTGGCCGTCCGCGCACCCGCGCGCTACCCTTGTTTCCCCTTGAAGACACTGCGGTGGAAGGCGTCCGCCCCACCCCGAGCAATGAAAAGCATCGAGCACCGAGACTTCACCCTGTCGCCGGAAGACAATGAGCGGCTGGCCAACCTGTGTGGCCCGTTCGACGGCCATTTGCGACAGGTCGAACTGAAACTGGGCGTGGAAATCGCCAATCGCGGCTTCGTGTTCCGCATCAGCGGCCCGAAGGACGCCATCGTCGAGGCACAGAAGCTGATCGAGGCGCTGTACGCCGAGACCGCCGAGACCACCTTCGACAACCACGCCATCCACCTGCGCCTGGCGCAGGCCAATCTTGAGCAGATCGCCGAGCGCTCCTACGAGGCACAGGACGTGGCGATCAAGGTCAAGCGCGGCACGGTGCGCGGCCGCGGCGCCAACCAGGGCCGCTACCTGCACCAGATTGCCACCCATGACATCAACTTCGGGATCGGCCCGGCCGGTACCGGCAAGACCTTCCTGGCCGTCGCCAGCGCGGTGGAAGCGCTGAACGAATCGCGGGTGCAGCGCCTGATCCTGGTGCGTCCGGCGGTGGAGGCCGGCGAGAAGCTGGGCTTCCTGCCCGGCGACCTGAGCCAGAAGGTAGACCCCTATCTGCGCCCGCTGTATGACGCGCTGTACGAAATGATGGGCGTGGAGAAGGTGGTCAAGCTGCTGGAACGGAACGTCATCGAGATCGCGCCGCTGGCGTACATGCGCGGGCGCACGCTCAACGATGCGTTCGTGATCCTGGACGAAGCGCAGAACACCACCATCGAGCAGATGAAGATGTTCCTGACCCGCCTCGGCTACGGCTCCACCGCCGTGGTGACCGGCGACCTGACCCAGACCGACCTGCCCAAGCATGTGAAGTCGGGCCTGCGCGACGCCATCGATGTGCTGCGCGACGTCGACGGCGTCAGCTTCACCTTCTTCGAATCGCGCGACGTGGTCCGCCACCCGCTGGTGGCGCGCATCGTCAGCGCCTACGATCGCCGCGACCTGCATCAGATCCAACCTGGAGCGACTCCATGACCCGTGGTCCCGTGCGACTGGATGTCGCCGTCAGTTACGCCCTGCCCCGTGCCGGCCTGCCGTCGGCGGTGAGTTTCCGCAAGTGGGTGGCGGCCGCGCTGAAGGGCCGCATCCGCGAGGCCGACCTGGCCATCCGCGTGGTTGATGCCAAGGAAGGACAGTCCTTGAACCGCCACTACCGCGGCAAGGACTACGCCACAAACGTGCTCAGCTTCCCAGCCGAAGTGCCCGAAGGCCTGCCCAAGGGCGTGAAGTTCCCGCTGCTGGGCGACCTGGTGATCTGCGCGCCGGTGGTGGCCCGCGAGGCCGACGAACAGGGCAAGGCACTCAATGCCCACTATGCGCACCTGACCGTGCACGGCGTGCTGCACCTGCTGGGCTGGGACCACGAGGACGACAAGGAAGCCGAAGCGATGGAACAGCTGGAGCGCGAGATCCTGGCCGAGCTCGGCATTGCCGACCCCTACGCCGGCGAGCGCTGAACGCGCCATTTCAACGCCGAACCTGCGCTCGGCTCTACAACGGAAACCCTTTCGTGCTGCTGCGTACTGCCCTGCCCCTGCTGCTTGCCGTGTCCGCCCCCGCCGCTGCGCTTGATCTGCCGGCCCTGATCGAATGCCGCCAGGGCGTGGCCGACCAGGCCGCGCTGGCGCCCCTGCTGGCCGACCCGCTCAAGGCCGTGGCCCAGGGCCTGCAGCCGCTGCCGCAGGGCAACCAGTTCATGAGCGAGTACCGGCTGGCGCAGCCGATCAGCGTGTTCGGTGCCCGCACCGAGCATGTGGCCGTGGCCGGGTCCAGCGTCATGGCGATCCTCGACCAGGCCGACCCACGCCCGCTGGCCAAGCGGCTGGGGCTGGAGACCGGCTACGACCAGGATGGCAAGTTCATGGCCGGACGCGAGCTGGTCAGCCGCGACGTGACCGACCCGAAGACCGGCGAGGCCCAGATCGAGTCGATCATCCTCAGCGTCTCCACCGTGGCCTCCCACCCCGGCAAGACCCTGGCCGGCTGCACCTACAGCCTGGACCTGCCCGAAGAAGAAGCCCCCGCCCGGCCTGAACTGGCCCCACCGCCGATCACCGGCCCAGGCAGCGACGGTCACTGACAGGGCGCCACATCCTGCTAGACTGGGCCCAACGCCCGGCTTGCCGGGTGCCCTTTTTCCAGAGATGTCAGAAGACGACAGTAGTAGCTCCGCACAGGAGCCCAGTGAAAAGAAGCGCGGCTGGCTTGAACGCCTGACCTCGGCCTTCTCCGGCGAACCCCATACCCGCGACGAGCTGGTCGCTGTCCTGCACACCGCGCAGGAAGAGGGTCTGATCGCCGCCGATACCCTGAAGATGATGGAAGGCGCCATTTCGGTGGCCGAGCTGACCGTGGGCGACGTGATGATCTCGCGCTCGCAGATGGTCTCGCTGCCGGTCGAGGCGCCCTTCCTGGAACTGATGAAGCAGGTGGTCGAATCCGGCCATTCGCGCTTCCCGGTGCACGGCGAGAACAAGGACGACATCCTTGGCATCCTGCTGGCCAAGGACCTGCTGCGCGGCGTGGTGGCCGACAACGGGCCGGCCAACGTGCGTGAGCTGCTGCGCCCGGCGGTGCTGATTCCCGAAGCCAAGAAGCTCAACGTGCTGCTGAAGGAATTCCGCCTGTCGCGCAACCACATGGCCATCGTGGTCGACGAGTACGGCGGTGTTGCCGGCCTGGTCACCATCGAGGACGTGCTGGAGCAGATCGTCGGCGAGATCGACGACGAGCATGACGAGGCCGAGGATCCGTCGGCGCAGATCGCCATCCAGTCCGACGGCCAGTACGTGGTCGATGCGCTGACCCCGATCGGCGACTTCAACGAACGCTTCGGGGCCAGCTTCTCCGATGAGGACTACGACACCATCGGCGGCCTGGTCACCGAGGCCGTGGGCCATCTGCCGGAAGTCGGCGACGAGCTGGCACTGGACCGCTTCATGTTCCGCGTCGCCCGCGCCGATGCGCGCCGGGTGCAGGCCTTCCACGTGACCGTGCTGCCGCCGGACGCGCAGGACGACGCTTGAAGCGCCGCGGCCTGATCTCGACCCTCTGGCTGGCATTGTGCGTGCTGGCCATGGCCCTGCCGCTGGCCGCCTTCGCGCAGCCGGCGGCGGCCCCGTCTGGCGCTGCGGCGCCTGCCGGCACTGAGGCCCCCGCCCCGCGGATCGGCGTGGTGACCATGCAGCCGGGCACGGTGTTCTTCGAACGCTTCGGCCACGACGCCATCGTCGTGCTCGATCCGGTCAGTGGCCAGGCGACTTCGTACAACTTCGGCTACTTCGATCCGTCCGAGGACGACTTCATCGGCCGCTTCGTGCGCGGGGAGATGATGTATTACCTGGTCGCGCTGCCGTTGCAGCAGGACCTGTCGTACTACGACGAGACCGGCCGCGGCGCCAGCGTGCAGTGGCTGGACCTGCGCCCGGACCAGGCGCGGGCGATGGCCGCCGATCTGGCCGAACGCGCGAAGCCGGAAAACGCGCGCTACCACTACGACTACTACACCGCCAACTGCGCCACGATGGTGCGCGACACCGTGGACAAGGCGCTGGGTGGCGGCCTGAAGTCGCAGCTGGCCGGGCGTTCGCGCGGCAACACCTACCGCAGCGAGTCGGTGCGCCTGGCCTCGCCGGCACCGTGGATGTGGCTGGGCTTCGACCTTGGCCTGGGGCCGTTCGCCGACCAGCCGCTGTCGCGCTGGCAGGAAGCGTTCGTACCGATGCGCCTGGCCGATGCACTGCGCCAGGCGCGCAACAGTGATGGCCGGCCGCTGGTGCAGTCCGAGCAGGAACTGCTGCCGCACCGCATCGATCCGGAACCGAAGGAAACTGCACGCCGCTGGTGGCCCTGGCTGCTGCTGGGTCTGGCCGTCGCCGCCGGTGTGCTGGCGCTGCGCCGGCGTCCGCGCCTGCTGGCCGGGCTGGCGCTGCCGTTCTGGCTGTTCTGCACCGTTGCCGGCGGCCTGCTGGTGTTCCTGTGGGGCTTCAGCATCCACTACGCGGCCTGGGCCAACCGCAACCTGCTGCTGCTTTCGCCGCTGGCGGTGCTGCTGCTGCCGGGGGCCATCGCCCTGCTGCGCCGGCGCGTGCCGGGGCGCATGTTCAGGATCGTGCTGTGGCTGCTGGCGGTGCAGGCCGTGGCCGCGCTGGTGCTGCACTGGCTGAGCCTGCAGGCACAGTACAACGTGCAGTGGATCGTGCTGCTGCTGCCGATCCACGTGGCGTTGGCCTGGGTGCTGGGGCGCCATCCTCACTTGTCCGAAACACGCCACTGACGCACGATGGCGGGCATGTCATTGCCCGCCACTGCTTCGGCCCCCGCTTCGGCCAACCCGACCTGCGTCATCAACTGCGTCCACTACGATGACGAAGGCAGACGCCACGACATCAGCCTGGATGCCATCAGCGATGTCATCGCCAGTGGCAACGGCTTCGTCTGGGTCGGCCTGTACGACCCCAACGACGATGTACTGCTGAAACTGCAGGAGGAATTCTGCCTGCACGACCTGGCCATCGAGGATGCGCGCAACGCGCACCAGCGGCCCAAGGTCGAGACCTACGGCAACTCGCTGTTCGTGGTGGTGACCACGGCGCAGATGGTCGACGAACGCATCCAGTACGGTGAAACCCACGCCTTCCTCGGCCCGCGTTTCCTGGTGACGGTGCGCCATGGTGCCTCGCTGTCCTACGCGCCTGTGCGTGCGCGCGTCGAGCGCGAACCGCAACTGTTGAAGATGGGCCCGTCGTACTGCCTGTACGCGGTCACCGACTTTGTCGTCGACAACTACCTGCCGATCGTGCACCGCTTCCGCGACACCCTGGACCTGCTGGAAAAGGACATCTTCGCCGACAACTACAAGCGCAGCACGGTGGTGCGGCTGTATGAACTCAAGCGCGAACTGAACAAGATGCGCATGGCGGTGGCGCCCCTGCAGGACGTGCTGGCGCAGATCCGGCGCTATCAGGGCGATCTGATCCCGGACGAGGTGAAGCTGTATGTGCGCGATGTGCACGACCATGCGGTGCGCATCAGCGACGTGATCGATACCCTGCGCGAGATGCTGGGCACGGCACTGAGCGTGAACCTGTCGCTGGTGACGCTGGCACAGGGCGAGACGGTAAAGCGGCTGGGTGCGTGGGCCGCGCTGCTGGCCGCGCCGACGCTGATCACCAGCTGGTATGGCATGAACTTCAGCCACATGCCGGAGCTGAGCCAACCCTGGGCGTACCCGCTGATGATCGTCGGCGTGGGCGGCGTGTGTGTGGGCCTGTACCGGTTGTTCAAGCGCGCGAAGTGGTTGTAGGGCGTATCGACCAACGGTCGATACCCACCAGGCACGGGGGGCGGCCACGACCGTTGGTCGTGGCACAAAACCTGGTAGTGCCGGCCGCTGGCCGGCAACCCGGCAATGCCGGCCAGCGGCCGGCACTACCGTTCCGCATCAAGCCACGTAGATGGTCTTGATGTTCATGAACTCATGGATGCCATGCTCGGCCAGTTCGCGGCCGAAACCGGACTGCTTGCTGCCGCCGAACGGCAGCCGCGCGTCACTCTTGACGATGGCATTGACGAAGGCCGCGCCGCACTCCATGCCCTGGGCGAAGCGTTCGCCACGCACCGGGTCGCCGGTCCACACGCTGCCGCCCAGGCCGAAGCGGGTGTCATTGGCCACGCGCAGGGCCTCGGCTTCGTCCTTGACCCGGATGATCGCCGCCACCGGCCCGAACAGTTCCTCGTCGTAGGCCGGCATGCCCGGGCCGACCTGATCGAGCACCGTGGCCGGATAGCCGGCATGGGTCCCGGCGATCGGTTCACCGCCGATCAGCACGCGCGCGCCCTTGGCCACGCTGGCCTGCACCTGCTTGTGCAGTTCCTCGCGCAGATCGGCCCGGGCCATCGGTGCCAGCGTGGTGCCGCGCACATCGGGATCACCATACTGGCGCTCGCCCGCCGCCGCGACAAAGCGACGGGTGAATTCATCGGCCAACGCCTCGACCACGATGAAGCGCTTGGCGGCGATGCAGGTCTGCCCGCTGTTGTCGAAGCGTGACTTCACCGCAGCGCCGACGGTCTTGTCGAGGTCGGCATCGTCAAGGACCACGAAGGCATCGCTGCCGCCGAGCTCCATGACCGACTTCTTCAACTGGCTGCCGGCATTGGAGGCAATCGAGCGCCCTGCCCGCTCGCTGCCGGTCAGCGTCACCGCCTTCACCCGTGCATCGCGCAGCACGTCGGCGGCCTGGTCGTTGTCGATGTGCAGCACGTCGAACACTCCGTCGGGCAGGCCACCGTCACGGCACACGGCCAGGATCAGGTCGGCACACTGCGGCACATTGCTGGCGTGCTTGAGCAGGGCCACGTTGCCGGCCATGAACGCCGGGGCGAGGAAGCGGAACACCTGCCAGACCGGAAAATTCCAGGGCATCACCGCGAACACGCAGCCGATCGGCTCGTAGCGCACGTAGCTGCGCTGCGCCTCGGTATCGATCAGCTGCGGCTTGAGATAGTCGGCGGCATGATCGGCGTAGTACTCGCAGGCCGCCGCACACTTGTCCACTTCGGCCAGCGCTTCGGCCTTGAGCTTGCCCATCTCGTGGGTCATCGCCTGCTGCAGGTCGTCACGGCGCGTGCGCAGCTGTTCGGCGATCTGGCGCAGGATCACGCCGCGTTCCTGCAACGAACGCGCGGCCCAGTCGGGGAAGGCATCGGCGGCGGCCTGCAGGCGCTGCTCGATGTCGGCAGCGCCCATCAGTTCATGGCGGTAGGTCACCTGGCCGCTGGCCGGGTCGACGATCTCGACGGTCATGGGGGGTCTCCATCAGGGTGACCCCCATTGTGCGCTGCCGACCGTGAGCCGGATGTGGCTGCGGCGTCAGCCGTTGTCCTGCCGCGCCAGCTGCAGGTCGCGCTGGCGGCGCTTTTCCGCTCGCGCATTGATGTACCAGCCAATCACTGCGGCAATCGACACCGCCGACACCAGCAGCGTGGCCAATGCGTTGATCTTCGGGCTGATGCCCATGCGCACCGAAGCGAACACCTTCATCGGCAGCGTGGTCGAGCCCGGTGTGGCGACGAAGCTGGCCACCACCACGTCATCCAGCGACAGGGTGAAGGCCAGCAGCCAACCCGCCACCAGCGCCGGGGCGATGATCGGCAGAGTGATGCGGCCGAATACGGTCAACCGGCTCGCGCCCAGGTCCATCGCCGCTTCCTCCAGCGAGAGGTCCATTTCCTGCAGGCGCGAAGACACCACCACGGTGACGAAGCACAGGGTGAAGGTGACGTGTGCGATCCAGATGGTGGCCAGACCACGTGCTGGGAAGCCGGGAATCGCGCCCATCGAGGCCAGCAACGCCATCAGCGAGAAACCGAGGATGACATCCGGCATCACCAGCGGTGCAGTGACCAGCGCGCCGAACAACGGCTTGCCGCGGAAACGCTTGAAACGGGTCATCACCATCGCGGCCAGCGTGCCCAGCACGGTGGCGGTACAGGCGGTCCAGAACGCCACCACCAGGCTGGTCCACATCGCGTCCATCAACGCACGGTCGGCGAACAGGTCGCTGTAGGCGCGGGTGGAGAACCCGGCCCAGACCATCGCCAGCCGCGAGCTGTTGAACGAGTAGAACATCAGCAGCAGGATCGGCAGGTACAGGAAGGCGAAGCCGAGCAGCAGCACGCCCAGCCCCAGACCCTTGGCAGTACGCGGGCTCATGCCTGCTTTCCTTCCAGCAGACGCTGCTGGGAACGGTTGAACAGCAGGATCGGCACAAGCAGCAGCAGGATCATCGCCACCGCCATCGCCGAGGCACCCGGCCAGTTGCGGTTGTTGAAGAACTCGTTCCACAGCTGGCGGCCGACCATCAGCGTCTCCGAGCCACCCAGCATTTCCGGGATCACGAATTCACCGATGGCCGGGATCATCACCAGCATGCAGCCGGCGATGATGCCGGCCTTGGACAGCGGCAGGGTGATGCGCAGGAACGCCTGCCACGGTTTGGCGCCGAGGTCGTAGGCCGCTTCCAGCAGGCGGTGGTCATGCTTGACCAGGTTGGCGTACAGCGGCAGCACCATGAACGGCAGGTAGCAATAGACGATGCCGATGTAGGCTGCGGTCGGCGTATCGATCAGCTGCAGCTTGGGCAGGCCCAGGCTGGTCATCAGCGATTGCAGGCCGGTGAACTGCAGGAACTGGTCGAGCAGGCCGTTGCGGTCCAGGATCGCCTTCCAGGCGTACACACGGATCAGGAACGAGGTCCACGACGGCAGCACCACCAGCATCATCGCCACGTTGCGCGCGGCCGGTGACAGGCGGGCGATGGCATAGGCCATCGGGTAGCCGATCAGCAGGGTCAGGAAGGTGGAGATCGCCGCGATCTTGATCGAGCTCAGGAACGCCTGCGCGTAGATCGAATCGCGGAACAGCGCCAGGTAGTTTTCCAGGTTCAGCTTCAGCGAGAACGCGCCGTCTACATACTGCAGCAGCCAGGTGTACGGCGGCGAGCCGACCCGGCTGTGCGAGAAACTGATCATCAGCACGATCAGGAACGGCACTGCGAAGAACAGCAGCAGCCACAGGTACGGAATGCCGATCACCGTGGCACGCAGCCCCGGCAGCCAGCGCTTCAGGCCGGCGATGCTCATGAGGTGAGCACCACGCCGTCGTTGTCGCGCCAGTGCACCCAGACGTTGTCGCCCCAGGTCAGGCCATCGCTGGCCCAGCGCTGCGAGTTGGCGAAGTTGGCCAGCACCTTGGCGCCGCTGGGCAGGCGCACGTGGTAGACCGAGTGGCTGCCGAAATAGGCGATGTCCTCGATCACGCCCTGGGCCTTGTTGGTGTGCCCTTCCGGCTCGTCCTTGCCGATCATCACCTTCTCCGGGCGCAGCGCGAACGCGACCGGCTGCCCTTCATAACCGGTGATGCCGTGGGCGATGTAGATCGGCGCCGGGAACAGCGGCGAGCGCACGGTCACGTACTCGGGCAGGTCCTCGTCGATCACCCCGTCGAACAGGTTGACCGAGCCGATGAACTCGGCGACGAAGCGGTTGGCCGGCTGCTCGTAGACCTCGTCGGGCTTGCCGACCTGCTGGATCCAGCCGGCATCCATCACCGCGATGCGGGTGGCCATGGTCATCGCTTCTTCCTGGTCGTGGGTGACCATCACGCAGGTCACGCCCGACGATTCGATGATGCTGACCAGTTCCAGCTGCATCTGCGAGCGCAGCTTCTTGTCCAGCGCGCCCATCGGCTCGTCCAGCAGCAGCAGCTTGGGCCCCTTGGCCAGCGACCGCGCCAGCGCCACGCGCTGCTGCTGGCCGCCGGACAGCTGGTGCGGCTTGCGCTTGCCCAGGTGGCCCATCTGCACCAGCTCCAGCATCTCGCCGACGCGCTTGCTGATCGCGTCCTTGCCCAGGCCATCCTGCTTCAGCCCGAAGGCGATGTTCTGCTCGACCGTCATGTGCGGGAACAGGGCATAGGACTGGAACATCATGTTGACCGGCCGCTGGTACGGCGGCAGCGCGTCCAGGCGCTGGCCATCGAGGGTGATGCTGCCCTTGGTGGGCGTCTCGAAGCCGCCGAGGCAACGCAGCAGGGTCGATTTACCGCTGCCGGAGCCGCCGAGCAAGGCAAAGATCTCGCCCTTGCGCACGTCCAGGTTGACGTCGTCGACGGCGACGAAACCGTCGAATTCCTTGCGCAGGTCACGAATGGAGAGATAGCCGGGCGCACCGGTCGTGTCGACGACGGTGGCTACCGGCTGGGCTTCAACGGGCATGGGGGCTCCGGGAGCGGGCGGTGGACAGCGGTCGCCATTCTACCGGCCGGGGGCGGCAAATGCGTGCCGACCAACGGTCGGCACCCACCGGGGCAAGCGGGAATTGGCAGATCGGGTGGGGGCCGACCGTTGGTCGGCCCTGCCGGAAAGCGTGCCGACCCACGGTCGGCACCTACCGGGTCGGGGCCCTGCCGGGAAAGCGTGCCGACCAACGGTCGGCACCTACCGGGTCGAGGCCCTGCCGGGAAGGCATGCCGACCTACGGTCGGCACCTCCCCTCACCTGCCGGTCTTCACCTCGGTCCACAGCCGGGTGTAGAGCTTGTCGGTCTCCGGCGTATTGATCGAGTAGGTGAACATCTTCTCGGCCACATCAGCCGGCGGGTAGATGGTCGGGTCGGTACGGATCGCCTCATCCACCAGCGGGGTCGCGGTCGGCACCGGGTTGGCGTAGTGGATGAAGTTGGTGTTGGCCGCAGCGACCTTCGGCTGCAGCAGGTAGTTGATGAACTGGTAGGCCGCCTCCGGATGCTTGGCATCCTTGGGGATCGCCAGCATGTCGAACCACTGCGGGGCGCCTTCCTTCGGGATCGAATAGGCCACGTGCACGCCATTGCTGGCTTCCTCGGCACGGTCGCGGGCCTGGATGATGTCACCCGACCAGCCCACCACCAGGCAGGTGCCGCCGTTGGCCAGCGAGCCGACGTACTGCGAGGAGTGGAAGTTCTGCACGTACGGGCGGATCGACTTCAGCAGGTCGGCGGCCTTCTGCAGTTCGGCCGGGTCGCCACTGTGCGGATCCAGGCCCAGGTAATGCAGCGCGATCGGGATCATGTCCGCCGGCGTGTCCAGGATGGTCACGCCACAGTCCTTCATCTTGCTGATGTTCTCCGGCTTGAACACCAGGTCCCAGCTGTTGGCGATGTCGGCGCTGCCGCCGAAGCGCTGCTTCAGCATGTCCACGTTGTAGCCGATGCCGGTGGTGCCGATCATGTACGGCACGCCGTACTGGTTGCCCGGGTCCTGGGTGGCGATGCGCTTCATCACCGCCGGATCGAGATTGGCCAGGTTCGGGATCTTGCTCTTGTCCAGCGGCAGGAACACGCCGGCCTGGATCTGGCGCCCGAAGAAGTTCAGCGTCGGCACCACCACGTCGTAGCCGCTGTTGCCGGCCAGCAGCTTGGTCTCGACCATCTCATCGCTGTCGAACACATCGTAGGTCACCTTGATCCCGCTTTCCTTCTCGAAGGTCGGAATGGTGTCCTCGGCGATGTAATCGCTGTAGTTGTAGACGTTCAGGACCTGGCTGTCCTGCGCGCCGCCGTTGCCACCGCTGCAGGCGGCGAGCATGGCGGAGGCCAGGCCGAGCGTGAGGATACGCAGCTTCATCGGGTGCTCCAGAATGCGGGAAGGGGGGCCGGCGGGGCCGGCGACGGGTGCCAGCCTACCCCCCGGCGGCGGATTTTTCTATTCCGGATGCTCAGACGTTCAGCAGCAGGAACTCGCGCTCCCACGAGCTGATGACACGGAAAAAGGTCTCATATTCCTTGCGCTTGACCGAGATGTAGGCCCGGCAGAAGCGCTCGCCCAACAGCGCCTGCAGCTCGCTGCACTGCTCCAGCCCGTCCAGCGCCTCGCCCAGCGAGCGCGGCAGGTTGTAGCCCAGCTCCTTGGCACTGCCGGTCACCGGCGCATCCGGCGCCAGACGCTCGCGGATACCGAGCAGGCCGCAGGCCAGGGTCGCGGCCATCGCCAGGTACGGGTTGGCGTCGGAACCGGCGAAACGGCTCTCCACGCGCATATTTTCCGGCGTATCCAGTGGTACGCGCAGGCCACAGGTGCGGTTGTCGAAGCCCCAGTGCACGTTGCTCGGCGAGACCTCGCCGAACACCAGCCGGCGGTAGGAATTCACGTTCGGCGCGAAGAACGCCATCGCCTGCGGTGCGTACTTCTGCAGCCCGCCCAGGTAATGGCCGAACACCGGGCTGAACTCGCCTTCGGCATCGGTTTCGCCGGCAAACACGTTGCTGCCGTCGCTCACCCGCACCAGGCTCTGGTGGATGTGCATGGCGCTGCCCGGCTCGTTCTCCATCGGCTTGGCCAGGAAGGTGGCATACACACCATGGCGCATCGCCGCCTCGCGCATGGTGCGCTTGAACAGGAACACCTGGTCGGCCAGATCCATGGCGTCGGCATGGGTGAAGTTGACCTCCAGCTGCGCCGCGCCGGATTCATGGATCAGCGTGTCCACGTCCAGCTTCATCGCATCGGCGTAGTCGTACATCAGGTCCAGGATCGGGTCGAATTCGTTGACCGCATCGATCGAGTACGACTGCCGCGCGGTTTCCGGGCGACCCGAGCGGCCGGCCGGCGGCAGCAGCGGGAAATCCGGGTCGGTGTTCTTCTGCACCAGGAAGAATTCCAGCTCCGGCGCCACCACCGGGCGCAGGCCCAGTTCGGCATATCCGGCCAGCACGCGGCGCAGCACGTTGCGCGGCGCCAGTTCGTGCGGCTCGCCATGCTTGGTGTAGCAGTCATGGATGACCTGCGCGGTGGCATCGGCCGCCCAGGGCACCATGCGCACGGTGTCAGGGTCCGGGCGCAGCATCATGTCCGAGTCCGACGGCGAGGTCAGCTCGTAATAGTCATCGGGGAATTCACCGGTGACGGTGGTGGCGAAAATGCCTTCGGGCAACCGCGTGCCGTAATCGTGCGAGAACTTGTCGGCCGGAATGATCTTGCCGCGCGCGTTGCCGGTGATGTCCGGCACCAGGCATTCGACCTCGGTGATGCGCCGCTCCTTCAGCCAGCGCAGCAGGCTGCTTTCCTGCGGTGCGGGGGGCGTGGCCGTCTTGCGCGGGCGCGTTCGGGAACTCATCGGGAATCCAGTCGGTTCTGTTGGTGCTGTCGGCAAGCTTGGCCGAATGCACGGAAAATAGCGTGATAGAACGGCGCGTGCATGACACGCCACTCAGGATGCCACTGTACGCCGAGCACGAACCGATGGTGCAGGCTGCGTGCCGCCTCGACCAGCCCGTCCTCGGCCCAGGCCTCGCCGTGCAGCCCCGGCGCGAGGCGCGCGATGCCTTGCCCGTGCACGGAATTGACCTGCGCGCGGTCGCTGCCCGCCCACTGCGCCAGCCAGCCCTCGGCGGCCAGGGTGACCGGATGCGCCGGGCCGTACTGCACCTCCACCGGCGCCTGCGCGTCCTCGCGATGGTCCGACAGGCCCGGCACCGCGTGCACCTGCGGATGCAGGGTGCCGCCCAGCGCGACGTTCAATTCCTGGAAGCCGCGGCAGATCGCCAGCACCGGCAGATCCAGCGCCAATGCCTCGTGCAGCAGTGCAAAGGCCGTGGCATCGCGGGCCGGGTCATGCGGGTTGCCCGGCCAGCTGCGACCGCCTTCGTAGTGCTGCGGCTCGATGTTGCTGACCGCACCGGTCAGCAGCAGGCCATCGAGGCCGTGCAGCCAGTCGGCGGGTGGCAGCGGTGGTTGCAGGCTCGGCAGTATCACCGGGGTGACTTCGGCCGCCTCGACCAGCGCACGCACGTACTTTTCGCCGGCCACCGCGAAGCGGTGATGGCCGAGCACGGTGCTGTCGGTGGGCAGGCCCACCCAGGGCAGGCGACGCATGGAGAGCTCCTTGGCGTGTGGACACGTTACCCGTCGGCGTGCGACGGCGACAAGTCGTCGCCGTCACACCACGGCCGTCACCCATCGGCGAAACTAGGCACGTGAACGCTGATCGTCCCGCCCCGCCCTGCCCCGTTGCCCTGCGCCCGCGAGGCCCGCAGTGAGTGCCGCCTTCCCCCCCAGCTGGTACGCCGCCAGCCTGCCCGAACCGCCTGCGCTGCCCGCACTTCGCGGCGATGTGCAGGCCGATGTGGCCGTGCTGGGTGCCGGTTACACCGGCCTGACCGCCGCACTGGAACTGGCCGCACGCGGGCGCCGCGTGGTGGTGCTGGAGGCGCAGCGGATCGGCTGGGGGGCGTCCGGCCGCAACGGCGGCCAGGCACTGGTCGGCTATGGCTGCGAGGTGGACGAACTGGAGCGCCAGCTTGGCCGCGAGGATGCACGCCATCTGTTTGACTGGTCACGTGACGCGGTGCAGGCGATGCGTACACGCATCGACCGCCACCGCATCGACTGCCATTGGGTGGAAGGCCATGCCAGCGTCGCCATACGCGAGCGCCACGAGCGTGACCTGCGCGCCAACTGCGAGCACCTGCAGCGCCACTACGATTACCCCATGCAGTGGTGGGACCGTGATGCCCTGCGCGCGCAGCTGGACAGCCCGCGCTACCGGGCGGCGATGTTCGATCCGCTCAGCGCCCACCTGCACCCGCTGGCCTATGCCCGCGGGCTGGCCGACGCCGCACGTGCGGCCGGCGTGGTCATCCATGAGAACTCCGCAGTGGTGCGCGTGCAGCGTGGCCCCCGCCCCACTCTGCGCACCGCGCAGGGCAGCGTGCGCGCCGAGCAGCTGGTGGTGGCCGGCAACGCCTGGCTGCAGGGGCTGTTGCCCGAGCTGGAACGGCGGATCATGCCGGTCGGCACCTATATCGGTGCCAGCGCGCCATTGGGTGCCGAGCGCGCCCGTGCCCTGATCGGCAACGACATGGCCGTAGCCGATACCGCCTGGGCACTGGACTATTTCCGCCTCAGCCACGACCACCGCCTGCTGTTCGGCGGCCGCGCCAGCTACTCGGCGCTGCCACCGCCGGGCCTGCGCGGGGTGATGCAGCGGCGCATGCACCAGGTGTTCCCGCGGCTGGCCGACGTGCCGCTGGAACAGGTCTGGGGCGGCTATGTGGACATCACCCGCAACCGCGCCCCGCACTGGGGCCGGCTGGACGGCAACCTGTACTTCGCGCAGGGGTTCTCCGGCCATGGCGTGGCCGCTGCCGGTCTGGCCGGCGAAGTCATCGCCGCCGCCATCGCCGGCCAGAGCGAGCGCCTGGACGTGTTCCAGCGCCTGCGCCATGCGCCGTTCCCGGGGGGGCGGCTGCTGCGCACGCCACTGCTGGTGGCGGCGATGTCGTGGTACAAGCTGCGGGATGCGTTGTGGTGAAACGGTGAGCTGACAAGGACAGATTCCGAAGAATCGGCATTTCCGGGTCCTTCACAGCATGTGAAGAGCCCCCATGGAGAAGGGCGTGACGGAATTCTCACTTGATCAGCAGATCGCATCGGCAATTGCATTATCCATTTCATGCCGATACCGTCCTTCAGAACCGGGTCCCGCGGCGAATGGATACTGACAGGGAACGTACTAGAGGGAGAAGTGCGATTGAACTGGTGGAATGAAGGCCTGCAGTTGAAGTTGCGTATCCGCCCGGCGGGGCTGGTCCTTGCGCTGTTGTACGCCATCGCGTGCTGGGCGTCTCGCCAGTTGTCGCTCGACCAGTTCTATCTGCCCGCTGGCGTCCGCGTGGCTGCAGTACTGTTGTTCCCCCCTCGATGGTGGCCGTACCTGCTATTGGGCGAATACGCCTACTTTGCGCAGATGCGCGTACCGATGATCGGGAAGTATGGACTGACCTGGATAGTGCTTGGTTCGGCACTGCTGATGCCTGCCGTGATGCTGATCGTACATCTGCACCGGAAGATGATGGTGACCACGAAAAATGCGTGGCTGATTTCAGTCGCGGCCGCTTCGGCGGTGGTGGTCACGGCGCTCAATCTGATGCTGGCACACCTTCTGTGGCCGACACCACCGGAGATGCCGGTGCTTGCTAGCATCGCGCGTCTGGTTGTTGGCGACTTCATCGGCATTCTGACCCTTGCACCGCTTGCATTGCTGTGGACGCGACGGTCCAACAACACCCGATGGAGATCGGGCTTCGCCCCGCCTGCACTGGCTGCCCTGATGCTGATGGCGGTGATTGGCCTGTACGCCTCACAGCTGCCCTTGGACGAAGCCAACGCCAAAACGTCGATGCAGCTGCTGATGGCGCTGCCGGTCGTTGTGCTCACCTGCCTGTATGGCTGGCGAGGCGCGGCGATCGGCGTGCCGTCGCTGAACTTGATCATTGGCCTGACCACACCAAGCCCCCACACAGGTGCGTTCGATCCAGCCGCCTTCGCGACCCAGCAGATCATGGCGGTCACCGGCGCGGCACTCCTGGTGTTGGGTTCGCGCATCACCCATTACTACCACCGTTCGCGATTGGGCGAAGTGGGTGAAAGAGATGCACTCAAGCACGCGCGCAATTCATTGGTGGCAAGCGAACTTGATCTCCGTGAGCGCGCGCGGCACCTGAGGAGGCTGGGGGACGGCATCGACACCTCTCTCAGCGAGGTAGTGAACTGGCTCAATGCACAGGGCCATCCCACGATAGCGAACAGTCTCCTGCACATGGCTTCGGTCCATTCGCGACAATTTCGTGAACAGACCAGCATGGTCTACCCCGCAGCATTGGAGCATCTTGGGCTCTACGTCGCTCTACAGGCCGGCGGCGTACGCAAGACCTGGGACCTGAGCCATCGCGTGATGCGCCCTCGCTTGCTTGGCGACCCCTGCCAGCTCAGTGTCGGCCTGCAGCTGGCGGCCTATCGCGCCCTCACCGAAGCCGTTTCGCTGCTGATCAACAGTGAATCAGGCCAGATCAGTATCCGCGTGCGATGCGGCCGGACAGGAGAGCGCCGCGGCATCCTGATGACGGTTGCACTGTTGGATTCATACCGCAGCCTGTCGCCATCCACGGTCACGGCCACGGTCGAGCGCTTGGCTGGCCGGACGATTGCCTATGGTGGAACAGTGCAGTGCCATCGGAATCGGATACGCATGGCGATGATGGAAACGGGTGACTCCGCCGACAACGGCATGGCATCGTTCAACGCCATGGATCACGTGACGACCTTCGGGCACGGAAGCTCGCAGACCCAGACCTGATGGCCGGGGCCCACCAAAAGGCTTGCCTTGCCACAACTACCCGCTTGCCGCGTCCATCGCGGCAAGCGCAGCGGCGCAGGAAATCCCGACGCCGCTGCGGACTTCACCGTTTTTACGGTGTTTCAAGCGACCAGATAACCTCGCCGCCACTACGGTAACGCACCAGCGAGAAATCACTGCCGCTGTAGATCTGCGAGCGGCTGGCGCCTGCCGGTATCTGGATCTGCTGCTGGGGCAGCGAAACCCGGGCCGCGCTGTTGCCTGCTGGCAGCACCCAGTAGGCCCCCCCTGCATTGCCGATGATCAGCTGCACGTTTCCGAGGAGGTCGTTTACCTGCAAATAGGTGATGCCGTCACGCTGGAATCCATACAGCTGCCAGCTGGGATCCTGGCTGAGATTGATCGCAGCCGGACTGGCCTGCCCCAACCCAGCCGTAGCCAATGGCTTTCCGTGAAAATCCGACGGACCGCCCGCGATTGCCGGGGCAGCGGCAAGCATCAGAAATCCAGCAGCCGTACCAAAACATGAAAATCGCACAGTGACCTCCAGGTCGAAGTTGACGTCGAGAACCTCAAGCAGATACTAACCGCTTCTCGTCTGGCAATAGGCCAGACAACGAGCACGGACGTTTTCGTCCTAAAGTTTCACCCGAAACCGCCGTTATCCGTGCCGAGCCCCTCCCTCGTGAGCCACCGCATCATGCCCGTGCTGCCGCAGGCCGCCGTCGATGGCGACCTCGCCGATCCACTGCCACAGCGGATCCTGCTGGTCGAAAACTCCCGCGCGTTCACCGGCATGCTGCGCGAGGCGATCGAACAGCGCCTGGAGCTGCCGGTCGTGGTTGCCCCCACCCTGGCCGAGGCCGACCGTCTGCTGAGCGAAGGCGGCGGCTGGTTCCTGGTGCTGACCGGACTGGTGCTGGCTGACGGCGACCGCGACGCGGTGGTGGAGTTCTTCCTCAAGCGTGGCCTGCCGACCGTGGTGGTCAGCAGCGTCTATGACGAGGACCTGCGCAAGCGCGTGCTGCAGCAGCAGATCATCGATTACGTACTGAAGAACACCCCTGGCAGCATCGATTACCTGGTATGGCTGGTGCAGCGGCTGGAGCGCAACCGGCGCATCGCCGCGCTGGTGGTGGATGACTCGCCGTCCGCGCGCGGCTATGCCGCCGCTCTGCTGCGCATGTACGGCCATGAAGTACATGAAGCCGCCGATGGCAACGAGGGCCTGGCCGCGATCGAAGCCCACCCGGCGATCCGCCTGGCGGTGGTCGATCAGGAAATGCCGGGCATGCAGGGCGTGGAGTTCACCCGCCGCCTGCGCACCCTGCGCTCGCGCGACAAGGTCGCGGTGATCGGCATTTCCGGCAACACCGATGCCTCGCTGATCCCGCGCTTCCTGAAGAACGGCGCCAACGACTTCCTGCGCAAGCCGTTCTCACGGGAGGAATTCTTCTGCCGCGTTTCACAGAACGTGGATCAGCTGGAGCTGATCGGCACCCTGCAGGATCTGGCCACCCGTGATTTCCTCACCGGCCTGCCCAACCGCCGCTGCTTCCTGGAGCAGAGCCAGCGCCAACTGCCGCAGCTGCAGCTGCATGGCCAGTGCGTGGCGGTGGCGATGATCGACATCGACCACTTCAAGCACATCAACGATACCTACGGCCACGAGGCCGGCGACGATGCGTTGCGCGCCGTGGCCGGCGCGGTGGCCGCCCATGCACGCAGCCAGGACCTGATCGCGCGCTTCGGCGGCGAGGAATTCTGCCTGCTGGTGCCGGACATGGAGCAGGACGAGGCCTTGCTGTACTTCGAGGAACTGCGCCAGCGCATCGCCGCGCTGGAGGTGGACATCGGCACCGCCACCCTGCGCATGACCGTCAGCATCGGCCTGTGCTGCCTGCGCCCGCAGCGCGATGCGCTGCACCGGCTGATCTCCGAAGCCGACCGCCAGCTGTACCTGGCCAAGGCCGGCGGCCGCAACCGGGTCAGCTGCACCACGGTGGCCAGCCCGTTGCGCCCGCGCGAGCCTGCGCTGACCTGATTGCCGCGCTTTGATCCAGATCAACGCCGCCTGCGGTTGGCGGCTCTACAGTCGGCCCCGACATACGCATGAAGGGGCGCCGGGGATGGCACTACTGGTCTGGCAGGACGATCTGAACATCGGCATCGATGTGATCGATCAACAACACCGCCGCATCATCGAGATGCTCAACCACCTGCACGTGGCCCAGGCCAGCCTGCAGCGTGCGGCGGTGGGCGAGGTGATCGACGAGGTGGTGGACTACACCATGTCGCACTTCGCGTTCGAGGAAGAACTGATGGAGGAAGCGGGCTACCCGTTCTGTGCCGCGCACAAGCGCGTGCATGAGGTCTTCATCAAGCGCGTGGCCGAGTACCGGCTGCGCTTCCAGGCCGGCGAGGACATCAGCGACGAGCTGCGCACCATGCTCTCGCGCTGGCTGTTCAACCACATCCGCGGCGACGACCAGGCTTACGCCGAGCAGGTCAAGGCGCACCTGAACCAGTTCGCCCGCGAACACCAGGGCGGCGGTTGGCTGGGGCGCACGCTCAAGCGCTTCTTTGGTTGAGCCGCAGCGCGCGCCGGTGCAGGGCCACCAGCGCGCACAGGGTCGCCACCGCGGTCAGGCACAGGTAGTAACCGACCGCGACCAGACCGAAGCGCTCGGCCAGCCAGGTAGCCAGGTACGGTGCCGGCGCCGCACCGAGGATGCCGGCCAGGTTGAATGACAACGAGGCACCGGTATAGCGCACTTCCACCGGATAGATCTCGGCCAGGAAGGTACCGCAGGGGCCGTAGGTCAGGCCCATCAGGAACAACCCCAGGCACAGGAAGGCGGTGACCAGCCACGGACTGTGCGGCTGGAACAGCGGCGCGAACAGCACGCCGAAGCCGATGATCAGCACGCTGGCGACGATCATCGTACGGCGCGTGCCCCAGCGGTCGCCATAGCGCGCCGACAGCGGGATGCCCAGCGCGAAGAACAGCATGCCGGCCATCTGCATCAGCAGGAACTGCTCGCGGCTGTAGCCGAGCACGGCGGTGCCATGGCCGAGACTGAACACCGTCATCAGGTAGAACAGCACGAACGTGGCGAACGCGCCGAGCGTGCCCAGCAGCATCGGCACCGGATGATCGCGCAGTACCGTCCACATCGGCAGCCGCACCGGCGCCTTGCGTTCCAGCGCCTGCTTGAAGTCGGGGGTCTCGTGGATGTTCAGGCGCACCCACAGGCCAAGGCCGACCAGCAGCGCGCTGGCCACGAACGGAATGCGCCAGCCCCACTGCAGGAAGTCGTCCTGGCTCAGGTAGCGCCCCAGCAGCAGGAAGATGCCGGCCGACAGCAGGAAGCCGATGGGCGCGCCCAGCTGCGGAAACATGCCATACCAGGCGCGCTTGCCCGGCGGCGCGTTCTCGGTGGCCAGCAACACCGCACCGCCCCACTCGCCGCCCAGCCCCAAGCCCTGCCCGAAACGGCACAGCGCCAGCAGCGCCGGCGCCCACAGGCCGATCTGCGCGTGGGTCGGCAGCAGGCCGATCAGTACCGTGGACAGGCCCATGGTCAGCAGCGCGGCGACCAGGGTGGCCTTGCGGCCGATGCGGTCGCCGAAGTGCCCGAACACCGCCGAGCCGACCGGGCGGGCGATGAAGGCCACCGCGAAGGTTGCCAGTGACTGCAGCAGCGCCGCCTGTTCGCTGCTGTCCGGGAAGAACAGGTGCGGGAACACCAGCACCGCCGCCGTGGCGTAGATGTAGAAATCGAAGAATTCGATGGTGGTGCCGATCAGGCTGGCCAGCAGGACACGACGGGGGGAATTCACGGGTGGCGCGGCAGCGGTGATCGTCGACATCGGCAGTACGGGCAACGGTGGATCGTTCGATTCTGCCACGGGCCGGTGGCCACACGGGCCAATGGTTTCAGCCGACACCGATGCCGACGAAGGTGGCGGGCGCCCTTCCGTAGCGTCGAGCTTGCTCGACGGCCTTTCGCGAGGTGCAGCCGAGCATGGCTCGGCTCTACAAATGTGCAGACAGCCGTCGAGCAAGCTCGACGCTACGGAACAGCGCAGAACCGGGCGCGGCTAGAGCTGGATCCAGGTGGCCTTGATCTCGCTGTACTTGTCGAACGCGTGCAGCGATTTGTCGCGACCGTTGCCGGACTGCTTGTAACCGCCGAATGGCGCGGTCATATCGCCACCGTCCCAGCCGTTCACCCACACACTACCGGCGCGCAGCTGGCGCGCAACCCGATGGGCGCGGCCGAGATCGCGCGTCCACAGCCCTGCCGCCAGCCCATAACGGCTGTCGTTGGCCAGACGTACCGCCTCGGCCTCGTCATCGAAGCCGAGCACCGCCAGCACCGGGCCGAACACCTCCTCGCGCGCCAGCGCCTGCTCCGGCCGCACCTGGTCGAACACCGTAGGTTGCACGTAGCAGCCGCCAGCCTCCACCTCGGCCCGGTGGCCGCCCAGCAGCAGGCGGGCACCCTCGCCCTCGGCGCGGGCGATGTCGGCCAGCACCTTGTCCGCGTGCGCGGCGTCGACCAGCGCCCCCATCGGCGCATCGGCGTCCAGCGGATGACGAGGCTGCATGTGCTGGCCGTAGGCAACCACCTGGCGCACGAAGTCCTCACGGATCGAGCGCTGCACCAGCAGCCGCGAACCGGCGGTACAGACTTCACCCTGGTTGAAGAAGATGCCCTGCGCCACGCCCTTGGCCGCCGCGTCCAGATCCGGCGCGTCGGCAAACACCAGGTGCGGGCTCTTGCCACCGCATTCCAGCCAGACCCGCTTCAGATTGGACCGGCCCGCGTACGCCAGCAGCTTCGCGCCAGTGGCCGTAGAGCCGGTGAAGGCCAGCACGTCCACATCCATGTGCAGCGCCAAGGGCTCGCCGACGCGCGCGCCGTGGCCGGGCAGCACGTTCAGCACGCCGTCCGGCAGGCCGGCCTCGGCGGCCAGCGCCGCCAGCCGCAGCGCACTCAAGGGCGAGCGCTCGGAGGGTTTGAGCACCACCGAATTGCCCATCGCCAGCGCCGGCGCGATCTTCCAGCAGGCCATCAGCAGCGGGAAATTCCACGGCACGATCGCGGCCACCACGCCGGCCGCCTCGCGCGTGACCAGGCCCAGTTCATGCGGACCGGTGGGTGCGATCTCGCCGTACAGCTTGTCCACCGCCTCGGCGGTCCAGGCCAGGCAGCGCACCACGCCGGGCAGGTCGATGCGGCGGGCGTCGCGCACCGGCTTGCCCATGTCCAGGGTTTCCAGCAGGGCCAGCTCGTCGGCATGCTTTTCCACCAGCGCCGCCAGCGCCAGCAGCACGCGCTTGCGATGGGCCGGGCTCGCTTGCGACCAGTGGCCGGCCTCGAAGGCGTGCCGCGCGGCCAGCACCGCGCGTTCCACATCCTGCGCGTCGCAGTCGGCGACCGCCGCCAGTATCCGTCCATCGATCGGGCTGATGCAGTCGAAGCGTGCGCCGCTGGCGGCGTCGGTGTAGCGGCCATCGATGAAGGCCTGGCCCGGCATCGAAAGGCGCTGGGACAGCGCCTGCCAGTGGCTGCGGTCGGGGAAGTCGGCCATGTCAGGCTCCTCGGAACAGTGTCCCCGGTTATACCGGCGTGGCCGCGACTCCGCCGTGACGCGGCTGCGCTACATTCACCCTATCGGACCCGATGGAGCCGGCATGAAGCGCCCTGAAAGCGACCTGCACGACCTCGCCACCCAGCGCCCCGAGTCACTGGAGGCGTACTGGATGCCGTTCACCGCCAACCGCCAGTACAAGGCCGCGCCGCGCCTGCTGGTGCGGGCCGAGGGCATGCACTACGAGGATGTCGACGGCCGCCGGATCCTCGATGGCACGGCCGGCCTGTGGTGCTGCAATGCCGGCCATGCGCGCCCACGGATCGTCAACGCCATCATCGAGCAGGCGCGCACGCTGGACTACTCGCCTGCGTTCCAGATGGGCTCGCCACCGGCGTTCGCGCTGGCGCAGCGGTTGGCCGCACTGGCGCCGACGCCGCTGAACCATGTGTTCTTCACCAGCTCGGGCTCCGAAGCGGTGGACACCGCGATGAAGACGGTGCTGGCCTACCACCGCCAGCGCGGCGAGGGCCAGCGCACACGCTTCATCAGCCGCGAGAAGGCCTACCACGGCGTGGGTTTCGGTGGCATGGCGCTGGGCGGGCTGCCCAACAACCGCAGGGCCTTCGGCCTGCAGCTGGGCGGCGTTGATTACCTGCGGCACACCCTGGACCTGCAGCGCAATGCGTTCAGCAGAGGCCTGCCGCGCCAGGGCGCTGAACTGGCCGATGACCTGGAACGGCTGATCGCCCTGCACGATGCCTCGACGATTGCGGCCGTGTTCGTCGAGCCCATCGCAGGCTCGGCCGGGGTGATCCTGCCCGCGCCGGGTTACCTGCAGCGCCTGCGCGAGCTGTGCGACCACCACGGCATCCTGCTGGTGTTCGACGAGGTCATCACCGGCTTCGGCCGGGTCGGCATGCCCTTCGCCGCGCAGCGTTTCGGGGTCACGCCGGACCTGCTGACCTTCGCCAAGGCGGTCAGCAACGGCGCGGTGCCACTGGGCGGCGTGCTGGTCAGCGACGCCGTGCATGCCACCTTGATGCAGGCACCGCCACAGGCCATCGAACTGTTCCACGGCTACACCTATTCCGGCCACCCGCTGGCCTGCGCGGCGGCCCTGGCCACACTGGAGGTCTACGCCGAGGAGCGCCTGTTCGAACGTGCCATCGAACTGGGCGAATACTGGCAGGAATCGCTGCATGCGTTGCAGGGCCTGCCCAATGTGATCGACATCCGCAACTTCGGGCTGGTCGGAGCGGTCGAGCTGGCGCCACGCCGGGACATGCCCGGCAGCCGCGGCTACGAGGTGTTCCGGCGCTGCTTCCACGACGGCCGGCTGCTGGTGCGCTGTACCGGCGACATCATCGCGTTGTCGCCGCCGCTGATCGTGGACAAGGCGCAGATCGACCAGATCACCGGCACCCTGAGCGAGATGATCCGGGCCACCGCCTGAGCCCGGGCCGGCGCTGGCGAGCAGGTACAATGGGCGGTTCCGCTCCTGCTCGTTGCCGTGCCCATGGATATCGTCGTCAAAGAAGAACTCAAGGCCTATATCGACCCGCTGACCGCGGACGAACATGACGCGCTGGAGCGCAGCATCCTGGCCGAAGGCTGCCGCGATGCGCTGGTGCTGTGGGGCGACGTGCTGGTTGATGGCCACAACCGCTTCGGCATCTGCCGCAAGCACGGCCTGCCGTTCAACACCGTGCAGAACACCCGCTTCCAGAGCATGGAAGACGTGCACCTGTGGATGATCGAGCAGCACCTGGGCCGGCGCAGCGTGTCCGATTTCCAGCGTGGCGTGCTGGCGTTGCGCAAGCGCGACATCCTGGCCGCCCGCAAGCAGGTCGAGCAGGCCCAGCTGCAGCGCGAAAGCGATGGCACCGCCGACATCGCCGACGAGGGCGGCGAAGACAGCCCGCCGTGGGAACCGGCACCGAAAATCAGCCGCGCCGAACTGGCCCGCGAAGCCAAGCTGAGCACCAGCCAGGTCGGCATGATCGAACGCATCCATGCCCAGGCCGCCGCCGAAGTGGTGGAAGCGGTCAAAGCCGGTGTGATCTCGATCAGCGCTGCTGCCGCCGTGGCCGATCTGCCGGAAGACGAGCAACGCGCCGCCGCTGCCGGCGGCAAGGACGAGTTGAAGCAGGCCGCCAAGCGCGTGCGCGAGTCCAAGCGCAAGCCGCGCGCACCGAAGCCTGAACCGGCCGAGATGGACTTCGAGGAAGCGGACGAGGACGAGATCGCCAGCCGCGATGCCGACGTGCTGTCGGCGCTGGAGCAGCTGGGTGAGGACGCACCGGCGCTGCGCCGCCGCGTGGTTGCCCTGACCCGCGAGAACGATACCCTGCGCGCGCAGCTGGCCGCGCTGCGCAAGCAGCTCGAAGCGCTCTGAACCCTGCGGTAGTGCCGGCCGCTGGCCGGCAACCCCATGAACGTTCCCGGTGCGTTGTCGTTGCCGGCCAGCGGCCGGCACTACTGGCGGTTAGACTTCCGGCATGACGCTTGCCAATGATCCGCGCCGCGCCCAGCTGCGGCGCCTGAAAGCCCTCGCGCTGGGCCTGCTGCTGTTGATGCTGGCCGGTTTCGCGGTCAGCCACTGGCAGGGCGAGCGCGGCATCTGGGCCTGGGTCTCGGCCTTCTGCGAGGCCGCGGCGGTCGGTGCGCTGGCCGACTGGTTCGCCGTCGTTGCCCTGTTCCGGCGGCCGATGGGCCTGCCGATTCCACACACCGCGATCATCCCACGCAGCAAGGAACGCATCGGCGACAGCCTGGCCCTGTTCGTGCGCGACCAGTTCCTGGAACCGGGCGTGCTGCTGGCCAAGCTGCAAGTGTTCGATCCGGCCAGCCGCCTCGGCAGCTGGCTGGCCGACCCGGCGCGCTCGCGGATGCTGGCCGACATGGCCCGCGGCTGGGCATTGCAGGCGCTGGATTTCTTCGATGAGACGGCCGTACGCCGGCAGCTGCATGCCTTCGTGGTACAGCAGCTGCGGCAGTGGAATGCCGCCGCCACCGCCGGCGAACTGCTGGCCCTGCTGACCGCCGATGGACGCCACCAGCGCGTGCTGGACGAAGGCCTGCAACGGCTGGGGCGCTGGCTGGAGCAGCCGGAAGTGAAGGAGCGCGCCTCGCAGCTGATCGTGCGCTACATCCAGCGCGAATGGCCGACGCTGTCGAGCACGGTGAACTGGGTCAAGCCGATCGACGAGATCGGCGACAGCCTGGCCGAACGCCTGGCGCGTGCGGTGCTCGAAGAACTGCAGCAGGTACTGGGCGAACCGGAGCACCCGCTGCGCCAGGACTACGAGACCTGGCTGCAGAACTACGTGCAGCGCCTGCGCGAGGATCCGGCGCTGGCCGAGCGCATCGAGCAGCTCAAACAGGAAATGATCGACCACCCGGCGCTGCAGGACTACGTGCAGGGCCTGTGGGCGCGCATCCACGCCAGCCTGCGCGCGGACCTGCAGCGTGAGGATTCGGCACTGGTCGGCCACCTGCAGCGCAGCCTGGGTTCGCTCGGTGCCAGCCTGCAGGCCGATCCGGCCCTGCGCGACGCGCTGAACCAGCATCTTCTGGAAGGTGCGCAACGTCTGACCGGGCGCCTGCGCGAGGGCGTGACCACGCATATCGCGCAGACCGTGAAGGGCTGGGACGAGCGGCACCTGGTCGAACAGCTGGAACTGAGCGTGGGCCGCGACCTGCAGTTCATCCGCTTCAACGGCACCCTGGTCGGCGGCCTGATCGGCCTGCTGCTGCACGCCGCGACTGTCCTCTTCCGCTTCTGAGGTACACCCTGCGCCGGCGAATGCCGCCCTCACGCTTGATTAACGAAATGCGAATGCCTATCATTTGCTGATCGGTTGTACGCTTAGCCAAGCGGGGCACGGAAGCACGCACCCACCCGCCCCTTCGCCCGTGTACATCCCCCGACTACCGGGTCGCCCGCACTGCGCGGGTGGCGCCCCGTCGATGGGACTCGCTGGGCGACGTGCGCGAAGCGCACGGCTGCTGCGTCTGCGCATTCCATCGCCTGTTTCGTCCTGCATGGAACCGCACCGATGGCAACGCCGCTCAACTCCCCCCGTCCTACTCTGCTGGCTCTGGCCGTGACCGCACTGATGATCGCTCCGCTGGCCCACGCCGACGGCACCGCCGATCCTTCCGCGCGCACGCTCGATACGGTGAAGGTGACCGCCGACGGCGAGATGCCCAACAGCTATACGGTCAAGGGCGCGCGCAGTGCGACCAAGCTGGACCTGTCGCTGCGCGAAACGCCGCAGTCGGTGACGGTGATCACCCGCCAGCGCCTGGACGACATGGGTCTGTTCTCGCTGTCGGACGTGATGGGCCAGGTGACCGGGGTCAGCGTGTCGGTCACCGACAGCGAGCGCATCAACTATGTCTCGCGCGGCTACACCATCGAGAACTTCCAGATCGATGGCATGCTCAACACCTTCGGTGGCTCGGTCAAGACCAACACCGACAACGTGATCTACGAGCGTATCGAAGTGATCCGGGGTGCCACCGGCCTGACCACCGGCGCCGGCGATCCGTCCGGCACCATCAGCATGATCCGCAAGCGTCCCACCGATACCTTCCAGATGGGCGCCAACCTCACCGTGGGCCGCTGGAACAACCGCCGCCTGGAAGCCGACCTGGGTGGCCCAGTCGCCTGGGACGGACGCATCCGTGCGCGCGTGGTCGCGGCCAAGCAGCAGAGCGATTCGTTCCGTGATGTCTATGCGCTGGACAAGGACGTGTTCTACGGCATCGTGCAGGCCGACCTGAGCGACAGCACGCTGTTCGAGGTGGGCTACGAGTATCAGTCGCCGCGCACCACCGGCGTGACCTGGGGCGTGGTGCCGTACTGGGGCGCCGATGGCGCGCCGGCCAACCTGCCACGCTCGACCAATCTGTCGGCCTCGTGGAGCGCCTGGCCGATCGTGGAAAAGACCAGCTTCGCGCGTTTGGAGCAGCAGCTGGGCAACGGCTGGTCGGTGAAGGGCAACTTCAGCCACGCCGTGCGCGATACCGATGGCAGCGTCTGGTACGGCGCGGCCGGCAACCCGCGCGCCGATGGCAGCGGCATCACCGCCTACATCTCGCACTTCAACGAACACAGCACGATGGACGTGTTCGACGTCAATGTCGGTGGCCCGTTCCAGCTGTTCGGCCGCGAGCACGAACTGGTGTTCGGGCTCGGCCAGGCGGTGCGCAAGGGCGAATCGGAAGGCATGGATTTCGACTATGACGATGCCTATGCCATGGTGCCGGACTGGCGCCATTGGACCGGCGAGGTGCCGGTGCTGCCCGTCACCCGCCTCGGCCGCCTGTCATCGCAGAATGAACTGCGCCAGCGTGCAGCCTATGTCGCCGCACGCCTGCGCCTGGCCGATCCGTTGCTGGCCGTGATCGGCGCGCGCTATGGCAGCTGGGAAACCCGCAGCTGGGCCTATGGCTACGATGCCGACGGCAACCGCAACCGCACCACCCGCACCGGCTACCGGCCGGACGACATGCTCACCCCGTATGCCGGCCTGATCTACGACTTCAACTCCATTTTCAGCGGCTATGTCAGCTACACCGACATCTTCAAGCCGCAGAACTACCGCGATCGCAACGGCAATTATCTGGAGCCGGTGGTCGGCAACATGTACGAAGCAGGCGTCAAGGCCGAGTTCTTCGGCGGCCTGCTCAATGCCTCGGCCGCCGTGTTCGAAGGCAAGCAGGACAACGTCGCCGAGATTGATGATTCGGTGCCGGTGAACTCACTGCCCGACGGCAGCCAGGCCTATCGCTCCACCGGCAAGGGCAACAAGGTGAAGGGCTGGGAGATCGAGACCCAGGGCAGCATCGGCGAGCAGTGGAACATTTCGGCCGGCTTCGCCCATACCGTCATCCGCAACAAGGACGGCGTGCTACAGCGGACCACCGCCCCGCAGGACACCTTCCGGCTCAACACCAGCTGGCGCCCCGGCGGCATCGATGGCCGCTTCTGGCTGGGCGGTGGCGTGACCTGGCAGAGCCGCATCTGGAACACCAGCACCAAGGCCGATCGCAGCAAGGCCAACATCACCCAGGACGCGTTCCATCTGCTCAACCTCGCCGGCGGCTACCGCTTCAACGAAAACTTCAGCGCCCAGCTGAACATCAACAACCTGCTGGACAAGAAGTACTTCAACAACGTCGGTTTCTACAACGGCGTGTACTGGGGCGAACCACGCAACGTCACCGTGACGCTGCGCTGGAAGCTCTGACCCCGATGGATGGCGCCGGTTCTGCGACCGGCACCCGGCCACGGATGGCCAACCCCGGCGCGCTTCGGTGCGCCGGCCTTCTTCCCTTGAAACCTGCAGGATCGCCGTGGACCGCTCGCCCGCAACCGCCAGCCCCCGCCCCTTCTTCTCCAACCCGCGCTGGGGCGTGCTGTCACGTTCGCTGGCCGCGATCTTCGGCGGCTATGCGCTGGCCTCGATGACCAGCGTGTTCTGCGCGGTGGCCCTGCCCGGCGCACGCGGCCAGACCGTGCTGACCGGCATGCTGCTGGCGATCCTGGTTGCCGCCTGCGCCGCACTGTGGGCGTTTGCCACCCGCAGCGCGTTGCGCGCCTGGGTCGGCATCCTCGCCCCCACCCTGCTGATGGCCGGCATCGCGCGACTGATGGGAGCCTGGGCATGAAGAACGGATTCCGCCAGTCGATGGCCTGGCTGCACACCTGGACCGGGCTGCTGGTCGGCTGGTTGCTGCTGCTGATCTTCATGGCCGGCACCGCCAGCTACTACCGCGAGGAAATCAGCCGCTGGATGCGCCCGGAGCTGCCGGCCAACAAGGTCAGCATCGATGTGGCCGCGCAGCGCGCGGTGGACTACCTGCAGGCCAATGCCAGCCAGGCTGAGAACTGGTTCGTCACCCTGCCGCAGCCGCGCAACCCAGCCATGCAGATGTTCTGGCGGCTGCCGCCGGAACTGGCCGACTCCAGCCGTGGCCGCCGCGGTGGCTTCGGTGATGCCACCCTGGACCCGAACACCGGCCAGGCATTGAAGGCGCGCGAGACCCGTGGTGGCGACTTCTTCTACCGCCTGCACTTCGACCTGCACTACATCCCGGTGTTGTGGGCGCGCTACCTGGTCGGCTTCTGCGCGATGTTCATGCTGGTGGCGATCATCACCGGCGTCATCACCCACAAGAAAATCTTCAAGGACTTCTTCACCTTCCGCAAGGACAAGGGCCTGCGTTCCTGGCTGGATTTCCACAACGTCAGCGCGGTGATGGCACTGCCCTACCACGCGATGATCACCTACACCGGCATCGTCACCCTGATGATCATGTACCTGCCGTGGGGGGTGAAGGTGGCCTACCCGCAGGATGAGGACAAGTTCTTCTTCGAGGCCTTCGGTGGCATGCCGGAGGTGACCGCGCCGGCCGAAGGGCGCGCCACCCCGTTGCCGATCGCACAGCTGCTGGACAGCGCACGCGCACACTGGCACGGCGTGGAAGTGGCCGGCTTCACCGTCTCCAATCCGGGCGCGGCCAATGCGGTGATCGACATCCGCCAGCGCGACGGCAAGCGCCTGTCCACCGACACTCCGGCCGTGCGCTACAACATGGTCAGCGGTGCGCTGCTGGAAGAAACGCCGCCGTCCGGTGGCGCCACCGCCACTCGTGGCGTGCTGTACGGCCTGCACCTGGCCCGCTTCGCCGACTGGGGCCTGCGCGCGTTGTTCTTCCTGTCCGGCCTGGTCGGCTGCCTGATGGTAGCCAGTGGCGTGGTGCTGTGGGCGGTGAAGGAACGGCCGAAGCATGCCAAGAGCGGGCGCACCGGCTTCGGCCTGCGCCTGGTCGATGCGCTGAACATCGGCACCGTGGCCGGCCTGCCGATCGCCTTCGCGGCCTACTTCTGGGGCAACCGCCTGCTGCCGCTGGACATCGCCGAGCGTTCCAGCGCCGAGGCCAACGTGTTCTTCTATGCCTGGGGCGCGGCACTGCTGGCCGCCTTCATCTGGCCCAAGCGGATGATGTGGGCGTGGCAGCTGTACCTGGGCGCGGCCGCGTTCGCGCTGGTGCCGGTGGTCAACGCGCTGACCACGCACGCCCACCTCGGCGTCACCCTGCGCAACGGTGACTGGGTGCTGGCCGGCGTCGATCTGTCGATGATTGCCTTCGGCGCGATGCTGGCGATGTGCGGCTGGCGCATGCAGCGCTGGACGCCGCCGCTGAGTGCGGCCGAGAAGAAGAAGCGTGCTGCGGAGGCAGCTGCGTCCAAGACGCAGATTGAAACGACCGAAGCGGAGGCCGGCGCATGATGCTGCTGGCACTGACGCTGTCGTTCTCTGCGTTCACCGCATTGTCGCTGGCGATGGAAAAGCACCAGCACGATCTGCATGGCAAGGCCGCTGCCGCACCGGCACGGCGCACGCAATGGCGGGTGCTGGGCTGGGCGTTGCTGACGGTGGCCTTCGCACTGTGCGTGGCCGACCACGGCTGGGCGATGGGCCCGGTGCTGTGGCTTGGCGCGATGACGGTGGGTGGCGTGGCGCTGTCGTTCGGGTTGTACCCGTATCGGCCAACGTGGATCGCGCCGCTGGCGATCGCGTTGCCGGTGCTGGGGCTGGTGGTGGCGCTGGTGTAAACGCCATCCACGCACGGCGTGGATCTACCGGCCAGATATGGGTAGTGCCGGCCGCTGGCCGGCATCCCATGAACCTTCTGAGGATCTGACCCCGTTGCCGGCCAGCGGCCGGCACTACCGGTGTTTTTCCGCCGGGGTTACCCCAACCGCTTCAGCTCCCACGCGCGGTGGATGCGCGCATTGCGCTCGAAGTCCGGGCCGATGGTGCGCGCGGTGATCTCGCGGCACTGGGCGAACTCGGCGATGGCGTTCTCTTCCAGCTTGAAGCGGCGGAAGTTGTTGGAGAAGTACAGCACGCCGCCGGGCGCCAGCCGCGCCACGGCCGCGCGCAGCAGCTTCAGCTGCTCGCGCTGCACGTCGAAGTCGTCGGCACGCGCCGAGTTGGAGAACGTCGGCGGATCGCAGAAGATCACGTCATACTGGCCACGGTCGCCTTCCAGCCAGGCCATCGCATCGGCCTGCACCAGCAGGTGCTGGTTGCCGCCCTGCCCGTTCAAGGCCAGGTTGTCGTAGCACCACTGCAGGTAGGTCGCCGAAAGGTCGACGCTGGTGGTGCTGGCCGCACCAGCCACGGCGGCCTGCACGCTGGCCACGCCGGTGTAGCAGAACAGGTTGAGGAAGCGCTTGCCACGCACCTGCTCGGCCATCATCCGGCGCAGCGGGCGATGGTCGAGGAACAGGCCGGTGTCCAGATAGTCGAACAGGTTCACCTGCAGCAGCGCGTTGTTCTCGCGCACCACGATGAACTCATCGCGCTGCTCGAAACGACCGTACTTGCTGCCGCCCTTGCCGCGCTCGCGCGACTTCATCGAGACCTGTTCCGGCGGCACGCCGAACACTTCACGCGCGGCGGCCAGCAGTTCGTTGCGGCGACGGCGCACGTCGTTCTCCGGAATCGCCGCCGGTGCCGCGTATTCCTGCACATGCAGGAAGGTACGGTGCTTGCCACCGTCTTCCTCGTAGACGTCGATGGCGGCCGCGTACTCCGGCAGGTCCGCGTCGTAGGCGCGGAAGCAGGTGATGTCCTCGCGCGCGCGCCAGCTCTTGAACTTCTTCAGGTTCTTGCGCAGGCGGTTGGCCACCATCTGCGCGCCTTCGCTCAGCTCGCGCGGCTGCGCCGGGTCACGGCCCGGCACAGCGATCGGATCGCAGACGATCAGCGCGCATTCCAGCGCACCGTTGAACATCTGGTACTTCTTGCCGGCGCGCAGGCCGGTGGCAAAGGCCAGTTCGTCGTTGCCGCACAGCAGGCTGGCGCGCCACTGCGGCACCGCCTTCTGCAGGGCATTGCCCAGCGCGCGGTACAGCGCCGGGTCGGCGGCCAGGCGCTCGTCGTAGGGCGGGTTGCAGACCACCGCGCCGATTTCCTGCTCCGGCGCGGCCAGATCGGCCACGTCGGCACGGGTGAAGCGGATGGCGTGGGCCACACCGGCCACTTCCGCGTTCTCGCGGGCGGCCTGGATCGCGGTCGGATCGATGTCGCTGCCATGGATGACCGGCTTCAGCGCAGCCAGGCCGGCGGCTTCGCGCTCGCGCGCTTCGCTCTGGATGGTCTTCCAGGCCGCCTTGTCGAAGCCCAGCCAGCGGCTCGGCGGCAGGCTGCCATGGCGCATCAGGCCGGGAGCCACGTCAGCGGCCATCAGCGCGCCTTCGATCAGCAGGGTGCCGCTGCCGCACATCGGGTCCAGCAGGCCACCACCGGCAGCGTGCAGGCGCGGCCACTGCGCGCGCAGCAGCAGCGCGGCGGCCAGGTTTTCCTTCAGCGGCGCCTCGTGGGCGGCACCACGCCAGCCACGACGGTGCAACGGGCCACCGCCGAGGTCGATCGACAGCGAAGCACGGCCCTTGCGCAGCGACAGGTTCACGCGCACGTCCGGCAGGTCGGTGTTGACCGACGGGCGTTCCAGGCCCTCATCGCGCATGCGGTCGACGATGGCGTCCTTGATCCGTTGTGCGGCGAAGCGCGCATGGGTGATCTTGTCGCCGGACACGTGCGCATCCACCGCCAGGGTCATCTCCGGCTTGATGTGCTCGTGCCACGGCAGCGCGCGCACGCCGTCATACAGGGCCTGCTCGTCCGGGCAGTCGAACTCGTCGATCGGCCACAGCACGCGGCTGGCCAGGCGCGACCACATCACGATCCGCAGCGCCTGCTCCAGTTCGCCCTCGGCGTTGACGCCGGCAATGGTGGCAGTGGCCTTGCCAAGGCCCAGGGCCGACAGTTCATCGGCAAGCAGGTATTCCAGGCCCTTGGCGCAGGAGACGAAGAATTTCACGGGATCGGTTCGCAGGTGGTCGGGCGCGGCACAGGGGCCGGGCCGGTCGGAAAGGAGGGCCGCAGCACGGCCGGCAGGCCCGCGCCAGGGGCGGCGGGGCTGCCATTGTAGTCAAAGCGGGCGGGCGCGCCGTGCGCCCGGGCTTCACAGTTGCCGCAGCAGACGCTCGAAGGCCTGCGCGGAGGCCTCCACGTGGTGCTCCAGGCGGTGCCCGTCGTCAACCAGCAGCAGCTGCGCCGCGCGCGCCTGTGCCCAGGCGATCACCCCGGCGGCCGGGACCACGTCGTCATGCCAGGCCTGCACCACGGTGGTCGGCACCGCGGCAGCATCCAGCGCCGGCATCGGACCCATGGTGGTCGGCGGCACCATCAGGAACAGGCCGGCCACCGGCACCTGCAGCGAGGCCAGGGCGGAGATGTAGCCGCCCAGGCTCGACCCGGCCAGCACCACCGGGCCCTGCCGGGCGGCAACGGCAGCGCGCTCGACCAGGCGGCGCAGTCGGGTCGGCACATCGCCTACCCGGCTGATCTCGCTCATGGCGTCCAGATCGGTGTAGTCGGGGCGCTCGTGGCTCCAGCCCAGACGCTGTGCCACCTCAGCCAGCGCGGTCACCTTGATCGCCCCCGGGCCGCTCTCGAAGCCGTGGGACAGGATGCAGTGGCCGCGGCTCATGCACAGGCTCCGTGCGCGCGCACCGGCGAGGAAAGGGAAGGCAGGTTCATGCCGCAATGCTAGCATCGCCGGATGCCCAATCCGCTCCTGCCCGGCCTGCAGCTGCAGCCCCTGCCCTACCACGACCGCCTGCCGCTGCGCGACCCGGCCACGCTGGAGATGGTGGTGATCCACTGCACTGAGCTGCCCGACCTGGCCATGGCCCGCGAGTACGGCGAGCGCGTGCTGTACGAGAGCGGTGCCGGCAACAGCGGGCATTTCTACATCGACCGCGATGGCCGCGTGGTGCAGTACGTGGCGCCGGAGCGGGTGGCCCACCACGTGCGCGGCATGAACACGCATACGCTGGGCATCGAACTGGTCAATACCGGGCGCTACCCGCACTGGTTCGACAGCCGCCATCAGGCGATGGAGGAGGCCTACACCGAGGCGCAGCTGGAGGCGCTGGAGCGGCTGCTGCTGGCGCTGGTGGCGCGCTACCCGTCGCTGCGGCGGATTGCCGGACACGACCAGCTGGACCGGGAGCAGGTGCCGGCCAGTGATGATCCGGCACTGACGGTGGCGCGCAAGCGCGATCCGGGGCCGCTGTTCCCGTGGGCGCGGGTGCTGGCGAAGGTGCCGTTGCAGCCTGTTGGGTGAGCGGCAGGGCTGCGCCCTGCACCCGCAGAGGCAACGTCAACGTCAAACGCTGGCATTCCGTGGGATGGCGGGGTGGGTCCGGTTGCGAGGGACGCCGTAAACCCGTCCATGGGGGCTTGGCCGCGGCATCCATGCCGCGGACACCCTCGCAACCGGACCCACCCCGCCTTCGATAGTTTCCCGCTGCTGTTGGTGGGTGCCGACCGTTGGTCGGCACGGGGTCGAATCGATTGAAGGGTGCCTTTGTAGAGTCGAGCCATGCTCGACTGCTTGTTGCTCGGATCGCTCAAGCGCCAGTGGCAACCGGACGGCTGCTGTCGCTGACCCAGCCACTCCAGGAATCGGCATAGATGCGCGCGCCGCTCAGGCCCGCACTTTCCATCGCCAGCAGCAGATGGCAGGCGGTCACGCCGGAGCCGCACATCAACACCACCTGTTCTGGATCGCGATTGCCGATCACGCCCTGCAGTTCGGCGCGCAGTTCCTGTGCATCGCGCAGGCGGCCGTCGAGCACGTTCAAGGCGAACGGACGGTTGACCGCCCCCGGCACGTGTCCGGCCACCGGGTCCAGCGGCTCCACCTCGCCACGGAAACGCTCGCCGGCGCGCGCATCGACCAGCCAACCCGGTGCGTGCTTCAGGCGTGCGCTGATTTCATCGGCATTGGCGATCTGCGCGGTGTCGAAACGGCCTGGATAGGCGGGCAGCACTGCTACCGTTTCCTGGCCGGTCGCCAGTGCATGGCCGGCCGCCTGCCAGGCGGCGATGCCGCCGTCGAGCACGGCGACCTTGCCATGCCCGATCAGGCGCAGCAGCCACCACAGGCGCGAGGCGGCCATGCTGCCGTCGCTGCCGTCGTAGACCACCACCTGGGTGTCGGGGCCGATGCCCCACTGGCCAAGCTTGGCGGCAAAGGCATCGCTGTCCGGCAACGGGTGGCGACCATGGCCGACGCGCGACAGATCGGACAGGTCACGATTGAGATCGGCATGCACCGCACCCGGCACATGCCCTGCCAGATACTGGCCACCACCTGCCTGCGGATCGGCCAGCGAGGCCCGCGCATCGACCACGCGCACGGCGGTGCTGGCGGTGGCGCGCGCATCGACCACGCGCACGCCCTCGCCCATTGCAGCGGCCAGGGTGGCGACATCGACCAGGGTGGTCCACGGCGGATCGATCGGCTTCATTGCACTTGCTCCAGGCGGCGACGCAGGTTGTAGAGAATGGCCGCGGTGGCGCCCCAGATGCGCTGGCCCGGCCAGCCGTATTCGAGGACGTGGCGGATGCGGCCACGATGGTTGATTTCGACCTGGCGCAGATTGTCGGCAGCCATCAAGTAGTCCAGCGGCACCTCGAACACCTCGGCCACTTCGCTGGGCTGCGGTATCGGCACGAAGTCCGGATCGACCACCGCCACCACCGGGGTGACCCGGTAGCCGGTAATCGTCACGAAGGGATCCAGATACCCCAGTGCCTGCACCTGGCCTGGCGCCAATGCGATTTCTTCCTGGCTTTCGCGCAGTGCGGCCGCCAGCGCGTCGCGGTCGTCAGGTTCGGTGCGGCCACCGGGGAAGCCGACCTGGCCACCATGCGTACGCAGTGTTTCGGTACGGCGGGTGAGAATCACCTGGGCGCCGTTGGCGCGCGGCACGATACCGGCCAGCACCGCCGCTTCCACGGGAGGCCCAGGCGGCAACAGATCGATCAGTTCACTGCGGTTCCAGCCATCGCCGGCCGGGGGATCGGCCAACGGATGCAGCGCGCGCATCAATCGTTCGGGGTCGGCCAGCGAGCCGCGAAGCGACTGCTGAAGCTGCGCACGCAACGGTTGCACGCGATGCAGGATGCGGCTGCGTTCGTCATTACTCATCGACGACCACCGCGCGATTTCGTCGAGGTTCCGCCCGCAGCCGGTGCATTGCCGGTGCGGATCCAGCGTGCACACTCCGATGCAGGGACTTGCGACAACACGCGCCGATTCTTCCATTGTTTGCACCCGTCAACAGTAGCGCGATTGGGCGGGATTTGCGCAAACAAAAACGCGCCGGTGGGATCACCGGCGCGTTGGGTTTGCTGCTTCGATTTACTTGACGCTGACCAGCTTGATCTCGAACTGCACAGCCACGTTCGGCGGGAACGGGGTGCGCGGGTCGGCACCGTAGGCCTGGTCCGGCGGCAGGGTGACTTCCCACTTCGAGCCTGCCGGCATCTGCAGCAGGGTCTCGCGCATGGCCTTCATTTCGACTTCGCTGACCTTGATCGACGGGATCTGCTGGGCCGGGCGGGCTTCGGTCGGGCGCTGGCCGTACGGGAACGGACCGGCCACTTCCAGCTGCACGGTGCTGGCCTGGGTCGGCTTGGCACCCTTGCCGGCTTCGATCACGCGGTACTGCACGCCGCTCGGCAGGGACTGCACGCCGGCCTTGGCCTTGTTCGCCGCGATGAACTGATCGCTCTTGGTCTTGTTTTCGGCAGCAGCCTTTTCGTACTCGGCCTTGGCGGCCTGGGCACGGCCCTGCTCGCGCTTCTGGAACGCTTCAACGGCCGGCTTCAGCTGCTCGGCGGTGATCGCCGGCTGCTTCTTGGCGTAGGCGTCCTGCAGACCCTTCACCACCGAGTTGATGTCCAGCTGCTCACCGCGACCGGTCAGCTCCGCCAGGTTGTTACCGTAGTCGTAACCGAAGTAGTAGCTCAGCTTGCCCTTTTCGGACGAAACGTCCTGGGCGAAGGCATTGCCCGTCAGGGCCAGGGCCGCGACGGCGACCGCGATAGAACGCAACTTCATCAAACAGTTCTCCAGGGGTGGTAACTCAGGGACGTTCTGCGCCGCCCTGAGGCGACGGGTTAGGATAACGGGCGCAACGTGTAACCGCTACTCACGATGCAGGCTATGACCCGTCTGCGTTTGCAGAGTTCAATATCACTTTTTTTTAACGTTCCAGGAGTTTCCCCGTGGCCGATGCCCTGATCGCTGTCGCCGACGACGGCGCCATCCGCACCGTGACCGTCCAGCGCCCGGACAAGCTCAACGCCCTCAATGCCGCGACCCTGCAGGCCCTGGCCGAGGCGTTCAGCGCCGCCGCCGCCGACCCGGACGTGCGCGTGGTGGTGCTGACCGGTGCCGGCCCGAAGGCCTTCGTGGCCGGCGCCGACATCACGGAGATGAACACACTCAGCGCGGTTCAGGGACGTGATTTCTCGCTGCTGGGCCAGGCCCTGATGCGCCAGATCGAACGCATGCCCAAGCCGGTGATCGCCCGCGTGAACGGTTTTGCGTTGGGCGGCGGCCTGGAGCTGGCGATGGCCTGCCACCTGCGCATTGCCGCCGATACCGCCAAGGTCGGCCAACCGGAGATCAACCTCGGCCTGATTCCCGGCTTCGGCGGCAGCCAGCGCCTGCTGCGCCTGTGCGGTCGCGCCGCCACTCTGGAGCTGTGCCTGCTGGGTGCACCGATCACCGCCGCGCGTGCGCTGGAACTGGGCATCGTCAACGAAGTGGTGCCGGCCGACGCGCTGGACGATCGCGTCCAGGATGTCGCCCGCCAGCTGGCGCGCTCGGCACCGCTGGCCCTGCGTGGCCTGCTCGATGCGGTGCACGTGGGCGGCGAATGCAGCCTGGAGGCCGGCCTGGAATACGAGAGCGCGCAGTTCGGCCTGCTGTTCGCCACCGAGGACATGCGCGAAGGCACCAGCGCCTTCCTGCAGCGCCGCCCGCCGGCCTTCCAGAACCGCTGACGCCATGGCATCCCGACCCAACCCCGCGCAGCTGTTCGCCCGGGTCCAGGCAGACGATCTCGATGGCGCCCTGCAGGCCGGGCTGATGGACTATGTGGCCCTTGCCGGTGACGAACAGTTGCTGCCCGGCCACCCAGAGCTTCCGCAGCGCCTGCAACAGGCCCAGCAGCAGCTGCACACGGCCTGGGCCGCGCGCGAGCGTTACCGCGCCCGTGCGGTGCGCCTGGCACGACGCGAGGCCGAGCGCGACGCACGACGCACGCCGGCGCCGGCGCCGGATGTGAAGCCCGCCCTGCCCGCTGCGGCGGCCGCCATCCTCGCCCGGGCCAAGGCCCGCGCCAGCGGCAAGGAGCAGTAATGGCCACCGCGAAGAAGACCCCGCGCGCACCGGCGCGCCGTGCCGGCGCGATGCCGCGCGCCGACGTGGTGGAGATGTTCACCCGCCTGCGCGAACTCAACCCGCACCCGAAGACCGAACTGGAATACAGCTCGCCGTTCGAGCTGCTGGTGGCGGTCGCGCTGTCGGCGCAGGCTACCGACGTCGGCGTCAACAAGGCCACCCGTCGCCTGTTCCCGGTGGCCAACACGCCGGCGAAGATCCTCGCGCTGGGCGAAGACGGACTGAAGCAGTACATCGCCACCATCGGCCTGTTCAACGCCAAGGCGAAGAACGTGATCGCCACCTGCGCGATCCTGCTGGACAAGCATGGTGGTGAAGTGCCGCGCGATCGCGACGCACTGGAAGCGCTGCCCGGCGTCGGCCGCAAGACCGCCAACGTCGTGCTCAACACCGCGTTCGGTGAACCGGTGATGGCGGTGGATACGCATATCTTCCGCGTGGCCAACCGTACCGGCCTGGCCCCGGGCAAGAACGTGCGCGAGGTGGAAGACAAGCTGGTGAAGGTGATTCCGTCCGAGTTCCTGCTCGACGCGCATCACTGGCTGATCCTGCACGGACGCTATGTGTGCAAGGCGCGCAAGCCGGATTGCCCGGGCTGCGTGATCGCCGACCTGTGCCGGTTCAAGGAAAAGACCACCGCGCCGGCGTGACGCGGCACCCGGTGTGTGATCAAACGAAGACGGCGGGCACAAGGCCCGCCGTCGTCATTTCCAGCAAGGGTGCTTCAGGCAATCAGAACGACAGGTCGCCCCAGACGCCGAATTCCTTGGTCTTGTCGTTCTTCTTGTCGCTGGCGTTGGCCAGATGCGTGTACTTGTACACGGTCGACAGCTTGAGGTTCTTCATGACCGGGAACTCGACACCGACGTTCCAGTACTTGTCACCCAGGGTCGGGTCCAGGGTCTTGCTGACGTCGGTGTCATCGTAACGACCGAACACGTTGATGCCGCCGTCGGTCACGCGCACGCTGCCCCACACCGACCAGCCGCTGGATTTGTCGGTGGCAACGGTCGTCACGTTGTTGAGGTTCTTGGCCTGGAAGTACTCACCACCGACACGGAAGTCGCTGTCGGCGTAGGCCACCATCGCGTTGGCGCGGGTGTAGGTGTTCTCGGCGCTCTGGATGTCGGTTTCCTTGCCCAGCTTGCCGCTGTAGCCACCGACGGCGACCACGAAGTTCTCGTTCGGGGTGTAGGCCACGCGGCCTTCCACGTCCATGCCCTTGCTGCGGGTCGGGTTCTTGTAGCCGGCGCCGGACACCACCGAGACGGCGTAGTTGAAGTTGTTGCCCAGGTTGCCGAAGCCATGCAGGCCCCAGTCGGACGAGTTGCCGTACTTCAGGCGGTCGGTCAGGGTGTTCTCGACATAACGCATGCCGTAGAACTTCTCGACGTACGGAATCCACGGCATGTCGGCGGCACCGACGCGCAGGTTGAAGGCCGGGTCGAAGCTGCCCTGCACGTAGGCCTTCTTGACGAACAGTTCGGTGTTGCCGATGGCCGAGCTGTACTGGAAGTCGGTGGTCAGGTTGGCCGACCAGATATCGTTGAACTTGTGGTCGACGGTCAGGTAGAAGCGCTTGACGTCCAGACCGGTGCCGCTGGCGGCGGTGTCCTTGCCGTTGCTGGTCTTGTCGATGTTGGTCAGGTCGAAGAACATGCGACCGCCGATCTTGTTGTCATTGACCAGCTTGGCCAGCTTGTCGACGCTGGTCTGGGTCTTCTGCGCCGTTTCCAGGGCCTGGGCCTGGGTGATGTTCACTTCGGACTGCGCGTCGGACTGCGCCTGCAGCGCCTGCGAATCGTTCTGCAACTGCTGGACCTGGGCCTGCAGCGCGGCGATCTGTGCCTGCAGCTGCTGCAGCTGTGCCTGGGAAACGCCCGAGCTGGCGGGGGCTGCGAAGGCGTCGGCGGAAACCAGACCGAGGCTTGCAACGACCGCGGCGGCGAGCAAATGGGAACGCATTTTGGATCTCTCCAGAGGGTTGGAATGGCTTGGGCAGAACGCCACGCCGGCAGGCCGGTCAAGCGTTTTGCGAACGTTCCGTTAAAACCATGACAGTCGAATGACAAACTGCGCACCAAACACAGGTTTCTTCGTGCGGTCATGCGGACGACGCAATTCGGCCGTGGTCTGTGTCGAGGCCTTGCGGTACAGGGCGTGATGTATCGGCTTCAACGTGCAGCGCGGCGCCGTGCGGCCAGGTTCGTGACGCTGGCATCGCTGCCGGATGCCCATTCCCGGGATGCGCACGCGTCGGTCCAGATGCTCCGATGACGACATATAGAGGGTGGCGGTGCGCTTCCGCGCAGCCTGGAAGCGCACGCGAAACCTTCACGGACTCCGCCGCAACCGCAGCGGCCAGCGCTGTAACGGTTGCGTCATACAACGGTCCCTGCGCTGTCATCGAACCGTTATGGAATGTGCACCGGGCGGGTAACCCCGCATCCCAATCAACCCAGGAGCCACCCCGTGATCCACGCCTTCAAGTCGCGCGTTGCCGTTGCCGTCTTCGCAGCGTCGTCCGTGTTCGCCGCCAACGCCGCTGAAATCACCGGCGCGGGCGCCTCGTTCATCTACCCGGTGATGTCCAAGTGGTCGGCCGACTACAACGCCGCCACCAGCAACAAGGTCAACTACCAGTCGATCGGCTCGGGCGGCGGTATTGCGCAGATCAAGGCCAAGACCGTTGATTTCGGCTCCTCCGACGCCCCGCTGAAGCCGGAAGAACTGGCCGCTTCGGGCCTGGCCCAGTTCCCGTCGGTGATCGGCGGCGTGGTGCCGGTGGTCAACGTGGCCGGCATCGCCCCGGGCGCGCTGAAGCTGGACGGCACCGTGCTGGCCAACATCTTCCTGGGCAAGATCAAGACCTGGAACGACCCGGCCATCGCCGCGCTGAACCCGGGCGTGACCCTGCCGAGCGCCAAGATCACCGTCGTGCACCGTTCGGACGGCTCGGGCACCACCTTCAACTTCGTCAACTACCTGTCCAAGGTCAGCCCGGAGTGGAAGAGCTCGGTCGGTGAAGGCACCTCGGTCCAGTGGCCGGCCGGCATCGGCGGCAAGGGCAACGAAGGCGTTGCCGCTTACGTGAAGCAGATCAAGGGCGGTATCGGCTACGTCGAACTGTCCTACGCGCTGCAGAACAAGCTGTCGTACACCGCGATGAAGAACGCCGCCGGCAAGTTCGTGCAGCCGAGCGACGCCTCGTTCGCCGCGGCCGCCGCCAGCGCCGACTGGGCCAGCGCCAAGGACTTCTACCTGGTGATGACCAACGCCCCGGGCGCCGAGTCCTGGCCGATCACCGCCACCAACTTCATCCTGGTGCACAAGAAGCCGAAGAACGCGGCCAACGGCAAGGCCACCCAGGAATTCTTCCGCTGGGTCTACAAGAGCGGCGACGCCCAGGCCCGCCAGCTGGACTACGTGCCGCTGCCGGACAGCCTGGTGCGCCAGATCGAGACCTACTGGTCGCAGAACCTGAAGTAAGCGTTCCCCCGCAGGAACGGGGCCGGCGGGTCCTCTCTCCCCCGCCGGCCCCAACCGGGCGCGAGATCCTCGAGATCTCGCGCCTTTCTCGTTTGCGGCGCACGGGCGTGTAGAGTCGAGCTTGCTCGACTGCTCGCGGCGGGCATCAGTCGAGCAAGCTCGACTCTACGAAGGGCCAAAGGCAGTCGAGCAAGCTCGACTCTACGAAGGGCCAAAGACCCGGCTGGGTGCGTGAGCGTGCGGACCAACGGTCCGCACCTACCAAGGGCAGGGAGCAGTCGAGCAAGCTCGACGCTACTCAGGCCAACCGGCGGTCATGCCGGTGCGCAGATCCGGGGTCTCCAGGGCCTTTCCCAGGGCGGCCCAACCCCGTGAAACCCCTGTCAGAACGTGATCCAGGACACCTCTGTCATGGTCGTAATACGGCTGTAACAAAAACATCATTTCATAGCCGCATCCGCCGACCACGTCGGCTCTACCCCGCTATGGAGTGACCATGAAACTGCACTCGGCCGGCCTTGCCGCCCTTTCCCTGGCCATCGCCCTGGGCCTGTCGGCCTGCGGTGGCGACAAGCAGGCCGCGCAGCAGCCGGCTGCCGACGGTGCCGCCGCTCCGGCCGCCGCCGGTGCCAAGGTGACCGCCGAAGTGTCCGGCGCGGGCGCCTCCTTCATCTTCCCGCTGGTCTCCAAGTGGTCGGCCGACTACAACGCCACCACCGGCGCCAAGATCAACTATCAGTCGATCGGTTCGGGCGGCGGTATCGCCCAGATCAAGGCCGGCACCGTCGATTTCGGTTCCTCGGACAAGCCGCTGAGCAGCGAAGAGCTGGCCCAGGCCGGCCTGGCGCAGTTCCCGTCCGCCATCGGCGGCGTGGTGCCGGTGGTCAACATCGAAGGCCTGGAAGCCGGCAAGCTGCGCCTGAGCGGCGCCCTGCTGGCCGACATCTTCCTGGGCAAGGTCAAGACCTGGAACGATCCGGCCATCGTCGCCGCCAACCCGGGCGTGAAGCTGCCGGACGGCAAGATCACCCTGGTCCACCGTTCGGACGGTTCGGGCACCACCTTCAACTTCTCCAACTACCTGTCCAAGGTCAGCCCGGAGTGGAAGAGCAAGGTCGGCGAAGGCACCTCGGTGCAGTGGCCGGACGGCGTCGGTGGCAAGGGCAATGAAGGCGTCGCTTCGTACGTGAAGCAGATCAAGGGCTCGATCGGCTACGTCGAACTGGCCTATGCGCTGCAGAACGGCATGCCGTACACCGCCATGCAGAACGCGGCCGGCAACTGGGTCGCGCCGAGCGCGGAAACCTTCGCCGCCGCAGCAGCCAGCGCCGACTGGGCCAGCGCCAAGGACTTCAACCTGGTCATCACCAACGCCCCGGGCGAGCAGGCGTGGCCGATCACCGCCACCAACTTCATGCTGATGCAGAAGCAGCCGAAGGACGCCAAGCGCAACCAGGACACCCTGGCCTTCTTCAAGTGGGCCTTCGAGAACGGCCAGGCCCAGGCCAACGAGCTGCACTACGTGCCGCTGCCGGCCGAGCTGGTCAAGCAGATCGAGGCCTACTGGGCGACCGACCTGAAGTGATGGACCCGACGGTGCCCGCCCCGCGCGGGCACCGTTGCTTCCACGCCGTACCGCCCCGCCCCCTCCTGGCCCTGCCGTCCCCATGAATGCCATCGCCCAGCCTGTAGCCGCCCCGTCCACGCGTGATGCGCGTGATGCCCGCAACGACAAACTGTTCCGATGGGTGCTGGTCGGCACCGTCATCTTCGTCCTGATCGCCCTGGCCTGCGCCGCGCTGTCGATGCTGTGGGGCGGCCGCCATGCCCTGCAGATGCAGGGCCTGAGCTTCTTCTTCTCCGCCGACTGGAATCCGGTCGAAAACAAGTTCGGCGCCCTCGCTCCGATCTACGGCACCCTGGTCACCGCACTGATCGCGATGGTCATCGCCGTGCCGGTCAGCTTCGGCATCGCCTTCTTCCTCACCGAAGTCGCTCCGCGCTGGCTGCGCGGGCCGGTCGGCACCGCCATCGAACTGCTGGCCGGCATCCCCTCGATCATCTACGGCATGTGGGGCCTGTTCGTGCTGGTGCCGGTGATGACCGAGTACGTCACCCCGTTCCTCAACGAAACCCTGGGCGAGTGGCCGATCATCGGCCCGATGTTCCAGGGCCCGCCGCTGGGCATCGGCATGCTCACCGCCGGTTTCGTGCTGGCCATCATGGTCATCCCGTTCATCTCTTCGGTGATGCGCGAAGTGTTCCTGACCGTGCCGACCCGCCTGAAGGAATCGGCCTATGCGCTGGGTTCCACCAAGTGGGAAGTGAGCTGGGACATCGTGCTGCCCTACACCCGCTCGGCGGTGATCGGCGGCATCTTCCTCGGCCTCGGCCGCGCTCTGGGCGAGACGATGGCGGTGGCCTTCGTGATCGGCAACAGCGTGCGCCTGTCGCCGTCGCTGCTGGAACCGGGCACCACCATCGCCGCGCTGATCGCCAACGACTTCGGCGAAGCCACTGAAACCTACCGCTCGGCGCTGCTGCTGCTCGGCTTCGTCCTGTTCATCGTCACCTTCGTGGTGCTGGCCATCGCCCGCCTGATGCTGATGCGCCTGTCCCGCAAGGAGGGCAACTGATGTCCACTACCGCTGATTCGCTGTACCTGCGCCGCCGCATCGGCAATGTCGTTGCCATCACGGCGTCCTGCGCCACCGCCCTGTTCGGCCTGTTCTTCCTGGGCTGGATCCTGTTCACCCTGGCCTCGAAGGGCCTGGCCGGCATCAACTGGGATCTGTTCACCAAGATGACACCGCCGCCGATGCAGGAAGGCGGCCTGGCCAACGCCTTCTTCGGCAGTGCGGTGATGTGTGCACTGGCCATCGGCATCGGCACCCCGCTGGGCGTGCTGGCCGGCACCTGGCTGGCCGAGTACGGCAACGCCCGCAAGGCCGGCACCGTGGTCCGCTTCGTCAACGACATCCTGCTGTCGGCACCGTCGATCGTGCTTGGCCTGTTCGTCTACACCCTGTACGTGATGCAGACCGGCGGTAACTTCTCGGCCTTCGCCGGTGCGCTGTCGCTGGCCTTCATCGTGCTGCCGGTGGTGGTGCGCACCACCGACGAAATGCTGCGCCTGGTGCCCTCGCAGATGCGCGAAGCGGCGCTGTCGCTGGGCATCCCGCAGTGGAAGGTGATCGTGCAGGTGCTGTACCGCAGCGCGTCGGCCGGCATCATCACCGGCATCCTGCTGGCGCTGGCGCGCATCTCCGGCGAGACCGCGCCGCTGCTGTTCACCGCCTTCGGCAACCAGTACTGGAACAACAACATCTTCCAGCCGATGGCCTCGGTGCCGGTGGTGATGAACCAGTTCGCCGGCAGCCCGTATGAATCCTGGCAGGTGCTGGCCTGGGCCGGTGCCCTGGTGCTGACTGTCTTCGTGTTGCTGGTCAGCCTTGCCGCCCGCGGCATCCTGCTGCGCAACCGTATCTCCCATGACTGACCTTTCCGTGGAAACCGCCATGAACGACCTCTCCAATGCCGTGCCGATGCAGCGCATCGCCGTGCCGTCCTCGCACGAGAGCCTGCACACGCCGGCTCCGGTCAAGCTTGCCGCGCGCGGACTGGACTTCTACTACGACAAGTTCCATGCCCTGAAGGGCATCAACCTGGAAATTCCGGAAAAGCGCGTGACCGCGCTGATCGGTCCCTCCGGTTGCGGCAAGTCGACCCTGCTGCGCATCTTCAACCGCATCTATGCGCTGTACCCGAAGCTGGAAGCGCGCGGTGAGGTGCTGCTGGACGGCGAGAACATCCTGTCGCCGAAGTACCCGATGAACCGCCTGCGCAGCAAGGTCGGCATGGTGTTCCAGAAGCCGGTGCCGTTCCCGATGACCATCTTCGAGAACGTGGCCTACGGCATCCGCCACCACGAGAAGCTGAGCAAGGCAGACATGGCCGACCGCGTCGAGCAGGCGCTGCGCCAGGGCGCGCTGTGGGACGAAGTGAAGGACAAGCTGGGGCAGAGCGCACTGGGCCTGTCCGGCGGCCAGCAGCAGCGCCTGTGCATCGCCCGTGCCGTGGCCCTGCGCCCGTCGGTGCTGCTGCTGGACGAGCCGACCTCGGCGCTGGACCCGATTTCGACCAGCCGCATCGAGCAGCTGGTGGAAGAGCTGAAGAACGAGTACACCATCGTCATCGTCACCCACAACATGCAGCAGGCCGCGCGCGTGTCCGACTACACCGCCTTCATGTACCTGGGCGACCTGATCGAGCACGACCGTACCGAAGTGATCTTCTCGCAGCCGTCGCAGCGGCAGACCGAGGACTACATCACCGGTCGCTTCGGCTGAAACGGCAGTCGAGCGTGGCTCGACTCTACAGACAACGGCAGTCGAGCATGGCTCGACTCTACAGAGTGGAACAACCATGAATCTTCCCAACGACCACATCGTCAAGAGCTACGACGAAGAACAGCAGCGCCTGGTGGCCGAGATCGTCCGCATGGGCGAGATGGCTGTCGCCCAGCTGGAAGCGGCGATGGACGTGATCGAGAAGCGCGACGAGAACGCCGCCCATCGCATCATCGCCAACGACGAAGCGATCGATGCGCTTGAGCAGCAGATCAGCCACGACGTGATGCGCCTGGCACTGCGTGGCCCGATGGCGCGCGACCTGCGCGAGATCCTCGCCGGCCTGCGCATTCCGGCCGACATCGAGCGTATCGGCGACTACGCCGCCAACGTCGCCAAGCGTTCGATCGCGCTGGGCAAGGTGCCGCCGCTGCCGCAGATCCAGGGCCTGCGTGCACTGGGCCGGCTGGCCGCGCAGCAGGTGCGCCGTGCCATCGCCGCCTACCGCGACAACGACGCCGACGCTGCGCTGGAACTGCGCGAAGACGACGCGCGCCTGGACGCGCAGTACACCGCGCTGTTCCGCGAGCTGCTGACCTACATGATGGAAGACCCGCGCAACATCACTCCCTGCACCCACCTGCTGTTCATGGCCAAGAACCTGGAGCGCGTGGGCGACCACGCCACCAACATCGCCGAGAACGTGTGGTTCCTGGTGCACGGCGAGCAGCCGCTGCCGCCGCGTGAAAAGCGTGACGAGACCTCCAGCACCGGCCAGATCTGACGCTGCACTGCAACACCGGAGTTGACTCCAAGGTGGCCGCTGTCCTGGTGACAGCGGCCTTCTTTTTTGGGGTATTCCCCCCGCATTGTGGGCGCCGGGCCTGCCCGGTGCGGACCTTCCGGATGCTTCTGTAACAAACCTCACGAAAATTTGAGCTCTTGGCGAGGATTCGTTGAGTAGGATCGCTGCACCATCGTTTCCACCGGCATTCCTGCCGGCCACCCGGGCATCTGCCCACACCACCCAGGAGCACGACCGATGAGCAGTTCCAACAAGACCCTGTCCCTGCTGACGGCTACCGCCCTGGCCGCCGGCCTGGGCATGACCGCCAGCGCCTCGGCCCTGAGCATGAGCGACCTGGCCCAGGGCTACCTGGTGGCCGGTCAGGCGGCCAAGGCCAGCACCGACGCCAAGGCCGCCGACACCAAGATGGCCGCTGACGCCAGCAAGCACGCCGAAGGCAAATGTGGCGCCGACGGCAAGACCGCCGAAGGCAAGTGCGGCGCCGACAAGGGCAAGGCTGCCGGTGCGGCCGCCGGTGCCAAGGCCAAGACCGGCGACAAGAAGTCGGCCGAAGGCAAGTGCGGCGAAGGCAAGTGCGGTGGCAAGCACTGACGTCCGCGCCAGCGTCGTCCACCCACGGTCGCCGCTTCGCGCGGCGGCCGCGGGGTTGGGCCTGCGCCGGGCGCTGCTGCAGGACCTGCGCGATGCACCGGCCGGCGACTTCGATTTCCTCGAATGTGCACCGGAGAACTGGATCCACGTTGGCGGCCCGGCCGGTGACGCGCTGGCCGAACTGGCACAGCGCCATCCACTGAGCTGCCATGGGCTGTCGCTGTCACTGGGTGGCAGCGCAGCGCTGGATACGCAGCTGCTGGAACAGGTCGGCCAGTTCCTGGAAAAACACCGCGTGCCGCTGTACAGCGAACACCTGAGCTACTGCAGCGACGAGGGTCATCTGTACGACCTGCTGCCGATTCCATTCACCGACGAAGCCGTGCGCCACACCGCCGCGCGCATCACACGCGTGCAGGAACTGCTCGGTCGCCGCATCGCCGTGGAGAATGTGTCGTACTACCTGGCGCCGGAACCGGCGATGGATGAGCTGGCATTCACCACGGCCGTGCTCGCCGAGGCCGACTGCGACCTGCTGCTGGATGTCAACAACGTCTACGTCAACGCCTGCAACCACGGTTACGATGCCGATGCCTTCATCGCTGGCCTGCCCGCCGATCGCATTGTCTGCCTGCACGTTGCCGGGCACCTGGACGAAGCGCCGGACCTGAAGATCGATACCCATGGCAGCGCGGTGATCGACCCGGTCTGGGCACTGCTGGCGCGCACCTATGCGCGCATCGGGCCGCGCCCCACCCTGCTCGAACGCGATTTCAATTTCCCGCCCTACGCAGAACTGCAGGGCGAGCTGCAGACCATCCGCCGCCTGCAGGCCATGCACGCGGGAGCGGCACATGGCTGAGGCTCCCGCCACGCTGCGCGCACAGCAGCACGCCTTCACCGCGCATCTGCGCGACCCGCAGGCGGTGGCCGCGCCGGCCGGGTTGGACCCGCGCCGGGTGGCGGTGTATCAGCGCCTGTTGTTCAACAACCTGCTCGGCCTGCTGAGCACTGGATTCCCGGTCTGCATGCGCCTGCTCGGCGAACCGGCCTGGAACACGCTGGTGCGCCACTACTTCGCCACCCACCGCTGCCAGACACCGTTGTTCACCGAACTGGCCGCCGAGTTCGTGCAGTGGCTGCAGGCGCAGCCCACGCTGCCGCATCCGGCGCTGGCCGAACTGGCCCACTACGAGTGGGTGGAAACCGCGCTGTACCAGTTGCCCGCCGAACCCCTGCCGGCGCCTGGCGACGTCGATCCGTTGCGGGTACCGCTGCAGCGCTCGCCGCTGGCCTGGCCGCTGTTGTACCAGTGGCCGGTACATCGCCTCGGTGCCGAAGATGCGCCATGTGCGCTGCCGTCCGAACCGACCGGCCTGCTGGTGCGCCGCGAGCCCGACGGTGAAGTGCGGTTCGCTGAGCTCAGCCCGCTGGCGGTGCACCTGCTGTCCCGGATCGGCGAACAGCCTGGCCTGGATGGCCATCGCTACCTCCAGCAGCTCGCCACCGACCATGGGCTGGCCGCCGATGCGCTGGCCGAACCCGGTGCCGCGCTGCTGCAGCAGTTCCTGCGCGCCGGCGTGATCGGCCCGCTCACCCCACCGCGCTGACGCCCCTTCCACGGAGATCCACCGATGAACCTGCCGATCCTGGCTGCCACGCGCAGCCAGCTGGACCGTCTCGCCCCCTGGTTGGCCCCGCTCGGCCTGCGCCTGCTGCTGGCCTGGGAATATTTCGAATCCGGCCGCGAGAAGCTGCAGGGCCAGAACTGGTTTGCCGACCTCCAGGACGCCTTCCCGTTCCCTTTCGATCAGGTACCCGCGGCACTGAACTGGCAGCTGGCGACCTGGTTCGAACTGGTCGGCGCAGCCTGCCTGTTGTTCGGTTTCGGCACGCGTTTGGCGGCGGCCAGCCTGCTGGTGCTGACCGTGGTGGCCACCTATGCGGTGCACTGGCCGATGCAATGGGACTCGCTGGGCGAACTGGCGATGGGCTATGCGATCAGCGACCAGGGCTTCGGCAACTTCAAGCTGCCGGTGCTGTTCATGGCGATGTTGCTGCCGTTGCTGTTCACCGGCGCCGGCAAGCTGAGCGTGGACGCCGTGCTGGCACGGCCTGCGGATCGGTAGAGGCCGACCTTGGTCGGCGCGGGTTGTGCCAACCAAGGTTGGCACCTACCGGGCTCGAGGCCGGCCTTGGTCAACGGGGGCGTGCCAACCAACGGTTGGCACCTACCGGGCTCGAGGCCGGGCATGGTCGGCGCCGGTTGTGCCAACCAACGGTTGGCACCTACCGGGCTGGCCGGGCACTCAGAGCCGCTCTGCTAGAATTCACCCATGACTGACCCCACCCCCGCACCTGCCGCCGCCCCCGATTCCGCAACATCCCCGGCGCAGCGCGCGATGTCCCAGCGCTTCCGCGGCTTTCTGCCGGTGGTGGTGGACGTGGAAACCGGCGGCTTCGACAGCCAGCGCAATGCCCTGCTGGAAATCGCCGCGGTGCCGATCGAGATGGACGAGAACGGCCTGCTCTACCCCGGCCAGACCGCCAGTGCCCATGTGGTGCCGGCCGAGGGCCTGGAGATCGACCCGAAATCGCTGGAAGTGACCGGCATCATCCTCGACCATCCGTTCCGGCTGGCCAAGGAAGAGAAGGCGGCGCTGGACCACATCTTCACCCCGGTGCGTGCGGCGATGAAGAAGTACGGCTGCCAGCGCGCGATCCTGGTCGGCCACAACGCCCATTTCGACCTGGGCTTCGTCAATGCGGCGGTGGCACGCACCGGCCACAAGCGCAATCCGTTCCATCCGTTCAGCGTGTTCGACACGGTCACCCTGGCCGGCATCGCCTACGGGCAGACCGTGCTGGCGCGCGCGGCCCATGCCGCCGGGCTGGGCTGGGACGCCAACGAGGCACACAGCGCGGTGTATGACACCGAGCAGACCGCGCGGCTGTTCTGCACCATCGCCAACGCCTGGCCGCGGTAAACCGCGACGGCGCATTCCATCAGGCAGTGCGGACCAACGGTCCGCACCCACCACCCACCGGGCGGTAGATCCACGCCATGCGTGGATGAATTCACCCGATGCAGGTGCGATCCCGCCCGTCGCTCTTGGCGCGGTACAGCGCGCGGTCGGCGCGCTGGTACAGCAAGGCCGGCGTGCGATCGTCGGCATCCAGTTCCACCAGGCCGGCACTGAAGGTCACCCGCAGGCCCGGCACGCCGGCCCAGTCCGGGTGATCGTGGAACAACCCGCGCAGGCGCGCACACAGCTGTGCGGCCTCTTCCAGCCGGGTGTCGTTGAGCAGCAGCGCGAACTCTTCGCCACCGGTACGGGCCGGCAGATCCGATGCGCGGCAGGCCGCGCCGATCACCGCCGCCACCTGCACCAGCACCGCGTCACCGATGCTGTGGCTGTGCCGGTCGTTGACGTCCTTGAAGTGGTCGATATCCAGCACCACCAGGCACAACGAGTGGCCACTGCGCTGCGAACGGGCGAAATCGCGGGCCAGCGTTTCGTCGAAGCCACGGCGGTTGGCCAGCCCGGTCAGGGCATCCTCGCGGGCTTGGCGCTCGAACGCTTCGGCCTGCCGCGCCAAGCGCTCGGCCAGCTCGGTCTTTTCCTGGTTCAGCGCCTGCAGGTGCACGGTCTTGGCCTGCAGGTCGAAGGTCGCCTCGTCTACCCGCCGGGCCAGGCGCAGGTTGCTGGCCTTCAGCTGCTGCAGCAGCAGGCGGTACAGCGCCACCAGCCCGGCCAGCAGCAACAGCCCGCCCAGCACCTGCACGCTGCGCCGCTGCCACCAGAACGGCTCGACGCTGAAGCTCCACACCGCTTCCTGCTGGCCCCAGCTGCCGGCCGGATGTGCCGCCGCCACATGCAGCGTGTAGTCGCCCGGCGGCAGGCCGACGAACTCGACACTGCGCTGCGGGCCGCGCTCGACCCAGCCGCTGTCCAGGCCATCGAGCCGCGTGCGGTAGCGGATCCGGTCGGACATCAGGTAGCTCAGGCCGACGTAGCTGACCGCCAGCCGGCGCCCGCCCGGAATGTGGTTGCGTTCGGGGCCTTCCCAGTGCACCGGCGCGCCGTCCACCTGCACGCTCTCGATCGCCGCTGGCGGTGAGGGGCGCTCGCGGAAACGCTGCAGGCGCTGCGGGTCGACCGTGCTCAGGCCGCCGGCGGTGACCACCCAGAACGTGCCGTCCTGGCGCAGGATCGCCGACGGTCCGGAGCTGCCATTGGCCTGCGCGTTGGCCATGCCATCGATCTCGTTGTAGCGCTCCACCACCACCCGCGGCGTGCGTCCATCGGCCACCGCATTGAGCGTGGCCATGTCGGTGCGCAGTACGCCGCGGTTGCTGCTGATCCACACATTGCCGAGCCGGTCCGGCACCAGCTGGAACACCGCGTCCACCGGCATGCCCTGTTCCAGGCCGACCCGTGCCAGCGTCCCGTTCTGCCAGCGGTACAGACCACGGTCGCTGCTGATCCACATCGCATCGCCCAGCTGGTGGAAGCCGAACACGCTGCGGCCGCCGCCCAGCGGGGCCAGGTTGATCGATTGAACGCGGTCGCCGCGCAGCACGCGGATGCCTTCGATGGTGCCGATCCACAGGTTGCCCTGGTGGTCGTGTTCCAGCGCCGTGATCAGGCCGCCCGGCATGCCCGGCACGTTGGAGACCTGCACCCGGTCGCCATCGATACGTACCACGCCCTTCTGCGTGCCGGCCCAGACCACGCCCTGCGGATCCACGCTGATTGCGCGGATGTTGCCACCGGGCATGCCATCGGCGGCGCCGTAGTTGTGGCGCAGGCTGCCATCGCGGCCAAGCCGGTAGACGCCATCGCCAAAGGTGCCGACCCAGAGGTCGCCATTCGGCCCCTGCGCCAGGCTCAGCACCGAGGGCGCCTTGCCACCGCGGTTGTGCAGCGGCATCGCCTGGAAACGACCGTCGGCGGTCTGCCGGTCAAGGCCACTGGCACTGCCGACCCACAGCTGGCGGTCGCGATCCTCGAACACCGTGCGCACATAGTCGCCGCTGAGCCCATCGCGCTCGGTATAGCTGCTGAACAGCGTTTCGCGCAGGCGGTACAGGCCACCGTTGGCGCCTACCCAGATACTGCCCTCGGCATCTTCGCGCAGGCTCACCACCCGCCCGCCCGGCAGGTTCAGGCCGGCCGGCAGCCGTTCCAGCCCGTGCGCGGAAATGCGCAGCAGGCCCTGGTTCTCGGTGCCCAGCCACAGATCGCCGTGGCGATCCTGCAGCATCGCGGTCATGTGCAGCTGGCCCGGCAGGCGATGCACCAGCACCAGCCGGTCATCCTCCACCCGGTACAGGCGCTCGCCGGCGACGATCCACAGCGCACCATCCGGCGCCCGGTACGGCCACGACAGGCCGCTGCCGGCACCCAGCCCCCACGCCGCCGGCGCGCGCTTGAGCACGCCGTCGTTGTCGCGCAGCACCAGGCCGTCGAGGGTGCCGATCCAGACCCGGTCCTGCGCATCGACCACCAGCTTGGTGAAGCTCATCGCCATCGGCAGATCGGCCGCTGGCGCCTGGTAGACCATGCCGCGGTCGGGAAGCAGATAGCCGATGCCCTTGCCTTCATACAGCAGCCACAGGCGGCCCTGGCTGTCCATCTGCATCGACTGGATCAGCACCTGCGGCGTATCGGCCTGGTGTTCCCAGACCCGCCACTGGCCGTCACTGCCACGATGGCTGACGTTGCCGCGCGAATCGCTGATCCACAGCCCGCCCTGGCGATCGACGAACAGCGCGCCGATGCCGTTGTCGCGCAGGCCCGGACGCGTGCTGCGGTCGAACACGGTGAAATCCAGGCCGTTGTAGCGCACCAGCCCTTCCCAGGTGGCGAACCAGAGGTGGCCTTCCGGCGTCTGCGCGATGTCGCGCAGCGAGTTGTGCGGCAGGCCGTTGCGCGAGGTCCATACGTCGATGGCGTAGTCACGCAGCGGCGGCGCGCCTTCCTGCGCGGCCACCGGCAGCGGCAGCAGCATGGCCAGCAGCAGCCACAACAGGCCGCGGCGCAGGGCCTGCCTGACGGCCGTTACGCGGCGCTCCACCCGGCGCCCGTTGTCCCCTTGACCGCCCATCACCGCAGTAGCGGTGGCCAGGTGCGGCTGCAGGACACGGCAGCGTGCGGGAACAGCCGGACAGCGCGGGGCGGCATGCCGGCGGGAACGGGCTGGCTCATCGGGGGGAGGCTGGGGAGATACGCAGATGATAGGGCAAAGCCAGGCCCTGGCGTCACCGTTGCCCGCTCGACCAGCTCAGCCGGCGCGCCCGGGCGCCACCACCTGGGCACTGGCCGGCCACTGCACAACAGCCTCCAGGCCACCCTCGGCGCGGTTGCGCAGCCACAGTCGCGCCCCGTCCTTCTCGGCCAGGGCGCGGGCAATGGTCAGGCCCAGGCCGGCGCCGCCGGTCTCGCGCGAGCGCGAGGTTTCCACCCGCACGAACGGATCAAACACGGCCTCCAGCTGCTCATCGGCCAGGCCGGGGCCATCGTCGGCCACCACCACCGTGATCGCACCGCCGCTGCGCTCCACGCGCACCCGCGCCCGCTGCGCGTACATCACCGCGTTGTCCACCAGATTGGAGAACAGCCGGTGCATGGCCAGCGGGCGCAGCATCAGCACCGAACCGCTGCCGCCTTCGAACACCACGTCGGCACCGCCCTCGGCGGTATCTTCGACGATGCTTTCCAGCAGCGAATCCAGGTCCAGCGCGGCGCGCTGCTCGGAACTCTCGGCGCTGCGTGCCAGCTCCAGGCCTTCGCGCACCAGCGCCTGCATCGCGGCAAGATCGCCGATCAGGCGCTCGCGCAGGGCCTCGTCGTTCACATTCTCCAGGCGCAGGCGCAGCCGGGTCAGCGGCGTCTGCAGATCGTGGGTGATCGCCGCCAGCATCTGCGTGCGTTCGGCCAGATGGCGCTGCAGGCGGTGCTGCATGGCGTTGAAGGCTTCGGCCGCACGTTGCACTTCGCGCGGTCCACGCAATGGCAGCGGGTCGCGCTGCAGGTCATCGCCCAGGTCTTCAGCGGCGGCGGCCAGTTCCTGCAGGGGTGCACTGGCGATGCGCGCCACGATGTAGGCCAGCACGGCGATCGCCAGCACCAGCAGGGTCAGGAACCACGGGTCGACGGCGAGGATGCCGTTGTGCGCCACTGCCGGCGAATCCAGCGCCAGCTTCAGCAGCGTGCCATCGTTGAGTGTCACGTCAACTGCGCGGCACTTGGGCGGGATGAAGGCAGGATCGCGCTCGCGCGGTGGCTTGCGATGGCCGGGTTTGGGCGGCGGCAACAGGTCCTGCAGCTTGGGAATGCAGGACCGGAACGAGGCGAAGTGCACGTGCGCACGCGACACCGGGCCGGGCCGGTCCTCCAGCACTTCCATCAGCGCGGTGTCGGCACGCCCCAGCCGCGCGCCGGGCTGCAGCGCGCGCACGCTCGGCCCGTCGACCTCGAGCAGGCGCTCGCGCAGCTCGGGGTTGCCATCGAGCAGGTTGACGTAGCCCTGCAGGCGGTCGGCAATGCGGTTCAGATTCTGCCGCTCGAACTCCTGCTGGCGCTTGGACGTCGCCAGCATGGTCGCGCCGATCGCGGCCACGCTCATGCCCAGCAGCAGGATCACGAACAACCGCCCGACCATCGAGGACAGGAAATGGCGCAGGCGATTCATCGTGGCTTATTCCAGGTTCACCGACGAAGCCAGCACGTAGCCTTCGTTGCGCACGGTCTTGATCAGGCCGTCCGGGCCGCCATCGTCACCGAGCTTGTTACGCAGCCGGCTGACCTGCAGGTCGATCGCCCGGTCCTGCGCCTCGTAGTTGCGGCCACTGCTGAGCGCGACCAGCTGCTCACGCGACAGCACCTTGTTGGCGTGGGCGATGAACACCCGCAGCAGGCGGAATTCGGCACCGGACAGCACCACCACGCGGTCATCCGGATCGACCAGGTGGCGATGCTCCAGGTCGAACACCCAGCGCGAGAAGCGCGCGCGGCGCACCGCCAGCGGTTCCAGGTTGGCCGGCAGCGCCTCGGTCCGGCGCAGCACGTTGCGGATGCGCGCCAGCAGCTCGCGCGGCTCGAACGGCTTGGCCAGGTAGTCGTCGGCGCCCATTTCCAGGCCCAGCACGCGGTCGATCGGCTCGGCGCGCGCGGTCAGCATGATCACCGGCGTGTTCGAGCGCGCGCGCAGGTCGCGGCACAGGGTCAGGCCGTCCTCGCGCGGCAGATTGAGGTCGAGCACGATCAGGTCCACATGCTCACGGTCCAGCAGCTGGCGCATGGCGGTGCCCTCGGCGGCGGTGCTCACCTGGTAGCCGGCGCGGCCGAGCTGTTCGGCCAGCAGCGTGCGGATGTCGTTGTCGTCATCGACGATCAGCAGTCGGTGCATCGGGTTTTCGGTCTCCATGGCGCGATCATCCCGTGTCGGCAGCTGAACCGCATCCGGGGCAATGCGTACCAGTGTATCTGCCGAAGGGGGCGATACCTGTGGTTACGCGTATTCACCGACAGTGTTACATACAGACATACCCCGAGGATTGAGTGGCCCGCGGCCCGGTCTTCACAATGCCCACCAACGCCGCCCGTGCGGCCCCGAGAGTGAAGCCACGACGTGACGTTCCGCCTGTTGCCTGCGACCCGCCGGGGTCGCCTGACACTGATCGCCCTGCTTGCCCTGATCGTTGCCGTGGCCGCCTGGTGGCTGCTGCGCAAGCCCGCCGGCCCGGCCGTGGCGACCACCGCGGTCAGCCGCGGCGACATCGAGCAGACGGTGGACGCCACCGGGGTGATCGACGCCTACAAGCTGGTCAGCGTCGGTGCCCAGGCTTCGGGGCAGATCAAGTCGCTGAAGGTGCAGCTGGGCGATACGGTGAAGGAAGGCGACCTGATCGCCGAGATCGACGCCACCACCCAGCAGAACCAGGTGCTCAACGCGCAGGCCTCGCTGGACCAGGTTACCGCCCAGCGCGCCGTGCAGCAGGCCACCCTGCGCCAGGCCGAACTGGAATTCGCGCGCCAGCAGCAGATGCTGGCCGCCGAAGCTACCTCGCGCCAGGAATACGATGCCGCCGAGGCCCAGCTGAAGACCGCCCGCGCCCAGCTGCAGTCCTACGAGGCGCAGATCAAGGGTCGCCAGACCGAGCTGGGCACCGCCCGCGCCAACCTGGCCTACACCCGCATCACCGCACCGATGGATGGCACCGTGGTGGCGGTGGTGGCCGAGGAAGGCCGCACCGTGAACGCCAACCAGACCGCACCGACCATCGTGATGCTGGCGCGGCTGGATGTGGTCACCGTCAATGCCGAGATCTCCGAAGCCGACGTGGTCAAGATCAAGGCCGGCATGCCGGTGTACTTCACCACCCTGGGCGACCCGGACCGCAAGTACCACGCCACGCTGCGCCAGATCAATCCGGCTCCGGCCTCGATCGCCAACGAGAACTCCTCCAGTTCCAGCAGTTCGTCCAGTTCCAGCTCCAGCAGCGCGGTCTACTACAACGCGCTGTTCGATGTGGAAAATCCGGACGGCACGCTGCGCATCGACATGACCGCGCAGGTCTCGGTGCTGTTGAAGCAGGCCAAGAACGTGCTGATGGTGCCGGCGGTGGCGCTGGGGCCCAAGCGGCGCGGCGATGAGCGCATGGTGCGGGTACTGGACGACAAGGGCCAGCCGCAGCCGCGCAAGGTGAAGGTCGGCATCAACAACGGCGCTTCGGCCGAGATCCTGTCCGGCCTGCAGGAAGGCGAGCGCGTGGTGGTCGGTGAAGCCAGTGCCGCTGCACCCGGCAGCGGCGGTGGCAACCGTGGCGGCATGCAGATGCGGGTCGGCGGCCCGGGCATGGGCCCGCGCCGATGAGCACGACGGCGCCGCTGCTGCGCCTGCGCGACCTGCGACGCGAATTCCCGGCCGGCGATGATGTCATCGCCGTACTGCGCGACGTCAACGTGGACATCCACGCCGGCGAGATGGTGGCCATCGTCGGCCAGTCCGGCTCGGGCAAGTCGACGCTGATGAACATCCTCGGCTGCCTCGACCGTCCCTCCCGCGGCAGCTACCAGGTGGCCGGCCGCGAGACCGGCCAGATGGAACCGGATGAGCTGGCCGAACTGCGCCGCGAGCATTTCGGCTTCATCTTCCAGCGCTACCACCTGCTCGGTGACCTGGATGCACGTGGCAACGTGGAAGTCCCCGCAGTGTATGCCGGCAGCCCCGGCCCGGTGCGCAACGCGCGCGCCGAGCAGCTGCTGCAACGGCTGGGCCTGGGCGACCGCATGCACCACAAGCCGGGCCAGCTGTCCGGCGGCCAGCAGCAGCGCGTATCGATCGCGCGTGCGCTGATGAACGGCGGCGAGGTGATCCTGGCCGACGAACCGACCGGCGCGCTGGACACCAGATCCGGCGAAGAAGTGATGGCCATCCTCGGCGAGCTGCATGCCGAAGGCCACACCATCATCATCGTCACCCACGACATGAGCGTGGCCCAGCACGCGCAGCGCATCATCGAGATCCGCGACGGCGAGATCATCGCCGACCGCGCCAACCCGGATGCGCCGAGCTACCGCGCCCAGCGCGACCCCAGCACCGGCGTCGCCCATGGCAACAGCTGGCGCGCCGCCCGCGACCGCTTCACCGAAGCGTTCCGCATGGCCCTGCTGGCGATGAACGCGCATCGGCTGCGCACCTTCCTGACCATGCTCGGCATCATCATCGGCATCGCCTCGGTGGTGTCGGTGGTGGCGCTCGGCAACGGCTCGCAGCAGCAGATCCTGCAGAACATCAGCGCGCTGGGCACCAACACCATCGACGTCTATCCCGGCCGTGGTTTCGGCGACATGCGTTCGGCACGCGTGCAGACGCTCAAGGCCAGCGATGCCGATGCCCTGTCCCGGCAAAGTTATGTGGACAGTGCCACGCCCAGCGTGTCCAGTTCGGTCACCGCGCGCTACCGCAACCAGTCCTCCACCGCCCAGGTCAGCGGCGTCGGCGAGCAGTTCTTCCGGGTCAAGGGCGTGACCCTGCTCAGCGGCAGCTTCTTCGATGCCGATGCGGTGAAGGGCCTGGGCCAGGTGGCGGTGATCGATGAGAACACCCAGACCCAGTTCTTCCCCGATGTCGATCCGATCGGCCAGGTGATCCTGCTCGGCAACGTGCCGGCGCGCGTGGTCGGCGTGGCCAAGCGGCAGAGCTTCGGTTTCGGCGGCAGTACCAGCCTCAGCGTGTGGGTGCCGTACACCACGGTGATGTCGCGCATGCTCGGACAGAGCCATGTCTCCAGCATCACCGTGCGCGTGGACGACAACACGCCGATGGACGCCGCGCAGGAAGCCATCACCCGCCTGCTGACCCTGCGCCACGGCACCGAGGATTTCTTCCTCAGCAACAGCGCCGAGATCCGCGACACGATCGAGCAGACCACGCGCACGATGACCCTGCTGATCGGTGCCATCGCCGCCATCGCGCTGCTGGTCGGCGGCATCGGCGTGATGAACATCATGCTGGTGTCGGTGACCGAGCGCACCCGCGAGATCGGCGTGCGCATGGCCGTCGGTGCCCGCCAGAGTGATATCCGCCAGCAGTTCCTGATCGAAGCGGTACTGGTGTGCCTGCTCGGTGGCCTGCTCGGCATCGGCCTGGCGCTGCTGCTGGGCTCGATGATCGGCCGCTTCGCCAGTGACTTCCAGGTGCTGTTCTCCACCGCCTCGATTGTTGCCGCGTTCGCCTGCTCGACCTTGATCGGCGTGGCGTTCGGCTTCCTGCCCGCGCGCAACGCCGCGCAGCTCGACCCGGTCGAGGCCCTGGCCCGCGAATGACGATGATGACCCGACTGATCTTCCCTGCTCCCTCGCGCCTGCTGCTGGCCGGCGCTGTCCTGCTCGCCCTGTCCGCGTGTGCCTCGGTGGGTCGCTATCCGGTACAGGACCCCGACGTGGCGGCCAGCTACGGGCGTGGCGACGCCACGCTCAATGCACCGGCCGACGACCCGCGCAGCAGCCTGGATACCCCCGGCCGCGACATCCGCCAGGACACCTGGTGGACCGGCTTCGGCGATGAACGCCTGGACCGTCTGGTCGCCCGCGCACTGGCCGCCAACAGCGACCTTGCCGCCGCCGGCCTGGCCGTGCAGCGCTCGCGCCTGCAGGCCGGGCTGGCCAGCAATGCACTGTGGCCGCAGCCTTCGTCGTCCGGCGTAAGCGGCAGCGCCAGCCGTGCCACCGACCAGGCTGACGACTGGCGCCGCAGCTATTCCACGGGTGTCTCGCTGGGCTGGGAAGTGGACCTGTGGGGCCGCCTGCGCACCCAGCGCGACATCGCCCGCTGGGAAGCCCAGGCCAGCGAGGAAGACCGGCAGAACACCGCGCTGCTGGTGATCAGCGACACCATCACCCAGTACTGGAACCTGGCCTATCTCAACCAGTCGATCGCCACCGGGCAGGCCAACCTGGAGCGGCTCGAACGCACCCGCGAACTGGTGCAGGCGCGCTTCGATGCCGGTGCGGTATCGCGCCTGGAAGTGCGCCAGGCATTGCAGAACCTGCAATCGCAGCGGTCCTCGCAGAGCGCGCTGGAACAGCAGCGGGTGGAGGTGCGCAATGCGCTGACCGTGCTGCTGGACGGCACGCCGTGGCCGCAGCAGGACGAACCGCAGGATCTGCTGGGCGCGCGCAGCCCGCAGATCGCGGAGGGCCTGCCGAGCGACCTGCTGGGCCGCCGCCCGGACCTGCGCGCGGCCGAACTGCGCCTGCGCAACAGCCTGAAGACCATCAAGGTCACCGCGACCCAGTACTACCCGGCGCTGAGCCTGACCGGCAGCCTCGGCTCCAGCGCGACCTCGCTGGGCGACGTGCTGCGCAATCCGGTGGCCACGCTGGGCGCCGGTCTGTCGCTGCCGTTCCTCAACCTGCAGCGCGCGCAGCTGGACACCGATATCGCCGGCACCAGCTACCAGATCACCGCGACCAACTTCCGCAGGACGCTGTACACCGCGCTCTCGGAAGTGGACAACGCGTTGTCCGCGCGCGAACAGCTGGCACGCCAGGTGGCGGCCTCGCAGGCCTCGTACGACGAAGCGGTGGAAGTGGAGCGCGCGCAGGAAGTGCGCTATCGGGTAGGCGCCACCGATCTGCGCACCTGGCTGGAAGCACAGCAGACCCGGCGCGATGCCGAGCTGTCATTGGCGCGCGTGCGCCAGGGCCAGCTGAACAACGACGTGACCCTGTTCAAGGCGCTGGGCGGCAGCGCGGGGTAACGTGCCGGGGGCGCCAACCCAGGTTGGCGGCTACCACCGGCACGGCAAACAATGGGGTCAGAGCCCTTTTCCGCTGGAAAAGGGATCTGACCCCGCGCTCAACCGCGCTGGCGAACGGCTTCGAACAGGCTGACGCCGGCGGCGACCGAGACGTTCAGGCTTTCGATCTCGCCCGGCATCGGAATCTTCACCAGGCCATCGCAGTTCTCGCGGGTCAGGCGGCGCAGGCCGTCGGCCTCACCGCCCAGCACCAGCGCGATGTTGCCCTTCAGGTCCAGGTCGTACAGCGAGGCGGTCGCTTCGCCGGCCAGGCCGTAGATCCACACGCCCTGCTTCTGCAGGTCCTTCAGGCAGCGCGACAGGTTGGTCACCGCCACCACCGGGATGCGGTCGGCGGCGCCGGCCGAGGTCTTGCGCACGGTGGCGTTCACCGTGGCCGACTTGTCCTTGGGAATGATGACCGCAGTGGCACCGGACGCTGCCGCCGAACGCAGGCAGGCACCCAGGTTGTGCGGGTCCTGCACCTCGTCCAGCACCAGCAGCAGGGCCTTGCCCTCTGCAGCGGTCACCAGCCCTTCCAGCTCGTTTTCACTGTAGGTGCGGGCCGCGGCGTAGCGCGCGGCCACGCCCTGGTGGCGCACCGAACCGCCCACGCCGTCCAGCGCCTGGCTGTTGACCTTGCGCACGTCGATGCCCTTGCGGCGGGCGTTCTCTTCGATTTCGGTCAGGCGCGGGTTCTTCGCACCGGCCTCGACCAGCACTTCGCGGACGTTGTCGGCGTCGTTCTCGATGGAGGAGGCGACGGCGTTGACGCCGACGATCCACTGGCTGTTCTTGCTCATGCGGGCGGGGACCGGAAAGGGGGTGGCTATGGTAGAGCATCGGCGGGCCGGGCGCTGCGGCGGGCCCTCCGTAGAGCCGAGCCAGCGCTCGGCTGCCCTGGGTTCAGGCTGCGGCGACCCGCCAGCCGAGCGTGGGCTCGGCTCTACAGAGTGTCATCGGCTGCGCGGCGGCCAGTGCGGGGTGTCGTGGTCGGGGTGCTGGTGGGACACGATCGTGGCCAGGAACGCGAGGGCAGCGACGTCGTCCTCGGTGCGCCTGGCCGGCAGGCTGGCCAAGGTGTCGACGAACGGCAGCTTGCGCTCCACCCCGTACTGGAGGGTGGGCGGCAGGCGTTCAGGCTGGTCGAAGGCCCCTGCCGCCACTGCCACGCCGTCTGGCGCCTCGTAGGTCAACGGCGTGCCGCAGTCGGCGCAGAAGCCGCGCCGCACCACGTTGGACGACTGGAAATAGCGCGGCTGGCCTCGGGTCCAGCTGAACTGCACGCCGCGCACCGAGACCAGCGGTGCGTAATAGGCGCCGAACGCCTTCTGGCACATCCGGCAGTGGCAGATCGAACTGTCGGTCAGCTCACCGCGCGCCTGGAAGCGGATCGCGCCGCACTGGCAGCCGCCGCTGTACTCGGGTTGGTCCTGCATGGTGGGTTCCTCCGTAACGGCGTGCCAACCAAGGTTGGCACCTACCGGGTGCAGGATGTGCCAACCCAGGTTGGCACATCCCGGGAGAGGTGGGTGCCGACCGTTGGTCGGCACACCTTTCAATATTGCTTCTTGGTGCGCTTGGCCGGCTTGCCGCGCTCGGGCAGCGGCGGCAGGCCATCGCCTTCGTCCTCTCCCTTGTGCTCGACCAGGCGGAAGTCGATCTTGCGCTCTTCCATGCTGGCCTTCAGCACCAGGATGCGCACGCGGTCGCCGAGCCGGTAGCTGCTGCCGCGGCGTTCGCCGGTCAGCGTCTTGCGGGTCGCGTCGAACTTGTAATAGTCCTGCGGCAGCTGGGTGACATGCACCAGGCCCTGCACCTTGGATTCGTCCAGTTCCACGAACAGGCCGAAGCTGGTCACGCCACTGATCACGCCGTCGAACTGGCCACCGACATGCTTTTCCATCCACGCTGCGCGGTAACGCTCGTCCACTTCGCGCTCGGCCTCGTCGGCACGGCGCTCACGCTCGGAGCACTGCAGCGCCAGCGCAGCCATCTCGCGCGCGTTGTAGGTGAACGCGTCCAGCGGCTTGCCCGACAGCGCGTGCTTGATCGCGCGGTGCACCAGCAGGTCCGGATAGCGACGGATCGGCGAGGTGAAGTGCGCGTAGGCTTCCAGCGCCAGACCGAAGTGGCCCTGGTTGTCCGGGCTGTAGATGGCCAGGCTCTGGCTGCGCAGCAGCACCGATTCCAGCAGCGTGGCATCGGGACGGTCGCGGATCTTCTTCAGCAGCTTGGTGTAGTCGCCCGGGCGCACCTTCGACCACGGCGGCAGGCTCAGCTTGAACTCCTTCAGGAATTCCAGCAGATCGGCGTACTTGGTTTCCGGCGGCTTCTCGTGGATGCGGTACGGCGCCGGTACGTGGCGCGACAGCAGGTACTTGGCCGCCTCCACGTTGGCGGCGATCATGCATTCTTCGATCAGCTTGTGCGCATCGTTGCGCACCAGCATGCCGGCCTGGGTCACTTCACCGCGGTTGTCCAGCAAGAAGCGCACTTCGCTGCTTTCAAATTCGATGGCACCACGCTTGGCGCGTGCCTTGGCCAGCACCTTGTACAGCTGGTGCAGGCGCTGCACCTGCGGCAGCAGATCGCCAATGACGGCCTTGGCGCCGGCGTCATCCTCACCCACCGCCTGCCAGACCTGGGTGTAGGTCAGGCGCGCATGCGAGTTCATCACTGCTTCGTAGAAGCGCGAGTGGCTGACCACGCCGTCACGGTCGATCTGCATGTCGCAGACGAAGCACATGCGGTCGACCTTGGGCATCAGCGAACAGATGCCGTTGGACAGCGTCTCCGGCAGCATCGGCACCACGAAGCCCGGGAAATACACCGAGGTGGCGCGCTTCTGCGCCTCCTCGTCCAGCGGCGTGCCGGGGCGAACGTAGTTGGAGACATCGGCGATGGCCACCACCAGGCGGAAGCCGTCGGCGTTCGGCTCGCAGTACACCGCGTCGTCGAAGTCCTTGGCGTCCTCGCCATCGATGGTGACCAGCGGCGTGCTGCGCAGGTCCACGCGGCCGCCGATCATCGCCGGCTCCACCACCAGCGGCACCGAGGCGGCCTCGTCCAGCACCTCCTGCGGGAACTCGAAGGGCAGTTCGTGGCCGTGGATGGCGGTCTCCACCACCAGCGAAGCGGTCAGCTTGTCGCCGAGCACGGCGATGATGCGGCCGATCGGCGGACGACGGCTGTCCGGGGCCTGGGTCAGCTCGCAGACCACCAGCTGGCCGTCGCGCGCGCCCCCGGTCTGGTCCGGCGGTACCTGCACGTTGCGCTGGATGCGCTTGTCGTCGGGCACCACGTAATTGATACCCATCTCGACGCTGAAGCGACCGATCAGGCGGGTCATGCCGCGCTCGAGCACACGGGCGATGCTGCCTTCGCGACGGCCGCGATGGTCGATGCCGGTGACGCGGGCGAGCACCTTGTCGCCGTGCATCACCTTGCGCATTTCATACGGCGGCAGGAACAGGTCGTCGCCGCCCTCGACCGGGCGCAGGAAACCGAACCCTTCCGGGTTGGCGATCACCACGCCGGTGACCAGGTTCAAGGTCTGGATCGGGGCGAAGCCGCCGCGGCGGTTCTGTACCAGTTGGCCATCGCGGACCATCGCGCCGAGCCGGCGCGACAGCGCCTCGGCCCGGTCCGGAGCGGTCAGGCCCAGGCGCGCGCCCAGTTCTTCGGCGGTCTGCGGCCCTTCGCAACGCTCCAGCAGCGCCAGGATGGCCTCGCGGCTGGCGATGGGCTGTTCGTACTTCTCCGCTTCGCGGGCGGCATAGGGATCGTTGATCACCTTGCCGGTCGGCGGCAGCTTGCGGCCCGGGGCCGGGCCCGGTGCGCTGGCGTCTGCACTGCGGACCTTGCGACCGCGTGGCGGCGCACCGCCTTCATTCAATTCGGGGAACCAGCCCGGCAGCGGCTTGCCCGGCTTGGTGGTGCGGGCAGCGCCCGCCTTGGCGCCCTTCTTCGGGGCCTGGCTGCGGGACTTGCTCCCGCCCTTGCTTGGTTTTTTGGTAGTCATCGCCCTACATGGTAGCCGGTGATGGCGTGCAGAACGGGTCAGGGGGCGCCCTGAAGGCGTTGGATGAAATAATTTCAGGAAGTCGTTGACAGCCCCCGGATTCATCTTCACAATTGCGCCTCTGGAACGCCCAGGTGGCGGAATTGGTAGACGCACTAGTTTCAGGTACTAGCGGGTAAAACCGTGGAGGTTCGAGTCCTCTCCTGGGCACCAACGAAAAAACTCCTCGCTTCGGCGGGGATTTTTTTTGCCTGCACTCCGGCAATGGGGTCGGATCCCTTTCCGCAGGAAAGGGCTCTGACCCTGACATCAAGCGCTGGGATCAAGCGCTGGGGTCAGAGCCCCTTTCGCAAGCGAAACGGGATCCGACCCCGGGTCTGCAAAAGGTGTTGACACCCCCGTAACAACACCCCATAATCTCGCTCCTCGACGCCCAGGTGGCGGAATTGGTAGACGCACTAGTTTCAGGTACTAGCGGGTAAAACCGTGGAGGTTCGAGTCCTCTCCTGGGCACCACGTCGAGAATGAAAAAGACCCGCGAAAGCGGGTTTTTTCATGCCCGAAATCCGGGCCACCGATCCGTAGCGTCGAGCTTGCTCGACTGCTGTGACGATCAGTCGAGCATGGCTCGACTCTACAAAGACTTCAGAACAACGGCCGCAGCACCAGCTCCAGACCCAGCAACAGCAGGAAACCAAGGAAACAGGCGCGGAACACCTGCGCACTGATGCGCTGCCGGATCACCTGCCCCAGCCACATGCCCAACAGCGCCGGCACCACCGCCACTGCGCTCAGGCCCAGCTGCTGGATGCCGAACGCACCGTGCAGCACCAGCCCGGCGGTCAGCGAGATCGTCGACACGGTGAACGCCAGCCCGAGCGCCTGCACCAGCTCCTCGCGCTGCAGCCCCAGCGATTGCAGATACGGGACCGCCGGCATCACGAACACGCCGGTCGCGCCGGTGACCACACCGGACAACGCGCCAACCAGCGGCCCCAGCCAGCGCTCGCGCCGCTGCGGCACACGGAACACCGGCGCGATCAGCGCGTACAGCGCATACACCACCAGCGCCATGCCCAACGCTGCCCGCGACCAGGTGCGGTCCACCCGCACCAGCAGCGCCGCCGAACCCAGCGTCACCACCACCACCGCCAGCATCATTGGCCACAGACGCCGCACGATGTGGGCCAGCGACGGGCCGGACAACAGCTGCCACGCATTGGTGACGAAGGTGGGAATGAACAGCATCGACGCTGCCGCCACCGGCGACAGCGCACCGCCCAGCAGGCCCATCGCCACCGTCGGCAGGCCCATGCCGGTCACGCCCTTGACCACGCCGGCCAGCACGAACACCACCACCAACAGCACATGGAAATACGTTGTCTCGTTCATGCCCTCATTGGATCGGGCAGACCATCGGCGCACAATGCGGTCTTCCCGCCTCTGCCTTCGGCTGATCCGAAGGCGCCGGCGTTGCGATGAGGGCACCCCATGCGGATGGATATCGCCGACCTGCGCCTGTTCCTGGCAATTGCCGAAGCCGGCAGCATCACTGCCGGCGCGGCGCAGGCGAACCTGGCACTGGCCTCGGCCAGCGAACGCCTGCGCATGATCGAGACCGATGCCGGCACCGCACTGTTGAATCGCCACCCGCGCGGCGTCAGCCTGACCGAAGCCGGCGCCGCCCTCGCCCACCACGCGCGCCTGATCCTGCAGCAGCAGGCGCAGCTGCGCGGCGAACTGCAGGCATTCGCGCACGGCGCGCGCGGCACCCTGCACTTGTATGCCAACACCGCCGCACTGACCCACTACCTGCCCGTACGCCTCGCACCGTGGCTGGCCAAGCGCCCGCGCCTGCATGTGGAGCTGCTGGAACGCACCAGCCCGGAGGTCGTGCGCGCGATCAACGCCGGCCAGGCCGAGGCCGGCATCATCAGCGACGCGATCGACGCTGCGGGCCTGCAGCGGCATGTGGTCGCCGAAGACCCGCTGGTGATGCTGCTTCCGGCCGGTCATCGTTTCGCTTCGCGCCGCAGCGTGTCCTTCACCGACGTTGCCGGCGAAACGTTCGTTGCCCTGGCCGATGGCAACGCGTTGCAGACCTACATCGAAGACCAGGCCCGCGACATCGGCCACCGCCTGGACATGCGCATCCGCATGAAAACCTTCGAAGGCGTGTGCATCATGGTCGGCCACGGCATTGGTGTCGGCATCGTGCCGCGCACCGTTGCCCGCCTGCATCGGCGCAGCACGCACACCGTTGCGGTACCACTTGCCGATGCGTGGGCACAACGCCGTCTTTGCGCCTGTTTTGCCGAGTGGACGCAGCTGTCACCGGCGATGCGCAGCCTGCTGCAACACCTGGGCGTGCAGCCACAGAAAAAACTGTGAAATCTTGTTGACACACTCTCTGCCGTACCGCACAATTCATCTCCTGAGTCGCCCAGGTGGCGGAATTGGTAGACGCACTAGTTTCAGGTACTAGCGGGTAAAACCGTGGAGGTTCGAGTCCTCTCCTGGGCACCACGACTCAAGATGATCAAACCCGCGAAAGCGGGTTTTTTCGTTTCCGGCGTTCGGGAATAACGCACCGGCAGTAGATCCACGCCATGCGTGGATGCGCTCCAGACAAAAACCCCGCCTTGCGGCGGGGTTCTGCGTTTCAACGGCAATGATCGATCAATGGCCGCCGGCAGACGCCGCACCGGCACCGGCGCCGAACGGCGGCTTGGCCAGCCACAGGAACGCGATGATCGCCAGGAAGATCCAGCCCAGCAGGAAGAAGATGTCGTTGAAGCCCATCTGCGATGCCTGGTGGTTGATCATGTTGTTGAGCACCGCTGCGCCATGCTGCAGGTCGCCCTGCCCCATCGCCGTCACCTGGTCCTGCATGCCCGGCTGATAGGCCGAGATATGTTCGGTCAGGTCGGCATGGTGCACCTGGGTACGACGCGCCCACAGCCACGTCGTCAGCGATGCCGCGAAGCTGCCGCCCAGCGTACGCAGGAACGTGGCCAGGCCGGAGCCCGCCGCGATCTCGCGCCCATCCAGATCCGACAGCAGGATCTGCAGCACCGGCATGAAGAACAGCGCCACACCAATACCCATGATCAGCTGCACGCCGGCCACGTGGGTGTAGTCCACCTGCAGGTTGAAGTTCGAACGCAGGAAGCTGGTGAAGGACAGGAACACGAAGGCCACCGAGGCGATCATGCGCATGTCGAAACGCGAGGCGTACTTGCCCACGAACGGGGTCATGATCACCGGCAGGATGCCGATCGGCGCGGTCGCCAGGCCGGCCCAGATCGCGGTGTAACCCATGTCGCGCTGCAGCCACTGCGGAATCAGCAGCGACACGCTGAAGAACGCCGCGTAGGCCACCACCATCGCCAGCGTACCGGCGCGGAAGTTGCGGTGGCGGAACAGCTTCAGGTCGACGATCGGGTCCTTGTCGGTCAGCTCCCAGATCAGGAACACCGCCAGCGCCACCACCGCCACGCAGGCCAGCACCACGATCTTCGTCGACGAGAACCAGTCCTCATCGTTGCCCAGATCGAGCACCAGCTGCAGCGCGCCGACGCCGATCACCAGGGTGACCAGGCCGACGTAGTCCATCTTCGGCTTCTCGATCTGCTCCGGGCGGCCCTTCAACTGGTTGCCCACCACCAGCGCGGCGAAGATACCCAGCGGCACGTTGATCAGGAAGATCCATTCCCAGCTGTAGTTGTCGGTGATCCAGCCACCGAGGATCGGGCCGCAGATCGGTGCCACCACCGTGATCATCGCCAGCAATGCCAACGCCTGCCCGCGTTTCTCGCGCGGGTAGATCGAGACCAGCAGCGACTGCGTGATCGGGTACATCGGGCCGGCCACGAAGCCCTGCAGCGCACGTGACAGCACCAGCATGCCCATGCTCTGCGCCAGGCCACACAGCAGCGAGGTGATGACGAAGGCCAGCGTGGCCCAGACGAACAGCTTGCGTTCGCCGAAACGACGGCTGAGCCAGCCGGTCAGCGGCAGTGCGATGGCGGTGCTGACCGCGAACGAAGTGATGACCCAGGTCGCCTGCTGCGAACTGGCGCCGAGATTACCGGCAATGGTCGGCAGCGAGACGTTGGCGATGGTGGTGTCGAGCACCTGCATGAACGAGGCCATCGCCAGGCCCACGGTGCACAGGGCGACGCTGGGCGGCAGGAACCCGGAGGCCGCACCCGGCGCCGCCGGTGCGCCCGGAGCGCCGGGCGCGGCTGGAGCTTGTGCGGACATGGCGACCTCAGCCCACCTTCGCCTGCTGCTGCGGCAGGTTGCCCTGGATGATCGTGTGGATCACCTCATCGGCGTCATGCAGCTGCTTGGCATACACATCGGTGTCGAACACGGTGCCCTTGGCGGCAGCGGTCGGCAGCACTTCACCCTTCTGGTCACGCAGGCTCACTTCGGCCTTCATCGACAGGCCGATGCGCAGCGGGTGTTCGGCCAGCTGCTTGGCATCGATGGCGATGCGCACCGGCACGCGCTGCACGATCTTGATCCAGTTGCCGCTGGCGTTCTGTGCCGGCAGCAGCGAGAACGCCGAACCGGTGCCCAGGCCCAGGCTCTGGATGCGGCCCTTGTACTTCACGTCACCGGCGTACAGGTCCGACTTCAGCTCCACTTCCTGGCCCAGGCGCATGTGGCGCAGCTGGGTTTCCTTGAAGTTGGCTTCCACCCACATCTGCTCGGTCGGCACCACCGCCATCAGGGCGTTGCCCGGCTGCACGCGCTGGCCGACCTGCACCGAACGACGGGCGACGTAGCCGGTGACCGGCGCGACGATGCCGGCACGGGCGTTGTTGAGGAAGGCCTGGCGCAGCTGCGCGGCCGCCGCCTGCACGTCCGGCTGGGTGGCGATCACGGTGTCGTCGACCAGCGCGCGGTTGCGCTCGACGGTCTCGCGCGAACCGGCCACGGCCGCTTCGGCGGCAGCCAGCTCGTCACGGGCATGGGCCAGTTCTTCGTTGGAGATGGCGCCGGTGGCGGCCAGGTCCTTGCGGCGTGCGAAGTCGTCGCGCACGCGCTTCAGGGTCACTTGGCGGGCGTTCAAGTCCGCCTGCGCGCCTTCCACGCTGCGGTACAGACCACGGGTCTGGCGCACGGTCTTGGCCAGGTTGGCTTCGGCCTGCTGCAGTGCCACCGAGGTGTCGGACGGGTCCAGCTGCACCAGCAGCTGGCCGCGCTCCACGCGCATGCCGTCATCGGCGTTGATGGCGACCACGGTACCGGCCACCAGCGGGGTGATCTGCACCTGGTTGCCCTGCACGTAGGCATCGTCGGTTTCTTCGAACCAACGGCCGAACATGAAGTACCACAGCGCCAGTGCGGCCAGCAGCAGCACGACGATCACGAACAGGCCGCGCAGCAGGTTGCCACGGCGGTTGGAGGCGGCCGGGGCCGCGGTGTCTTGGGTCTGGCTCATGGCAGGGGTCTTCAGGAATGCGAGGAATCGGAATGGGAGGCGATCGGTGCGCGGTCGGCGTCAGCGGGCTGGAAACCACCGCCCAGCGCCTTGCTCAGGCGCACCGAGGACTGCACCTGCTGCGACTGCAGGCCGGCCAGCTGCTGCTGCGACTGCAACAGCGTGGACTGCGCGGTCAGCACGTCCAGGTAGCTGCCGATGCCGGCGCGGTAGCGCTGCTGGGCCAGGTCGAAGGCCGAGCGTGCGGTGTCCACGGCCTGCTGCTGCGAATGCGCCTGCTGCGCCAGCGAACGCACCGCATTGACCTGATCGGCCACATCGCGCAGCGCGTCGAGCACGGCCTGGTTGTAGTTGGCCACCGCCAGGTCGTACTGCGCATCGGTGTTGGCCAGGTTGGCGCGCAGCTTGCCGCCTTCGAAGATCGGCAGGCTCAGTGCCGGGCCGATGTAGGCGAAGGTGGAGCTGCTCTTCAGCAGGTCGCCCACGTTCGGCGCGACCACGCCGGCCAGCGCGGTCAGGTTGAAGCTCGGGTAGAACTTGGTCCTGGCAACCTTGATCTGCCTGTCGGCCGCTTCCACGCGCCAGCGCGCGGCGACGATGTCGGGGCGACGGCCGAGCAGTTCACTGGGCAGCACGCCCGGCAGCTGCAGCGCCATCGGGTTCAACGGCTGCGGGCGCTGGATCGACAAGCCACGGTCCGGGCCCTTGCCGACCAGTGCCGCCAGTGCGGTGCGGGCCGCGTCGATGCGCTGCTGTGCGGCCTGCACCTGCTGCTGCGCGGCCGGCACGCGGGCTTCGGCCTGGCGCACCTGCAGGTCGCTGTCGATGCCGGCGCGGCGGCGCTGGCGGGTCAGTTCCAGCGACTTCTGCGAACGGGTCAGCTCTTCTTCGGCCACATCATTGAGCTGCCAGGCGTAGGCCAGGTCGGTATAGGCCTGGGTGATGCCGGTGGACAGGTTCAGGCGGGCCGCCTGCGCTTCGACCGTGGCCGCGTGCGCGCCATCCACCGCCGCCTCCCAGGCGGCGCGCTTGCCGCCCCACAGGTCCACGCCATAGCTGAAATCGAAGGCGACCTGGCTGCTGCCGCCGTAGCGGCCGCCCATCTCGCTGCCGACCATCGACTCGGGCAGACGCAGGCCGGTGTAGCCACCGGACACCGACAGGCTCGGCAGTTCATCGGCACGTGCGGTGCCGACCTGGGCCTGGGCCTGGCGCAGGCGCGCATCGGCGGCGTCCAGGCTCGGGTGGCCAGCCAGGCCCTCGGCAACCAGCGCGTCCAGCTGGGCATCACCCAGCGCCTTCCACCAGTCCTGCGCCGGGAAGCCGGTGGCGCTCAGGTCGGTATCGGCCAGGGTGCGTTCGCTGTGCAGGCCGTCCACGTCGAGCACGTGGCCCTGCGGGGTGAGGCCACGGCTGCTGGCGCAGGCGGCCAGGGCCAGGGCCAGCGCTGACACCAGCAGCGCGCGCCCGGACCGGCGGAGAGTGGTATGCGGGATCGGGTTCATGGGGTCGTCAGGGAATCGCGGATTCGGGTGAGGAGGGACAGCAGCAGCGTGCGCTCGTCGGCGGAAAGATCACGCAGCGCGTAATCCATCACCGCGTCGCCGCGCAGCTTCAGCCGCGCCCACAGCGCGCGGCCTTCATCGGTCAGCACGATCTGCAGTGCACGACGGTCCTGGGCGTGCGGTTCGCGGCGGACGCAGCCCAGCGCTTCCAGCTTGTCCAGCAGGCGGGTCACCGCGCTGGGCACCTGGTCGATGGCCTGGGCCAGCTCGTTGGCGGTGCACGGGGCCATGTGCGAAAGCACCTTCAGCCCGATGTAGTGGGTGAAGCCGATACCGAGATCTTCTTCAGCCATGGATGCGTCGAGTTGCCGGACCAGGCCGTCGCGCACCTGGCGCAGCAGCAGGCCGAAGCTGGGGGGAGTGGTTGCAGGACAGATCATGGGGGAGCATTCTCTTCCAAAAAAAATATTTCTCAATGGAAATATTCGATCTGGCATCGAATGCTGTGTTGCAGCAGTGGGCTGGATCGGTGAAGGCGCCTACCTTAATGATCTGCTCAGGTGGCCCGGTAGTACAATTCAGCCAATGGATGACACTTTTCCGCCAGCGGACATGATGAACAAGGCAGAAATCCCCCCTCCCAAGCGGCTGCTGCGGGACGACGCGCTGGACTGGTTCGAGCGCAACGATGGCCCGCCGGTGGTCGGTTTCCGCTTCGACAGCCCGCAGGGGCTGGTGCGCGAGGTGGACTGGCACCACCACCAGCGCGCCCAGCTGATCTGCGTCGAACGCGGCCTGCTGACCACCCGGACCTCGCACGGCACCTGGTCGCTGGCGCCGGGCTCGGCCGGCTGGATGCCGCCGCTGGAGCCACACACGGTCACCCTCGACGGCCCGCTGCGCGGCTGGGGCATGGCGCTGGCGGCGCCGGCCTGCGCCACCCTGCCCTCCGATCCCTGCGTGCTCGGCCTGTCCAAGCTGGCCCAGGCCTTGGCCGACCGCATCTGCGACTGGCCGCTGGGCTACGACACCACGCCTGAGCGCCAGCACATCATCGAGGTGCTGCTGGACGAGATCCGCACCGCGCCGCGCCAGCGCATGCATCTGCCGATGCCGCATGACCGGCGCCTGCTGAAGATCGCCTCGCAGCTGCTGGCCGACCCGTCCGACGAGCGCAGCCTGGCCGAATGGGCACACTGGGCCGGGCTGTCGCCGCGCAGCCTGACCCGCCACTTCCGCGACGAGACCACGCTCAGCTTCGCCCAGTGGCGGCAGCAGGCGCGACTGGCCGAGGCCCTGCGCCAGCTGACCGATGGCCGCAGCGTGGCCGACATCGCCCACGCGCTGGGCTTCAGCAGCGCCAGCGCCTTCGTTACCGTGTTCCGCCGCCACTTCGGGCTGCCGCCCGGGCGCTACCTGGCGCGGGCCGGACACGGGCTGGAAACCGGACTGGACCCGGCGCGTGGCTTGGCATCCCCGGCCGCATCCGGATAATCACAGGATTGCGAGCGGCGACCGCCGTCGCCGCCTCCCGACATAGGTAACAACGCCGCATGACCGAACTTGCCCGCCCCGTGTTCCACGGTTTCGAACAACTGCCGCTGCGCGAGTACGCCGAACGCGCTTACCTCGACTACTCCATGTACGTGGTCCTGGACCGCGCCCTGCCGTTCATCGGCGACGGCCTGAAGCCGGTGCAGCGCCGCATCATCTATTCGATGAGCGAGCTGGGCCTGAATGCCGCGTCCAAGCCGAAGAAGTCCGCGCGCACCGTCGGTGACGTCATCGGTAAGTACCACCCGCACGGCGACAGCGCGTGCTACGAAGCGCTGGTGCTGATGGCACAGCCGTTCTCGTACCGCTACCCGCTGATCGAGGGCCAGGGCAACTTCGGCTCCAGCGACGACCCGAAGTCGTTCGCGGCGATGCGTTACACCGAATCCAAGCTGACCCCGATCGCCGAAGTGCTGCTGGGCGAACTGGGCCAGGGCACCACCGACTGGGCGCCGAACTTCGACGGCACCCTGCAGGAACCGACCTGGATGCCGGCGCGGCTGCCGCACCTGCTGCTCAACGGCACCACCGGCATCGCCGTGGGCATGGCCACCGATGTGCCGCCGCACAATCTCAACGAGATCGTCAGCGCGCTGCTGCACCTGCTGGACAACCCCGAAGCCACCGTGCGCGACCTGTGCGAGCACGTGCAGGGCCCGGACTACCCGTCCAGCGCAGAAATCATCACCGCCGCCAACGACCTGCGGAACATGTACGAGACCGGCAACGGCAGCGTGCGTGCGCGTGCGACCTTCACCAAGGAAGCCAACAACATCGTGGTGACGGCACTGCCGTTCCAGGTATCGCCGTCGAAGGTGATCGAGCAGATCGCCGCGCAGATGCGCGCCAAGAAGCTGCCGTGGCTGGAGGACATCCGCGATGAGTCCGACCACGCCAACCCGGTGCGCGTGGTGCTGGTGCCGCGCTCCAACCGCGTCGACGCCGAGCAGCTGATGGGCCACCTGTTCGCGACCACGGACCTGGAGCGCAGCTACCGCGTCAACCTCAACGTGATCGGGTTGGACGGCCGTCCGCAGGTGAAGAACCTGAAGATGCTGCTCAGCGAATGGCTGACCTTCCGCAGCAACACCGTCACCCGCCGCCTGCAGCACCGCCTGCAGAAGGTCGAGCGCCGCCTGCACCTGTTGGAAGGCCTGCTGGTCGCCTTCCTCAACCTGGACGAGGTGATCCACATCATCCGTACCGAGGACGAACCGAAGGCGGCGCTGATCGCGCGCTTCGAACTGTCCGAGGAACAGGCCGAGTACATCCTGGAAACCAAGCTGAAGCAGCTGGCCCGCCTGGAAGAGATGAAGATCCGTGGCGAGCAGGACGAGCTGGCCAAGGAACGCGAGAAGATCCTCGGCATCCTCGACAGCAAGGCCAAGCTGAAGAAGCTGATCCGCGACGAACTGACCGCCGATGCCAAGAAGTTCGGCGACGCCCGCCGCTCGCCGCTGGTGCAGCGCCAGGCCGCGCAGGCCATCGACGAGACCGAGCTGGTGCCGAGCGAGCCGATGACCGTGGTGCTGTCGGAGAAGGGCTGGATCCGTGCCGCCAAGGGCCACGACGTCGATGCGTCCGCGCTGTCCTACCGCGATGGCGACGCGCTGCAGGGCGCGGTGCGTGCGCGCAGCACCCAGCAGGTCGCGTTCCTCGACAGCGAAGGCCGCGCCTATTCGACGCCGGTGCACACCCTGCCCTCGGCGCGCGGCAACGGCGAGCCGCTGACCGGCCGTTTCTCGCCGGCACCAGGCACCAGCTTCGTGACCCTGGCCAGCGCCGAACCGGACACCCGCTTCGTGCTGGCCTCTACTCACGGCTACGGCTTCGTCACCCGCTTCGAGAACCTGATCGGCCGCAACAAGGCCGGCAAGGCGATGCTGAACCTGTCGTCCGGCTCGTCGGTGCTGACCCCGTCGGTGGTGGCGAACGTGGCCACCGACCGTATCGTCGCGGTGACCAGTTCGGGCAACCTGCTGGCAATTGCCGCCAACGACCTGCCGGAACTGGACAAGGGCAAGGGCAACAAGATCATCGAGATCCCCAAGGCCAAGCTCGCCACCGAACGCGTGGTCGCCATCGTGGCGATCAGCCCGGGCCAGACCCTGCAGGTGCGCAGTGGCCAGCGCACCATGGGGCTGAAGTTCAACGAGCTCGACGCCTACCTCGGCGCCCGCGCCACCCGCGGCCACCTGCTGCCGCGCGGCTGGCAGAAGGTGGAAGGCCTGTCGGTGGAGTGACCGCTGGGGCCCTGCCCCTGGTGGGTGTCAACCTTGGTTGACACGCCTTGCCGGGGATCAGACACGAAAAAGCCGGGGAAATCCCCGGCTTTTTCGTTGTCGGCTGGCGGGCGGTGGAGCAGCTGGCGGGCGAAGGCTGGCTGGCGGTGCTCCGGTGCTGGCGGGCGACAGAACGCTGTGCTGCTGGTAGAGCCGACCGCTGGTCGGCTGCTCTTCTGCTCCTGGTAGAGCCGACTGTTGGTCGGCTGCTCTACCGAAAGGCAGCCGACCAGCGGTCGGCTCTACAGAGAGCGATGCCGCTCAGTGCGCCGGGGCGCCGTTGCCGTCGATCTTGCTCAGCTGGTAAAGCTCCAGGCCGATGCGCTTGATCAGGCCCAGCTGCTGCTCCAGCCACCAGGCGTGGTCTTCCTCGGTGTCCTTCAGCTGCGCCAGCAGGATGTCGCGGCTCACATAGTCACCGTTCTCCTCGCACAGCTTCATGCCGGCGGCGAGATTGTTCCGAACGGCGTATTCAGTATCCAGGTCCTTCTGCAGCATCTCCTCCACGGTCCTGCCCGGCTCGGTGGCATGCGGGCGCATGTCCGGGTCGCCGCCCAGGAACAGGATCCGGCGCAGCAGCGCGTCGGCGTGCTGGGTTTCCTCTTCCATCTCGTGGTTCAGGCGTTCGTACAGCGCGAACAGGCCCTGGTCCTCGTAGCGGCGGGAATGGATGAAGTACTGGTCGCGGGCAGCGAGCTCGCCGCGCAGCAGTTCCTTCAGGCAGGCGATGACGTCCGGGTTGCCTTTCATGGGGGGCTCCTGTGAATCGATGTGACATAGGGTGCCGCATTTCAAAATACGGTGATCTAATCGGAATCAGTCGCAGTTGCGCCTGCGGCTACAATCGACCCACGAGTTCGGAAAGGACGTGCGATGCGACGTACATGGCGTTGGATGCTGGGCGTGCTGATCGCCATCGTGCTGGCCACCGTCCTGGTCCTGTGGCTGCTGCTGCGCGGCAGCCTGGCCGACCTGGACGGCGAGCGCCCCGTGCCCGGCCTGGCCGGGCCGGTCACCGTCGAGCGCGATGCGCTGGGCGTGGTCACCATCACCGCCGGCAGCCAGGCCGATGCCATGCGCGCACTGGGCCGCGTGCATGCGCAGGAACGCTATTTCGAGATGGACCTGATGCGGCGCAGTGCCGCCGGTGAGCTGTCGGCCCTGTTCGGGCCAAAGGCCATCGACACCGACAAGCGCATGCGCGTGCATCGGCTGCGCGCACGCACCGAGGCGAACATGCAGGCTGCGCTGGGCGACAACATCGAAGCCGTAAGCGCCTATGTCGGTGGGGTCAATGAGGGCCTGGCCGATCTCTCCGTGCGCCCCTGGGCCTACCTGCTGCTGCGGCAGGCACCGCAACCGTGGCAGGCCAGCGACAGCGTGCTGGCCGGGCTGGCCATGTATGCCGACCTGCAGGACCCGGACAACCGTACCGAACTGGCGATGCAGCGCATCCGTGCCGTGGTGCCGCCGCCGCTGTACGCCCTGCTTGCCCACGATGGCACCGAATGGGATGCCCCGCTGTTCGGAGAACCGACCGGCAACGCCGCCCTGCCCGACGCCAGCCAGCTCGATCTGCGCAGCCTGAAGGCAACACCGGGCACCGCGCAGGACGAGGCCGACGCCGTTGGCAGCAACAACTTCGCCGTGGCCGGCGCGCTCACCGCCGATGGCCGCGCCATCGTCGCCGACGACATGCATCTGGGCCTGCGCGCACCGGGCCTGTGGTTCCGGGTGCGGCTGCGCTATCCCGACCCGCAGGCCGCCGGCGGCCAGGTCAATGTCAGCGGCTTCTCGCTGCCCGGCCTGCCGGCGGTGATCGTCGGCAGCAACGGCCACATCGCCTGGGGCTTCACCAACAGTTACATCGACACCGCCGATTACCGTACGGAGCCAGCCAACGCCGCCGTTACCGTGCATCAGGAGCGCATCGCCGTGGCGGGCCAGGCCGACGTGGTGTTTCCAGTGCGCGAGACGGCCTGGGGACCGCTGCTGCACACCCACGCCGATGGCAGTGGCGATGCCCTGCGCTGGGTGGCCCATCTGCCCGGCGCGGTACGCCTGGATTTCAGCGATCTGGCCCGCGCCGGTGATCTCGATGGCGCCCTGCACTTCGCCGACCACGCCGGCATCCCCGCGCAGAACCTGGTGATCGCCGACCGCAGCGGCCGCATCGCCTGGCGCCTGATCGGTGCGCGTCCGGATCGCGGACCCGGCTGCGCACCCGCCGGCTTCACCGCCGCCAGCAACCCACAGTGCGCGCCATGGCCGCTGCGCAGCGACGCCGCACCGGCGTTGATCGACCCGCCAGGCCATCGCCTGTGGACGGCCAACGGTCGCGTGCTCGACGGTGAGGCGCTGGCCATCGCCGGTGATGGTGGCTACGACCTCGGCGCACGTGCGCGCCAGATCCGCGATCTGCTGGCGGTGCAGGAGCGTTTCGACGAACACGATCTGCTGGCGATCCAGCTCGATGACCGCGCGGTGTTCCTGCAGCGCTGGTGGGCGCTGCTGCACGACGTCATCGAGCGCAGCGACGATCCGGCACTGAAGCGGTTGAAGGCGGCCAGCCACCCATGGGGCGGCCGCGCCTCGGCCGACGCGGTGAGCTACCGGGTGGTGCGCGAATTCCGCTCCAAGGTGATGGACACGCTGTCCGCGGCACTGTTGGCGCCTGCCCATGCGCAGCTCGGCGACGACTTCCTGGAGCCGCGCCTGGCGCAGCTGGAAGGCGTGGCCTGGCCGATGCTGCAACAGCGCCCGGCCAACCTGCTGCCACCGGCATACGACAGCTGGGATGCGCTGCTGCTGGATGCCGCCCGGCGTACCGAAGCTGAGCTGTCACAGCAGGGACCGCTGGCCCAACGCACCTGGGGCGAGCGCAATACCGCGGCCATCTGCCACCCGATCGCACGGGCGATGCCCGGGTTCGCCAAGCGCTGGCTGTGCATGCCGGCCGACCGCCTGCCCGGCGACCGCGACATGCCGCGCGTGCAGACGCCGAACTTCGGCGCCTCCCAGCGCATGGTGGTATCGCCCGGCCACGAGGCCGACGGCATCGTGCACATGCCCGGCGGCCAGAGCGGGCATCCGCTGTCGCCGTACTGGGGCGCCGGCCACGAGGACTGGGTGCATGGCCGCCCGAGCCCGTTCCTGCCCGGCAAGGCCGAGCACACGATGACGCTGGTCCCGGCGCGGTAGTGCCGGCCGCTGGCCGGCAACCCCGGAGACCTGGGGTCAGATCCCTTTTCCGATGGAAAAGGGATCTGACCCCATCACCGGCCCCATCACCGACGGTAGCGCCGCTCGATCAGGCTCAACAGCGGGCCGGTCATCGCGGTGGTCACCAGCGCCATGATCACCAGCACCGCAAACAGGCGGTCGCCGAGCAGCCCCAGCTCGTAGCCCAGGTTGAGCACGATCAGCTCCATCAGGCCACGGGTGTTCATCAACGCACCCAACCGCCAGGCTTCACGCGTGGGCATGCCGGCACTGCGCGCCGCACTGAAGGTGCCCAGCAGCTTGCCGGCCGTGGCCACCACGATCACCACCACGCACAGCACGATATCGCTGGCCTGCAGCGCATCGGCACGCATGCGCAGGCCGGTCATGGCGAAGAACAGCGGCAGCAGCAGCGTTACCGCGAACGGCTCGACGCGGGCCATCAGCAGCTCGCGCAGCTGCGTGTTGGACGAGACCGCCACGCCGGCGGCGAACGCACCGAACAAGGCGTGGATGCCGAGCATTTCGGTAACCAGCGCGCTGGCCAACGACAGCAGCAGGATGCCCAGCAGCCAACGCCCTTCGCGACCCGCTGCGATCTGCTGGCGGGCGAACCACGGCTTCACCAGCCCCAGCATCAGCGCCACGAACGCCACCACGCACAGCAGGTTGAGGCTGGCCGGCAACCAGCCGCTGGCCTGGGCGGCGGCGACGATCAACGCCAGCAGGCACCAGGCGGTGGCATCACCCAGCGCGGCGCAGGCGATGGCGGTCTGGCCCAGCGGTGTCTGGGTGATGCCGCGATCGGCGAGGATGCGCAGCAGCACCGGGAACGCGGTGATGCTCATCGAGATGCCGACAAACAGCGCAAATGCGGTGAAGCCCACTCCCTGCGGGCCATGCTGCGGGTACAGCCAGATCGCCAGCGCGACGCCAAGCACGAACGGCACCGCGATGCCGGCATGGCTGACCGTGAACGCGAAACGGCGGCGTCCGCGCAGCGCGGCCAGATCCAGCTCGGCACCGGCCACCAGCAGGAACATCAGCACGCCCAGCTGGCTGAGCATGCCCAATGGACCCAGCGAACTGGCCGGAAACAGTGCCCCGTGCAGGTGCGGCAACAGGCTGCCCAGCACCAGTGGGCCCATCATCAGACCGGCCGCCATCTCCCCGATCACCGCCGGCTGGCCCAACCGCTTCAGCAGCGCGCCGGCACCCTTGGCCACCAGCAGCAGCACCAGCAGCTGCAGCAGGAACAGGCCCAGCGGTGAGGCCAGATGCTGTGCCCAGCCGCCTTCGGTGGCGGCGGTGGCACGGGCCACCGCCTGCGGCGTATCGGGCCCGGCATAGCGGGCCAGCAGCACGCCGGCCAGCAGTGGCACGCCGGCCCAGGCCAGATAGCGCCAGCCCCATTTCATCGGCGGCGCCGGGCTCCCGCGCGGTACGTCCATGAACATTCCCCAATGTGCAGGGCGCCGATGATACGTCGCAAAAAGGGGACGGAGGGGATTAAGTCGTTTGTGGCACAAACGACTTAATCCCCTCCGTCCCCTTTCTGCCGGGTCAGGCCAGGGCTTGTTCGTGCACGCCGGCAATCGCGCGACCGGAGGGGTCTGCTGCCGCCGCGAAGCTGGCATCCCAGGCAATCGCCGCCGGCGAGGAACAGGCGATCGATTTGCCGCCCGGCACCGTCTCGGCAGCCGCACGACTCGGGAAGAACTGCTCGAACAGGTGGCGGTAGTAGTACGCCTCCTTGGTCTGCGGCGGGTTGTGCGGGAAGCGCTTGTCGGCGGCGGCCAGCACACGGTCGCTCACCTGCGCTTCGGCATGCGCCTTCAGCCCGTCGATCCAGCCGTAGCCGACGCCATCGCTGAACTGCTCCTTCTGCCGCCACAGGATGCTGTCCGGCAGATAGCCATCGAACGCCTCGCGCAGCACCGCCTTCTCGATGCGACGGCCACCGAACCCGGCACCGACCATCTTGTGCGCGGCATCGAAACGCATCGCCACGTCGAGGAATTCGCGATCCAGGAACGGGACGCGCGGCTCCACGCCCCAGGCCATCATCGACTTGTTGGCACGCAGGCAGTCGTAGTTGTGCAGGGCATCGAGCTTGCGCACCAGCTCGTCGTGGAATTCGCGCGCATCCGGCGCCTTGTGGAAGTACAGGTAGCCACCGAAGATCTCGTCGCTGCCCTCGCCGGAGAGCACCATCTTCACCCCCATCGCCTTGATCCGCCGCGCCAGCAGGAACATCGGCGTCGATGCGCGGATGGTGGTGACGTCGTAGGTTTCGATGTGCCGGATCACTTCCGGCAGCACGTCCAGGCCTTCTTCGAAGGTGTATTCAAAGCCGTGGTGCACGGTGCCCAGCGCATCGGCGGCAACCGCGGCAGCGGCCAGGTCGGGCGAACCCTTCAGCCCGATCGCAAACGAGTGCAGGCGCGGCCACCATGCTTCGGTCTGCCCACCGTCCTCGATGCGACGGCGTGCGTAGCGTGCAGCCACGGCGGCCACCAGCGATGAGTCCAGGCCACCGGACAGCAGCACGCCATACGGCACGTCACTCATCAACTGGCGCTCGACCGCATGTTCGAAGGCTTGGCGAAGCTCGGCCAGGTCGGCCTGGCGGCCCTGCACATCGGCGTACTCGCGCCACGGCTGCTGGTAGTAGCGCACCAGTTCGCCGCTGGCGCTGTCGAAATAGTGGCCCGGCGGGAACTGCGCGACATCGGCACAGGAATCGACCAGCGCCTTCATTTCCGAGGCCACCCGCAGGCGCCCCTGCGCATCATGGCCCCAGTACAGCGGCACCACGCCGACCGGATCGCGCGCCACCAGCACGCGGCCACTGTCGCGATCCCACAATGCGAAGGCGAAGATGCCGTTGAGCTGCTCCAGCCACTGCGCCGGCGACCCACCCTGGCGGTACAGCGCGTTGATCACTTCGCAGTCCGAACCGGTCTGGAAGTCGTAGGCGGTAGTCAGCGCGGCCTTCAATTGCTGGTGGTTGTAGATCTCGCCGTTCACCGCCAGCGCCAGCTGGCCATCGGCCGACAACAGCGGCTGCGAGCCACCGGCCGGATCGACGATGGCCAGCCGTTCGTGCACCAGCAAGGCGCCTTCGTCGAGGTATACGCCGCTCCAGTCCGGGCCCCGGTGGCGCTGGCGCTGCGACAGTTCCAGCGCGTGACGGCGCAGGGCGGGAAGATCGTCACCGGCCTGCAGGCCAAAGATTCCGAAGATCGAACACATGGCAGAGCTCCTGTTGGGGGACTTCATGAAGGGAGGGTGTTCGACCGGCCATCCAGGCCCGGGAAGGCTGCGCCCGGGCACAAAAAAACCCGCATCGGCCGATGCGGGTTTTCTGGTGTCCGGGCGTGTGTTGCTGTCTATCTACCCAGGGCGCAGTCCCGCATCGGCCGCGCACGATTATTCGCGCGCAGATTATTGCGGTTGTTGTTATTGACGGCGGTGGCCAGGCGGATCGACATGGCACTGACCCTACCCCGGTTTTTCGCGCGGCGCAACAGTTGCGTCGGCAACCACAGGTGAAGCGCATAATGGCCCGCCCTGCACTGTGTAATGGAAATGCAACACCGCACTGGACGCACCGCCGTACTGGCCGCCCTGCTCTGCCTGGGCCTGGTCGCCTGCCAGACCCTGCCCCCGCCTTCGCGCCTGCCTGCCGGCCAGCTGCAGGCGCTGGAACGCCGCGGCAGCGACGGCAGTTTCGAGGGGGCCTGGGAAACCGCGCAGACCTTCGAACGCTTCAACGACCCGCGTGCGGTCACCTACTACGAGCGCGCCGCAGCGGTCACGCCCTGGACCTTCCACAACACCAAGGCCGAAGAAGCGCTGGGCCGGATCTGGGCCTCCGGCGCGCTGCGGCATGCCGACAGCCCCCGCATCGATCCTGCACCGGTGCTGCATGCTTCGTGGCGACGCGGCGAGCGCGCCTATCTGGCTGCGGCCAACCACGGCAATCCCTACGCATTCCAGGAACTGGCTGCGGCCTATCGCCAGCAGGGCGACGCGCAGCAGGCGCTGCGTTGGGACCTGCGCGCGATGATCTACCAGCGCTATCCGAGCCGTTCCTCGCGATTGCCGGATGCCGTGGCGCCGCAAGGCGATGCGGTGCACCCGCTGATCGCCCGCCTCCAACGGCGTGCGGATCGTGGCGATGCCGAGGCGCAGGTGGATCTGGGGGCATTGCTGGAAAGCGGCGTGGGCTTGCCGCGCGATCCGGCGGCAGCCCTGCTGCTGTACCAGCGCGCCGGCGAACAGGGCAACGTGTTCGGCCAATACTTCGCCGGGCTGCTACTGGGCCGGAGTGCGCCGGGCGTGGAGAAGGACACCGCTGCGGCGGCCGCCTGGTTTATCAGAGCCGAGGCGCAGCGCTTCTACATGGCCGCGCCGAGTTACTGGGAAAAGGCGATCAAGCCGCCGTTCTTCCTTTTCTCGGAATAGTAGAGCCGAGCCATGCTCGGCTGCTTCTAGCGGGGAACATCAGCCGAGCACGGCTCGGCTCTACCGGAAAGCGTGCCGACCAACGGTCGGCACCCACCCTCCTCACCCCAGCAGCCGTTCCACCAGCCGCTGGTACAGGCCCGGTAGCGCTTCCAGCTCGTCCACGCGCACGTTCTCGTCCACCTGGTGGATGCTGGCGTTGACCGGGCCCACTTCGATGCACTGCGCACCCAACGGCGCGATGAAGCGCGCATCGGACGTGCCGCCGCCGGTGCTTTCTTCCGGTGCACGGCCGATGTGCTCGGCCAGCACCGCACGCGCGGCCGCCCGCAGCGTGCCTTCCGGGGTGTAGAACGGCTCGCCGCTGCGATGCCACTTAAGCGTGTATTGCAGGCCATGCCGGCCCAGCAGCGCGGTGATCTCCGCTTCCAGCTTCGGCGCATCCCAGTGCGGGTTGTAGCGGATGTTGAAATCCACTTCGAGTTCGCCGGGAATCACGTTGTTCGCGCCGGTGCCGGCGTGGATGTTGGAGATCTGCAGGCTGGTCGGCGGGAAGCTCTCGTAGCCATCGTCCCAGCGCCGTGCGCTCAGCTCGGCCAGTGCCGGCGCCGCCTGGTGGATCGGGTTGCGCGCCTTTTCCGGGTAGGCCACATGGCCCTGCACCCCCTGCACGCGCAGCTTGGCCGACAGGCTGCCACGGCGGCCGACGCGCAGCAGGTCGCCCAGCGTCGCGGTCGACGACGGCTCGCCGGTGATGCACCAGTCGATGCGCTGGCCACGTTCGGCGAACAGCCGTGCAACATGACGCACGCCGTCGATGGCATCGCCCTCTTCGTCACTGGTCAGCAGCACCGCCAGCGTACCGGGGTGATCGGGGTGCGCGGCGACGAACTGCTCTGCGGCAACCACGAACGCGGCCACACTGCCCTTCATGTCGGCCGTACCGCGGCCATACAGCACGCCGTCACGGATCGTCGGCGTGAACGGGTCGCTGCTCCAGGCCTCACGCGGCCCGGTGGGCACCACGTCGGTGTGGCCGAGCAGGACCAGTACCGGCGCCCCGCTGCCGTGGGTCGCCCACAGGTTGTCGACCTCGCCTAGGCGCAGGTGATCGCAGTGGAACCCGGCCTGCTTCAGGCGTGCGGCCAGCAGCGCCTGGCAGCCGGCATCATCGGGCGTCACCGAGGGCCGCGCGATCAGCTCGCAGGTCAGGTCGAGAACGGCACTCATGCGCCGCCCACGCCGAAGCGTGCCTTGAAGCCGTTGTCACTGAAGCCCTGGCTGACCGTGCCATCGGCGCTGACCACCAGCGGGCGCTTGATCAACTGCGGGTACTCGCGCAGCAGCAGCTTCCATTCGGCATCGGACTCGGCCGCCTTGCGGTTGTCCGGCAGCTGCCGCCAGGTGGTGGAGGACTTGTTGACCATCGCCGCCAGCCCGCCCAGCTGCGCGGCCCATTCCAGCAGCGTCTCCGGACTCGGTTTGTTATCGCGGTAATCGACGAAGGTATACGGCACACCGAAGCGGTCCAGCCACTTGGTCGCCTTCTTGCAGGTATCGCAGTTCTTCAAACCGTAGACAGTGGTGCTCATGGCCATCTGTAGTGCTGGAAAACAGGGGGCCAGAATCTCATAACAGGCGCTCGGAGACGACCCGGAACGGCACCCGCGGCAAGCGGAAGGCCAGGCCCGATTCAAGCGCCACACCCATCGCCTGCAGGCGCGGGCACTGCAGTTCGCCCGACAGGTGCAGCGGCTGCAAGGTGTCGACGGCCACCGGCAGGGCAATACGGGTACTGGCCCAGCGGTGGTCGCAGGTGCGGGCGATGGCCTCGTCCTGGCAGGTCAGGAAACGCAGCAGGGCCTCATCGCCACCGAAGGCGGCCGACCACCCGGCCACGCTCCACCCTGCGGCAGCCTGCCAGTGCAGATGCAACACCGGCGCACTGCCCTGCCCGCTCTCGATCACTGTGTGGCCCGCGCCATCGGCGTCGAGCACATGCGCGAAGCGGGCGGACAGATGGGGCTGCATGGCATCGCTGAACGCGCGCGCGCCGGCGACGAAGGCCAGCTGGTCCATCACGTTGCGATCAAACAGCACCACCGGTGTGCCTTCCGGATCGTCATCGCGGCGCAGGTACCAGCGCCAGTTGCTCTGCCGAGGCGACGGCATCAATGCGCGCAGCGGGCCGGCCAGTGCGGGCCCGAAATGACCGTGGCGGTAGCTGAGGATGGTGTACGGCGTACGCCCTTCATGCACCACGTAGTGATGGCCCGGCGGTGGCGGCGGTGCATGGCGCACATCGACCCACCAGCTCACGTAGACCACGTCGCGCACGTCGCTGAGCAGCGCCGGCATCGGCCAGCGCCGCGACAGCGCGCGGCGCAGCCGGGTCCATTGCACCGCGTGCAGCAGGCGCGGCAGCACCCGCCCGAACAGGCTGTCGGACGGGTGCCGGTAGATCGCAGACTGCGCCAGGTCCTGCGGCGCGGTCACCTTCAGTCGGCCAGGCCGCGCAGCAGGTCGTTGACGCTGGTCTTGCTGCGGGTCTTGGCATCAACCTGCTTGACGATCACCGCGCAGTACAGCGAGTGGGTACCGTCCTTGCTCGGCAGCGAGCCGGACACCACCACGCTGTACGGCGGGATGTAGCCGTAGGTGATTTCGCCGGTGGCGCGGTTGTAGATGCGGGTGCTCTGGCTGAGGAACACGCCCATGCCGATCACGCTGTGATGGCCGACCACCACGCCTTCCACCACTTCCGAACGCGCGCCGATGAAGCAATGGTCTTCGATGATGGTCGGGCTGGCCTGCAGCGGTTCCAGCACGCCGCCGATACCGGCGCCGCCGGACAGGTGGCAGTGCTGGCCGATCTGCGCGCAGGAGCCGACGGTGGCCCAGGTGTCGACCATGGTGCCTTCGCCGACGTAGGCGCCGATGTTGGTGAAGCTCGGCATCAGCACCACGTCCTTGCCGAAGTACGTGCCGCGGCGGGCGATCGCCCCCGGCACCACGCGCACGCCGGCGCGGCGGAACTTCGCTTCGTCATAACCGGCAAAGCGCGATTCCACCTTGTCCCAGAACGGCGCCGGACGCGCGTCAACCACCGCCATGTCATTGACGCGGAAGTACAGCAGCACCGCCTTCTTCAGCCACTCGTTGACCTTCCAGCCACCGTGGCCGTCCGGCTCGGCCACACGGAATTCACCGGTTTCCAGGCCATCGATCACCCGGTTGACCAGCGGACGGGTGGAACCTTCCAGCTCGTGCAGGGTCAGCGTGGCGCGGCGCTCGAAGGCGCTCTCGATGCCGAACTTCAGTTCTTCCACACCCGGCACCGGCGGCTTGCGCAGCGACTTGCGGGCGATGGTTTCGGCGCGTGCGGCTTCGGCGCTCTTGACCGGGGCCTTCTTCGGCGCAGCCACCTTCTTCGCCGGGGTCTTCACCGCCGCGGTTTTCTTCGGCGCTGCGGCCTTCTTCGCGGCCGGCACGGCGGCAGATTTCTTGGCCGCTGCACTCTTGGTGGTGGCAGCAGTCTTCTTCACAGGCTTGGTGGCCATCAGGCGGGGTCTCCGGCGTTTCGATCAGGGTCCAGGCAGGCCAGCATCGCGTCATGCAGCTGCTGCCGGGCAGGTTCAGTCAGGGGGAGGTCGTGTTCGTCACTGATCACGAAGGTGTCTTCGGCGCGTTCGCCGAATGTGGCAATGCGCGCGTCGTGCACGCGCAGGCCCTGGTTGCGCAGCACGAACGCCACGTCGGCCAGCAGGCCGGGACGGTCGGGAGCGACCAGGGCAAAGCGGGTCGCGCCGGGTTCATCGCGGAACTCGATGCGCGGGGCGAAACGGAAGTGGCGCAGCTGGCGTGGCACGACCCGGCGTGACGGCCGCAGGCGGGCCAGATCGCCACCGAGCGCTTCGCGCAGTGCCGCTTCCAGATTGGCGCTGCTGCCATCGGCAAACGTGTCGGCCGGGCTCACTTCAAACGTATCGAAAATGGTGTCGGCCGGGCCATCAAGCACGCGTGCGCGGTGGATGCCGTAGCCCTTGCGGTCCAGGGTCATCACGATGGCGGCGAACAGACCGTCGCGGTCCGGCGAATGCACGAACACTTCCAGCGCCGGGTCGTCGACGCTGATCCGGCGCACCTTCACCAGGGCCTGGCCCTGCTTCACCGGCACCAGTGCGGCAGCCTGCCAGGCCAGCTGTTCCGGGCGCAGGCGGATGAAGCCTTCGTCGGGCATCACCGCGAACTGGCGGTCGATGGTGGCGTCGTCGTAGCCCTGTTCGCGCACCAGCGCGCGCACGCTGTCGCGCGCCTCGGCCACGCGCTCGGCGGCCGGCACCGGATGCTCCAGTCCCTCGCGCAATGCGCGCCGCGTCGCGAAGTACAGATCGGCCAGCAGCCGGTCCTTCCAGGCGTTCCACAGCTTGGGGCTGGTGCCGGCGATGTCGGCGCAGGTCAGCAGGTACAGGTAGTCCAGGCGGTCGCGGCTGCCGACCAGCGTGGCGAAACGATGGATCACCTCCGGATCGGCGATGTCCTGCTTCTGCGCGGTCACCGACATGCGCAGATGCTGCTCGACCAGCCAGGCCACCAGTTCGGTGTCGGTCACGCTCAACGCATGCGCCTGGCAGAACGCACGCGCGTCCACCGCGCCCAGCTCGGAGTGATCGCCGCCGCGGCCCTTGGCGATGTCATGGAACAGCCCGGCCAGCAGCAGCAGCTCCGGCTTGCGCAGGCGCGGCCAGACTTCATGGGCGATGGAGAAGCGCTCGTCGGCGCGGCTGCTGGCGAACTGCCCGATGTTGCGCAGGACCATCAGCGTGTGCTGATCCACGGTGTAGACATGGAACAGGTCGAACTGCATGCGCCCGCTGACCTGGGCAAACGCGGGAATCCACTGGCCAAGCACACCCAGCCGCGCCATGCGCGAAAGCGTATCGACCGGACGCTGGCCGCGCAGCAGGGCCAGGAACTGCTCGCGTGCATCGGCATCAGCCTGGTCATAGGCCGGAAGCAACGGCAGCGACTCGGCCAGCGCACGCGCGGTCAACGAATGCAGGCCACGCACCTGCGGGTTGTTGGCCCAGCTGGCGAACAGCGCGAACACCTGGCCGATATCCGCGCGTGGCCAGTCGGCCTCGTTCGCGGCCAGGTAGCCACGACGCAGCGAAAAACCCACGGTCAGCGGTTCCGGCTGCGCCTCGCCATCGAACTGTTCCTCGAAGCGCTGCAGCAGGCGGTCGCTGATCCGGCGCACCACCGATGCAGCGCGGTAGAAGCCCTGCATCATTTTTTCGACACCCAGATTCTCGGCGTCGTCTTCGAAGCCCAGGCGCGCGGCCAGGGTTTTCTGGTAATCAAAGCGCAGGCGCTCTTCCGGGCGGCGTGCCACCAGGTGCAGGCCAAAGCGCAGCCGCGCCAGCACCGCGCGCTCGCGCTTCAATGCAGCCGCTTCGTCGGCGCCCAGGTGGCCGAGCCCGACCAGCGCCTCCAGATCACGCACGCCGAACGCACGCAGCGCCATCCAGCCCAGCGTGTTGAGGTCACGCAGGCCACCCGGGCCGTCCTTCAGGTCCGGCTCCAGGTTGTCGGCGGTATCGCCGAAACGCTGGTGGCGGTTGCGCAGTTCTTCCAGCTTGGCCAGGAAGAAGGTCCGCGCCGGCCACAGTTCGCGATCATCGATCGCTTCGCGCAACGCGCGGCGCGCCGCATCGTCGGCCAGGATCGGACGCGCCTCGATCAGCGCGGTCAGCACGGTCTGGTCGGCAGCGGCTTGGCGGCACTGCGCGGCCGAACGCACGGCATGGCTGACCGCCAGCCCGCAATCCCACAGCAGCGCGAACAGGCGTGCCAATGCGGGCTCATGAGCGAGCTGTGCCTGCGCGTCACCGAACACCAGCAGGTCGATGTCCGAGCGCGGGAACAGCTCGCCGCGGCCGTAGCCGCCCACTGCAAACAGCGACAGGCCACTGTCGGCCGGCAGGCAGCGCTGCCAGGCCAGGCGGATCAGATGGTCGGCCGCACGCGCGCGCAGCGCCAGCAGGCGCTCGATGTTGTCGCCCTGGTCGAAGCGGCGGTACAGGCGCGCATCGGCCTGTTGCAGCGCCTGCCGTGCGGCAGACGCCCATTCGGAATCGTCAAGCGAATCGGCCGGCGCGTCCAGCAGTGAACCCGCCGGCAGCATGGTCAGGCGACCTGCGATTCGCCCGGCGACAGGGTCAGCACGTCCACGCCGGTCTCGGTGACCGCGATCATGTGCTCCCACTGCGCCGACAGCTTGCGGTCCTTGGTCACCACGGTCCAGCCATCCGGCAGCACCTTGTTGTAGCGGGTGCCCTCGTTGATCATCGGTTCGATGGTGAAGGTCATGCCCGGCTGCAGCACCAGGCCCTGGCCCGGGCGGCCGTAATGCACCACCTGCGGCTCGTCGTGGTAGACCTTGCCGATCCCGTGGCCGCAGTACTCGCGCACCACGCTGAAACGTTCGCCTTCGGCATAGCTCTGGATGGCATGGCCGATGTCGCCCAGGGTCGCACCCGGGCGCACCGCACGGATGCCGCGCCACATCGCTTCATAGGTGGCTTCCACCAGCCGGCGCGCCATCACCGACGGCGTCCCGACGAAGTACATGCGGCTGGTATCGCCGTGCCAGCCATCCTTGATGACGGTGACGTCGATGTTGATGATGTCGCCATCCTTGAGCACCTTCCCTTCGCTGGGAATGCCGTGGCAGATGACGTTGTTGACCGAAGTGCACACGGTCTTGGGGAAGCCGCGGTAGCCGACGTTGGCCGGAATGGCGCCCTGCACGTTCACGATGTGGTCGTGGCAGATGCGGTCCAGTTCCTCGGTGGTGACACCGGGCTTGACGTGGGGGGTGACGATGTCGAGCACTTCGCTGGCCAGACGGCCGGCGACGCGCATCATCTCGATTTCCTGCGGGGTTTTCAGATTCACGCTCATGGCGCCCATTATCGCCGATCCGGCCGCAATCTGAACGAACGCCACCCAACTGGCGTTGCGGGCCGTGCACGGTTCCGGCAAGGAAAGTGAAAGCGTGATGGGATTCGCCCTTTCGAATCCCTATTTATCACGGATTACAGACACTTAGCCGCACAAGCTGACGCCGACCGTCGTCAAAGCGGCACCGAACATGCCGCCTTCGCCTTGTTCAACGGACCTTCGGGTCAGGGAGGTTGTCCATGCGATCCCCGCTTCGTTCCCCGCTTGCCTGGGCCCTGGGGGCGCTCCTGCTGAGCGGTCCGGCGCTGGCTGCCGACACCACCACCTTCAATGTCACCCTGGTGGTCACCAAGGCCTGCACCATCACCGCCGCAGCGGCCACCAACGTTGACTTCGGCACCGCCGCATCGACCACCGCCACCCCCACCCTGGGCCAGGGCACGGTGACCGCGCAGTGCTCGGCGCTGACCCCGTACACGATCTCGCTGAACGCGGGCGCCAACGCCAGCACGGCCAACGACGTCACCACCCGCCGCATGAAGAACACCAATGCGGCCGTGACCGCCAACAATTTCGTCGGCTACCAGCTCTACCAGGACGCTGCGCACACCCTGGTCTGGGGCGCCACCACCGGCACCAACACCCAGGCCGGCATCGGTACCGGCCTGGCGGTGCCCTACATCGTCTACGGCCAGATCCTGAACCTGAGCACCAACAACCCGGCCACCGGCAACTACCTGGATACGGTCACCGCCACGATCACCTATTGATGGAGCACGCCCGCATGGCCGGACCCCGCCCGTGGCGCGCCACCGGCGTGGCGCTGCTCGCCCTGAGCCTGCTGCTCGCCACCGCTGCAGGCGCCACCAGCCTGCAGGTCGCCCCCACCAGCCTGCAGCTCGAAGCCCGCCAACGCGCAGGCGAACTGTGGCTGACCAACAGCGGCACCTCGCCGGTCAGGCTGCAGGTGCGCGTGTTCCGCTGGGTACAGCAGGATGGGCAGGAACAGCTGCTGCCCACCGACGAGCTGCTGGCCACCCCGCCGATGCAGGAACTGGCCGCCGGCCAGCAACAGCTGGTGCGGGTGATGCGTCCGGTCAACCAGCCGCCGGAGGTCCAGCGCTACTACCGGCTGATCGTCGACGAAGTACCCGACCTGGCGACCCGCGCCAACGGCATGCAGTTCGTGCTGCGCTATTCGATCCCGGTATTCGTGCAACCCTCCGGCGGCAAGCTCGCGCCACAGCTGGCCGCGCGCCTGGTACGGCTGGAGGACGGCCGCAACGGGGTGGAAGTGGCCAACACCGGCAACAGCTATGCGCAGATCGCCGATCTCGCGCTGGGCAGTACGCAGCGCCCACGCATCGTGCACCCGGGGCTGCTGGGCTATGTGCTGCCCGGACAGGTGATGCGCTGGCCGATCGAGCGTACCGCGATCGACCGCGACAACGACCAGATCACGGCCAAGCTCAATGGCGAGTCGGAACAGACGCCACTGTCGCCACCACCGGCTCGCTGAGGCGTTGATGGGCGCGCTGTTGGCTGCCCTGGCTCCTGCGGCGACCGAGGCCGCCGATGTGCCCGGTATCGCGGCCGCCGGGGCCGCAGACGTATCGGGCGTGTCAGCCGATGCGATCCTGCCACCACCAACGCCGCTGACCGCCAGTCAGACGCTGTACCTGGATGTTTCGCTCAACAGTACGCCGCGCGGCCTGCTGCCGTTCACCGAGAACCGTGGCCGCCTGCAGGCCAGCCCCGAGGTGCTGCGCCAGCTCGGCTTCAATGCCAGCGGTGATGCCCCGGTCTACCTGGACCAGATCAGCGGCGCGGTGGTGCGTTACGACGCGCACATGCAGACGCTGGCACTGGACGTGCCGCTGGACCAGCTGACCCTGCCGACCACCGTGCTCAGCCGCCCACAGACCCGCGCACTGGCCGGCACGGCCTCGCCGGGCCTGCTGCTCAACTACGACGTGTATGGCAGCCGCGTGGATACGCTCGGCAACCTCAGCCTGAGCTCGGAACTGCGCCTGTTCGGCATCGGCAACGGCACCTTCGAGAACACCGCAGTCAGCCGCCGCTACCAGCAGCCCGGCGATCGTCGCTGGCGCGGCGAGAGCGTGCGCCTGGACACCCGCTGGAGCCTGGATTTCCCCGACCAGGCGCTGACCCTGGACGTCGGCGACTTCTACAGCGGCTTTGTCGACTGGACCCGGCCGGTGCGCCTGGGCGGCCTGCAGATCGGCCGCAACTACGGCCTGCAGCCCTATCGCGTGCTGACACCTACGCCCAGCTTTCTCGGCCAGGCGGTGGTGCCGTCCACCGTCGAGCTGTACGTCGATGGCCTGCGCCAGTACAGCGGCCAGGTGCCGGTCGGCCCGTTCCAGCTGGGCGCCCAGCCCGGCATCAGTGGTACCGGCACCGCACAGGTGGTGGTGACCGACGCGTTCGGCCGCATGCAGACCCTGGATTTCAGCTTCTACGGCACCCAGCAGCTGCTGGCCAAGGGCCTGTCGGACTGGTCGGTCGGCGTCGGCCGCCTGCGCGAGGATTTCGGCCAACGCTCCTTCGCCTACGACGATCGCACCGTGGCCAGTGCCAGCTGGCGTGGCGGCGTCAGCGATACCTTTACCGGCGAAGCGCATGCCGAAGGCGGCGGTGGCCTGGCCCAGGCCGGCCTCGGCGGCTGGTGGCTGCTCGGCGGCGCGGGGGTGTTCAATGCCGCCTACGCGCGCAGCGACTACCACGGCCTGCAGGGCGGGCAATGGGCGCTGGGCTACAGCTGGAACAATCGCCGCTTCAATTTCAACCTGCGCAGCGTGCGCAGCCACGGCGACTATCGCGACCTGGGCGCGCTGCAGGGCAACCTGCCACCGGACATCAGCGACCAGGCCACGATCGGCGTCGACCTGCTGCGGCTGGGCACGCTCAGCGCCAGCTACCTGCGCTTGCGCTACCCCGACGGCGAGGACAACCGTTATGCCAGCCTGTTCTGGTCGCGCAGCTGGAGCCAGCGCTGGTCGGCCTACCTGTCGCTGAACCAGAACCTGGACAACAGCGATGACCGCAGCCTCTATCTGTCTGTGACCGCCAGCCTGGGCAACAACCGCCAGGCCAGCCTGTCCAGCCAACGCAACGGCGACAGCCAGAGCTGGGTGGCCGATGTCACCCAGCCGGTGCCCGGCGATGGCAGCGCCGGCGGCGTCGGCTGGCGCGCACAGGTACGCCACGGCGAGGATGGCAACGGCGGCCTGGCCGAAGTCGGCATCCTCAACGATGTCGGCCGCTATTCGCTTGGCGCCTCGCGCCAGGGCGGCCTGAACTATGCCTACGCCAGCGCCAGCGGCAGCCTGGTGTGGATGGGCGGGCATGCCTTCGCGACCCGCGAGGTCTCCGACGCGTTCGCAGTGATCAGCACCAACGGCGTGGGCGGCGTGCCGGTGCGGCTGGAAAACCGGCTGATCGGCGTGACTGATGATCGCGGCCTGCTGCTGGTCAGCCCACTGCTGTCCTGGCAGCGCAACCGGGTCTCGATCGACACCCTGGACCTGCCTGAGGACATGCGCGCCGACCGCATCGAAGACTGGGTGACCCCACGCCAGCGCGCGGGCACGCGGGTGACCTTCGAACTGCGCTCGCGACCCTCGCTGAGCCTGACCCTGCACAGCATGGACGGGCAGCCACTGGAGGTGGGCAGCGAAGTGCAGCTGCCCGACGGGCGGCAGGCGCTGGTGGGCTATGACGGCCTGCTGTACCTGGAAGACGTGGCCGCCGGCAGCGTGCTGTACATCACCACCAGCGGCGGGCAATGCCGGGTCAAGGTACCGGACCTGCCCAAGGTGGTGGCGTCCGGCGCGCGGCCGAAGCCAGCACCGCTGGCGTGCATCCCGGAGGTGGCGCCGTGAGGACGCTGCTGCTGGGCCTGCTGCTGATCGCTGGCCTGCTGGCGGCGGCGCCAGCGCGCGCCACCGCCGTGTGCACCGCCATCGCCGACCCGACGCTGCCGTTCGGCAACGTCAACAGCAATGCCCCCGGCGCGACCACCGGCACGCTCAACATCACGGTGACCTGCACCACCGCCGCGCTGAGCCTGCTGGCCACCACCGGCGTGCGGGTCTGCGTGGGCATCGGCGCCGGCAGCGGCGGCGGCAGCAGCTCCACCTGGCGGACGATGAAGACCAGCGCCAGCGACAGCATGAACTTCCAGCTCTACAACACCTCCAACTTCAGCCAGGTGACCGGGCTGGCCCCGCGCGGCACGCCGCCGGCGCAGGAACTGACCATGACCTACAACGTGCCGCTGCTGACCGGCGGCAGTGGCGCACAGGGCACCCAGCTGTTCGCGCAGATCCCGGCCAACCAGGTGCTGGCCTCCGGTGCCTACAGCAGCACCTTCAGTGGGGCGAATGTGGTGCTGACCTGGGCCTGGAACGAGGTACTGCTCGGCACCGCCACCGTGCCGGCCACCTGCAATGGCGGTGCCACCGGCACCAACAGTGCCAGCGCGGCCTTCAGCTTCACCGCCACCGCCAATGTGCTGCCGCAATGCGGCAGCTACGTCACCACCAACATGAACTTCGGCAATGTCACCGGCGGCATTCCCGCCAACATCGACCAGACCGCCACGCTGACCCTGACCTGCCTGAAGAACACCGCTTACCAGGTCAGTCTCAACAACGGGCAGAACAATCCCGCAGCCACCAGCACACGGCGCATGGCCACCACCATTGGCGGCAGCACCTATTACCTCACCTACGAGCTGTACCGCGATTCCACCCGCACCCAGCGCTGGGGCAACACGCTGACCGTCGATACCGCCAGCGGTACCGGGACCGGCAGCGCGCAGCAGCTGACCATCTATGGCCGGGTGCCGCCGGTCACCGGCCAGCCGCCGGCGGGCACCTACAACGACCTGGTGCAGGTGACGATCACCTATTGATGGGCGTGCCGACCAACGGTCGGCACCTACCGGGCAGGTTCCGGACGGTCGGCACCTACCGGGACGGGTTCCGGTAGATCCACGCCATGCGTGGATGCTGGCCTGGCGCAGTCGAGCAAACTCGACTCTACAGTTCCGGCCGATCCCGCCGATACCGCGCAGCGAGTCCTGACGCAGGGTGGTTGGCGGGTGGTTCGCGTATTTCTGATCGGGGCGATACTGTTCGCCAGCACGCCCGCATGGGCCGAACCCGCCACCACGCCGCTGCAGATCCGGCTCACCGTGGTGGACGCCTGCAACGGCGAGGCCGGCAGCCGCCGCTGCCCGGTCCCGCAGCAACGCAGTGACGCGCCGCAGCTGCCCGCCCAGGTCCGCGATCTGGCACCACCGCCCGCCAATGAAGAACCGGTGCCTGCCGTGACCGTCATCTACTGATGCGCACGGCGCTGATCCTGCTGGCGTCGCTGCTGGCCATGCCCGCCGCGGCACTGGACCTGTCCCCCACCACGCTTCAGCTGCCCGTCGAAGGTGGCCGCACCGAGCTGTGGCTGTACAACCCCGGCCCCGGCCACTGGCAGGGCCAGGTGCGGGTGCTGGCCTGGGAACAACAGGTGGATGCCGAACGGCTGCGCCCAACCGGGCAGATCCTGGCCAGCCCGATCCAGCTTGATCTCGCCCCGGGCGTGCGCCAGCGCGTCTGGCTGCTGCCCGGCCGCCCCGAGCCCGTGGCCGGTGAACAGGCCTATCGCATCGTGCTGGAGCCCGGCCAGCCCGGCCTGCCCCGCTACTCACTCCCGCTGTTCCGCGGCCAGGCCGCTCCGCAGGCGCAACCCCGCATACAGGCCCGGCTCGACCCCGACGCGTCGCAGCCCTATCTGCGATTGAGCAACGCCGGGCCGCTGCACGCCCGCCTGCATGACCTGGTGTTCGTCGCCGAAGACGGCCAGCGCACCCTGCTGCTACCGGGCCTGGCCGGCTACCTGCTGGCCGGGCACGAGCGCCGCTGGGCGCTGCCGCCCCGGCCGAACGGCTACCATGACGGGCGCTTCCAGGCCCATCTGCAGGATGGCCGCCAGGTCGAACTGGCCACGCCGGACCCCGCAATTGCAGCGGGCGCGCCAAGCGGGCTATAATCGACCGGATTCCTGCCGCCAGCGTGCGCGGGACCCCGTCCACACCGGACGTCACCGGTGAATCCACACCTGCTGCCCCCATCCGTGCCGGGGTGCTCCGCAAGGAGTTCGGCCACGGAGGCAACAGGGAAGCCCAACCCCGGAACCCATCGCGTTTCCACGCGTCCCGCATACCTATTACCGCGGGCGGAAGCGCAGGTTCCCCATCAGGAGTATTGCAATGCCCCAGGTCACCATGCGTCAGATGCTGGAAGCCGGCGTCCACTTCGGCCACCAGACCCGCTACTGGAACCCCAAGATGGCTCCGTACATCTTCGGCGCCCGCGGCAAGATCCACATCATCAACCTGGAAAAGACCGTCCCGCTGTTCAACGACGCGATGAACTTCATCTCGTCGGTGGCCCAGAAGCGCGGCACCGTCCTGTTCCTGGGCACCAAGCGCAGCGCCCGCGAAACCATCCGTGAAGAAGCCGAGCGTTGCGGCATGCCGTTCATGAACCAGCGTTGGCTGGGCGGCACCCTGACCAACTTCCGTACCGTCAAGCAGTCGGTTGCCCGCCTGAAGGAACTGGAAGCCGGTGAAACCGACGGCACCTTCGAGAAGCTGGTCAAGCACGAAGTGCTGGGCCTGCGTCGCGAGCGCGACAAGCTGGAAGCCTCGCTGGGCGGCATCAAGGACATGAACCGTCTGCCGGACGCCATCTTCGTGATCGACATCGGCCACGAAGACATCGCGATCAAGGAAGCCAAGAAGCTGGGCATCCCGGTCATCGCCGTGGTCGACACCAACTACAACCCGGAACTGGTTGATTACGCCATCCCGGGCAACGACGACGCCATCCGCGCTGTGCAGCTGTACGCCCGCGCCGCTGCCGACGCCGTGCTGGAAGGCAAGGCTGCTGCACCGCACGCCGCTTCGGTGCGCGAAGAAGAGTTCGCTGAAGCCGCCGCTGAAGGCGAAGACAAGCCGGCCCGCCGCGCGCCGGCCAAGAAGGCTGCCAAGAAGGGCGACGACGCCCAGGCCTGATCCAGGCCCCGGGGTGGACGCCCGGCGTCCACCCTCCCTGCATGCCGCCCTTGGCGCGTGACAGGACTGTGTCACACGGGCCGGCCACCATGCCGGCCCAACCCCTTTCTTTCGTGAGGTAATCCCGTGGAAATCACTGCTTCCCTGGTCAAGGAACTGCGCGAGCGCACCGGCGCCGGCATGATGGAATGCAAGAAGGCGCTCACTGAAGCCAACGGCGACATCAACGCTGCTGCTGAAGCCATGCGCAAGTCCGGCGCCGCCAAGGCCGACAAGAAGGCTGACCGCGTGGCCGCCGAAGGCCGCCTGGGCCTGGCCCAGGACGGCGGCAAGGCCGTGCTGGTCGAAGTCAACTCGGAAACCGACTTCGTCGCCAACGATGACAACTTCAAGTCCTTCGTCAACGCTGTCGCCGCTGCTGCCCTGGCCACGGACGCCAACGACGTCGAAGCCGTGAAGGCCGCCAAGCTGGCCGATGGCCGCACCGTTGAAGAAGCCCGCGCCACCGCCGTGCAGACCCTGGGTGAGAACATCCAGATCCGTCGCCTGGTGAAGGTGGACGGCAACAACACCGTCGGCGCCTACGTGCACACCAACGGCAAGGTCGGCGTGCTGGTCGACCTGGTCGGCGGCGACGTCGAGCTGGCCCGTGGCCTGGCCATGCATGTGGCCGCGCTGAAGCCGCCGCACAACAAGGCTGCGGACGTTCCGGCCGACTTCGTCGAGAAGGAAAAGGAAATCGAGCTGGCCAAGATGTCCGAGAAGGACAAGGCCAAGCCGGCCGACATCCTGGAAAAGATCATCAGCGGCAAGATCAACAAGATCGTCAGCGACGTGACCCTGTACGGCCAGACCTACGTGCTGGGCGACACCACCGTCGAGCAGGTGGTCAAGGCCGCTGGCGCCGACGTGGCCGGCTTCAAGCTGCTGGTCGTCGGCGAAGGCATCGAGAAGGTGGTGGAAGACTACGCCGCCGAAGTTGCCAAGGCGATGCAGGTCTGATTCCAGCCCTCCGGCTGTGAAGCAACCAGAAGGAGCCGCGGGAAACCGCGGCTCTTTTTTTGTGCCTGTGGCTGCACCCCACCGGTAGGTGCGCACCGTTGGTGCGCACACCGACACCCGCACCTTTGCGTTACGCACCAATCAAGCCGATACTCGGCGCAGGGAATCGACAGTCACCTAGCAGGAACGAAAATCGCGGACTGTGATGCATTCCTAGGTATTCTTGTCCTAATGGAATTGAACGACCCGACATGCCTCCCGAGCTGACAGCTGCCCTGGCGCTCTGCCGCAACCTGCCTTCGCCGCCCGGTATTGCCCTGCGCATCATCGAACTGGCACAGGACCCGGAAGCGGACATCGCCACCGCCGCCGACATCATCGCCATCGACATGGCGCTGAGCGCTCGCATGCTGCGCATCGCCAATTCGCCGCTGTACGCCAGCCGCCGCCGGATCGAGAACCTCGGCCAGGCGCTGACCATGCTCGGCCTGAATGCCACGATCAGCCTCGCCCTCGGCTTCACCGTCACCCAGGGGCTGACCGGCGGCAGTGGTGCCGACCACGACCTGCGCCAGCGCGCGTGGAAGCGCAGCATCCTCAGTGCACTGGCGGCCAGCCAGCTGGGCCAGGCGCGCGGGCTGCGCCGGCTGGAGGAGCTGATGCTGGCCGGATTGCTGCAGGACCTGGGCGTGCTGTGCCTGGCCCAGGCCGAGTCGGAGCGCTATCTGCCCCTGCTGCGGGATGCGCGCGACAACATCGATCTGGTCTCCCGTGAGCGCGACGCGCTGGGCTGCAGCCATGCCGACGTGGGCGCCTGGGTGGCCGAGCAGTGGGGCCTGCCGCGCTATCTGGTGGAGAGCATCAGCCACAGCGAAGACCAGGATGCCGCTGGATCGGCGTTCCAGGCCTGCGTACAGCTGTCTGGCGCCGTGGCCGACATCTGGCTCGATGACGATGCCGATGCCGCACGCGAGCGCGCCCTGCAGCAGGTGCACGATCGTCTGGAACTGGACAGCGCGCGTTTCGACCAGGTGCTGGTGCGCATCAGCGAAGCGCTGCCGGACATCGCCAGCCTGTTCGAGGCCGGCCTGAGCTCGCCGATGCGGGTGCGCGAGCTGATCGATCACGCCCAGGAGCTGGCCACCCTGCGCAACCTGCGTGAACTGCAGGATGCCGACCAGGCGCGCCGCCGCGCCGACGAATTCGAGGCCCGCGCCAAGCGTCTGGCCGACCAGGCCCATCGCGATGCCCTGACCGGGGTGCTCAACCGCCGCCAGCTGGAGGCAGTGCTGGAACAGGAATTCCTGCGCGCCGGACGCCAGGGCTGGCCGCTGTCGGTAGCCTTCATCGACCTGGACGACTTCAAGAAGATCAACGATGCCCACGGCCACCTGACCGGCGATGAAGTGCTGCGCGCCTTCGCCGGCAAGCTGCAGGGCCAGCTGCGCAACAGCGACACCGTGGCCCGTTTCGGCGGTGAGGAGTTCGTCGCGCTGCTGCCCAATACCAGCGAAACCGTGGCCCTGGACGTGATCCGCCGGGTCCTGGCCAACATCGTCGCCACGCCGATGGCCGAGCTGGAAGGTGGCCCGCTGTTCGTCACCTTCTCCGCCGGCGTGGCCACCCAGGGCGGTTACGAGCGCTTCGCCGATGTGCAGGACCTGCTGCGCGCCGCTGACGATGTGCTGTACCGCTCCAAGAACCTGGGCCGCAACCGGGTGATCGCGCGCTCCCCCGGTGCACTGGGGCACGACGAGCTGTCGGCCACGGCCGGCGCCGAACTGGGCTGAACGGGAAGCCCCGCATCAGCGGGGTGAACCGCCGGATTTTGCGCCGCAGTGCACAAAACACTATGGCCCGACGCCGCATGCGCGTAGAATCGCCCGCGATTTCCACGCACCCGAGGTCCCCATGTCCAAGCTCGCCTATCGCCGCATCCTCCTGAAACTGTCCGGGGAGGCGCTGATGGGAGATGAGGACTACGGCATCGATCCGAAGATCATCAACCGCCTGGCCCGCGAGGTCATCGAAGCCCAGCAGGCCGGTGCCGAAGTGGCGCTGGTGATCGGCGGCGGCAACATCTTCCGCGGTGCCGGCCTGGCCGCCGGCGGCATGGACCGGGTCACCGGCGACCAGATGGGCATGCTGGCCACCGTCATCAACGCCCTGGCCATGCAGGACGCGCTGGAGAAGCTCGGCGCCAAGGCCCGTGTGATGAGCGCGATCAAGATCAACGACGTGTGCGAGGACTACATCCGCCGCCGCGCCATCCGCCACCTGGAAAAGGGCCGCCTGGTGATCTTCGCCGCCGGCGTCGGCAGCCCGTTCTTCACCACCGACTCCGGCGCCGCCCTGCGTGCGATCGAGATCGGTGCCGACCTGCTGCTGAAGGCCACCAAGGTCGATGGCGTGTACGACAAGGACCCGAACAAGCACAGCGATGCGGTCCGCTTCGACACCCTCAGCTACGACGAAGTGATCCGCCGCGGCCTGGAAGTGATGGATACCGCCGCCTTCGCGCTGGCGCGCGACAGCGATCTGCCGATGCGCGTGTTCGACATGGGCCAGCCGGGCGAACTGCTGAAGATCCTCAGCGGCGAGAACATCGGCACCCTGGTCCAGGGCCGCGATCCGGCCTGAGCCTGAGCGGACGGCGACAGCCGGGTCGATCCAGGCCCGGCAGCGTCCCGTATTCGCCTATAATCGCCCGATTCCAGATACATCCAGGACCGGGCGATGCTCAACGACATCAAGAACAACGCGCAGACGCGCATGGCCAAGAGCATCGACGCTCTGAAGCACACCCTCACCTCCATCCGGACCGGGCGTGCCACGCCGGCCCTGCTGGACCGTGTGACGGTCAATGCCTACGGCAATGCCAGCACCCCGCTGAACCAGGTTGCCTCGATCTCCAACGCCGACGCCCACTCGCTGCTGGTCACCCCGTTCGACAAGGGCATGATCAAGGAGATCGAGAAGGGCCTGTACAACGCCGAGTTCACCCCGAACACCCTGGGTACGGCGATCCGCATCAACATGCCGCCGCCGACCGAAGAGCGCCGCAAGGAGCTGGCCAAGCAGGTGCAGAAGGAAGGCGAAGGCGCCAAGATCGCGATCCGCAACATCCGTCAGGACGCGAACAAGGAAATCGCCAAGCTGGTCAAGGACAAGGCGATCAGCGAAGACGAGAAGAAGCGCGGCGAAGACGACATCCAGAAGTTGACCGACGCCAACATCAAGGACGTCGACAAGGTCGTTGCCGACAAGGAAAAAGAACTGCTGTCGGTCTGAAGTCGATGCCTTCAGTCCCGCCTCCGTTGCCGGCTGCCCTGCCCCGCCACGTTGCCATCATCATGGATGGCAACGGTCGCTGGGCGCAGCAGCGTCGTCGCCCGCGCGTGATCGGCCACCGTGCCGGCGCGCGTGCCGTCAACCGCACCATCGAGCGCTGCCTTGAACTGGGCATCCCGGCGCTGACCCTGTTCGCCTTCTCCAGCGAGAACTGGGGCCGGCCGCAGGAAGAAGTCGATGCGTTGATGAAGCTGTTCCTCGGTGCGCTCGACCGCGAAGTGGACGAGCTGCATCGGCGCGGCGTGCGCGTGCGCTTCATCGGCGAACGCGAGCGCTTCGGCGCCGGGCTGGTCAGCCGCATGCAGCTGGCCGAGCAACGCACCGCCGACAACACCGCGCTCACCCTGTCCATCGCCGCCAGCTACGGCGGCCGCCAGGACATTGCCCGTGCCGCGCGCGCCCTGGCGGTGGAAGTGGCCGCCGGCCGCCTGCTGCCCGAGCAGATCGACGAGTCGCTGCTGGGCCGCCAGGTCGCGCTAGCCGACCTGCCGCCGCCAGACCTGTTCATCCGCACCGGCGGCGACACCCGCATCAGCAACTTCCTGCTGTGGCAACTGGCCTATACCGAGCTGTGGTTCACCGAGGCGCTGTGGCCCGATTTCGATGCCGACCAGCTGCAGCAGGCGCTTGATGCCTATGCCGGCCGCGAGCGTCGATTCGGCCTGACCAGCGCCCAGATCGCCGCCCTGGCCACCGAGACCTCCAGCCCATGACCAAGACCCGAGTCCTCGCCGCGCTGATCATGGCGCCGCTGGCCATCGCCGCGATCCTGCTGCTGCCGACGCAGTGGCTGGCCGCCGCCGCCGCCGCCGTGCTGCTGATCGGCCTGTGGGAATGGCTGAAGCTGTCCGGCATCGAAGACACCCTGGCGCGGACCGTGCTGCTGGTGCTGAACCTGCTGCTGATGGTGCTGCTGGTCTGGGCCGATGGCAGCACCCTGGTGCTGTTCCAGATCACCACGCTGGCCGGCGTTGCCTGGTGGCTGGCGGCCCTGGTCTGGCTGCGCTTCTTCAACTTCGGCGCACAGCCGACGGCCCCCGCGCGGATCGTGAAGATGCTGGCCGGTACCCTGGCCATCGTCCCGGCCTGGGCGGCGCTGGTGCTGATCCATGCCGGCGGCGATCCGCCGGGTCAGCAGGGCCACCTGTGGCTGCTGGCGGCACTGGCACTGGTCTGGGCCGCCGATTCGGGCGCCTATTTCGCCGGCCGACAGTTCGGCAAGCACAAGCTGGCCCCGCGCATCAGCCCCAACAAGACCTGGGAAGGCCTGTTCGGCGGGCTGATCGCCGGTGTCGCCGTCGCCCTTGGACTGGGCTGGCTGGCCGGCATCGACGGCGCCCACCTGCCGGGCCTGCTGATCACCTCGGTGGTGGCGGTGTTTGCCTCGGTGCTGGGCGATCTGTTCGAAAGCCTGATCAAGCGTCACGCCGGCGCCAAGGACTCGGGCCACCTGATTCCGGGCCATGGCGGCGTGCTGGACCGGGTCGACGGCGTGCTGGCGGCCGTGCCCGTGTTCGCGCTGGGCAAGGAAATCTTCGGGTTCTGACCATGAATGCAGCTGCAGACCTGCGCCGGGTCGCCGTGTTCGGCGCCACCGGCTCGATCGGTGCCTCCACGCTGGACGTGATCGCCCGCCACCCGCAGCGCTACCAGGCCACCGTGCTGGCAGCGGGCCGCCAGGTGCAGGCGTTGCTGGCCCTGTGCCGGCAGCACGCGCCGGCCCATGCGGTGATCGCCGATGAATCGCTGTACGCCGAGCTGCGCGACGGCCTGCGCGAGGCCGGTCTGGCCACCCAGGCCCATGCCGGCTCCGCCGCGCTGGACCAGCTGGCAGCCAGTGAGGCCTGTGACACCGTGGTGGCCGCCATCGTCGGTGCCGCCGGCCTGTCCTCGACCCTGGCCGCCGCGGCCGCCGGCAAGCGCATCCTGCTGGCCAACAAGGAATCGCTGGTCCTGGCCGGTGAACTGCTGACCCGCACCGCCGAGCGTGCCGGCGCCGAGATCATCCCGATCGACAGCGAGCACAGCGCGATCTTCCAGTGCCTGCGCTCGCGTGACGCCAGCCTCGACGGCGCCGGCGTGCGCCGGATCCTGCTGACCGCCTCCGGTGGCCCGTTCCGCAACCGAACGCGTGCCGAGCTGGTCCAGGTCACCCCGGCACAGGCCGTGGCCCACCCGAAGTGGTCGATGGGGCCGAAGATCTCGGTCGATTCGGCGACGTTGATGAACAAGGGCCTGGAAGTGATCGAGGCCCATCACCTGTTCGCGGTGCCTGGCGAGCGCATCGAGGTGCTGGTGCATCCGCAGAGCCTGGTGCATTCGCTGGTCGAGTTCGTCGACGGCTCCACCCTGGCGCAGATGGGCCTGCCGGACATGCGCACCACCCTGGCCGTCGGCCTGGGCTGGCCGCAACGCATTGAATCGGGCGTGGCCGGGCTGGACCTGCTGGCGCAGGGCCGGCTCGATTTCGAAGCCCCCGACACTGACGCCTTCCCCTGTCTGGCGCTGGCCTGGCAGGCGATGCAGGCCGGCGGCACCGCCCCGGCGGTGCTGAACGCTGCCAACGAAGAGGCGGTTTCAGCGTTTCTTCAGGGCCGGATCGGTTTCCTGACCATCCCGGAGCTGGTTGCTAACGCTCTTTCAACACTGCCGACCGAACCAGCCGATACACTGGAGGTCCTGTTGTCCGCCGACCAGCGGGCACGCCAGCTGACCCTGAACGCCATCGCCGCCGCCTGAACGACCGCCTCGCCCAGCATGACGACGCCGCCCCTGTCCGCCACTGTGAGCCTGCATGACTGATTTCATCGGATCGGTCTGGTGGATGATTGTCAGCCTTGGGCTGCTGGTCACGTTCCACGAGTTCGGGCATTACTGGGTCGGCCGCCTGTGCGGCGTCAAGGTGCTGCGCTTCTCGGTCGGCTTCGGGCGGCCGCTGTGGTCGCGCCGCGACCGCCATGGCACCGAGTTCGCCATCGCCGCCATCCCGCTCGGCGGCTATGTGAAATTCCTCGATGAGCGCGAGGTCGAGGTCCACCCGCATGAACGCGGCCAGGCCTTCAACCACAAGACCGTGTGGCAGCGCATCGCCATCGTCGCCGCCGGCCCGCTCGCCAACCTGCTGCTGTGCATCCTGCTGTTGTGGGCGATGTTCGTGATCGGCAAGCAGGATTACTCCCCCACCATCGGCCGCACCAGCGGCATTGCCGCCACGGCCGGCCTGGCCGGTGGCGACCGCGTGCTGCGCGTGGACGACCGCCAGGTCGTCACCCTGGGCGAGGCCAGCATGGCGCTGACCGCTGCAGCGATGGACCGCCGCGATGTGAAGCTGGAAGTACTCGATGCCGCCGACCAGGTGCGCGTGCGCACGCTGCCGCTGTCGCAGCTGCCGGCGGGCTTCGATGAACGGCGGGTGCCGATCCTGGCCGGCCTGTACTGGCAATCGTGGCTGCAGCCGGCCCTGGTCGATTCGCTCACGCCCGATTCGGTGGTGAGCGGGCTGCTGCAGCCCGGCGACCTGATCGTGGCGATCGACGGCCAGCGCATCGACAGTGTCGACCAGGTGATCGGCGAGATCCAGGCCCTCGGCCGCGCCGGCGGCCCCGGCATGATCGAAGTCCTGCGCGGCGGTGAGCGGCTGGCACTGGAGGTCACCCCGCGCCAGGGCAAGGACGGCAAGGGCAACCCGGTCTGGCAGATCGGCGTCGGCTTCCCCACCTCCTACAGCCCGGCCTACGACACCCTGCTGCGCTATGGCCCGCTGGACGCGGTGACCGTGGCCGTGCGCGAAACCGGCCGCCTGGCCGCCGACTCGCTGGGCATGATGGGCCGCATCGTCACCGGCAAGGCCTCGCTGCAGAACGTTTCCGGGCCGGTCACCATCGCCCGGGTGGCCAATGTATCGGCCAAGCGCGGCCTCGACTGGTTCCTGCAGTTCCTGGCCCTGCTGTCGCTCAGCCTGTGCATCATCAACCTGCTGCCGATCCCGATCTTGGACGGCGGCCACCTGCTGTATTACCTTATCGAGTTGGTCAAGGGCAGCCCGCTGAGCGAGCGTGCCATCGCCGCCGGCCAATACATCGGCCTGGCGTTGCTGGCCGGGCTGATGGGGTTGGCGTTCTACAACGACATCCTCGGCCTGGTCCCGCGATGAACTTTTCCACGTTGTTGCCGTCTACAGCGTCGGCATCCCGCACCAATGAAATCGACCTTCCTACCGGACGTGACATGACGCGACTCCCCAATCGCCGCCTGCTGGCCCTCGCCCTCGCCGCCGTCACCGGCGCTCCCGCCCTGGCCCAGGCAGCCGAGCCCTTCACTGTCAGCGACATCCGCGTCGATGGCCTGCAGCGCATCAGCTCGGGCACGGTGTTCACCTACCTGCCGGTGGAACGTGGCGAGACGGTCACCGACAGCAAGGTCGGCGAGACCATCCGCGCCCTGTACAAGACCGGCTTCTTCGAAGACGTGCAGCTGGACCGCCAGGGCACCATCCTGGTGGTGACCGTCAAGGAACGCCCGGCGATCAACAAGCTGACCGTGACCGGCAACAAGGACATCAAGTCCGACCAGCTGCTCAAGGGCCTGTCCGACATCGGCCTGACCGAAGGCGGCACCTTCGACCGCCTGAGCCTGGACCGCGTGACCCAGGAACTGCGCCGCCAGTACAACGACCGCGGCAAGTACAACGTCGAGATCACCCCGACGGTGAGCCCGCTGGACCGCAACCGCGTGGACATCGCCATCGCCATCAAGGAAGGCAAGGCGGCCAAGATCCGCCATGTCAACCTGGTCGGTACCGAGAAGTACGAGAGCAAGGACATCCTGGAGACCTGGGAATCGAAGGAGCACAACTGGGCCTCGTGGTACCGCCGCGATGACCAGTACTCCAAGGAAAAGCTGTCCGGCGACCTGGAAAAGCTCAACTCCTGGTACCTGGACCGCGGCTATGTCGACTTCAGCATCGATTCGACCCAGGTCTCGATCAGCCCCGACAAGCGCGACATGTTCCTCACCGCCGGCGTGACCGAGGGTGCGCAGTACAAGATCTCCGAGATCAAGGTCAGCGGCGACACCATCCTCCCGCAGGAGGACGTCGAGCGCATGGTGATCCAGAAGTCCGGTGACACGTTCTCGCGTGCCCTGCTGGAATTCAGCTCGGACACCATCACCAACTCGCTGTCCAACATCGGCTACGCGTTCGCCAAGGTGAACCCGATCCCGACTACCAACCGTGCCGAACAGACGGTGGCCATCAACATGCAGGTCGTGCCCGGCCCGCGCGTGTCGGTGCGCCGCATCCTGTTCCGTGGCAACACCCGCACCTCCGACGAAGTGATGCGTCGCGAAATGCGCCAGTTCGAGAACAGCTGGTACTCGCAGGCCGCGATCGACCGCTCCAAGATCCGCCTGCAGCGCCTGGGCTATTTCGAGTCGGTCGAGGTCGAGACCCCGGCCGTCAGCGGCAGCAACGACCAGGTCGACGTCGTCTACAACGTCAAGGAAACCACCTCCGGCAGCTTCGTGTTCGGCCTGGGCTATTCGCAGTCCTACGGCATGACCACTTCGGTGCAGCTGTCGCAGAACAACTTCCTCGGCGGCGGCAACCGCGTGTCGGTTGAAGCCTCGCGCAGCAGCTACCTGCAGCGCTACGGCTTCAGCTACACCAACCCGTACTTCACCGATGACGGCGTGTCGCTGGGCTACAACCTGTCCTGGCGCGAACTGGACTACTCCGACTTCAACACCGCGCAGTACAACAGCACCAATGGTTCGGCGCAGGTGGTGTTCGGCGTGCCGCTGACCGAGACCGACACCGTCTCGCTGATGTTCGGCATCGACAGCAACCAGATCACCACCTATCAGGGCTCGACCCCGCAGTCGATCATCGACTACATCAACGCGGTCGGCCGCCGCACCTTCCACGCGTGGCGCACCGAGCTGGGCTGGGCGCGCGACTCGCGCAACGACTACTTCATGCCGACCCGCGGTACCTACCAGCGCGTCGGCCTGGAAACCACGCTGCCGGGTTCGACCATCGAGTACTACAAGCTGAACTACCAGATCAGCAAGTACTGGCCGATCATGCCGTCGCTGGTGATCAACACCCGTGCCGAAGTGGGCTACGGCGACGCCTACGGCAAGGACTACAGCCGCACCGTGACCGAGCCGGACGGCACCACCCGGACCGTCACCGCCAGCGGCCTGCCGTTCTTCGAGAACTTCTACGCCGGCGGCACCAACTCTGTGCGTGGCTTCGAGGACAACACCCTGGGCCCGCGCGAAATCACCCAAGGCTATCCGGAAGGCCAGCCGCTGGGTGGTTCGCTGAAGACCGTCGGCTCGGTCGAAGCCTACTTCCCGCGCCTGTTCGACAGCCCGTCGGCGCGCGTGTCGGCCTTCGTCGACTTCGGCAACGTCTACAACGGCACCAAGAACTTCAAGGCCAACGAACTGCGCGTATCCACCGGTGTGGCCCTGCTGTGGCGCGCCCCGGTCGGTCCGATCTCGATCAGCTACGCCTTCCCGCTGAAGAAGGAAGACGATGACAAGATCGAACGACTGCAATTCACCTTCGGTGGGCAGTTCTGACGAACCGCCCTGCGGCTCATCAGAACTGCACGCGCATTCCTCCTGTTCCCCGCGCCGTTGGCGCGCCCCCCTTAACAAAGGGGGGCTCTCCACCAGACGGGGTGCGAAGCGCCGGGCATTGCCCGGCGTTTTCGTTTTTGCTTGCTCGCCGCCGCCGTTACTTCCCGCGCTCGCGTGAAATCATCTGGTGATGGCGCAGGGGGCTGACCAGGACCGTTGGCGCCATGGATGGCGCCATCGAGCCCCCAGGGATGGGTTTACGGCGTGTCCTGGGCAGCCCCCTGCGCCATCACCCCGGGACATCAGGCAGGCGCCGCTTTTGACCCCGCATGACCGCAATGGCGTCACACGTTAAACTCCCGCCGTGAATACTCCCACCTACACCGCCCAGCAACTCGCCGAGCAGTTCGGCCTGCAGGTCCATGGCGACCCCGCCACCGCCATCCATGGCGTGGCCACCCTCGCCCATGCCGGACCTGGCCAGCTGACCTTCCTCGCCAACCCGCGCTACCGCGCCCAGCTGGCCGACAGCCAGGCCTCGCTGGTGGTGTTGCGCGCCGACGACGCCGACGCCGCCCCGGGTAGCGCGCTGGTGGCCAAGGATCCCTACACCACCTTCGCCAAGATCGCCGCGCTGTTCGACATCGCACCGGCGCGCCCGCCGGGCATCCACCCCAGCGCCGTCATCGATCCCAGCGCCCAGGTCGCCGCCAGCGCCCACATCGGTCCGTTTGTCTCCATCGGCGCGCGCAGCGTGGTGGGCGACAACTGCATCATCGGCGCCGGCAGCGTGATCGGCGAAGACTGCCGCCTGGACACCGGTTGTGAACTGATCGCCCGGGTCACCCTGGTCACCCGGGTCACGCTCGGCAAGCGCGTGCGCGTGCACCCCGGTGCCGTGCTGGGCGCCGATGGCTTCGGCCTGGCCATGGATGCCGGCAAGTGGATCAAGGTTCCGCAGCTGGGCGGTGTGCGCATCGGCGACGACTGCGAGATCGGCGCCAATACCTGCGTCGACCGTGGCGCGCTGGAAGACACCGTGCTGGACGAGGATGTGCGCCTGGACAACCTGGTGCAGATCGCCCACAACGTGCAGATCGGCGCGCACTCGGCCATCGCAGGCTGCACCGGCATCGCCGGCAGCGCCAAGATCGGCCGCTACTGCCTGCTCGGCGGCCACGTCGGCGTGGTCGGCCACCTTGAGATCTGCGACAAGGTCGTGATCACCGGCAAGTCGGTGGTCCGCAACTCCATCCATGAGCCGGGCGAGTACTCGTCCGGCACCCCGTTGACCGACAACCGCACGTGGCGCAAGAACGCCGCGCGCTTCAAGCAGCTGGACGCATTGGCTCGCCGCGTCCTGGCCGCTGGCAAGGAGAAAGAATGAACGACACGCTGCAGCTTCCGATCGACGTCAGCCAGATCCAGGAACTGCTTCCGCACCGCTACCCGTTCCTGCTGGTGGACCGGGTGCTCGAGCTCGACATCGAGGCCAAGCGCATCCTGGCGCAGAAGAACGTCAGCATCAACGAGCCGTTCTTCCAGGGCCACTTCCCGGGCCGCCCGATCATGCCCGGCGTGCTGATCATCGAAGCGCTGGCGCAGGCCGGTGGCGTGATGACCCAGCTCACGCTGGGCCGCGACTCGCAGTCCAAGCTGTTCTACATGGTCAAGGTGGAAAACGCCCGCTTCAACAAGCAGGTCGTCCCCGGCGATGTACTGATGCTGGATGTGCAGATGAAGCGCCTGATCCGCAACATGGGCTGGTACTACGGCGAAGCCAAGGTCAACGGCGAAGTGGTCGCCTCGGCCGAAGTCATGTGCGCCGGCGCCAAGGGCTGATCCACGGGAGGCAGCAATGACTGACAACGCACCACGGATCCATCCCACCGCCGTCATCGATCCGGCCGCCCGGCTGGCCGACGACGTCCAGGTGGGCGCCTTCACCCTGATCGGCGCCGATGTTGAAATCGGCGCCGGCACGGTGGTCGGCCCCCATTGCAGCATCCACGGCCCGACCCGGATCGGCCGCGACAACCGCTTCGTCGGCCACGCGGCCATCGGTGGCGAGCCGCAGGACAAGAAGTTCGGCGGCGAGCGTACCGAACTGGTGATCGGCGACCGCAACGTGTTCCGCGAGTTCGTCACCCTCAACCGTGGCACCGGCGGCGGTGGTGGCATCACCACCATCGGCAACGACAACTGGATGCTGGCCTACACGCACGTGGCGCACGACTGCCATGTCGGCAACTTCTGCGTGTTCTCCAACAACACCACGCTGGCCGGCCACGTGACCGTGGGCGACTACGTGATCATCAGTGGCTTTGCCGGCGCCCACCAGTTCTGCCGCATCGGCGCGCATGCCTTCCTCGGCATGGGTGCGCTGACCAATGGCGACGTGCCGCCGTTCACCATGGTCGGCACCGACTCGCTCGGCCGCCCGCGAGGCATCAACAGCGAAGGCCTGAAGCGCCGCGGCTTTGATGCCGAGCGCATTTCGGCCATCAAGCGCGCCTACCGCACGCTGTATGTGGCCGGGCTGCCGCTGGCCGAGGCCAAGGTGCAGCTGACCGAACAGGCGCGTGACAGCGATGACGTGAAGGCCATGCTGGACTTCATCGAGCACGCCGAGCGGCCCCTGCTGCGATGAGCAGCACGCCCGGCCAGGCGCCCGCCGGCGCCGCCGTGATTCCGCTGGCCTCGATGGCCGGCAGTGTCCCCGCGCAGCGGGTGCTCAGCGAGCGCGCGTTGCGGATCGCGCTGGTGGCCGGTGAAGCCTCCGGTGATCTGCTCGGAGCGGGCCTGGTACGCGAACTCAAGGCGCGCTTCCCGAATGCCGAATTCGCCGGCATCGGCGGTGATGCCATGCGCAGCGCCGGCTGCCAGACCTGGCACGATGCCAGCGAGCTGGCGGTGATGGGCCTGACCGAGGTGCTGCGCCATCTGCCGCGCCTGCTGAAGCTGCGCTCGGCCTTCCGCCAGCGTGCGCTGGAATGGCAGCCAGATGTGTTCATCGGCATCGATGCGCCCGACTTCAACCTGGGCATCGAGCGCTGGTTGAAGCAGCGTGGCGTACGCACCGTGCACTACGTCAGCCCGTCGGTCTGGGCCTGGCGCGAGAAGCGCGCCGAGAAGATCGGCAGCAGCGCCGACCTGGTGCTGTGCCTGTTCCCGATGGAACCGCCGATCTATGCCAAGCACGGCATCGACGCGCGCTTTGTCGGGCATCCGATGGCTGACGACATTCCCCTGCAGGGCGACCGCGAGGCCGCGCGCGCCACGCTGGGCCTGCCGACCTCGGCCAAGGTGCTGGCGGTGCTGCCGGGCAGCCGCCTGGGTGAGATCTCGCGCCTGGGCGAGCCGTTCTTCGAAGCCGCCTGGCAGGTCTCCGAGCGCATTCCCGGGCTGCATGTGGTGGTGCCTGCTGCCAACGCGGCGTGCAAGCGGCTGATTGAAGAGCAGCTGTCACGCTCGGCGCTGCCGGTGGCCTATTCGCACGTGCTCGACGGCCAGGCACGCGATGCGATGATCGCCGCCGACGTGGTGGTGCTGGCCTCCGGCACCGCCACGCTGGAGGCCATGCTGGTGAAGCGGCCGATGGTGGTCGGCTACCGCGTCAACGAGCTGACCTACCGCCTGGTCAAGGCGCTGGGCCTGATCAAGGTGGACCGCTTCGCCCTGCCCAACATCCTGGCCGGCCAGGATCTGGCCCCGGAACTGATGCAGCATGACTGCACACCGGACAAGCTGGCGGCCGCCATCCAGCAGTGGTTCGACCACCCGCAGCGGGTGAGCGACCTGCAGGATACCTACGCGCGCCTGCACGAGCGCCTGCGCCGCAACGCATCGGCACGTGCCGCCGACGCCGTGGGCGAGCTGCTGGTGCGCAACCAGGCCCAGGCATGAGCCGCCGCCACGCCGCTGCGGCCAGCCTGGCGCTGTTCGATGCCAGCGCCGTGGTCGAGCCGGAACGCCTGATCGCCGGTGTCGACGAAGCCGGGCGCGGCCCGCTGGCCGGCCCGATGGCCGTGGCCGCCGTGGTCTTCGACCCGTCCAGGCCGCGCATCAACGGCCTGGATGATTCCAAGCAGCTGACCGCCGCGCGCCGCGAGCAGCTGTATGACCGCATCGTCGAACGGGCATTGGCCTGGCATGTGGTGCTGGTGGAGGTGGAGGCCATCGACCGCCTCAACATCTACCAGGCCACCCTGCAGGGCATGCGCGATGTGGTGGCCGCGGTGGCCCACGTGGCCGGCTTCGCGCGCATCGACGGCAACGTGGTGCCCAAGGGGCTGGCCCTGCCGGCACAGGCCCTGGTCGGCGGCGATGGCATCGACCGGGCCATCATGGCCGCCTCGATCCTGGCCAAGGTCAGCCGCGACCGTTACATGCAGGATCTGCACGTGCGCCACCCTGAGTATGGCTTCGAGCAGCACAAAGGCTACGGCACCCCGGCCCACCTGGCCGCGCTGCGGGCCCACGGGCCGTGTGCCGAACACCGCCGCAGCTTCGCGCCGGTGCGGGAGTGCCTCGGTTGACGTTGTAGAGCCGAGCCCATGCTCGGCTTTCGCGGCAGCCGAGCATGGGCTCGGCTCTACAGGAAGCGGCTACGCGCCCCCCTGAACCCGGCCGTCTTCCCGGGCATGTCAAGAGCTTGTCGCGCCCTCCCGCCCTCGTTACCCTGACCAGGCACTCCAGCGCTTCCCGACCCCGGCGACGAACCTCCGTCGGCATCCGGGGCCTGCGCGCTCCAACCTGGTCCGGCATGTCCAACTCCCGCTTCGTACATCTCCACGTCCACACCGAGTTCTCGCTGGCGGACTCGACCATCCGTGTGCCGGCCAAACCCGATCAGGCCGACCCGAAAAAGGCCAAGCAGGCCAACCTGCTGTCGCGCTCGGTGGAACTGGGCCTGCCCGCGCTGGCGGTGACCGACCTCAACAACCTGTTCGCGCTGGTCAAGTTCTACAAGGCGGCCGAAGGCGTGGGCATCAAGCCGATCGCCGGCGCCGACGTGCTGATTGCCGAGGAAGGCCAGGACCCGTGGCGGATGACCCTGCTGTGCCGCGACCGCGAGGGCTACCTGAGCCTGTCGCGGCTGCTGACCCGCGCCTGGATGGAGGGCCACCGCCCGGAAGGCGGGGTGGCCATCCACCCGGACTGGCTGAAGGCCGGCAACGCCAATCTGTTCGCGCTGGCCGGGCGGCAGAGCCTGGCCGGGCGCCTGGCACTGGACGGCAAGCATGAGCTGGCCGAGCAGCAGCTGGCCGACTGGCAGCGCGTGTTCGGCGATGGCCTGCACCTGGAACTGACCCGTACCGGCCGCGAGGGCGAGGAAACCTTCAACCAGTTCGCACTGATGGCCGCCGGCCAGCGCGGCCTGCCGGTGGTGGCCAGCAATGACGTGCGCTTCCTGTCGCCGTCGGATTTCAGCGCGCACGAAGCGCGCGTGTGCATCTCCACCGGCCGCGTGCTGGACGACCCCAAGCGGCCGCGCGAATACAGCGACCAGCAGTACCTGAAGTCGGCCGAGGAAATGTGCGCGCTGTTCGCCGACATTCCCGATGCAATCGACAACACGCTGGCACTGGCCGAGCGCTGCAACATCGAGATGCGGCTGGGCACCTACTTCCTGCCCAACTACCCGGTACCCGACGACGAAACGCTGGACACCTGGATCCAGAAGATGTCGCGCGACGGCCTGGAAGAGCGCCTGGAGAAGAATCCGCTGGCGCCGGGCAAGACCCGCGAAGAGTATTTCGAGCGCCTGGAATTCGAGCTCAACACCATCATCAAGATGGGTTTCCCCGGCTACTTCCTGATCGTGGCCGACTTCATCCAGTGGGGCAAGAACCAGGGCATTCCGATCGGCCCCGGCCGTGGTTCCGGTGCCGGTTCGCTGGTGGCGTGGGCGCTGAAGATCACCGATCTGGACCCGCTGCCGTACAACCTGCTGTTCGAGCGCTTCCTCAACCCGGAACGCGTGTCGATGCCCGACTTCGACATCGACTTCTGCATGGACCGCCGCGACGAGGTGATCGATTACGTCGCGCGCAAGTACGGGCGCGAGCGTGTCAGCCAGATCATCACCTACGGCACCATGGCCGCCAAGGCGGTGGTGCGCGACTCCGGCCGCGTGCTCGGTTTCCCGTATGGCCTGGTCGACGGTGTTTCCAAGCTGATTCCCAACATCCTGGGTATCCACCTGAAGGATGCACTGGGCAAGGGCAAGGAAGGCCCCAGCTCGGAAATGGCGTCGCCGGAACTGATCCAGCGCTACGAGACCGAGGACGATGTCCGCGACCTGATCGATCTGGCACTGCAGCTGGAAGACCTGACCCGCAACGCCGGCAAGCATGCCGGTGGCGTGGTGATCGGCCCCGAACCGCTGAGCGAGTTCTGCCCGCTGTACGCCGAACACGATGAGAACGGCCTGGGCAAGAACCCGGTCACCCAGTTCGACAAGAACGACGTGGAAGAAGTGGGCCTGGTGAAGTTCGACTTCCTCGGCCTGCGCACGCTGACCATCATCGACTGGGCGGTGAAGGCGATCAACAAGCGCCATGAGCGCGCCGGCATCCCGCCGGTGGACATCGCCGCGATTCCGCTGGACGACACGCCCACCTACAAGGACATCTTCGCCAACGGCAACACCGGCGCGGTGTTCCAGTTCGAATCCTCGGGCATGCGCCGCCTGCTGAAGGACGCGCGCCCCGACCGCTTCGAAGACCTGATCGCGCTGGTGTCGCTGTACCGCCCCGGCCCGATGGACCTGATTCCCTCCTTCAACGCGCGTAAGCACGGCCAGGAAGAAATCATCTATCCCGATCCGCGCACCGAAGCGATCCTGAAAGACACCTACGGCATCATGGTGTACCAAGAGCAGGTGATGCAGATGGCGCAGATCGTCGGCGGCTACTCGCTGGGCGGCGCCGACCTGCTGCGCCGCGCGATGGGCAAGAAGGTGCCGGCGGAAATGGCCAAGCACCGCGAGATCTTCCGCGAAGGTGCGGCCAAGGACGGCGTCGACGAAGCCAAGGCCGATGCGATCTTCGACCTGATGGAGAAATTCGCCGGCTACGGCTTCAACAAGTCACACGCCGCCGCCTATGCGCTGGTGAGCTACCAGACCGCGTGGCTGAAGCGCCACTACCCGGCCGAGTTCATGGCGGCCACGCTGTCCTCGGACCTGGACAACACCGACAAGGTGGTCGGATTCCTCGACGAGGTGCGCAACCTCGGCCTGACCGTGCTGCCGCCGAAGGTGAACCAGTCGGCCTTCATGTTCGAAGCGGTCACCCCGGACACCATCCAGTACGGCCTGGGCGCGATCAAGGGCGTGGGCCAGGGCGCCTGCGAAGCGGTGGTCGACGAGCGCCTGAAGGGCGGCGAGTTCAAGGACCTGCTCGACTTCTGCACCCGCGTCGGCTCGGCCAAGCTCAACCGGCGCACGCTGGAAGCAATGATCAACTGTGGCGCGCTCGATGAGCTCGGCCGCAACCGCGCCTCGCTGATGCTGCAGCTGCCGGAAGTGATCAAGGCCACCGACCAGATGGCGCGCGAGCGTGCCTCCGGTCAGAACTCGCTGTTCGGCGGGCCCGACCCGAGCACCGTTTCGATCCAGCTGGACCTGCCCGAGGCCGAAGAATGGCCGCTGCTGCAGCGCCTGAACGGTGAGCGTGACACGCTGGGCTTCTACCTCAGCGGCCATCCGTTCGATCCGTGGCGCGACGATGTGCGCGACCTGGTCGGCAACGATCTGGGCGCGGTGGAGAAGATCTGGAGCGCCAACAGCGGTGGTGGCGGTGGCGGCGAGAAGCGCTGGCGCCCGGAAGTGCAGACCGTGCTGGCCGGCCAGGTGGTCGGCGTGCGCCGCAAGGGCGAAAGCCAGATTTTCATCCAGCTCGAAGACGGTCGTGGCCGCGTCGAGTGCAGCGCGTTCTCCGACGCAATGGCCGAATTCGGCCACCTGATGACCAAGGACCGCATCCTGGTGGTCAAGGGCGGCCTGCGCGAGGACGAATTCAATGGCGGCTTCGCACTGCGCATCCGCCAGTGCTGGGACTTCGATGAAGTCTGCGCCAACTACGCCACGCGGCTGTCGCTGCGCCTGGACCTGCGCCAGCAGCGCCCGGTCTGGGAACGCATCGATGCCCTGCTCGACCGCCATCGCCCAGGCCGAACGCCGCTGCGGCTGGACCTGCTGCTGAAGGGCCCGCAGGGCGGCGTGGCCGGCATGCTCGATGTGTCCGGGCAGAGCGCGGTACGCATCGATTCGAAGCTGATGGAGGCGCTGCGCGCCGACCCGGCCGTGCGCACGCTGAAGGTGCGCTACAGCCCGCCATGGGCCAGCTGACGCTGGCCTCACCTTTTCCCCCGCACCACTTCAAGGACGATACCGCTGATGAAATCCCTGCTGCTTTCCCTTGTGGCCGGCCTCGCGCTGGCTGGCTGCTCGCTGTCCAGCGTGAGCTTCGAGATCGACAATCCCACCGACAGCCCGTTGGAATTGACCCTGGACGGCAAGCCCCATGCCATCGGACCGCACGCCTCGGTGTCGGTGTCGCTGGCGCCGGGCGAACACCGCCTGCATACCCAGGCGCTGGGCGACGTGCAGCTGGTGGTCTACGCCGACGGCCAGGGTGGGCTGATCAACCCGACCCTGTCCGAGTACGTGGTGGTCAGCCAGGTCTACGCCGATGCCGGGCAGCAGTACGGTGAGGCCAACAACGAGATCGACCTTGACGGGGTCGCCATCGAAGGTCCGTTCACCAAGGTCCACGGCCTGTTCATCGAAAAGGACTGGCGTTACGGCGCCCACGAGAACTTCCCGGACAGCGTGGTCACCACCCAGCAGCAGGCCGGCATCGAGCGCCGCAACAAGCTGTTCAGCGCGGTTGATTTCATCGCCTACCTGGAAAAGGAGAACGAGGAACCGGGCAGCTACCTGGCCGCCAACCCGGCCGGCTACCGCACCCCGAAGGACCCGGCCCCGTTCACCCCGACCGTGCTGCCGGCGCTGCACCCGCAGTTCGAGGCGCACGCCGCCGCCGCGCGGCAGTGGCACGCGCGCTACCTGGCCGCGATCGATCCGTCTGAACAGAAGCGCCTGAAGAAGGAGAGCTTCAAGGTCAGCGTGGACTTCGTGCAGGCCAGCGCGGCCGCCGGCCGCGACCTGCGCCCGGCCGACCACGAGCAGCGCAATGCGTTCCAGTCGGCGCTGGGCCAGGCCACCGGCATGTCGGCGGCGGTGCGCCCGGCCAGCAAGGGCTGAGCCCGCGCCCGGACCCCGTACGCTCCAGACAGGGGCGTACGGGGAATCCACCTGTGTTCGGCTACACTTTCCCCCTTCTTTACTCGACGGCTTCCGATGAATCCGAACTACCTCGACTTCGAGCAACCCATCGCCGACCTGGAAGCCAAGATCCAGGAGCTGCGCAACGCCAGCGCCGGGCCGGCGGTCAATGTCGAGGCGGAAGTACACGCGCTGCAGGACAAGCTGCGCGTGCGCACCGCACAGATCTTCCGCAACCTGACCTCATGGCAGGTACTGCAGCTGGCCCGTCATCCGTCGCGCCCGTATACCGCCGACTACATCCGCATCATCTGCGATGAGTTCCAGGAGCTGGCCGGCGACCGCGCCTTCGCCGACGACAAGGCCATCATGGGCGGCCTGGCCCGCATCAACGGCCGCGCGGTGATGGTGATCGGCCACCAGAAGGGCCGTGACACCAAGGAAAAGATCAAGCGCAACTTCGGCATGCCCAAGCCGGAGGGCTACCGCAAGGCGCTGCGCCTGATGAAGATGGCCGAGCGCTTCGGCCTGCCGGTGCTGACCCTGATCGACACCGCCGGTGCATGGCCGGGCATCGACGCCGAATCGCGCGGCCAGTCCGAAGCGATCGCACGCAACCTGATCGAGATGGCCGAACTGAAGGTGCCGATCATCTGCACCGTGATCGGTGAAGGCGGCTCCGGCGGCGCACTGGCGCTGGGCGTGGGCGACCGCACCGTGATGCTGGAATACGCGGTGTATTCGACCATTACCCCGGAAGGCTGCGCCTCGATCCTGTGGAAGGACGCGGGCAAGGCCAAGGATGCCGCCGAGCAGCTGGGTCTGACCGCGCCGCGCCTGAAGGGCCTGGGCCTGGTCGACAAGGTCGTGCGCGAGCCGACCGGTGGCGCCCACCGCAACCCGACCCAGATGGCCAAGCGCCTGAAGGCGGTGCTGCTGAACGAACTGGACGCGCTCGACGCGCTGTCCACCGAGCAGCTGCTGGAACAGCGCTACACGCGCCTGCGCAGCTACGGCACCTACGAAGCGGCCTGAGATAGTGCCGGCCGCTGGCCGGCAACATCCGGGTGATTGCACAAACCAAAAGAGCCGGGCAGATGCCCGGCTCTTTTGGTTTGTGCAATCACCGCATCCACGCGTGGCGTGGATCTACCGCGGTTCCGTAGCGTCGAGCTTGCTCGACAGCTGTTGATCGAAGCAGTCGAGCAAGCTCGACTCTACAAGCGCCCATCCACGCATGGCGTGGATCTACCCGGTGGATCAGAACGGCTACCGCGGTTCCGTAGCGTCGAGCTTGCTCGACGGCTGTTGATCGAAGCAGTCGAGCAAGCTCGACTCTACAAGCGCCCATCCACGCATGGCGTGGATCTACCCGGTGGATCAGAACGGCTACCGCGGTTCCGTAGCGTCGAGCTTGCTCGACAGCTGTTGATCGAAGCAGTCGAGCAAGCTCGACTCTACAAGCGCCCATCCACGCATGGCGTGGATCTACCGGTCAGAACGGCTTGGCCAGCACCAGCCACACGATCGGGATGAACGCCAGCAGCGGGATCTCGTTGATCCAGCGCAGCGCGCGCGAGGACGGCAGCGCCCTGCCCTTGGCCACGCCCTTGAGCAGGCGACCGACCCAGCCGAAGTACACCAGCAGCAGCACCACCAGGCCCAGCTTGGCATGCAGCCAGCCGGCACCGCCCGGCGCGACCATGGTCGGGAAATCCGGGATGACCCTGTAGCCCAGCCACAGCACCAGGCCGAGCAGGAAGGCCAGGCCGAACATCGAATGGCCGAAACGGTACAGGCGCAGCCCCATCAGCTGCAGGCGCTCGGTCACGGCCGGTTGCCCTGCTGTCTCGGCCAGGTTGACCAGGATGCGCGGCAGGTAGAACACCGTGGCCATCCACGCCACCACGAACACGATGTGGAAGGTCTTCACCCAGTAGTAGCTCTGCATGCGCTCGCTCCAGCGGCTGGCGTAGATGGGCGGCCATTCTCGCACGCGCTGAGCACCGCGCCCCACGCACCGCCGCCGCGACACATCGACGCATGGCGCGCCGCAACACCGTACGATAGGCGCCGTTTTCCCCGATCCGGCCCTGCACCATGGACAAGACCTACGACGCCGCCTACTTCCAGCGCTGGTACCGCCGTGCCGACATCGGCGGCAGCGCCCGCCTGGCACGCAAGGTTGCCCTGGCCGTGGCCAGCGCCGAGTACTACCTGGAACGACCGATCCGCAGCGTGCTGGACATCGGCTGCGGCGAAGGCGCCTGGCGCGCACCGCTGCTGAAGCTGCGTCCGAAGGTCGAATACCTGGGCTTTGACAGCAGCGAGTACGCTGTGCGCCGCTACGGCCGCACCCGCAACCTGCACCTGGCCGGCTTCGGCGACTTCGCCTGGCTGCGGCCCTGCGCCCCGGTCGACCTGCTGGTGTGCTCGGACGTGATGCACTACGTGCCCGATCGCGAGCTGCGCGCCGGCCTGGCCGGCGTGGCCGAGCTGACCGGCGGTGTGGCCTTCCTGGAGACCTTCGCCGCCGAAGACGAGTTCGACGGCGACCATGAGGGCTTCCAGGCGCGCCCGGCGCGCTGGTATCGGCGGACGCTGGCCCGGCAGGGCCTGCAGCCGGTAGGGTCGCACTGCTGGCTGGGCCCCGCCCTGGCAGGCGATGCGGCCGCGCTGGAACGGATGTGAATCCGGATTCATTATTTTCAGCCAACTTAACCTGCGGGACACCCGGATGGGATATGCTGCACGGCAACATATGACCATACATATTCGGTCGTCATGCTCTATCAACTGCACGAACTGACCCGCAACCTGCTTGCCCCCTGGGTGCATCAGGCCCAGGCCAACGCCAAGTTCTTCGCCAACCCGGGCCACTGGTGGTCGCAGATGCCGGGTGCCGATCGCCTGGCTGCGGTCAACGAGTTGTTCCATCGCATCGGCAAGGATTACGAGAAGCCCGAGTGGGGCATCAACGAAATCGATGTCGACGGCGAGCGCGTGCCGATCGTCGTGCACGAAGAAGTGAGCAAGCCGTTCTGCAAGCTGCTGCGCTTCAAGCGCCACAGCAATGAAGCCGACCAGCTGCACACCATGCTCAACCAGCCGTTCGTGCTGGTGGTGGCACCGCTGTCCGGCCACCACGCCACGCTGCTGCGCGATACCGTGCGCACGCTGCTGCGCGACCACCGTGTGTACGTCACCGACTGGGTGGACGCGCGCATGGTGCCGACCAGCGAAGGCGAGTTCGGCCTGGACGACTACATCGCCTACATCCAGGAATTCATCCGCCATCTGGGCGTCGAACGCCTGCACGTGGTCAGCGTGTGCCAGCCGACCGTACCGGTGCTGGCTGCGGTTTCGCTGATGGCCAGCCGTGGCGAACCGACGCCGCGCACGCTGGTGATGATGGGCGGCCCGATCGATGCGCGCTGCAGCCCGACCGCAGTGAACAACCTGGCCACGCAGAACCCGCTGTCGTGGTTCGAGAACAACGTCATCCACACCGTGCCGCCGAGCTATCCCGGCGCCGGCCGCCGCGTGTATCCCGGCTTCCTGCAGCACGCCGGCTTCCTGTCGATGAACCCCAGCCGCCACTTCAGCTCGCACTGGGATTTCTACACCGACCTGGTCAAGGGCGACCTGGAAGACGCCGACGCGCATCGCCGCTTTTACGACGAATACAACGCCGTGCTGGACATGCCGGCCAAGTACTACCTGGACACCATCCGCGTGGTGTTCCAGGACTTCCTGCTGCCGCGTGGCGAGTGGGTGGTCAATGGCGAGAAGGTCGATCCGTCGGCGATCGGCGATACCGCGCTGCTGAGCATCGAAGGCGAGTTGGACGACATCGCCGGGCTCGGCCAGACCGAAGCGGCGCAGGCGCTGTGCACCGGCATTGCTGCTGACCGCCGCGAGCATTTCATCGTCGAAGGCGCCGGCCACTACGGCATCTTCAGCGGCCGTCGCTGGCGCGAAGTGGTGTACCCGAAGGTACGCGACTTCTTCGCCGCGCACGCCGAAGCCCCGGCCGCCAAGGCCACGAAGAAGAAGAGCAACGTCACTCCGCTGCGGCGCAAGGCGGGGTAATTCCCGGCTCTGCCCAGAAGCCCGGGGTCGGATCCCTTTCCAACGGAAAGGGCTCTGACCCCAGTTCGACCGGATCCGGGGTCAGAGCCCTGTTCTGCGAACAGGGATCCGACCCCGACCGCTTACAGCCGCACCAGCAGGTTCTTGGCGATCAGCCCGTGCAGCCTGCCGATGCCACGCGCCAGGTGCATCGTCAGCACCAGCAGCAGCGCGCCCACCGCCGCCACCGCGATTGCCACCAGCGGCGAGGCCGCCATCGGCAGTACATTCACGTCGTTGATGTACACGCCCGGGATATCGCCACTGAAGATCGCCGCGACCGGCGCCCAGATCAGGCTCAGCGACAGCGACAGCAGCGTCACCGCGATGGTGAAGTAGATGATGCCCAGCGGCAGCATCAGCACGAAGTACAGCAGGGTCAGCCACGTGCGGCCGTCGGTGAACATGTCGCCGATGCGTTGCAGCCAGGTGCGGCTATGGTCGGTGTATCGCGGACGACGCGGCATGCGCTCGCCCAGCAGCGCTTCCACCAGCCGCCCTTCCAGCAGCGCCAGCCCGCGCACCGAGCCGAAGAACAGCACGGTCAGCGGAATGCCGACGATCAGGATCAGCAGACCCAACGACAATGACAGGCCGGTCACCACCCAGGTGAAGAAGAAGATGCCGGTAGCCAGCGACAGCAGCATGTAGAACAGCGCGCCGTAGGTATGCGGATCGGCCACCACGCCAAAGAAGCGGGCCAGCAGCGAGCGCTGCACCGGCGCCGGCGGCGGTGCGGCTGGCTCGACGCCACTGGCTTCGGCCGCCGCACGCAGTACCGGCGCGGTATCCGCACGCGGCGTACGCAGCGCGCGGTTCACCGTCACTTCGGTCTCGCGGTAGATCTCGGCCACTTCGTCCGGCGCGCCGTAGCTGCCGGCCACGTCGGCGATCACCTCGGCCTCGCTGCGACCGGGCTGCGCGGCCAGCTCCGAGCGCAGATACTCCTCGGCGTCGTACAGCGCGTCCTGCACCATCGCCGGGTCGGCGCCTTCCAGCGCCGCGCGCAGCTGCGCCAGATACTGCGGGATGGTGGTCGGCAGGGCTCGGCCTGCCAGGCTCGGGTCGTTCATAGCGGTACCCCCTCCAACACGGAATCGACGGAATCGCGGGTGGCCTGCCAGGCCTGGCGCCACTGCGCCAGCACCTGAAGGCCACGTTCGTTGATGCGGTAGTAGCGCCGCGGTGGCCCGCTGCTGGATGGCTCAACATGGCTTTCCAGCAGCCCGGCGCCCTCCAGATTTCGCAGCACCGGGTACAGCGCGCTCTGCTTGCCGCTCAGCACGCCCTCGCCCACGCGCTCCAGCTCCTTGGCGATCAGGTACCCGTACAGCGCCTCGCCGGCCCGGGCCAGCACCGCCAGCAGGGCCAGCGACACCGTTCCGGCGCTGAGCTCCTTCTGGAACTTCTTCAGGTGGACATCGTCTTCGACCATGACCGGCCCTCCACTACGTTGAAGTCAACAGTAGTGCGAAGTTCGGTATAGCGAATGTGTCGTTAGTCATCGTGCCGGTTGGCGAGACCGGTGCGCTCGCGCAGAATCAAACCCTCGTTCATGTTCCGGGGTTCCCATGCCGCACCGCCGTTGCCTTGCCCTGACCGCCCTCGCCCTGGCCTGCCTGCTGCCGTCGTTGGCCAGCACGGCCGCGCCCTACCGAAGCCCGCAGCAGATCCTCGACGCCTCGGCGGCCAGCGACTGGCGCACCCCGGACCCGGCCAACCTGCTGTACATGGACCTGCCGGCCGGGCGGGTGATCATCGAGCTGGCACCGCAGTTCGCCCCGCGCCATGTGGCCAACATCCAGACCTTCGCCCACGAGCATTTCTGGGACGGCACCAGCATCTACCGCTCGCAGGACAACTTCGTGGTGCAGTTCGGCGACGCTGACGCCGATGACGCGGCCAAGGCCAGGCCGTTCGGCAGCGCCGCACGCAAGCTGCCGGCCGAGTTCGAACGCGCCAGCACCGGCCTGAAGGTGAGCGTGCTGCCGGATCGCGATGGCTGGGCGGCACAGACCGGGTTCGTCGACGGCTTCCCGGTCGGCCAGGACCCGCGGGCCGGCAAGGCCTGGCTGGCGCACTGCTACGGCATGCTGGGGGCGGGCCGCAACAACGAGGAAGACAGCAGCATCGGTGCCGAACTGTACGTGGTGACCGGGCAGTCACCGCGCCAGCTGGACCGCAACATCACCCTGGTCGGCCGCGTGCTGAAGGGCATGGAGCTGCTCAGCGCGATCCCGCGCGGACCGGCGCCGATGGGCTTCTACACCGATGCGAAGCTGCGCACGCCGATCGTGTCGATCCGCCGCGCCAGTGACGTGCCGGCGGCCGAGCGCACGCCGATCCGGGTGCTGCGTACCGATTCGAAGACCTTCGCCGATACGGTCGAGGCGCGACGCAATCGCGTGGATGATTTCTACAAGCGTCCGGCCGGGCATATCGATCTCTGCAATATTCCGGTGCCGGTGCGGTAACGTCGTCGCGGGTTCTGCGCGTGGCACGAGCTGAAGGTGCTTCACTGTTCATGGGCGTCACTTTTCTTTTCGCGCGAAAAGAAAAGTAACCAAAAGAAACGCGCCGCCAGGTCGCGAGCCGCCGTGCTTCGCACGTCGGTCCCCTGCGCTTCTCGGTGAATCAGGGGACGGTGCGTAGAAGTCAGCCGACTAACAGTCGGCTCTACAGGACATCGGCACCTCTTCGCCCCTGATTCCCCTGCGATGCTCGGCTCGCTCAAGGCGGACAAAAGATCAAAGGCTGTAGCTGCATCCGGTAGATCCACGCCATGCGTGGATGCCTTTGCCGTTGATCTTGACCTTCCAGTCCGCCTTGAGCGAGCCGAGCACCGCAGGTCCGGCGAGGGCGAAGAGGCGCCACGCTTCTTGTAGAGCCGACTGTTAGTCGGCTGACTTCTGCGCGCCGTCCCTCGACGGGCCGAGAAGCGCAGGGTACCGGTGCGCAGCACCGGCTCGCGACCTGGCGGCGTGTTTCTTTGGTTACTTTCTTTGCACGAGCAAAGAAAGTGACACCTCTCCGCAGGCGCGGAAAAGACCTGCCGGGCAGCGCCCGGCACTACCAGCGCTTCGGCACCCTCAGCCCTTCTGGCTCACCGCCACGCTACCCAGAATCAACGCACCGGCAATCAGCATCTGCACCGTCACCGCCTCGCCCAGGAACAGCCACGCAAACGCCGCGCCGAACAGCGGAATCAGGTAGGTCACCGTCGAGGCGCGCGATGGGCCGATACGGCCGATCAGCCGGTAGAACATCAGGAACGCCAGGCCGGTGCAGGCCACGCCCAGTGCGATCGCCGCGCCCCACGCCTTCAGCGGAATCGCCGCCTGCGGCCAGTGCGTCACCGCCATCGGCAGCATCCACAGCGAGGCGCACGACAACGTCGCCGCCGCAGCCGCTGCCGAGGGCAGCCCGGTCATGTGGCGCTTCACCAGATTGACACCCAGCCCGTACAGCAGCGACGCCGCTGCACCCGCGATCACGGCGGTACCGATGCTCAGGCCGGAAACCTTGGCCGTAGCCAGCACCACCACGCCGGCGAAGCCGACCAGCAAAGCGCCGGCGCGGCGCATGCCGATCTTCTCGCCGAAGAACAGGAAGGCGATCAGCGCGGCGAACAGCACGGTCATCGCATTGCAGATCGCGCCGATCGCCGCCGGCGCCTGCTCCGCCGCGTAGGCGAACAGCACGAACGGCAGCGCCGAGTTGATCAGGCCGATCGGTGCCAGCCACAGCCATCGCCGCGGCGGGAACTGCGCGCGCGCGCGCCACAGGAACGGCAGCAGCACCAGCGCGCCCAGCACCAAACGGAGTTCAACCAGCGCGAACGGACCGAACGAGGGCACCGCCACCCGCATGAACAGGAACGAGCAGCCCCAGATGGCGCCCAGCAGGGTCAGTTCCAGCGGTGTGCGCCAGTCGCGCTCGGCCGCCTGTGGGACCGCATTCATGCCCTGCCTCCGTCCATCGCCGCATCCTCGTCAAGGCACACAGGATCGTGCGGGGACGCCCGCCGCACAAGCGCGTAGTATGGCTGCCAGCCACAAATCTGGCTTGAGGCTCGACATGCAGCTCCGTCCTTCCCTGCTCCCCGCACTGGCCGTGTTCGCGGTCGCCGCCCGCCACCAGAACCTTGCCCAGGCCGCGCAGGAACTGCACCTGACCGCCAGCGCCGTCAGCCACCACGTGCGGCGCCTGGAAGAAGTGCTGGAAACGCGCCTGTTCCTGCGCCATGCCCGCGGCGTCCGCCTGACCGCCGAAGGCCGGCAGCTGGCCGATGCCGCCAGCGCGGCCTTCAGCGATGTCGCGGCCGTGGCCCATCACCTGCATCCGGATGCGGACAGCGTGCCGCTGCGGATCACCACGCTGCGCTCGCTCTCCTACTGCTGGCTGCTGCCGCGGCTGCCGCGCTTCACCCAGGCGCATCCGCACATCCGCATCGAGCTGCACACCGGCAGCGGGCTCGATCGCTATGACGACAATGGGCCGGAGGTCGGCATCCGCTACGGTCTGGGACAGTGGCCGGGCCTGCATGCGCAGCACCTGATGGACGACGACCTGTTCCCGGTCGCCTCGCCTGCGCTGGCCGGGGTCGAATCGCTGGACGATCCGGCCCGTATCGCCGACCTGCCGCTGCTGACCGACCTGTCGCCGCAGGGCTGGCGCGACTGGTTCCGCCATGCCGGCGTGCGCCCGCCCTCACCCTTGCCGCCGATGCACACCTTCGCCGACAGCACCGATGCGATGCGTGCGGCGGTGTATGGCATGGGGGCGGTACTGGCACGCACCCACATCGCCCAGCCCTACCTGCAGCGCTACGAAGTGGTGCGCCTGCCAGGACCCGCGTTGAAGGCGCGCTACGCCTATTACGTGGTGCACGCCGAAGCGCAGCCGCCCAGCCCGGCCGCGCGCCTGTTCATCGACTGGCTGCTGCAGCAGGCCCAGGACGAACGCACGCCGATCCCCGCGCTGCCGGACAGCCTGCTGGGGCGCCCGGCCACGCGCGGCTGACTGCGCCCTCACCCGCTCTTTGCTTCGCGCTGGCTAGGCTGCAGGCGAACCCTTCCACGTGCCCCTGACATGAGCCTGCTGCGACTGCGCATCACCGGAACCGAAGACGACGCCCGTGCCATCAGCGATCTGCTGCTTGGCCTGGAGGGCATCGAGCACGTCGAGGAAACCGACGACCTGATGCCACACATGGACGATGACGATTCCAGTTCGGCCGGGCTGTCCGATGATATCGGCCCCGGCATCCACGAACTGGAAGTGGAAGTCGGCAACGAAAGCACCGCGCAGAAGGTGCGCGATGCGGTGCAGGAGCTCGCGTTGGAGCTGGATGTGTTCGTCGAGTACGAAACCGACGAAGGATGAGCATCCGTCGGGCATGGCCCGGCGCTACCTTCCACCTGTCCGGTAGCACCGGTCCACGACCGGCGGGCGCATCGTTCGATCAGGCCTTGCGACGGCGACGACGCCACCAGGCACGCACGCCCCATCCTGCGATCAACGCCAGCACCGCCACCGGCAGCAAGGCAGCCGCAGCACGGATCAGGAACGCCACGCTGGTGCTGAGGATGCTGCCTGACTCGCTCAGCGCCTCGCCGATCTCGCTGCGGCTGCGCTGGCCCGAGGTGGTGGCAAAGTGCAGCGTCACCAGCTGGGTGTCGATACGCCGGCGCTGCTGCGCTGAATCCTTGTTGGCTTGCTCGACACCGGCCTCGATCTCCGACAGGCGCGTGGTGATCGCCATCAGGTCCTCGATCTTCAGGTCCTTGCGGTCCTGGTAGGAGAGCAAGCGTGCGTGCTCCTTCTCAAGCCGCGCCTTGGTCAACGCAGTGTCGGCCACCTGCTGGGCGAGGTCTTCGGCGCGCGTGTTGCGCGACTGCAGCGTGCCGCCGTCACCGGCCAGCGCGATCAACGGCTCGGTGCCCTTCGGGGCGATGCGCACCTTGACCTCGCCGCTGGGCTGATCGCCACTGCGCTGGTCGACCTGCAGTACCGCACAATCACCGAACTTCGCGCTCTGGCAGGCCTGTGCGACCTGCTGGATGCGCGGTGCGATCTGCGCGGCGTCCAGCTGGATCTGCACGTCATGTTCGTAGGCCAGGAACGCGCCATCCGGAGAGGCAATGGCCGCTTCGGCGGCCACCGCACCGGTATCGGCACTGGCCGCCCGATCGCCGCTCTGGGCACAGGCTCCCAGCGCCAGCAGCAGCATCGGCGTCACCACCATGCGCGTCCACGCGCCGGTGCGGCTCACAGTGCGGCTCCGTCGTAGCAGGTCACCGAAAGCGCGGCCAGATCCACCGCCGGCACGCAGCGCACGTTCACCGCCACCATCGGCGTTCCAGTGCGTGGATCCACCGCTTCGCTGTAAGGGGCGATGCCGCATTCGCGGCAATGGTGGTGGTCGATGTGGGCCTTGTTGAAGTGGTAGGTGGCCACGTCCGCCGGATCGGTGGCCAGCTGGAACGCCTCGCGCGGGGCGAACCACAGCAGGCTGCCGCGGCGGCGGCACATCGAGCAGTTGCAGTCGATCACATCGCTGATCGGTGCCTGTGCTTCCACGGTGAATGCGATCCTGCCGCAATGGCAGCTTCCCTGGTAATGCATGTCCTGCGCTCCGCTGGAGGGTCCTTGTGCCGCCCATGGTAATCCTATGGCACGGGGACAAAGCGGCTCCGGGGCCCTATGCTCGGGGTTTGACCCTGCACAGGAACGCCGATGCGCCCGCATCTTCTTGCCCTCGCCCTGGTGGCCGCCCTGGCTGGCTGCCAGCCGGCCGAAGCCCCGACCAACGCCGCCACCCCGGCCGCCGGCCAGCAGGCGGCGGACGCGGCAGCCGATGCTGCCTTCGCCGACCTGTCCAAGCGTGCCCTGGACACCTGGATGCAGCTTTCGCCGGTCAGCGCCACCCAGATCGGCGACCACCGCTACGACAGTGAACTGGACGACCTGAGCGCCGCCGGCCAGCAGAAGACCGTGGCCGCCTACAAGGCGTTGCTCGGCGAGCTGGACAAGATCGAGGTGGCCAAGCTGGGCCGCGAGAACCAGGTGGACGCGGCGATCCTGCGCAACCAGCTGCAGTCGGAAATCTGGAACGCCGAAGTGCTGCAGTCCGGCAAGTGGGACCCGCAGCTGTACAACGGCATCGCCGGCAGCGCGATCTACGGCCTGATGGCCCGCGAATTCGCGCCGCTGCCGGAGCGCCTGAAGTCGGCTACCGCGCGCATGGAAAAGCTGCCGGCGATCTTCGCCCAGGCCCGCGAGAACCTGGACCCGGCGCGCGTGCCGAAGATCCACGCCGAGACTGTTGCCAAGCAGAACAAGGGCATCCTCAGCATCGTCGATACCTTCATCACCCCGCACATCGGCGAACTGCCGCAGGCCGACCAGCAGCGCCTGCAGGCCGCCATCGACGGCCTGAAGAAGGCGGTGGACGAGCAGCAGACCTGGCTGGACAAGACGCTGGTGCCGAACGCCAAGGGCGACTTCCGCATCGGTGCGGAAAAGTACGACCAGAAGCTGAAGTTCGCGCTGAGCTCCTCGCTGTCGCGCCAGGAGATCGGTGAGCGTGCACGCGCCGAACTCAAGCGTGTGCGCGAAGACATGTACGGCATCGCGCAGACCGTGCTGAAGGACAAGCCGGGTGCGCCGGAGATGCCGGCCCAGCCGACCGACGAGCAGCAGCAGAAGGCAATTGAAGCGGCGCTGGAGCTGGCCTACGCCGACAAGCCGGCACGCGACAAGGTGGTCGACGATGCCAAGGCCGCGCTGGAGCAGTCCACCGCCTTCGTGCGCGAGCACGACCTGATGACCCTGCCCGATGCGCCGGTGGACATCATCCTGATGCCGGAGTTCCAGCGTGGCGTGGCCGTGGCCTACTGCGATTCGCCGGGCCCGCTGGACAAGAACCTGAAGACTTTCTACGCCGTGTCGCCGATTCCGGACGACTGGAACGAGAAGCAGGTCGACTCGTTCCTGCGTGAATACAACTCGCGCATGATCCACCTGCTCAGCATCCACGAAGGCACCCCGGGCCACTATCTGGAAGGCTGGCATTCGGCCAAGTTCCCCTCCACCCTGCGTGCGGTGCTGCGTTCGGGCCTGTTCGCCGAAGGCTGGGCGGTCTACACCGAGCGCATGATGCAGGAGCAGGGCTACCTCAACAACGATCCGCTGTTCCACCTGGTGCAGCTGAAGTTCTACCTGCGCACCATCTCCAACGCGATCCTCGACCAGGGTGTGCACGTGGACAACTGGGATCGCGAGAAGGCGATGCACCTGATGACCCACGACGCGTTCCAGCAGGAAAGCGAGGCGGCCGGCAAGTGGGTACGTGCACGGCTGACCTCGGCGCAGCTGCCGACCTACTTCGTCGGTGCGCAGGAACACTTCGACACCCGCAAGGCGGTGCAGGAGAAGCTGGGCGACAAGTTCAACCTGAAGGCGTACCACGATCAGGTGCTGTCCTACGGCGCGCCGCCGGTGCGCTTCGCCCGCCAGCTGATGCTGGACCAGCCGATCGAGTGATCGGCGCGGGGCTGAATGCCCCGCGGGTCTGGCAGCACCTCACGGCCCGGGATTCCCGGGCCGTTCTCGTTTGAAGCGCCCGACTGCCTCACATCCTGTGTATGTATAACTTCTCCGCATGGCTGCGGATATCGAGAAAGAACTTCGCCTTGCAGCGGCGGCAAGCCACGGGATGTATTTCATCAGACCCGCGCTGATTCTCCAGCGCGACCGCCAGCACGGGATGCCCGCAGTCGAAACAGCAGAATGCAATGTTGTTGCCATGGGGATCGGCATCGATCTGGTCGCCATAGTGATCCATTACCAGAAAGTCCGTGATTTTCATGGTCGATCTCCGGAACAGGTGAACCACCTGCAGGCTATATCACCGCCCTGCCTCACGGAAGGGCGCGCACCGGCTACAGGGCAGCCCATCCTTCCATGCACGCCGGGGCCGCTCCGGTCCTTAACACTTGCGGATCGGGCCTGCCCGGCCTCACGCCTGGCAAACGGCTCAGGGCGCATCGTTCGCACCGCCCTCCCTTGCTCTGCAGGCTCCAATGCGCTCCCTGGTGCTACGCCTCGGCCTCCTTTCAGCTGCCTTGGCAGCCAGTACCGGTGCCTCCGCCGCCTGCCCTCCACCGCCGCCCGGCCAGCCCGACATCCGCGCCCTGGGCTACTACACCGACAAGGCCGGTTCGGTGATCGACCCGGCGCTGCAACAGCAGAACCACGATGTCACCGCGCCGCTGGACCGCTATGCCGCCGAGGTGGCGCGCATGAGCGACGACTACCTGCGTGACGGTGATCGCACCGCTGCGCAGTGCACGCTGGCCTGGCTCGGCGCCTGGGCGAAGGACGGCGCGATGCTCGGGCAGATGATCCGGGTCAACAACGACCAGTCGTTCTACATGCGCCAGTGGATGCTCGATGCGGTGGCCATGGCCTACCTGAAAGTGCATGACCAGGCCGACCCGCAACAACGCGCCCGTATCGATCCGTGGCTGCAGCAGCTGGCGCGCGCCAATCTGAGCTACTGGGACAACCCGAAGCGGCGCCGCAACAACCACTACTACTGGGGCGGTCTGGGCGTGCTGGCCACCGGCCTGGCCACCGATGACCCGGCCCTGTGGCAGGCCGGTCACGCCGCCTTCCAGAAGGGCATCGATGACATCCAGGATGATGGCAGCCTGCCGCTGGAAATGGCGCGCGGGCAGCGTGCCCTGCACTACCACGACTACGCGCTGGCGCCGCTGGTGATGATGGCGGAGCTGGCGCGGCTGCGCGGCCAGGACTGGTACGCCAGCCGCGATCACGCCATCGACCGCCTCGCGCGACGCGTCATCGAAGGCAGCAAGGACCCGGCGTGGTTCAACCAGCAGACCGGCGTTGCACAGCTGCCACTGCAGGCCAGCGGCTGGGTCGAGTTCTATCGTCTGCGCTCGCCCGATGGCGGCCTGTTCGAAGCCGCACACGCACGCGGGCCGTACCACTCGCCGCGATTGGGCGGCGACCTGACCCTGATGGCCACGCACGGCATCGTGCGCACGCCCCTGCGCTAGCGGCGCAGCTCAGCGGGCTGCCGGTTTCAGCAGGCGCTGGAATTCCGCAACGGTGCAGCCCTGCACCGCGCAACCCGGCACACGCAGCACGACGCGCCCCGGTGGGTGGGCCTCGGTCAATGGCCGCGCATCACGCAGCTGCGCGGTGGTCGGGTAGACGTAGGCCAGATGGATCCGCGCCTCGCCGCTGCGGCGGTCACGCCAGCGCTCGAGCTGCAGCAGGCCACCGATCGGCGTCTTCTCGTACTGACCCGGCAACGTGTAGTCGATGATGCCCAGCGCCGCCAGCACCGAGCCGATGTTGGAGTCATGGCCGACCAGCAGGGTCACCTTCGGTGACACCGGATCGTTCAACAGCGTGCCTACCTGCATCAACAGCGGCGCGGCCACATCACGCGCCACCCCGGGGGTGCCGAACAGGATGTCCTGGTAGCGATTGCGGATCTGCGCCAGCGCCTGCCATTGGTCCTCGGTGTTCAACCGGCCCCAGCCTTCGGCGGCGGCGTCGCGTGCCTCGTAGTGCTCCATCAGCAGCGCGTCGACCACGCCACTTGCCAGCGCCAGCGATCCGGTCGCGCGCGGCTCCTTGCCCGCTTCCGCAGTGAAGGTGGTATCGGTCAGCGTCAGATGGCATTCGCTGCGGTCAACACAGGCCGCCGACTGCGGGTAACGGATGACCGCCTCCACCACCGCCAGTGCCGGCGCCAGGTCCGCCTCGGTCAATGCCTGCCGCATCGACGACAGCGCGCGCTCGCGATAGGCCACGTCATCGCGATGGATCACCGGATTGAACAGCGGGTCCATCGTGCCCAGTGACATGCGCTGCTCGATTGCCACGTGGCAGCCCGGGAAGGCACCGGCAACGAAGAACTGTGCGGTAGCCTGGGTGCGTTGCAGGCTGTTGGCATGGGCGTGGAAATCGCCCGGTTGCGGGCATCTCGACAGCGGCAGCACCTGCGCCTGGCGCAGCCACTGGCCGACGTAGCGGCCCATGTAGACCTCCAGCACTCCGCCCTTGGTGGTCAGCTCGCCCGCACCCACGTCCCAGCGCGGCCAGGTTTCCGGTGTCGCGTTGGCCAGCGCCCCGGAGGCCACCACCGGCGCACGCAGGTTGTGGCGGCTGAGCAGGATCACCTGCTGCAGCTGCTCTTCGGCGACCGGTGCAGCCATCGCGGTCGCAGTGCTCACGCCCAGCGTGAGCGCCAGCAACAGGGAGCGTAGGGGGCAGATCAATGCAGGTCTCCAGAAGCACGCTGGGGTCGGAGCCCTTTGCCTCGCAAAACGATCCGACCCTAAGGGATACAGGGCCGGGGTCGGATCCTTCTCGCAGAGAGGGCTCCGACCCCGAAACGGTCATTGATCGGCGGCGACAAAACCACCGGTCTGCCGCGCCCACAACCGTGCATACAGCCCACCGGCCGCAATCAGCTCGGCGTGGCTGCCGGTCTCGACGATGCGGCCCTGGTCCATCACCACCAGCCGGTCCATGCGCGCGATGGTCGACAACCGATGCGCGATCGCGATCACCGTCTTGCCGCCCATCAGCTCGTCCAGGCTGTCCTGGATCGCTGCTTCCACTTCCGAGTCCAGCGCCGAGGTCGCCTCGTCCAGCACCAGGATCGGGGCATCCTTCAGCAGCACGCGGGCGATGGCGATGCGCTGGCGCTGGCCACCGGACAGCTTCACGCCGCGCTCGCCGACATGCGCGTCGTAGCCGCGACGGCCCTGCCCGTCCACCAGTGTGTCGATGAAGCTGGCCGCACGCGCCTTGGCCACCGCCGCGTGCAGTTGCTCGTCGCTGGCATCCGGGCGGCCATACAGCAGGTTGTCGCGGATCGAGCGATGCAGCAGCGAGGTGTCCTGGGTGACCACGCCGATCTGCTGGCGCAGGCTTTCCTGGGTGACGTAGGCAATGTCCTGGCCGTCGATCAGGATGCGGCCGCTTTCCAGGTCGTACAGCCGCAGCAGCACGTTGACCAGGGTCGACTTGCCGGCACCGGAAGGACCGACCAGGCCGATCTTTTCACCCGGCTTGACCACCAGGTCCAGACCGGCGATCACGCCGCCCTTCTTGCCGTAGTGGAAGTGGATGTCCTGGAAGTGCACGCCGCCACGGGTCACCTGCAGCGGCACCGCATCGTCGCGGTCCTGCACGGTCAGCGGCTGGGCGATGGTGGTGATGCCATCCTGCACGGTGCCGATGTCTTCGAAGATGCCGTTGATGGTCCACATGATCCAGCCGGACATGTTGTGGATGCGGATCACCAGGCCGGTGGCCAGGGTGATCGCGCCGACCGTGATGTGGCCGCCGTTCCACAGCCACAGCGCCAGCCCGCAGGTACCGGCGATCAGGAAACCGTTGACGATGGCGATGGTCAGGTCCATGCCGGTGGTGATGCGGGTCTGCGCGCGGTGCTTGACCGCCAGTTCCTGGATCGACTCGGCCACATAGGCCTGCTCACGCCCACCATGGGCGAACAGCTTCAGCGTGGGAATGTTGGTGTAGCCATCGACGATGCGGCCCATGGCCTTGGAGCGCGCCTCGGAGGCGATCCACGCCCGCTCCTTCGCGCGCGGCACGAAGTAGAACAGGATCACTGCATAGGCCAGCAGCCACAGGATCAGCGGCACCATCAGCCGCCAGTCGGCCTGCGCGAACAGGTACAGCGCGGTGCCGGTGTAGACCACGATGTACCAGAGCGAATCGACCATCTGCACCGCCGATTCGCGCAGCGAGGTACCGGTCTGCATCACCCGGTTGGCGACGCTGCCGGCGAAGTCGTTCTGGAAGAAGCTCAGGCTCTGCCGCACCACGTAGTTGTGCATCAGCCAGCGCGAGCGGTTGCTCAGGCCGGGTACGATGGCCTGGTTGACCAGCAGGTTGTGCAGGCCGACCAGGATCGGCCGCGCGATGACGGTGATGAACAGCATCCAGCCCAGTTCATTGGCGTGGCGCTTGAAGAAGTCGGCACCCGGCCGTTCGGCGACCATGTCGACGATGCGGCCCAGGTAATCGAACATCGCCACTTCCACCAGCGCCAGCAGCAGGCCGGCGATCAGCGTGGCCAGCAGCACCGGCCACACCGGGCGCAGGTAGTGCAGGTAGAACGGAAACACCTTGCGCGGTGGCATGCGCCCATCCACGGGCGGGAACACCGGAATCAGGGATTCAAACCAACGGAACATCGCATTCCCTCGCCATCAATAGCCGGCGAAGTATCCCACGCCGGATGTGTACGCCGGCCGACGATGCCCGGTAGCGCCGGGCCACGCCCGGCGGCGTCATTTCACCGGGGTGAACAACAGGTCCTGGAAATCGAAGCTGAAATCGGTCAGGTCGGAAATCGGCTGCATGCGCACCTCGCGCACCTTGCCGTCCGGGTCCAGGCTGAAGTTCACGAACGCATCGGCGTTGAGCGAGCGGTCATCCCAGCGCACGATGAAGGTGTCGTGCTGCCAGTGCTCCAGGCGCCCACTCAGCTGCGCAGTCTTGGCAAAGCGCAGACGCAGGCCCTTGCCGTCGCCGCTGACCTGCATGTCGCCGTACCAGCGGTCACGGAAGGACCCGGTATAGCCGGCCAGCGCCAGCGATGGCCGGCTGCCCTTGTCGCGTGCGCTCTGGTGCTTGGCCCACGCCTCGTCGGCCTTGTCCTGGCCCTTGGCCACCGCCTTGGCATAGGCATCCACCCAGTCATGCGTTTCGCCGCCCAGGTAGGCATCGAGCACGCTCAGGGTGATCGCATTGAACGCCGCGCCCACCTCCTGGTTGGTCAGCACCACCACGCCCAGCTTCTGGCCCGGCACCAGGGTCAGCCGCGAGACCATGCCCGGCCAGCCACCGGTATGCCAGACCAGCTTCTGCCCGCGATAGTCGCTCAGGCTCCAGCCCTCGCCATAGCCGGCGAAATTGGCCCGCGCCGGCGCCAGCTCCGGCACGCTCGGCGCCGGGATCGACTGCGGCGTGATCATCCGCCACATCTGCTGCTGGCTCTTTTCAGTGAACAGCGGCGTGCCATCGGCCAGCTTGCCCTCGGCCAGCTGCACCTGCATCCAGCGTGCCATGTCATGCGCGCTGGAATAGATGCCACCGGCACCGGCATTGTTCGACCAGGTCAGCGGCGCGACGGTGCGCAGGTCCTTGAAATCGTACTTGGCGTGGCCGACGGCCGTCTTGTCGCCCGGCTTGAGGTGGTCGGCGTTGTAGCGCGTCCCGGCCATGCCCACCTTGTCGAAGATGCGGGTCTGCAGGAACTGCTGGTAGCTCATGCCGGAGACATGCTCAATCACCTGCTGGGCCACCGCGTACAGGATGTTGTCGTAGGCATAGCTCTCGCGGAAACCGCCCTTCAGCGGCACCCTGCCCAGCCGCTCCACCACTTCGGCATTGCTGTAGGACGTGGTCGGCCAGAACAGCAGGTCGCCGGCGCCCAGGCTCAGTCCGCTGCGGTGCGAGAGCAGGTCGCGGATGGTCATCTGCCCGGTCACGAACGGGTCGGACATGCGGAATGACGGCAGGTGATCAATCACCTTGTCGTCCATCTTCAGCTTGCCGTCCTCGGCCAGCAGATTCAGCGAGGTGGCGGTGAAGGCCTTGGTGTTGGAGGCGATGGCGAACAGCGTGTCGGCCTGAACCGGCTCCGGTCTGCCCAGCTCGCGCACACCCCAGCCACGTTCCAGCACCACCTGGCCATCCTTGACCACGGCCACGGCGATGCCGGGCACGTCGAACTGCGCGCGCACGCGCTCGACCGTCGCATCCAGATCCTGCAGCGGCGCCGGGGTCGACGCGCTCGCCATGGTCGTGCACGCCAGCAGCACGGCTCCTCCAATCCAGGTCTTCATCCAGCACCATCTCCGAACAGGGGTCGCGGCCATGTGCAGGCCGTCACCGGGGTTTCGCGCGATGGTAACGGTCCCCGGCCGATCCTGCCCTGTGCCATAGGAGGGGTGTCATGGGCGGGAACGGCCAACCGAGCAATGGATCGACCATCATTCCGTGCCTGCGCTACCGCGATGCGCTGGCCGCCATCGACTGGCTGCAGCGCGCGTTCGGCTTTCATGCGCAGGCGGTATATGCCGATGGCGATACCGTATTCCATGCGCAGCTGACCTTCGGCAACGGCATGATCATGCTCGGCTCGGCCGGCAACCAGAGCGCGTGGAGCGAACACACCGCCCTGCCCGACGAGGTCGGTGGCCGCCAGACCCAGAGTGCCTGCGTGATCGTCAGCGATGCCGATGCGCACTATGCGCGGGCCAAGGCGGCCGGAGCGCGCATCGTCATCGACATCGCCGACCAGGACTACGGCGGCCGCGGCTATGCCTGCGCCGACCCGGAAGGCTACCTGTGGTGGTTCGGCAGCTACGACCCGTGGCGCGCGGACCACGGCCAGTGAGCGCCGGCGCCATCCGCTGCGGCATCGGTGGCTGGGTGTTTCCACAATGGCGGGGCGGCGTGTTCTATCCCGCCGGCCTGCCGCAACGTGAAGAACTGGCGCATGCCAGCCGTGCGCTGCGCTGCATCGAGATCAACGGCACCTTCTATCGCACGCCCACCGCGAGCCAGTGCGCGCAATGGGCGGCACAGACGCCGGAGGGCTTCCGCTTCGCGATGAAGGCGCCGCGTTACCTGGTGCAGCGCCGCGACCTGTCCAGCACGGTGGAGGCCGCAGCCCCCTTCCTGCAGGCCGCGCTCGCGCTCGGTGATCGGCTGGGCCCGCTGCTGTGGCAGTTCGATCCACGCCATCCGGCCGATGCGGCCATGCTGGCAGCGCTGATGGCACAGCTGCCGAAGCAGCTGGAGGGCGTGCCGCTGCAACACGCTCTGGAAGTCCGCAACGCCGAGGCGCACGGCCCGGCACTGGTGGCCGCTGCACGCACGCATGGCGTGGCGCTGGTGATCGAGGACAGCGACGAGGCACCACTGCACGGCGATGTCAGCGCCGGCTTCGTCTACGCGCGGATCAAGCGCAGCCAGGCGCGCTTGAACGAGGGTCTGCCGGCGAGCGTGCAACAGCGCTGGAGCGAACGCGCCCGGCGCTGGTCGCGCGGTGAGCCGGTGGATGACCTGCCGTGCCTGGCCGGGCCTGCCACGAAAACGCCGCGCGAGGTCTACCTGCTGTGCATCGGCGCGGGCAAGGTACGCAATCCGGCGGCGGCGATGGCGCTGCAGCGGCGGGCCGCAGAAACCAGCTCTCCCACCTGCGGATAGCGCTGCGGACGACGGCTTGCCGCACAATAGGCGGATGAGCACACCCGACACCCGCAAAGCGCTGTGGCAGATCCACTTCTGTGTCCTGCTGTGGGGCGTTACCGCCATCCTCGGCAAGCTGATCACCCTGCCCGCGCTGCCGCTGGTGTGGTGGCGCATGCTGCTGGTGACGGCGATGCTGGCCCTGCTGCCGCGGGTCTGGCGCGGGCTGGGCACCCTGCCCCTGCGCGTGGTGGCCGGCTACGCCGGCATCGGTGCACTGGTCGCCCTGCACTGGCTGACCTTCTATGGCGCGGTGAAACTGGCCAATGCGTCCGTGGCCGCCACCTGCATCGCACTGGCGCCGGTGTTCACCTCGATCATCGAACCGTGGGTGGCCAAGCGGCCGTTCCAGCTGCGCGAGCTGGCCTTCGGCCTGGCCGTGCTGCCCGGCGTCGCGCTGGTGGTCGGTGGCGTACCCGATGGCATGCGGCTGGGCGTGCTGGTCGGCGCGGTGTCAGCGTTGCTGGTGGCCGTGTTCGGCTCGCTCAACAAGCGCATGGTCAGCCATGCCGACCCGCTCACCGTCACCGCGCTGGAACTGGGCGCCGGCACGCTGACGCTGACCCTGCTGGCACCGCTGATGCCCTACCTGCTGCCGGCGCTGGCCAGCCCGTTGTGGGTGGTGCCGGACCTGCATGACGGCCTGCTGCTGCTGGTGCTGGCCGGCTTCTGCACGCTGCTGCCGTTCGCCCTGGCCCTGGTCGCACTGCGCCATCTCAGCGCCTACACGGTGCAGCTGGTGACCAACCTGGAGCCGGTCTACGCCGTGCTGCTGGCAGTGGTGCTGCTGCGTGAGCAGCACGAGGTCACGCCGTGGTTCTATCTGGGCGTGGCCATCATCGTCGGCGCGGTGTTCCTGCACCCACTGCTGAACCGCCGCAAGCCGGTGCAGCATCCGGAGATCCTTGGCACGGCCGAGGCGCGCAACATCGCCGACTGAGTGCATCCACGCAGGGCGTGGATCTACCGGAGCAGAATCGATGCCTCAACGCTGTGGCCAGTGCCATGCCGGGGCATCCAGCAGGCCCTGGCCACTCAGCAGGGTGCGGCCCTGTTGCTTGTGCAGGTGCAGGGAATGACACCCCGGCGCCTGTTCCAGTGCCGCGATCAGGCGGCTGGCATGTGACACCACCCACACCTGGCTGCGTGCGCTGGCGGCAATGATCAGCCGTGCCAGCGCTGGCAGCAGGTCCGGATGCAGGCTGCTCTCCGGTTCGTTGAGCACCAGCAGCGGTGGCGGGCGCGGGGTATGCAGGGCCGCGGCCAGCAACAGGAAGCGCAACGTGCCGTCGGAAAGCTCGGCCATCGACAAGGGCCGCAGCAGGCCGGGCTGATGGAAGCGCAGGGCCAGGCGCCCGTCCAGTGCCTCGAACCCGACCGTCGCCCCCGGGAACGCATCGTCCACGCTGCGCGCCAATGCGACCGGATCGCCGATCTCGACAATGGTCACCCACGCCGCAGCCAGATCGCGCCCATCGTGATGCAGCACCGGCGTGCGCGTGGCCATCGCCGGCTGGCGTGCAGGCGCATCGGCATCGCTGCGGAAATGGTCGTAGAAGCGCCATCGGCGGATGTAGTCGCGCAGGGCCAGGGTCTCGGGCATGCGCTGCGGGTCAGCCACCTGGGTGAACAGGCTGTCGAACACCGACAGGCGATCATCGACCCGTTCCCAGCCCTGCGCATGGCGCCGCCGCACGGTCGCCCCGCGGCGATCAACCAGCAGGTTGGCGCTGCGCAGGAACGGCCCGGCCCAGATCGCTTCGGCCTTGATCTGCGGATCCAGTGCGAACGCCGAACGGCTGGGGGGCGGATAGCCGAAGTCGATGGCATAGCCGAATTCGTCGGTGGCAAAGCCCAGCTTCAACCCCACTGCGGCCTGGCGTGGGCCGCCCTGCAGCGGGATCTCGCCGGCGCCGACGCGACGGTCGATCGTTTCCGGTCCGGCCCACAGCGCCGAGCCCAGGCCCCCTTCGCGGGCCAGCACGGCAGCCACCCCGCCCTGCGCGGTTTCCGCCAGCAGGCGCAGCGCGCGGTACAGGCTGGATTTGCCGCTGCCGTTCTCACCGGTGATCACGTTCAACGGGTGCAGGGGCAGCACCAGCCCGTGCAGCGAACGGTAATGGGCGATGGCCAGGGTCTGCAGCATGGGCGGGTCCGGGGAAACAGAGAGGTCATGCTGCCCGGTTCTGATCGCAGGTGCTGCGACGCGATGTGAATCGGAAACAGCATCCACGCATGGCGTGGATCTACCTGGGGATGGCTCAGGCCGCCAGTTCCACCCGGTTGCGGCCATTGCCCTTGGCCCGGTACAGCGCCTTGTCGGCACGTGCCAGCGTGTCGTCCACGCTCTCACCGGGCTGGTGCTGGGCGATGCCGATGCTGATCGTCACCGGGAAACCCAGCGGCAGGTCGGCCACCGCCAGGCGCAGGAACTCGCACTGCAGTTCGGCCGTGCGCAGGTCGGTGCCGGGCATCACCGCCACGAACTCCTCGCCGCCGTAGCGCGCGGCCATGCCGCGGCCGGCGAAGTGCGAGCGCAGCAGCACGCCCAGTTCGGCCAGCACCCGGTCACCGGTGGCATGGCCCTGGAAATCGTTGATGTGCTTGAAGTGGTCGATGTCCAGCAGCGCCACGCAGGCCAGCCCCGGCTGCCCTTCGGTCACGGCCACCGCCTGGTCCAGCGCCGCCGCCATCGCGCGACGGTTGGGCAGCCCGGTCAGTGCATCGGTACGGCTCTGCTCGGTGAGGTCGGCGTTCTGCGCCAGCAGCACATCCTGGTACTCCGACAGCAGGCGTTCGTAGTCGTCACGCTCGAGCATGTGCTTCTGGATGTCGAGCGCGAAGCGACGCAGCTCCATCACCAGCATCACCTGCCGCGACAGCGCGGCCAGTGCCTCGGCCTTGTCGTGGGCCAGGTGCTGCGGCTGTGCATCGAACACGCACAGCGTGCCAAGCGGCAGGCCATCGGAGCTGATCAACGGCGCGCCGGCATAAAAGCGGATATGCGGGTCGCCGGCCACCACCGGGTTGTCATGGAAGCGGACGTCCTGCAGCGCGTCCTCGACCACCATGATTTCCTGCGGCTGCAGGATGGCGTGGCCGCACATCGATTCGCTGCGCAGGTTCTCGGCCGCGTCGATGCCCTGGATCGACTTGAACCATTGCCGTTCAACATCGATCAGGGTGACCGCCGCCATCGAGGTGCCGCAGACCGCCTTGGCGATCACCACCAGGTCGTCGAAGGATTTCTCTCGCTCCGAATCGAGGATCCGGTAGCGGTACAGCGCCTCGAGGCGGAGGGCTTCGTTGGCGGGCTTGTCGGGCTTGATCATGCAGCGTCATGTTCCGGCAGGTCACTGCGAAGTCTAGCCGATGCCGGTACGTAATCCGCACAACGGGTAGTGCCGGCCGCTGGCCGGCAACCCGCGCTCATTCGATGCCTGGTGCAGCCGGCCAGCGGCCGGCACTACCGCGCGTTACCAGTCCAGCTGCTTCGGCAGCAGGCCCTGCAGTTCCTGCTCGGTCAGGTTGCGCCACTGCCCCGGCTTCAGCGCACCGATCTTGATGTTGTCGATGCGCACGCGGCGCAGCTGGGTCACGCGGTAACCGAATTCAGCCGCCATCAGGCGGATCTGCCGGTTCAGGCCCTGCTGCAGGGTGATGCGGAAACCGAACTTGGCGATCCGCGAGGTCTTGCACGGCAGGGTCATCTGGTCGTGGATGCGCACGCCGCGGGCCATGCCGCGCAGGAACTCGTCGGTGACCGGCTTGTTCACCGCCACCAGGTACTCCTTCTGGTGGCCATTCTCGGCCCGCAGGATCTGGTTGACGATGTCGCCGTTGCTGGTCATCAGGATCAGCCCTTCCGACTCCTTGTCCAGCCGGCCGACCGGGAAAATGCGCTGCTCGTGGCCGACGAAGTCGACGATGTTGCCCTTGACCGAGCTTTCGGTGGTGCAGGTGACACCCACCGGCTTGTTCAGCGCGATGTAGACGTGGCGGCGGGTGCCGGGCTTGCGTGCGACGCGCGCGCGCAGCGGCTGGCCATCGACCAGCACCTGGTCTTCCTCGCCCACCACCGCGCCGGTGCCGGCCGGGTGGCCGTTGACGGTGACCCGGCGGGCGGCGATCAGGCGGTCGGCCTCGCGACGGGAGCAGAAGCCGGTGTCGGCGATATGTTTGTTGAGTCGGGTGGTCATCGCACCATTATCCGGTATCGCCGCCCGGCGCGCCTCATGCCGGTGCAGGGGGATCGAGCGTTTCACCGTCGAACACGCGGTTGCGGCCGCCGCGCTTGGCCGCATACATGGCATGGTCGGCCCGGCGCAGCAGCGCCGCCAGATCGTCCTCGCCCGGCCGCCACTGTGCCAGGCCGATGCTGGCGGTCACCTCCAGGCCCGGCACCTGCAGCGCCTGCCCCGCCTCGGTGATGCGCTGGCGCAGCCGCTCCAGGCGCGCCGACGCGGCCTCGCGCGGCATGCCCGGCATCAGCAGCAGGAACTCCTCGCCGCCCATGCGCACCACCTGATCCTGGCTGCGCACCGCCGCACGCAGCGCGCGCGCCACCGCCACCAGCACCTGATCGCCCACCGCATGGCCATGGCGATCGTTGATGTCCTTGAACAGGTCGATGTCGAGGAAACCGATCACCAGTGGCCCACGCTCGCGGTCCACCCGTTCCAGCTGGCGGGCCAGCTGCTGCAGGCCGGCGCGACGGTTGGGCAGCCCGGTCAGGCCATCGGTCTCGGCCAGCTGGCGCAGTTCATCGCGTTGCTGGCGCAGCCGCCCCAGCCGCTGGTTCAGCGCGTAGGCGGCCATCATCAGCAGCCAGGTCACGGCCAGCTGCAGCGCCTCTACCCGGTACTCCAGCAGCCATTCCGCACGGCAGGCATCGGCGACGATCAGCACCAGCATCGGCGCCAGCGCCGCCAGCCCGGCCTGCGCCCAGCGATCGCCGCGCCAGCGCGCCCACACGCCCACGGCCAGCGCCAGGCCGCAGCCCAGCAGGTAGGACGCCTGCAGGCCGCGCGCCACCCAGGCCAGGCCATCGCGCTGCAGCCACGGTACCAGCACCGCCACGCCCAGCAGCCCCCACAACGCCAGCAACTGGGCCGGGCGCGAGCGCGGCAGCAGACGATCACCGCCATTGAGCCGCCACAGCGCAGGCAACACCAGCGCCTGGGTCGCGGCGGTCAGCGCCAGCAGCCACCAGGCGCCCTGTTCGCCCACCGGCAGCCACGGTTCCGGATAGCCGCTCAGGCCCCCCAGGATGGACTGCCACAGCACCATCACGGCGGTGCCGGCGATGTAGACCAGGAAACTGCGATCACGCGTGGTGAGGAACGCCATCAGCGCCGACAGCGCCAGCGCGATCGCCACCGCGATGCAGGCCGCGCGCACCAGCAGCCGGGCGGTGTCATTCTGCTGCACCGGGCTGGGCGCGCCCAGCCGCAGCGTCGGCACCCAGCGCGCCTTCAGTGGTGTCTGCCAGGACACCAGGAACGGTTCATGGCTGCCGGCCGCGGGCACCGCGACCAGGCCGATGCCCGCGCGGAAGCGCGAATCGCGGGTACGTGCGTCGTGCATGTTGCCGCAGATCTCGCGATCGCCGTGCTGCACGCGCACTTCGCCGGAAAACACGTTGAACACATCCAGCGCCTGCGGCTGGCCCGACCAGCCCCCCGGCGGTGCCGCGACCTGCACCTGCTGGCGCGGACCTTCCAGCATCTGCGGCGTGCAGGCCCGGTGTGGCGTGGGTTCGTCGGTGGCGCTGCCCACCAGCAGGTAATCGTGTCCGGCCGCTGCCGGAGCCGCCTGCAGCGGCCAGGACATCGCCCACCACAGCAGCAGCACGATCCGCACCCCGCCTGTTCCGTACCGCCACTGCCTGCCGCCCACGCCACGTCCTGTTCCTGCCTACGACCGCGCCCACTGCACGTCGCCCCTGGCCGGCATTATCGCAGCCCCCGCAGCGTCGCATGTGTAGACCAAAGTCGCTGCGGGCCTTCAGCCGGCGGCCGGCGGTCCCTTCACCGCGACCAGCCGCGCCGGCCGCAGCTCGGACAGCGTCATCCGTTCCAGCGGCTGCGGGCGTTCGATCGCATAGCCCTGCAGCCCCTGCACGCCCAGCCGGGTCAAAGCGGCGGCGACCTCGGCCGTCTCCACCCACTCGGCCACCACTTCCATCTGCAGTTCGCGCCCCAGTTCGCTGATGGCACGGACGGTGGCGTGGCTGACCGGATCGGTATCCATGTCACGCACGAACGCACCGTCGATTTTCAGGATGTCCGCCGGCAACTGGCGCAGATACCCGAACGAGGACAGGCCGGAGCCGAAATCGTCCAGCGCCATCCGACAGCCGCGCGCCTTCACCGCATCGATGAAGGCGCGTGCCTGGCTCAGGTTGCTGATCGCGGCCGTCTCGGTGATCTCGAAGCACAGCTTGGACGCCAGCGCCCGGTTGCGTTCCAGCAGATCGCAGACGAAGGCGAGGAACCCCGGCTCTGCGATCGACTGCGCCGATACGTTCACATTGCACAGCCCCAGCTGCCGGACATGCGCCGGGCAGACCTGCAGGTGCCGGAACAGCAGGCCGAGCACGTGCCGGTCCAGTGCCACGGCCATGCCGTAGCGCTCCACCGCCGGCATGAACTGGCCCGGCAGGTGCAGGCTGCCATCGCTGCCACGCATGCGCACCAGCACTTCGTAGTGCAGGTACTGCGGATCGCCGACACGGGCGATGCGCTGGGCGTACAGCACCATGCGGTTCTCGGCCATCGCCACGCTGACGCCCTGCAGCCGTTCGGCTTCGCGGCGCCGCTCCTCCAGCGCCATGCGGTTTTCGTTGAAGCAATGCACGCGGTTGCGCCCGGCCTGCTTGGCCGCGTAGCAGGCACTGTCGGCGGCGCTCATCAGCCAGTTCACGTCCGGCGCCTCGGCGTTGACCTCGACCACGCCGATGCTGCAGCTCGGCTGCGGGCTGCCCTCCCGCATCGGGAAACTGGCCTGGCCCAGGTTGCGGATCACCCGCTGCAGTACGCGCTTGGCCTCGTCCTGCCCGGCATGGGCGAGGAACACCGCGAATTCGTCGGCGCCCAGGCGGCCCACCCAGTCGCCGTCGCGCACCGCCGCCAGCAGATAGTCGGCGAAGCTGCGCAGCATCTGGTCGCCGGCAGCATGGCCGAAACTATCGTTGACCAGCTTGAAATGGTCCAGGTTGATGTAGCACAGCGCATGCGTGCCGCCCTCGCTGCGCACCTGCAGCAGCGCGCGCTCCAGCAGCCGCTCGATCTCGCGGCGGTTGATCAGGCCAGTCAGCGGATCATGGCTGGCATGGTGCTCGATCTCGCGTGCCAGGGCATGATTCTGGCTGACGTCCTCGATGATCGCGAACACCGACAAGCCGCCATCAGCGCTGCGTACACCGGTGCCACTCCAGCGTCCCCAGACCAGGCTGCCGTCGCGGCGCCGGAAACGCAGCTCGCTTGGCCGCAGCTGCCTGTCCCAGTCGATCCGGCCCACGCCATCGATGACCAGTTCCCCGTCCATCAACAGGTCGCCCAGGGACAACTGCATCAGCGCATCGCGGCGATGGTCAAGGATGTCGGCCATCGCCTGGTTGGCCTCGACCACCTTGCCGTCGGTGTCGAGCTTGAGCATGCCGACATTGGCCTGGTAGAACGCCGCGCGGAACCGGCTTTCATGCTCGGTCAGGTCCTTGCCGACGCGCCGCGCCAGCGCGACCGCCATCAGGCTGATCGCCAGCACCGACAATCCACCCACCACCAGCGTGGCGATGCGCACCATCGTGGCCATGCGCAGCAACGCCTGCGAAAACGCCTGGGCCTGGATCTGCAGGCGGCGGTCGAGATCGCGCAGCTGCTGCAGATGAAGGTCACGGGCGGCGGTGGGCAGCGCGCCCTGCGGGTGCCGCCGCTGCAGCGTATCGATCAGCCGCTGCACTGCTTTGAGGTCATCATCGGTATTGCGCCACAGCGTGGTGGCTTCGCGGAAAGCGCCGATGTCGCGCGCATAGCGGAACGAGAACACCAGGCGCGGAATATCCGCCGGCGCGTTGCCGCCCTGCAGGAAGCCCTGCCTGGCCCTGCCGACATCCGGCTCGGCCTGCTCCAGCGCAAGCCGCGCCTGCAGATCGCCCAACGGCACCTGCAGGGCCTGGCGCGCATCGTCCAGATCGCGGGCATCCGCACGGGCCAGGTAACGGCTGAGTGCGGCGGTCGCATCCTGCTGCCCCCGCGACCAGTAGCCCTGGCCGGCGATCCAAGCGGTGGACGCCGCCTGCAACTCCTGGATCAACGCGGACAGTGCGACCAATCCGATCGCCATGCCCGTCAGCAACGCAAATCGCAGTCCCAGGCCACGGGTCATGGGAACCCGTCGGCGCTGCTGGTCCGTGCCACTCCTACCCATCCCGGATCCCCCCGAATGTGCTGCGGTGACAACCTCCCTTGGAACCGGTCCAGCCTATGACCGGCAATGTGTGGGCCATGCGAAAAAGGGGACGGAGGGGATTAAGTCGTTTTCGGCATAAGCGTCCAGCCGGCCGATTACGACTTAATCCCCTCCGTCCCCTTTTTCGTGGGCCACAACGGACAACGCCAGCCCGGAGGCTGGCGTTGTTCACTACGTCGGGTGAGGCTCAGTAGCTGCGCGGGCCGCGCGGCTTGAAGCCATCACGGCGCGGCGGGCGACCGTCGCGGTCACCACCACGGTCGCCGCGCTCGCCACCGTGGCCACCCGGGCCACCCGGGCCGCCACGACGCGGACCACCCGGACCACCCGGACCGCGCTTGTCGAAGCGCGGCTTGAACGGGCGCGGGGCCGGGTTGGTGTCTTCACCCGGGGCCAGCGCACGCATCTGCAGCTGCTGGCCGGACACCCAGACCTTCTGCAGGTGCGACAGCACGTCCGGCGGCATCTGCGCCGGCAGATCCAGCAGCGAGAAGTCGTCGTGGATGTCGATGCGGCCGATGAAGCGGCTTTCCAGGCCGGCTTCGTTGGCGATGGCGCCGACGATGTTGGCCGGCTTCACGCCATGCTGGTGGCCCACCGAAATGCGGTAGGTCTCCATGCCCTGCTCCGGTGCACCGCGCGGCGGAACCTCACGGCGCGGGCGCTGCTCGAAACCACCTTCGGCGTCGTCACGGCGCGGGCCGCGTTCGAAACGCGGACCACGATCGTTACGATCGAAACGATCGCCGCGCTCCGGACGGTCGCCACGGTCGAAACGCTCGCGCGGCGCGCGCTCTTCACGCGGGGCACGCACCGGCGGCTGCAGCAGGAACGGGGTGTCACCCTGCAGCATCTTGGCCAGCGCGGCGGCCACTTCGATCGCCGGCACGTTCTGCTCGTTCTCGAAGCGCTCCAGCAGCTGGCGGTAGAAGTCCAGGCCACCGGCGCCGAGGGTCTCGGTGATGCGCGAGGTGAACTTGTTGATGCGGGTGTCGTTGACCGCTTCCACGCTCGGCAGCTGCATTTCTTCGATCGGCTGGCGGGTGGCGCGCTCGATCTGGCGCAGCATGCCCTTCTCGCGCGGGGTGGCGAACAGGATCGCCTCGCCGCTGCGGCCGGCACGGCCGGTACGGCCGATGCGGTGCACGTAGCTTTCGGTGTCGTACGGGATGTCGTAGTTCAGCACGTGGCTGATGCGTTCCACGTCCAGGCCACGCGCGGCCACGTCGGTGGCCACCAGGATGTCCAGCTTGCCTTCCTTCAGCATGGCGATGGTGCGCTCACGCTGGGCCTGCTGCATGTCGCCATTGATCGCGGCCGCGGCCAGGCCACGGGCCTGCAGCTTGCTGGCCAGTTCTTCGGTGCCGGCCTTGGTGCGCGCGAAGATGATCATCGCGTCGAACGGCTCGACTTCCAGGATGCGGGTCAGCGCGTCCAGCTTGTGCATGCCGCTCACCCACCAGTAGCGCTGGCGGATGTTGGCCGAGGTGGTGGTCTTGGCCGCGATGGTCACTTCCACCGGGTCCTGCAGGTAGGTCTGCGCGATGCGACGGATCTGCGGCGGCATGGTGGCCGAGAACAGGGCCACCTGGCGCTGCTCCGGCAGCTTCTTCAGCACGGCTTCGACGTCGTCGATGAAGCCCATGCGCAGCATTTCATCGGCTTCGTCCAGCACCAGGGTCTTCAGCTCGGACAGGTCCAGGGTGCTGCGGTCCAGGTGATCGATCACGCGGCCGGGGGTACCAACCACGATGTGCACGCCACGGCGCAGGGCCGACAGCTGTTGGCCGTACGGCTGGCCGCCGTACACCGGCAGCACGCGGAAGCCCGGGATCTTCGACGAATAGGACTGGAACGCCTCGGCGACCTGGATGGCCAGTTCGCGGGTCGGCGCCAGGATCAGGGCCTGGGGCTTGATCTGCTGCAGGTCGATGTTGGACAGTACCGGCAGTGCGAACGCAGCGGTCTTGCCGGTGCCGGTCTGGGCCTGGCCCAGCACGTCGCGGCCTTCCAGCATGGCCGGGATGGTGGCCGCCTGGATCGGCGACGGGGTTTCGTAGCCGATGGCGGTGACCGCCTGCATCACGGGCTCGGACAGGCCGAGCTGCGCAAACTGCAGCGGCGCTTGGGATTCTTGGGACATGGAAAACTCCAAAGGCACGGCCATCTGCATGGCAGTGCGATAAAAAAGGGATGGTCCGCGCTTTGGGCGCCCTTCTTATCGCGTGCCCTGGCGCTGCTCGTTCGGAGGGAGATTCACTCGCTCAGAGCGGAATGATACCGCATTGATCCTGAACAACGCGTACAGCTTTGCGTGCGCGTGCCGTCATGGCCCGTGCTGGCGCACAATACGCGCCCTCTTCCCCCCGGCCCCGGCCGCTGGCCCGTGCCCTTTTCCAGGAAACCCCGCTCCATGCAGATTCTCGAATTCGACCTCGACGGCGACTACGTCGAACTCAAGCAGCTGCTCAAGCTGGCCGACCTGGTCACCAGCGGTGGCGAGGCCAAGATGGTCATCAGCGAAGGCCAGGTCCTGGTCGACGGTGAGGTCGAACTGCGCAAGGCCTGCAAGATCCGCGCAGGCCAGGTGGTGGAATTCGCCGACAGCCAGATCCGGGTGCTGGCCGCCGGCTGATCTGAACCGGTTCAGGCCACGCGCTGGGTCAGATGCGCGGCAATCAGTTGACGGAACGGCGCCACGCCCTGTGCCAGGCGCAGACCGGCCGCACGCAGCATGCGCGCCGGGCGGCGGTCGTCGGTATACAGGCTGGCGATTGCATTGGTCGCCTCGTACAGCGGCCGCGACGCCAGTCGATGACCACGCTGGTAGCTGGCCAGCATGCCCGCCGCCGCAATATCTGCGCCGCGGCGCTGCTGCTCGACGATGCCCTGTGCCAGCCGCTGTGCGCTGGCCAGGCCCAGATTGAAGCCATGCGCGGTGACCGGATGCATGCCCACCGCGGCATCTCCGATCAGCGCTGAGCGCTCGCCGACGAAACGGTGCGCGTACACGCCGACCAGCGGATACGCCTGCGGTGTGGCCACCGGCTGCATGCGACCCAGGCGGTGCTCGAAGAAGGCCGTGATGGCTTCACCGAAGGCCACCTCGTCCATCGCCAGCAACTCCTCGATCTGCCGCGGCGGCAGCGTGATCACCGCCGAGGCCTGGCCCTGGTTGAGCGGCAGCAGCGCCAGGGTGCGGCCGTAGCCGAACCACTCCCAGGCGGTGTGATGGTGATCGCGCTCGACCTGCATCCGGCACACCAGCATCGACTTGCCGAAGTCACGCATCTGCGCGCCGATGCCGAGCATGCGGCGGGTGGCGGAGAAGCGGCTGTCGGCAGCGACCAGCAGGCGCGCGTGCAACTGGCTGCCGTCATCGAGCTTGACCACCTGGCCCTGCGCGTCGGCCTGCACGCCCAGCACCTTGCGCCCGTCGAACAGTTCCAGGCCGTCCTGGCCCTGCACCGCATCCCACGCGGCACGGCGGATCAGGTGATTGGGCACCAGCCAGCCCAGCGGCTGGCCGTCGACCTGGCGGCTGGCAAAGGTCAGCGCGAACGGCGATGCGCCGTTCATCACCCGCGCATCGCGCAGTTCGGCGATCTCGGCATGCGGCAGGCGCTGCCACAGCCCCAGCTGCTCCATGCTCTGCCGCGAGGCATGGGTCAGCGCGATCTCGCGGCCATCAAAGGCGGCATCGGCCAGCGCCTGGCGCGGCTGCACATCCACCAGCCCGACCTGCAGGCCGCTGTCGGCCAGCGCGCGCGCAAAGCACAGGCCTGCCGGCCCGGCACCGACCACCACCACGTCCATCCTGCGCATGCGCGCCTCCTGCCGTTGATCCAGTCCGCGCCAGCATAGCGCCGTGCAGCTGAGCGGCCTTGATCTGGATCAGCGCCGGATCACAGCAGCGCGAACACCAGCGCCAGGATCGACAGCAGCGACACCAGCCACACCAGGCTGCGCACGTAGGGCACGCCAGCGGCGTACAACGGCAGATAGGCCACGCGCGCCCAGAAATAGGCCTGCGCGGCCAGCGCCGTGGTGTCATTGCCGCGCCCGGCCAGCACCACCGCAATCGCGGCGGCGGCGAAGAACGGGAAGGTCTCCAGGAAGTTGGCCTGGGCCCGTTGCAGGCGGCCGGCCAACGGGCTGAGCGGCCGGGCCTGGCCATCACGTGCCGAGGCATTCCACTTCAGGCCACGCTCGCGGGTGACCACGGTGGAGGTGGCGCAGATGTACACAAACCCCAGCAGGGTCGCCCAGGCCAGCATCGTCAGTTCGGTTGCCATCATCGTTCTCCTCAGGGACCCGAGGCGCGCAGGCTGTAGCCGGCCAGTCGCCACACCTGGTCCTCGTCGAAACGGAACGACACCAGCTCACGCACCGGCTGTGCGCTGTTGGCAAAGCGGGTCGGGAAGCTGACGTTGATGTACAGCCCCTCCGGTACGGCCGCACCCGCGCTGTACTTGACCCGGGTGATGGTCGGCTGGCCGCGGCCGGCCATCGCGCCCAGGCGCGTGCGCTCACCGGCCAGCTGGGTAACGAAGGCTGCCTTGGGAACCGCGCGTCGTGCGACTGCGGATGCGCCGTCCCACAATTCGCCCGCGCGATTGGCATCGACCAGCTGCGCGACCCGCACCGCCGCCGCCCCCATCTCCGCATCCTGCTTCTGCACCTGCGCCTGCTGTGCGGCGGTCAGCGCCGGCGCGCCTGCGGTAAGCGGCTTGGCCGCCGCCGGCGATGCCGGTGCCGGGCGCGCAGGCGCGGGGGCGGGCGTGGCCGGTGCAGGCGCCTGCGCCGACGCGGCGAAGGGCAACAGGGACAGCAGCAGGAGCACGCGCTTCATGGACACCGCCGGTTCTCGGGAAAGAACCGCAGTCTACGCCAGCGCGGTGACCGCCTCGTCAGCGCGCGGGGGCGCTGCCTTCCACCGCCCCGGCAGCCGCGTCGGCCTGCGCGGCAGGCCTGCCGGCGTCTGCAGGCAGCTGCTCGGCCACCGGCGACGGCTCGGACGGCGCCGGCGGCAGCGTTGCCACGTCGATCTCCGACAACGGGCTTTCTTCCGGGCACACCGCATCGGGGAACCCGAAGCGCTGCTTCAGCGCCTGGCCGCAGCTGTTGATCGATTCCATGTCGGCGCCTTCGCGCTTGCACTGCTGGTCGAAGGCGATCAGGAACGCATCCTTGCGCTGCACGAAATCATCGCCGCAGGCGCGCATCTGCTTGATCCGCTCCAGATCATCCTGCACGGCGTTGGTGCCATCCAACCCGTACTGGCGCAGCTCGTCGGCAGTCAGCAGGCGCAGGCTGCGGTTGGGCACGGTCATCATCAGGTCGGCCACGCCGACCGCCACGCCGCTGCGCTGCAGGTAGTCCTTCACGTTGTCGTAGACCTCGTGCAGCTCGCGGTTGAGTTCAGCACGCGAGGTGGCCTTGGAACTGATGCGCATCATGCGGTGGATGCCGACCTTGCCCGACAGCAGGCGGTTGTCGCCGGCTGCCAGCACGAACACGCAGGCGCTGTGGCAGATCGAGCCTTCGCGCACCCAGATGGTCCAGCCCGATTCGCCGATGCTGTCACCGGCCACGATCGCCGATTCCACCTGGCCACCGCTGGAATCGAGGTCAAGGATGCGCTTGTGGATCTTCTGTTCGTCGGCCACCGCAGCCAACCGCCACATCATCTCGGCGAAGCCCGGATTGATCTTGCCGGCATAGCGCACGCGCATCAGGCCACGCTCGGCGCACGGCGCCAATGCCTGGCTGATCTGGTCGCGCTGCAGGCCTTCCAGCTCGACACCGTCGCCAGCGTCACCGGCATATTCGGTGCTGCAGCTGACCCAGGCGCGGCCGTTCTCCAGCTGCGCCTGCGGCCACGGCCGGTCGGCCCGGCTGCGCGGCGGCGCCGGCGGCGGTGGCGCGTCGGCGGCATTGATCGAGACCATGTTCTCGCCATCGCTGGCCGGTGCCCGCGCGGCCTTGTCGGCAGCGGTCACATTGCCCGGATTCTCCAGCTGACTGCAGCCCGCCAGGGCCAGGCACAACAGGGGCAACCAGCGGAGTTTGGCGGACATCGGGCAACCGGACTTCAAGGGAGCAAGGTCCACAGTCTACCTGTCCCGGCCGCGCATTCAGCGCGCGGCACTGAACCCCTTCTGACCCTCTGGTTCCATCCTTTTCATTACAGCGTCTTCCACCGCTCCATCCACGCATGGCGTGGATCTACCGTGTCGACCAAGGTCGACACCTACCAGAGCGGGATGCCGTTCCGGCAGGCTGCGGGAAACTGTCGAAGGCGGGGTGGGTCTGGTGGCAGGGGCGTGAGCGCCATGGATGGCGCGACCGAGCTTACAGGGACGTACTTGCAGCGTCCCCTGCCACCGGACCCACCCCGCCCTCCCGCAGGAAGCCTGCTGTTGCTGTTGCCTCTGCGGGTGCAGGGCGCAGCCCTGCTGAACCCCCTTCAGCATCCATGTCCGAAAATGGCGAGTATCGCTGCCTGCACCGGCCTAGACTGGCGCCATGGACACCGCCCTCGCCCTCGACACCGCCGCCTGCGACCGCGCCCGTCTGGCCCGCGATGCGCGCTTCGACGGCGTGTTCTTCACCGCCGTGCGCAGCACCGGCATCTACTGCCGCCCGGTGTGCCCGGCGCCACCGCCGAAGCCGCGCAACATCAGCTACTTCCCGACGGCGGCCGCCGCAGCCGCCGCCGGCTACCGGCCATGCCTGCGCTGCCGTCCCGAACTGGCGCCCCAGGCGCAGCAGGCCCTGGCCGGACAGACCGTACAGCGTGCACTCGCGCTGATTCATGGCGGTTTCCTGCAGGATCAACCGGTGGGCGATCTGGCCGCGAAGCTCGGCCTGAGCGCGCGCCAGCTGCAGCGCCTGTTCGTCGAACACCTGGGCGCCACCCCGGGACAGATCCACGCCACCCATCGCCTGCTGCTGGCCAAGCAGCTGCTGACCGAAACCACGCTGCCGGTGACCGACGTGGCACTGGCTGCCGGTTACAACAGCCTGCGCCGCTTCAATACGGCCTTCCTGCAGGGCTGCGGCATGGCGCCAACCGCGCTGCGACGCCAGCATCACCCGCTGGCCGCCGACGACGGCAGCCTGGTGCTGCGGCTGGTGTATCGCCCACCGCTGGATTTCCCGCGCATGCTGGCCTTCCTGCGCAAGCGCAGCCTGCCCGGCATCGAGCTGATCGGCGAGGACAGCTACCAGCGCGTGCTCGGCACGCCCGAACGCCCCACCCTGCTGCGCGTCACCGCCGACCCGAAGCGGCCGGAACTGCATCTGCAGCTGGGCGCAGTCGATCCGCGCCTGATTCCGGACATCGTGCGCCGCGTGCGCCGCGTGTTCGATCTGGATGCCGATCTGCAACAAGTGCACGCCGCGCTGAGCGAGGAGCCGCTGCTGGCACGCGGCATCGCCGAACGGCCGGGCCTGCGCGTGCCCGGCGGCTGGGATGGTTTCGAAGTGGGCGTGCGCGCGGTGCTGGGCCAACAGGTCAGCGTCGCGGCGGCCACGACATTCGCGCGGCGGCTGGTGGATGCCTACGGCGCGCACCTGCCCGGCATGCCCTCGGAATTCGACCGCCAGTTCCCGGCGCCCGAGGTGCTGGCCGAAGCGCCGCTGGAATCGATCGGCCTGCCGCGCAGCCGAGCCGCCACCGTGCGTGCGCTGGCGGCCGCCTGCGCCAGCGGCCAGCTCGACTTCGGGCCCGGCCAGGCGCTGGAAGAGTTCGTGGCCCGCTGCGTGGCGCTGCCCGGCATCGGACCGTGGACCGCACAGTACATCGCCCTGCGCGGCCTCGGCCAACCCGATGCCTTCCCCGCCGGCGACCTGGTGTTGCAGCAGGTCCTGGGCCATGCGCAGGGCCAGCGCCTGAGCGAACGTGCCACCGAAGCACGCTCGCAACCATGGCGCCCCTGGCGCGCCTACGCCGTGCTGCACCTGTGGCACCTGTCCGGCACTTTCGTTGGAGAACCGACATGACCCTGTTGTTCGACCGTTTCGACAGCCCGATCGGCGTGTTGACCATCGCCGGTGACGAGCGTGGCCTTTCGCATGTGCTGTTCCCGGAGAACCGCCATCCGGCGCGCGGCCGCGACGATTGGCACTACGCACCGGATGCACTGCCGGAAGCACGCGAGCAGCTGCTGCAGTTCCTGCATGGCGAGCGCATCCGCTTCGATCTTGAGCTGGCACCGCGTGGCACGCCGTTCCAGCTGCGCGTATGGCAGGCGCTGGCACTGATCCCGTTTGGCCAGACCTGGAGCTACCTGCAGCTGGCGCAGCACCTGGGCCAACCCAGTGCGACCCGCGCGGTGGGCGCGGCCAATGGCCGCAATCCCCTGCCGATCATCCTGCCCTGCCATCGGGTGATCGGCAGCAATGGCGCCCTCACCGGATTCGGCGGCGGCCTGGAAACCAAGGCCGCCCTGCTGCGCCTGGAACAACGCCAGGCCCCGCTGTTTGCCTGAAGGTTGAGTGGCTGTTGGTAGGTGTCAACCTTGGTCGACACGCTGGATAGGTTTGCGGAGTGCCTCTGGTAAGGAGCCCCCTTCTTGTTGAAGGGGCGCGCCGAAGGCGCGGGGATAAGGAAAAATGCGTGGACACGGCGCGCTTTCCGGCGCCGTGTCTTGGGCACGTCATTGCAGCCGCTTATCATGCATGGATGACTTCCGTACGCCTGACCTGTTCGCTGGCGCTGCTGCTGCCATTGGCTGCCTGCACCACCGCGCCCACCCCTTCCGCCTCCGCTCCCACCGCTGTCGCTGCGGCCGCGCCGCCGAAGCTGCTGCTGATCTCCATCGACGGCCTGCGCGCCGACGCACTCGATCGCGGCCTGACCCCGAACCTGCAGCGTCTGATCGACGGCGGCGTCCGCGCACGCTGGATGACGCCTTCGTACCCCTCACTGACCTTCCCCAACCACTACACCATCGTCACCGGCCTGCGCCCGGACCACCACGGCATCGTCAACAACAGCATGGACGATGCAGCGCTGGGCCGTTTCGAACTGAGCAACCGCGAGGCGGTCACCACCAGCGGCTGGTGGGGCGGTGAACCGATCTGGGTCGGCGCCGAGAAGGTCGGCGTGCGTACCGCCACCACCTCCTGGCCGGGCAGCGAATCGGCAATCAGCGGTGTGCGCCCCAGCCAGTGGCGCGTGTACGACAGCAAGGAGCCGCTGGAGCAGCGCGCCGGCATCGTGCTGGACTGGCTGGCACAGCCCGACGCCGATGCACCGCGCCTGACCACGTTGTACATGGAACATGTGGACAAGGCCGGCCACAACTACGGCCCCGAATCGACGCAGTATACCGAGGCCATCGCCCGTGCCGACCTGATTGTCGGCCAGGTGCTCGATGGCCTGCAGCAACGTGGCCTGGCCGCCACCACCAACGTGATCGTGGTGTCCGACCACGGCATGGCGTCGGTGCCCGAAGGCCAGGTGATTTCCACCGAATCGATGGTCGACCCCGCCATCGCGCGCAATGTCAGCCAGGGCCAGTCGATCGGCTTTTCGCCGGTGGCCGGCCGTGAGGCAGAAGCCGAACGCGCCCTGCTCGGCCGTCACGCACACTATGAGTGCTGGAAGAAGGAGAACCTGCCGGCGCGCTGGCACTACGGCACGCATCCGCGCATTCCGGCCATCGTCTGCAACATGGACGAAGGCTGGGACGCGCTGCACCAGCAGAAGCTCGCCAAGCGCGTCCACCAGGACCGCGGCTCGCACGGCTACGACAACGCACTGCCGTCCATGCGCGCGGTGTTCGTGGCCAGCGGCCCGTCGTTCCGCCAGGGCCTGGTGATCGACGGGTTCGACAACGTGGATGTCTACCCGCTGCTGGCCCACCTGCTGCAGGTACCGGCCGCGCCGAATGATGGCAACCCGGAAACGCTGAAGCAGACGCTGCGCTGACTTCCCTGTAGAGCCGAGCCCGTGCTCGGCTGCATTGCGCCAGCCGAGCACGGGCTCGGCTCTACGGAAACGCGCATAAAAAAACGCGGCGCCAGGCGCCGCGTTCTTCTTTGGACCGGTCGGTCGGCCGGATCAGGCCTTGGCGACGGTCTTCTTCGCCACAGCCTTCTTCGCCGGAGCCTTGGCCACGGTCTTCTTGGCAACCGGGGCGGCGGCGCCTACGGCGACCTTGCTCGCGGTGTGCGAACGGGCGTTGCCGTAGCTGGCGTTGTAGCGCTTGCCCTTGGCGGTCTTGCGGTCACCCTTACCCATGTCTTCAACTCCTCAAGTGTGAAATCTGGTTACCCCGTACTGACACGGGTTCGGCGGGGCCGCCTTGCTGGGCGCCCCCGCGCACGATCGAAAATCCTATCACGGAGCGCCTAGTGCGCGCAGCTTGCGTCGTGCACGTGGCCGTGGTTCAGGCGCAGATTGACCAGATGGGCAACCCCCACCAGCAGGCCACCGACGGTCATCACCACCGCATGCGGCACCGCGTTGTGGTGCAGCGGGTCGTACAGCACGCCGGCCCACAGCGCGACCAGACCGGGAATCAGGAAGCCCAGCGCACGCAGCGCGCCATGGCGGCGGTAGCCCCAGACCAGACTGAACAGCCCCAGCAGGGTGACGAACACCACCAGGGCCTGCTCCACGCCATCGCTCAGCCAGAACGACAGGCCCAGCGAAGGCGCCGCCGCCAGCAGCACGGGAATCACCGCGCAGTGCACCGCGCACAGCATCGAACCAGTGGCGCCAAAACGGTCGAGCAGGTGGCGCAGGCGTGAGGACAGGGACATGACTTCCAGCAGGGTCGGCGAATCGTTATGGAATAATATAACATCCGTTCCCGACCCGCACGGTTTCCCTCCCCCTGTCCCGCCGACGGGATACGTGCGCCCCGCGATTGATACATTGTAACAAAGGACCTGCCCATGCCCGCCCAAACCCTGCGCTTCAAGCCGCATTCCCTCGCCCTGGCCCTGGCCGCCCTGCTGCCATCCACGGCCTTTGCCGCCGGCCAGGACACCGCTCATCGTGACCGCCACCTGACCGAGCTGTCGTCGGTGCAGGTGACGGCCTCGCCGCTGCAGGGCGATGCCGAATCGCTGGCACGCCCGGTCGACGTGCTTGCCGGCGAACGCCTGGACGAGCAGAAGGCTGGCACCCTCGGCGATACCGTGGCCAAGCTGCCCGGCGTGCAGAGCACGTTCTTCGGCCCCGGCGTCGGCCGCCCGATCATCCGTGGCCAGGAAGGCCCGCGCGTGGCGGTGCTGTCCAACGGCATGGGCAACATGGATGCCTCCACCGTCAGCGCCGACCACGCCACCAGCATCGAGCCGTTCCTGGCCGACCAGATCGAAGTGCTGAAGGGCCCGGCCACGCTGCTGTTCGGCAGCGGCGCCATCGGTGGTGCGGTCAACGTGGTTGATGGCCGCATCGCGCGCGAACTGCCGGAGCACCCGCTCAGCGGCCGCGCCGAACTGCGCGGCAATTCAGTGAACAACGAGCGCAGCGGCATGTTCCGCCTCGATGGCGTCAGCGGCAATGTCGTGCTGCACGTCGATGGCCTGGTGCGCAATGGCGACGACTACCGCATTCCCGGCTATGCGGTGATCGACAGCCTGGAAGATCATCACGACGACCATGACCACGACCACGCGGGCGAGGAAGGCGAAGAGCCGCGCCGCGGCCGCCTGGACAACAGTTCCATCCGCACCCGCGCCGGTGGCGTCGGCGCCACCTGGCTGGGCGAAGGTGGCTACTTCGGCGTGTCGGCCAGCACCTACCGCACCAACTATGGCATTCCCAACGGCGCCCACGTGCACGCCGACGGCGACGATCACGGGCATGACCACGATCACGATCATGGCGACGAGGAAGAAGGCGACGAGCATGACGTGCGCATCGACATGGTGCAGAACCGCTTCGAGACCAAGGCCGGCATCTACAACCCGGTTTCGTTCCTGAAGAACATCAACGCGCGCGTGGCCTACACCGACTATGAGCACGTGGAGCTGGAGGCCGGCACGCCGTCGACCCGCTTCACCAACCGCGGCATCGAGGCCCGCCTGGAGGCGGTGCAGCAGCAGATCGGTGGCTGGGACGGCGCCTTCGGCCTGCAGTTCGGCAACAGTGATTTCGGTGCCAAGGGTGAAGAAGCCTTCGTCCCGGATACCGGCACGAAGAACATCGGCCTGTTCGTGCTGCAGGAAAAGCAGTTCGGCCCGTTCAAGCTGGAACTGGGTGGCCGCCACGATCAGGTCAAGCTGGAGCCGACCGGTGACTACCGCCGCCGTACCTTCGGTGCCACCAACCTGTCCGCAGCCGGCATCTGGAAGCTCAACGACGCGGTCGACCTGCGTATCGGCGTGGACAGCTCCGAACGTGCGCCGACCAATGAAGAGCTGTATGCCGCCGGCGCGCACATCGCCACCCGCTCGCTGGAAATCGGCGACGCCAACCTGAAGACCGAGCGCGGCCAGCGCGTCGAGCTGGGCATCCACACCCACAGCGAGCGCCTGGACTTCTCCGCATCGGTCTACCAGACCAGGTTCAAGGACTTCATCTACCTGGCCGACACCGGGGTGACCGAGAGCCTGCCGGTCCGCGCCTGGACCCAGCAGGACGCGGTGTTCCGCGGCGCCGAAGCCGAGGCGCTGGTGCATCTGTTCGAAGGCGGTGCCGGTGACTGGGACCTGCGCCTGTTCGGTGACTACGTGAAGGCCAAGCTGGATGGCAGCGGCAGCCGCACGCTCGACATCGCGGTGCCGCACGGCGACCACAACCACAATTACTCGGTGGAGCTGGCCAACACCGGCTACCTGCCGCGCATCGCACCGGCCCGCGTCGGCGCCGACCTGCGCTGGTCGAAGGACGGCTGGCGTGCCTCGGTCGGTGCGGTGCGCTACAGCCGCCAGAAGGACGTGGCGCAGAACGAGGAGCCGAGCAATGGCTACACCCTGGTCGATGCACACCTGGCCTACCGCTGGGACCGCAACGCCAGCAACAGCTACGAGGTGTTCCTGGATGGCAGCAACCTGACCAACCGCGAAGTGCGCCCGCATACCTCGCTGCTGCGCGACTACTCGCCGCTGCCGGGTCGCGGTGTCGCTTTTGGCATCCGCGCGTTCTTCTGATCGCACACGCCGGGGTCGGATCCCTTTCCACAGGAAGGGGCTCTGACCCCGGAGCAACGGCATCCACGCATGGCGTGGATCTACCGGCACTGCGGGGTCGGATCCCTTTCCACAGGAAGGGGCTCTGACCCCGGAGCAACGGCATCCACGCATGGCGTGGATCTACCGGCACTGCGGGGTCGGATCCCTTTCCACAGGAAAGGGCTCTGACCCCACACCATCAAAACGGGGGCCTTCGGGCCCCCGCTTTCGTTTCAGCCGCACCCCATCACGCAGGCGTCACAAAGATGTGCGTACGACAACAACCGGACAATCCCGTCACTCACTGTCTCGCCACACGGACACTTTTGTCCGAAAATAATTCCATGACTGCCCAACGTGCCGATGCTGCCGCCCGCCGTGCCCTCATCCTCGATGCCGCCGACCATGTCTTCGGCCAGCATGGCGTCACCGCCCCGCTGGACCTGGTGGTCGAGCGCGCCCAGGTGGGCCGGGCCACCCTGTACCGCAACTTTCCCGACCGCACTGCGCTGATCCAGGCACTGCTGCAGCGCACGGTTGATCGCATCCGGCGCCAGGTCGAACAGCTCGGCGACCGCGACGACGCCCTGTTCGAGGTGTTCGAAGGCATGGCCCAGCGCATCATCGATTCGCCGGCACTGGCCGATTACTGGCGCGCGGTCGATTCGGACGTGCCGGCCATGCGCACCGCACGCGAAACCGTGCGTGATCTGCTGGAAGGCCCTATCAACCGCGCCAAGGCCGCCGGCCTGTGCCGCGCCGACCTGGACAAGACGGATATTTCACTGATCTCGGGCATGCTGGGCGCAGCCCTGCGCGGCAAGACCCGCGACGAGCGCGCCCATCTGGCCGGGCGTGCCCTGCAACTGCTGCGCGGGGGTCTCCAGGGAGCTGCCAGCGAGGCCCGTTGATGGTCCAGCCGTATCTGAAGCCGGTTCCGGATTGGGAAGAGCACGAGAAGCCGACCATGCCCGGTTCGGCGTCGATGCCCTGGCATCCGCCGCATCGACGCGTCGCCTATGCGCTGGTGTCGCTGCTGGTGGCGATCACCGGCGGCCTCGGCAACGCACTGGTCACCGCCAACCTGCCGTTCCTTCAGGGCCAGCTGGCGCTGACCCCGACCCAGGGCAGCTGGCTGGTGGCGGCCTACGCGATGGTCAATGTCACCGCCAACCTGCTGGCCTTCAAGTTCCGCCAGCAGTACGGCATCCGCCTGTTCGCCGAGATCGGACTGGGCCTGTACGCGGCGTTGGCGGTACTGCATCTGTTCGTCGGCAGCTTCGAGACCACGATGCTGACCCGGGCCGCCAGCGGTTTCGCCGGCGCGGCCTGTTCGACGCTGGGCACGCTGTACATGCTGCAGGCGCTGCCACGGCGCTTCACCGGCAACCTGCTGGTGGTCGGCGTTGGCCTCTCACAGCTGGCGGTGCCGATCGCCTGGATCGTATCGCCGGGCCTGGTCGATACCGGCCAGTGGCACCAGCTGTACTCGTTCGAAGCCGGCCTGGCGCTGTGCGCGTTCGCCGCGGTGGTGGTGCTGAAGCTGCCGCCGGGCATCCAGGTGAAGGCGTTCGAGCCGCTGGATTTCCTCACCTTCGCGCTGCTCGCGCCGGCGGTGGCGCTGCTGGTGATCGTGCTCGCGCAGGGCTACACGCGCTGGTGGCTCAACACGCCCTGGCTGGGCTGGGCGCTGATCGCCTCGATCGCGTTGTCCACCACCGCCTTCATCATCGAACATTACCGGCGCAACCCGCTGCTGCAGACGCGTTGGCTGGCCAGCCTGCCGGTGCTGCATTTCATCATGGGCGCGTTCCTGATCCGTTTCCTGACCACCGAGCAGTCCTACGGCGTGGTCAACCTGATGCGCACGCTGGGCATGGGGCCTGATCAGATGCGGCCGCTGTTCGTGGTGATACTGGCTGGTGTGGTCACCGGCATCGTGGGCACCGCGCTGACCTTCGGCCCGAAGCGACTGATTCCGCAGCTGCTGATGGCGATCCTGCTGCTGGGTGCGGCGGCATTCTTCGACCAGCACCGCACCAGCCAGGACCGCCCGCAGGACTTCTTCGTCAGCCAGTTCCTGGCCTCGGTCGGTGCCGGCATGTTCATGGGGCCGCTGATCATGCTCGGCATCTCCGCCGCGCTGAAACAGGGCGTGGACCACATGATCACCTTCCTGGTGACGCTGTCGATCACCCAGACGCTGGGCGGCCTGGCCGGTTCGGCGGCGCTGGGCACCTTCCAGCTGCATCGCGAACAACTGTATTCCAGCGCGCTGACCAGCCAGCTCGATCCCGCCGATCCGGTGGTGGCGCAGCGCCTGCGCATCCAGCAGCAGCTGTACGGCGCGCAGATCACCGACCCGGTGCTGCGCAGCGCACAGGGCAGCGCGCAGCTGGCGCAGACCACGCGCCGCGAAGCCAACGTGCGCGGTTTCAACGATGTGTTCACCCTGAGCGGCTGGCTGGCCATCGGCTTCCTGTGCTGGTTGCTGCTGCTGTCGCTGCGCACCGCCGTGCTCAGGCAATGGCGCAAGCGTCATCCCTCTTCCCCTGCCGTGGCCACGCCGGCCGCAACCCGCTGAGTCCACTGCCATGCCTCCGGTTCCGCCCCGTCCTGACGACGCCGACGACGTCACCCCACCGCCACCGACCGACGCCGCCCCCGCGCCGACGCCGGTCGAACCGGCCCTGCCGCCGAAGTACCTCAAGCCCAGCGCACGCAGCGTGGTGGTGATGGTGGTGGTGGCGCTGCTGGGCATCGCGCTGATCCTGCGTGCCTGGCACCTGTGGCCGTTCACCAGCGCCGTGATGGTCACCGACAACGCCTATGTGCGCGGGCAGATCACGGTGATGGCGCCGCAGGTGAACGGCTACGTCACCGAGGTGCTGGTGAAGGATTTCCAGCATGTGAAGCAGGGTGAGCCGTTGCTGCGCATCGATGACCGGATCTACGCACAGCGCGTTGCGCAGGCGCAGGCCACGCTGGACAGCGCGCGTGCGGCGCTGGCCAATTCGGACCAGTTGCAGGCGCAGAACCGCGCACAGATTGCTTCGGTGCACGCCACGCTGTCGGCCGGGCAGGCCGAACTGCAGCGCTCGCGCAACGAGCTGAAACGCTACGAGGAACTGGCCGCGCAGCAGCTGGTATCGATCAACGACCGCGACAAGTTCCGCACCAGCCAGGCCTCGGCGCAGGCCAGTGTGCAGCAGGCGCAGGCGCAGATCCGCATCGCCGAGGAAACCCTGGTCTCGACCCAGGTGGCGCGCAAGAGCCTGGAAGCGCAGGTGGAGAGTGCCCAGGCGCAGCTGGAGCTGGCCCGCATCGACCTGGCCAACACGGTGATCCATGCGCCGCGCGACGGCCAGATCAGCGAGGCCAGTGTGCGCGTGGGCCAGTACGTGGCCGCCGGCTCGCAGCTGCTGTTCCTGGTGCCGGATGCGTTGTGGGTGGTGGCCAACTACAAGGAAGGCCAGACCTGGCAGATGCGCATCGGCCAACCGGCCACCTTCGCGGTGGATGCGTTCCAGGGCCAGGTGCTGCGCGGCCATGTGGAGCAGATCGCGCCGGCCACCGGCTCGGAGTTCAGCGTGCTGCGGCCGGACAATGCCAGCGGCAACTTCACCAAGGTAGTGCAGCGGCTGCCGATCCGGATCTCGATCGATCCGGGACAGGACCTGGCGGCGCGGCTGCGCCCGGGCATGTCGGTGATCGCGCGGGTGGACACCGCGGCCGAGCCTGTACCGGCCCGGTAGAGTCGAGCTTGCTCGACTACCTCATGAAATGGGGTCAGATCCCTTTGCCTTTGGCAAAGGGATCTGACCCCACTCCCGCCGCCCGCTTACCCTGCGCAGCGCGCGCAGAGCCCGTGCACTTCCAGGGTCTGCGCCTGCGGCTGGAAGCCCAGTTCCTTGGCGCGCTTTTCCAGCTGGCTGACGATCTCGCGGTCTTCCAGCTCCACCGCGCTGTGGCAGCTGTTGCAGATCAGGAACGGCACCGAGTGCGCCGCGCTGCTGGGGTGATGGCAGGCCACGAAGGCGTTGACCGATTCCAGCTTGTGCACGAAGCCATTGGCCATCAGGAAGTCCAGCGCACGGTACACGGTGGGCGGGGCATCGGCGCCCACGCCCTTGCCGTTGCGCACCCACTCCAGCAGCTCGTAGGCCTTGACCGGCTTGCCGGCCTCGGCGATCAGCTTCAGCACATTGGCGCGGATCGGGGTCAGGCGCAGCCCGCGTTCGCGCGAGACACGCTCGACCACCGCCACGAAATCCGTTGCGTCATGGACGTGGTGGTGCGGGGCGGTACAAGCAGTGGCGGTCTTGGCGGGCATGCGCGTTCTCCGGTTCGGGCCTGGCAAGGATGCCTCAGGCCGTTGCTACCTTGGTGATGGCCACATCGATGCGTTTCAAGGCCTGCTCGCGGCCGGCCAGGTACACGGTCTGGGAAATGTCAGGGCTGACCTGGGTGCCGGTGATGGCCACGCGCAGCGGCTGGGCGACCTTGCCCATGCCGATCTCCAGTGCCGCGGCCGTGTCGTGCAGGGCCACGCCGACCGCTTCGGCGGTCCATTCCGGCAGCGCCGCCAGCAGCTCGCGGGCCTTGCCCAGCGCCACCTCGGCACCGGCCTTGAAATGCTTGGCCACCGCGGCCTCGTCGTAGGTGGTCAGCGGCTGGTACCAGACCACGGCGCTCTCGGCCATGTCCTTCAGGGTCTGCACGCGGTCACGCAGGGCCACCACCACGTCCTCCGGCGCCGGGCCGGCGGCCACGTCCAGGCCCAGCTTCTGCAGCTGGTAGACCAGGTGCGGGGCGATGCTGGCCGGCGTCTCGCTCTTCAGGAACTGCTGGTTGACCCAGCCCAGCTTGGCCATGTCCAGGCGCGAGGCCTTGGAATTGCAGTCCTTCACGTCGAACAGCTCGATCAGCTGCTGGCGACTGAACAGCTCCTGGTCACCGTGCGACCAGCCCAAACGGGCCAGGTAGCTCAGCAGCGCGTCGGGCAGGTAGCCGGCGTCCTTGTACTGCATCACGTCAGCCGCGCCGGTGCGCTTGGACAGCTTGGCGCCCTGCTCGTCCAGGATCATCGGCATGTGGCCGAACTTCGGCACCGGTGCACCGATGCCTTCGTAGAGGTTGATCTGGCGCGGGGTATTGTTGATGTGGTCGTCGCCGCGGATGACCTCGGTGATGCCCATGTCCCAGTCGTCCACCACCACCGCGAAGTTGTAGGTGGGGTAGCCGTCCGGGCGGAAGATGACCATGTCATCCAGCTCGCTGTTGGCGATCTCGATGCGGCCCTTGATCAGGTCGTCGAACACCACGGTGCCGTCCAGCGGGTTCTTGAAGCGGATGACGCGGTTCGGGTCGTCCTTGCGCGGCAGGCCCAGCTCGCGCGCCGCGCCGTTGTAGCGCGGCTTCTCCTGCCTGGCCATCGCGGCTTCGCGCATGGCATCCAGCTCTTCCTTGGTTTCGTAGGCGTAGTACGCCTTGCCGTCGGCCACCAGCTGCTCGGCCACTTCCAGATAGCGGGCCACGCGGTCGGTCTGGTAGATCGGGCCCTGGTCGTAGTCCAGGCCCAGCCAGTCCATCGCCTCCAGGATGGCGTCGATCGCCGCCTGGGTGCTGCGTTCACGGTCGGTGTCCTCGATGCGCAGCACGAACTCGCCGCCACGGTGGCGGGCCTCCAGCCAGCAGTACAGTGCGGTGCGGGCACCGCCGATGTGCAGGTAACCGGTGGGGCTGGGGGCGAAGCGGGTGCGGCAGGTCATGGAGGGCTCGAGGAACGGGAATCGGCACGATTTTACCGGATTCCTTGCCACTGAAATTGCAGCTTTCCTCATAGCCCCCTTTGCCGCCCCAACGGAACCTGAACATCCTTCAACGAGGCAAGGACGTTTCAAAGTGACCCACTCCTCCATCGCATCAGTTGTCGCCTCCGGATCGCGCGGCACCGCAGCCCAGAGCGAGCAGGGCCTGCTTGATCGAGGCTCCCTGAAGTCTGGCGCAGTGAAGGCGGTCTATGTGATTGCGGGACTGTTTACGGCGGGCCTCTTTGGCCTGGCTGAGTCCAAGGCTTCTACAACCGTCAAAATCAACAGCCATTTCTACACGTGTCAGAACTCGTGCGTCGTTTCGACGCGGCCGGGAGGAGGCTTTTCCGTCCGGGATAGTCGGGGCGGGTGGGTAACCAAGACGGCCGAAAAGGGCGAAGCACTTGTGGAAACCGGGCCATCAACCTGAGCGCTTCATATGAAGGCAAAAGCAACAGCACTCTGGCTGCTCGTGACTTCGGTATTGGTGGGTGCACTGGATTGGCACTTTTCGACAATCAGCCCTTCGCACAATTCTGCTGTGCAGGACTCCAGCGGCGCTTCAACAACCTCGCCAACCGTCGCTGATCGGGAACCCGCCAGCGTAGCCCCTCGTTCGGGCACAAATCCCCGCCTGCCGGATCGCCTTCCGGCTGACGCGCCCAACGAGGCCAATCTGATTTACGACGATGCACTGGATGAGAACCGAATCGACCAGCTGCTTGAAAACGCCGGCGCCTTCACTGCCATGATCCATGCCATGCACGCGGCAGCTTCAACAGACAGGGAAGTGCTGGAGTCGACCGCTCTGTTTTCCAGCCACCTCCAGAGCGGCCTGGTGGAGGAAGGCCACGCACGGACAGTGCTGGACTTCAGTTGCGGCCGACAGCTGTGCCTGGCACAGCTGTCAGATCCGGCCAGGGCTCCGTTGGATATCCGCCGCCTGATGCAGCATGACGGAGCGATTTACTTCCAGGCGGCGATTGTGTCCGATCAGGTGAAGACCCTCGACGGCAAACCATCGATCCGGGCCGTGTTCGCGATCGATCCGGCCATCAGCCAGATCGTCTCGATACCAGACTGAAAAGGTCTGCGGCGACGGAGGGGAAAACGACTTGATCCCCTCCGTCCCCTTTTACGGTTCCTGCTTGCGCGGGAACGACTGCTCGCGCATGGCGGCGTTGTAGGCGAACGAGGCGACGATGGCCGCGGCCTGCTTCAGGTCTTCCGGTTCGGCGTGGTCCCAGGTGTCCAGATGGGTATGGTGGACATTGGTGAAATAGTCCAGCCGGTCCTGGATGAACTGGAAGCCCGGCAGGCCGATGCGGTCGAAGCTGATGTGGTCGGTGCTGCCGGTGTTGCGGGTGGCCACGGTGGTGGCGCCGACGTCATGGAACGGCGCCAGCCAGGCTTCGAAGATCGGCATCGCCGCCAGGTTCTCCTGGGCGTAGATGCCACGGAAGCGGCCCGAGCCGTTGTCCATGTTGAAGTAGACCTGGAACTTGCCGTAATCGCGGGTCTTGTGCAGCGCGCCCGTCGGCTCACGCAGCGAGGCCGGCAGCGCCTTCTGCGCCGGGTCGGTGGGCTCGGGGAACTGGCCGAAGTGCTTGGCCACATAGGCCTGCGAGCCGATCAGGCCCTGCTCTTCGCCACTCCACAACGCCACCCGGATGGTGCGCTTGGGCTTGGCGCCGGTGGCCTTGAGGATGCGCATGGCCTCCATCATCACCGCCACGCCGGCGGCATTGTCGGCCGCGCCGGTGCCGCTGTGCCATGAATCCAGGTGCGCGCCGATCATCACCACTTCATCGGGCTTGCTGCTGCCGCGGATCTCGGCCAGCGTGTTGTAGCCGGGCTGGTCGGCCTCGTCGGTGAAGCGTGCGGCCACATCCACGCGCAGGCGCACGGTCTGCTTGGCCTCCAGTGCGCGCACCAGCGGATTGAAGTGCTCGCTGATCATCGCCAGCTCCGGAATGCCGACCGATTCACCGGCCTTGCGCGAGCCGCCACCGGCCACACGGATGATGCCGTTGTCCCAGCTGCTGATGCTGATCGAGGCCAGCGCACCCTCTTCGACGAAGAACGCATTGACCTTGGCCGTCAGCGTCTGCCGTTCCTGGTATTCCTTGACCCGCTTGGCGCGTTCAGCGGTGGCGTCCTTGTCCTTGGGCAGGGTGAATTCCTGCAGGCCTTCCAGCGAGGTGGCATCGTGACGGTGCGAATCAGCTTCGGTGCCGCGCTTGTACTCGCGCGCCTCGCCCAGCAGCAGGATCTTGCCGCGCAGCTTGCCGCGATATTTCTCGATGTCTTCGGGCTTCTTGATCTCGACCTGCACCAGCTCGCCTTCCACCGGGCCCTGCGTGCCCGGGGTCCAGGCCTTGGGCAGCGCGTGCAGCGGCTGGATGCGGTCACCCAGCATCTCCACGCTGGCCGAGGTGAATTCCCAGCCGCGTCCGAAATCATCGAAGGCTTCGTCGTGGACGTTGTCCAGCTTCCATTCGTTGAACTTGCCGCGGGTCCAGGCGTTGGCGCGGCCCATCGCCGGCGAATTGGTCAGGCGCGGACCGATGCGTTCGGTGAGATAGCTGAAGGTGTCCATCACCTGCGAACGATGGAACGCCTCCTGGCGGATGCGGCTGACCATGTCCAGGTCCACCGTCTCGCGCTGCTGCGCCCCTGCGTTGCCACCCATCGCCAGCGCTGCGGCCAGCATGCCCCACTTCAACACATCCCACCCCTGCCTTGCGGCCTGCTCATCAACCCGTCGAGTCTAGCCAGCGCGGGCGCGGCGATACCGTCCCATCGGTCATGGGGGCGATCACCCATTCCACCCCAGCCACAACTGCGCCCGTTCCGGCAGCAGCAGCAACCAGTGCCGCCGGTCGATGCTGCTGCAGCCGTACACCGCCGCATGTGCCGGCCAGTCCTCCGGCAGGCCCCTCATGCCGACCTCGGCCAGCGCCGCCGCCCCGGCCTTCCATGGCCGGTAACGCGGTACCCGGCCTGCCACCGCGCCACGTCCGTGCCGCGCGTCCTGCAACCAGCCCAGGCCCTGCCCCTGCAATCCTTCGCAGGTCACTGCGGCCAGCTGGAAGCGGACCAGGCCGGGGGCGATCCGTGCCCCCGGCAGGGCCGCCAGCACACCATGTGCCTGCAGCAGTGCATCCACCTCCAGCAGGGCCGGGATGCCCTGCTGTGCCCGTTGCCGCAATCCCTGGCGCCAGCTCATCGCACGCTCCTTACTTCGGTTCCACGCCGAGCGCGTACCAGTCGACCCGGCGGGTCACCCACATCGCCAGCGCCAGGATCACAAACAGCAGCAGCGAACCCATCAGCAACGCGTTGTTCTCCGACACCAGCAACCCATACAGCGCGCCGTACAGCACGGTCAGCAGCGCAGCAAAGCCGAGACCGCGCTTCCAGTGGCCCAGCACGTTGGCCAGGTACACCGCCTGCAGACCGATGCAGGCCACGGCCGAGACCATATAGGCCTTCCAGAACGCGATGTGCTCGGACAGGCTGATCAGCAGCAGGAAGAAGATCGCCAGTGCCAGGCCCACCATCAGGTACTGCAGTGGATGGATGCGCAGCGACTTGATCAGTTCGAACAGGATGAAGCCGACGAAGGTAAGCAGCACGAACAGCACGCCATACTTGGAAGCGCGATCGGCCTGGGTGTAGGTATCGACCGGATCGACCAGCGACACCGTCACCGCCTGCGAATCGATGGCCCCCTCGCTGCGCAGCTGGCGCTGGGCATCGGACGCCAGCGAAGACACCGCCCAGCGTGCATCGAAGCCCTGCGCATCGACGCGACGCTCGTTGGGCAGGAACGCGCCGCTGAACGACGGGTGCGGCCAGCTCGAGCGCAGCGCGATGCGGGTGTCATCGCCGACCGGCACCACCGACAGCATGCGGCTGCCATCCAGCCGCAGTTCCAGCTCCACCGAACTGCCGGCCAGGGTGCCGCCCTGGTTCGCGGCGAAACCGGCCACCGGCGCATGCAGGCCACGGCCGACTTCGCTGGCCGCGCCGACGCCGGGCAGCAGACGCACCTGCTTGCCATCCACACGCAGGTTGGGCGTGCCCACCAGCCCGCGCACATCGGAGATACCCAGTGCCACGTAGGGTTGACCGTAGACACGGCCGGCCTTCAGCGGATAGTCGTCGGCGGCGAAGGTCGCCTTCAACTGGCCATTCCAGCTGTACACCGGCACCTTGAACAGGCCGACTTCGCGCTGGCTCGGCAGCATCTCGCCCCCCACTTCCAGCGAAGCCGGCATCTGCAGCCAATGGCCTTCGGTGACCTGCTCTTCGGTCTTCTTGTTGCCCTTGGCGTCAACCACTTCAACCTGCTGGCGTTCCACCCACGGCACCACCCGCACCGGCCCGACCAGCTGCTGCGCACCGGCACGGCTGTCGGCCACCCGCGCGAAGGCTTCGTCGCGGTATTGGCTGCGCTCGCTGATGACCCCGCGGATCATCGTCAGCGGAATCAGCAGCAGCAGGATCAGTCCGCCGACAATGGCGAACCGCAGCAGCATCTTCAGGGATTTCATGGTCCATCCTCGTTGGAGAGGGCTGCAGGATGGACCGCTGCAGTGAGCAGGGTTTGTGGCGAAGTTGAAGCGAGTGTGAAGTCAGCGCCGCGGGCGCTGGCCCGTCGCGCCCAGTGGCAGCCACAGGCTGGCCACGGTACCGCCACCGTCGCGGGCATCGACACTGGCGCGGCCGTCGTGCAGGCGCGCGACTTCCTGCACGAATGGCAGGCCCAGACCGGAACTGCGCCGGCCGCTGCCGGGGCGGGCCAGCGAATAGAAGCGCTCGAACACCCGTTCGCGCGCATAGTCGGGAATGCCGGCGCCACGGTCGGCCACCTGCAGGCGCACGCCCTGCCCCTCTGCGTCGGCCTGCAGTGCCACCTCTGCACCAGCAGGTGAGAACGCAATCGCGTTGTCGATCAGGTTGTGCAGCGCCTGCCGCAGCAGATAGGCATCGCCCTGCACGGCCAGGTCGGGCACGCTGCCGATGCGGACCTGCACACCGGCCGCCTGCGCGCGCACCTGCGCCGCTGCGGCCGCATCGGCCAGCAACGCCGGCAGCGCGATCGGGTCGCGGGTCTGCAGCCAGCCGTGCTGTTCCACTTCGGCCAGCGCCAGCAGCTTGTCGATGGTCTCGGTCAGCCGCTCCTGCTGGTCGACGATGCTGCGCGCGAAGTGCAGGCGATCGGCCTCCGGCAGCGGCTCCTGCAGCAGCTCGGCGGCACCGCGGATCGCCGCCAGCGGGCTCTTCATCTCATGCGTCAACGACTGCACGTACTGCTCGACGTAGGCCTTGCCTTCCAGCTTGCGGCGCATCGTTTCCAGGGCCTGGCCCAGGTCACCGATCTCGTCGCGGCGCCGCCGTGGCGGTGGCACCGGTTCGCCGGCGGTGACCGCGCGTGCATAGCGGCTGAGCTGGCCCAGGCCGGTGGTCAGCCACATCGTCACCAGCACCCCGACCAGCGCCGACAACCCGATCAGCCAGACGCCACGCTCGATGATGGCGCGCTGGCTGGCGGCGATGAACGGATCGATGCTGCGGTTGGGTTGGGCCAGGCTGAGCACGCCGATCAGCGTTCGTCCATCGGCCGGGTCGTACACCGGGGCGGCCACGTGCATCACCGTATTGCCCTCCTCACCCGGCGTTTCCGGGCTGGAACGGGCGCCATATTCGCCGCGCAGGGTACGGTAGACATCATTCCAGCGCGAGTTGTCACGGCCCAGGTCGCGGCCGAGCGAATCATAGATGACGATGCCCTTGGCATCGGTGATGGTCACCCGGTAGTCCAGCGCGCGCTTCGGGAACCGCCAGACCATCGCTTTCAGGTCGCGCTGGCGTGCCTTGGCCAGGTTGCGGGTGAAGCTGCCGCTGCGGATGGTGCCGGACTTGACGTCGGCGGCGGCCATCTCGGCCAGCACGTTGGCGGCATCGACCAGGGTCGATTCCATCGCCTGGCGCACACCGGGCTTCACTTCGTTGACGAACACGCGCATCACGAAGAACGCGGCGATGCCGGTGATCAGGAAGAAGCCCAGGAACAGCTTCAGCACCAGGCGCATCGGCTACACCTCCAGCGCGTAGCCGAGGCCACGGTGGGTGCGGATCGGATCGTTGCTGGCCCCGGCCGCGCGCAGCTTGGCGCGCAGTGTCTTTACGTGCGTATCGACGGTGCGGTCGGCGCTGTCGGCACTGCTGTCCCAGCCCCGGTCCATCAGCTGGGCACGGCTGAGGATGGCGCCCGGGCGCTGCAGCAACGCCTCCAGCAATGCGTATTCGTAGCGGGTCAGGTCCAGCGGGTGGCCATTGAAGCGGATGCGCCGGCCTTCGCGATCAATGGAGAACGCCCCCTGTTCCTGCCAGCCGGCGTCGACACTGGCCACGGCCGCAACCGGCAGCACACGGCGCAGGCGTGCCCGCACCCGCGCCACCAGCTCGCGCGGCGAGAACGGCTTGGTCATGTAATCGTCGGCGCCCAGCTCCAGGCCAAGCACGCGGTCCACTTCATCGTTGCGCGCGGTCAGGAAGATCACCGGCAGCTGCGCCGCCGGCCCGGGTTGGGCACGCAGCCGGCGGCAGACCTCGAATCCGCCCAGGTCGGGCAGCCCGACGTCCAGCACCACCACGTCGATATCCCCGGCCTGCAGCCGCAACAGGGCCTCACCGCCCAGCAGGCAATGGCTGGCGGCGTAGCCTTCGCTGCGCAGCGCATAGAGCACGGTTTCGGCGATGGCGGTTTCGTCCTCGACCACCAGGACATGGGCAACGGGCGCTGTCATGGCGCGCAGCATAGCCGCTGCGGCCGCCGCCCCGTACACTGCCGCCCATGAACTATCGCCACGCCTTCCATGCCGGCAACCACGCCGATGTGCTCAAGCACATCGTGCAGCTGGCCCTGATTGACAGCTTCAAGCGCAAGGACAGCCCGTTCTTCGTGCTCGACACCCACGGCGGTGCCGGCCGCTATCTGCTGGCCAGCGAAGAGAGCCGCAAGACCCTGGAGGCCGAGTCCGGAATCATGCGGCTGATGGCCCAGCCCAAGCTGCCGGAGGTGGTCGAGCGCTACCTGAAGGCGGTTCAGGCCGGCAATCCGGTGGGGGCGATGACCACCTACCCCGGTTCGCCGCTGCTGAGCGCACAGGCGATGCGCGCGCAGGACCGTATGGCCGTGTGCGAGCTGCAGGAGGCCGAAACCGCCTCGCTGAAGGCGCTGTTCGCGCATGACAGCCGGGTCGGCGTGCATCCCGGCGATGGCTACGCGCTGCTGCGTTCGCTGCTGCCACCGAAGTTCAACGGCAGCAAGATCGGCCGCGGCCTGGTGCTGATCGACCCGCCCTACGAGGCGCAGGACGCCGAGTACCAGGCCGTCCTGGCCGCCCTGGCCGAGACCCTGGCACGCTGGCCGCAGGCCACCTGCGCGGTCTGGTTCCCGATCAAGCAGCGCCGCACCATCCTGCATTTCCTGCGCAAGGCCACCGCCCTGCCGGTGAAGTCGGCGATGACGATCGAGTTCCTGGTGCGCCCGGACGACTCACCGCTGCGCCTCAACGGCAGTGGCATGCTGCTGCTCAACCCGCCCTGGCAGTTCGACCGGGTGGTCGGCCCGGCCCTGCCGGCGCTGCGCCAGCACCTGGGTGAACCCGGTGCCAGCACCCGCCTGGATTGGCTCAAAGCGCCCGAATAACGGCCTTCACGAGGCTGTACCGCCGTGAGCCTTTCGTTCACGGAATGCAGCCCCGGTGATGCCACAATCGATGGACCACCAAGGAATCACCCGGTATGGCCACTCGCAACCGCATGCCGCCCTGGCATGAGATCTTCAAGGCTCCCAGCGGCCACGAGCTGCTGATCCGCCCCATCCGCCCGGAAGATGGCGCACCGCTGCAAGCGGCGTTCAGCCTGTTCGGGCCGGAAGAAATCCGTGACCGTTTCCTGCAGGCGGTGACCGAGCTGTCACCGGAAACCACCCAGCGCCTGACCCACCCGAATCCGAAGACCGAGATCACCCTGGTCGCGGCCGAGTCCCTGCCCGCTGGCGAAGCCGTGGTCGGCGCGGTCGCCCGGGCCTCGATCATCCCCGGCACCCGTGAGGCCGAGTACGCGATCCTGATCAGCCGCTTCCTGATCGGCCAGGGCCTGGGCCGGCAGCTGATGCGCAAGCTGGTGAAGTGGGCCCGCGGCAAGTATCTGGACCGCCTGTACGGCGATGTTGCCGCCGAGAACGAGCCGATGAAGCAGCTGGCCGCCTCGCTGGGCTTCAAGCCGGTACCGCACCCGACCGGGGCCGAGGGCCTGGTGCGGATGGTGCTGGAGCTGGACAACTGACCGTAGCGCCGGGCCATGCCCGGCGACGTTGATTCAACCGCTGCGCTCGCCGGGCTTGGCCCGGCGCTGCCCCGCTCACGTCGCGATCATTGGCCGGGCGGGGGCTTCTGCTAAAATCCGCGGTCAATGTCGCGTACTTCATACCCCGCCCCGCCGCTGCCGCGTGCCGGCCAGCTCCGCGCCTGGTGGCGCGCCCCGGCCTCGCCGACTGCACTGGCCTGGTATCTGGCCCAGGCCGCGCGCGCCCACGACGCCCCGCTGCTGGTGATCGCCCGTGACAACCACGGCGCCAACCAGCTCGAAGCCGACCTGCATACCCTGCTCGGCGGCGACCCGGCCCTGCCGGTAGTGGCTTTCCCGGACTGGGAAACCCTGCCCTACGACCGCTTCAGCCCGCATCCGGACATCATTTCGCAGCGTCTGGCGGCCCTGCACCGCCTGCCCGCGCTGAAGCGCGGGCTGGTGATCGTGCCGGTGCAGACCCTGCTGCAGCAGCTGGCCCCGCGCAGCTACGTGATCGGTGGCAGCTTCGACCTGAAGGTTGGCCAGCGCCTGGACCTGGAGGCCGAGAAGCGCCGCCTGGAAAGCGCCGGCTACCGCAACGTGCCGCAGGTGATGGACCCGGGTGACTTCGCCGTGCGCGGCGGTCTGCTCGATGTGTTCCCGATGGGTGCCGACGCACCGCTGCGGGTGGAACTGCTGGATGAGGACATCGACTCGATCCGCGCCTTCGACCCGGAAAGCCAGCGCTCGCTGGACAAGGTCGAAGCGGTGCACATGCTGCCGGGCCGCGAAGTGCCGATGGACGAGGCCAGCATCGCCCGCGTGCTGGCCACGCTGCGCGAGCGCTTCGACGTGGACACCCGGCGCAGTGCGCTGTACCAGGATCTGAAGTCCGGGCTGGCCCCGGCCGGCGTGGAGTACTACCTGCCGCTGTTCTTCGAACGCACCGCAACCCTGTTCGACTACTTGCCCGAGGGCAGCCTGCCGGTGGTGTGCGCCGGAGCCGGCGAAGCCGCCGAAACATTCTGGGCGCAGACCGGTGAGCGCTACGAACAGCGCCGCCACGATGTGGAGCGGCCGCTGCTGCCGCCGTCGGCGCTGTACCTGTCACCAGAACTGCTGCGTGAACGGCTCAACGATGCCCCGCGCATCGAGGTCTGGTCCGCCGACCACGCCCGCATCGGCGATGCCCACGCGCTGGGCGATCAGCCGCTGCCACCGCTGCCGGTCGCCGCCCGCGAGGCCCCCGCCGGCGATGCGCTGAAGTCGTTCCTTGGCCATTACCCCGGCCGGGTGCTGATCGCCGCCGATTCGCCGGGTCGCCGCGAGGCCCTGCTGGAAGTGCTGCACGCCGCCGAACTGAAGCCACCGGTGGTGGCCGACCTGCCCGCCTTCCTCGCCAGCGACGCGCGCTTTGCGATCGCGGTGGCACCGCTGGAGGATGGCTTCGCGCTGGACGATCCGCGCATCGCGGTACTCACCGAGCGCCAGCTGTTCCCCGAGCGCGCCGGCAGCACCCGCCGCACGCGCCGTGCCGGCCGCGAGCCGGAAGCGATCATCCGCGATCTGGGTGAACTGACCGAGGGCGCGCCGATCGTGCACGAGGACCATGGCGTCGGCCGCTACCGTGGCCTGATCGCGATGGACGTCGGCGGCATGCCCGGCGAGTTCCTGGAAATCGAGTACGCCAAGGGCGACCGCCTGTATGTGCCGGTCGCGCAGCTGCACCTGATCAGCCGCTACTCCGGCGCCTCGGCGGAAACCGCGCCGCTGCATTCGCTCGGTGGCGAGCAATGGAGCAAGGCCAAGCGCAAGGCCGCCGAGAAGGTGCGCGACGTCGCCGCCGAACTGCTGGAGATCCAGGCGCGCCGCCAGGCGCGTGCCGGCCTGGCACTGCAGGTGGACCGCGCCATGTACGAACCGTTCGCGGCCGGCTTCCCGTTCGAGGAAACCCCCGACCAGCTGGCCGCGATCGAGGCCACCCTGCGCGATCTGGCCAGCAGCCAGCCGATGGACCGCGTGGTCTGCGGCGACGTCGGCTTCGGCAAGACCGAAGTGGCCGTGCGTGCCGCCTTTGCTGCCGCCAGCGCCGGCAAGCAGGTGGCGGTGCTGGTGCCGACCACGCTGCTGGCCGAACAGCATTTCCGCAACTTCCGCGACCGCTTCGCCGACTATCCTATGAAGGTCGAAGTGCTGTCGCGCTTCAAGACCAGCAAGGAAATCAAGGCCGAACTGGAGAAGGTCGCCGCCGGCACCATCGATGTGATCGTCGGTACCCACCGCCTGCTGCAGCCGGACGTGAAGTTCAAGGACCTGGGCATGGTCATCGTCGACGAGGAGCAGCGTTTCGGCGTGCGTCAGAAGGAGGCACTGAAGGCGTTGCGCGCCAACGTGCACCTGCTGACCCTGACCGCCACGCCGATTCCTCGCACGCTCAACATGGCCATGGCCGGCCTGCGTGACCTGTCGATCATCGCCACCCCGCCGCCGAACCGGCTGGCGGTGCAGACCTTCATCACCCAGTGGGACAACGCGCTGCTGCGCGAAGCCTTCCAGCGTGAGCTGTCACGTGGTGGCCAGCTGTACTTCCTGCACAACGACGTGGAGAGCATCGGCCGCATGCAGCGCGAGCTGTCCGAGCTGGTGCCCGAAGCGCGCATCGGCATCGCCCATGGCCAGATGCCGGAACGCGAGCTGGAAAAGGTGATGCTGGATTTCCAGAAGCAGCGCTTCAACGTGCTGCTGTCGACCACGATCATCGAATCGGGCATCGACATCCCCAACGCCAACACCATCATCATCAACCGCGCCGACCGCTTCGGCCTGGCCCAGCTGCACCAGCTGCGCGGCCGCGTCGGTCGCTCGCACCACCGCGCCTACGCCTACCTGGTCGCCCCCGACCGCCGTTCGATCACCCCGGATGCGGAAAAGCGCCTGGAGGCGATCGCCTCGATGGACGAACTCGGTGCCGGCTTCACCCTGGCCACGCACGATCTGGAGATCCGCGGTGCCGGTGAGCTGCTCGGCGAAGATCAGAGCGGGCAGATGGCCGAGGTCGGCTTCAGCCTGTACACCGAGCTGCTCGAACGCGCGGTGCGCAGCATCAAGCAGGGCAAGCTGCCCGACCTGGATGCCGGTGAGGAAGTACGCGGCGCCGAGGTGGAGCTGCATGTGCCGGCGCTGATTCCGGAAGACTACCTGCCGGACGTGCACACCCGCCTGACCCTGTACAAGCGCATTTCCAGCGCGCGCGACAGCGATGCGCTGCGCGAGCTGCAGGTGGAGATGATCGACCGCTTCGGCCTGCTGCCGGATGCGGCCAAGCACCTGTTCGCCATCGCCGAGCTGAAGCTCAAAGCCAGCAGGCTGGGTATCCGCAAGCTGGATCTGGGCGAAAACGGTGGCCGCATCGTGTTCGAGTCCAAGCCGGACATCGACCCGATGGCGGTGATCCAGCTGATCCAGAAGCAACCCAATCTCTACGCCATGGAAGGCCCGGACAAGCTGCGCATCAAGCACCCGCTGCCGTTGCCGGAAGACCGCTTCAATGCGGCCCGCGCCCTTCTGACCACCCTCGCCCCGGGTTGATCGCCCCCGAATACCCCGCACCGGCCCCCACCCGGTGCGGGCGGATGACCATGTTTCCTGACGCCGTACCCGCCCCCGACCTGCTGCACGCGCAGGCCTGCCTGATCGATGCCCTCTCGATGTCGCTGCAGATGCGCGACGCCTACACCCGCCACCACTGCGACCGCGTCGGCCTGCTCGCGCAGCGCCTGGCCGTGCACTGCGATCTCGACAGCGATGCGTGCGAACAGATCGGCCTGGCTGCGCGCTTCCACGACATCGGCAAGATCGGCATTCCCGACGATGTGCTGCTGGCACCGCGCCGGCACACCGATGAGGAACGCGCGATCATGCGTGAGCATCCGGTACGGGGTGAGCATATCTTCCTTGCCACCGGCCGCAGCGATGCCGCGCCGGTCGCGCAGCTGATCCGCGCCCATCACGAGGCGTTCGATGGCAGTGGCTATCCCGATGGGCTGCGCGGTGAATCCATCCCTCTGGGCGCGCGCATCGTCACCATCGCCGATGCCTACGATGCGATGACCAGCGTGCGTCCCTACCGCGCGGCGATGGCGCGCGAGACCGCGCTGGGCATCATCGATGCGCAGTCCGGCGGGTTGGTGGATCCGTATGTGCTGCAGCGATTCCATCGGATGCTGGCGCAGGAACCAGTGCTGGCCTGAGCGGCGGCCGACGCACCTGTAGAGTCGACCGTTGGTCGACTGCTCTTCGGCCAGATCGCGAACATCCCGCCGACGCACCTGTAGAGTCGACCGCTGGTCGACTGCTCTTCGGCCAGATCGCGAACATCCCGCCGACGCACCTGTAGAGTCGACCGCTGGTCGACTGCTCTTCGGCCAGATCGCGAACATCCCGCGCTGCGCGCGATAGTCGACCAGCGGTCGACTCTACCGGTCCGATGCCATCGGCGCCGACAAACAGAAGGCCCGGCGTTCGCCGGGCCTTCTGCATCACGCTTCACGTGCAATCAATTACCAGATCACCACGCGCTTGTCGTCGGCACGCACCATCGCGTCGCCGGCCTTGCACTGGAACGCCGCGGCGTACGACGGCATGTTCGACGGCGCACCGTTGGCACGGAAGTTGGCCGGTGCGTGTGGGTCGGTGTTCAGACGTACGCGCAGCTCACCATCGGTGAAGTTGCGGCGCCACACGGTGGCCCAGTTCATGAAGAAACGCTGGTCCTGGCTGTGGCCATCGACTTCGACGTTCGCCTTCGGGTCTTCCTTCAGCGCCATCTGCAGCGCGTCGTAGGCCACGGTCAGGCCACCCAGGTCGCCGATGTTCTCGCCCAGGGTCAGCTTGCCCTTCACGAACACGCCCGGCACCGACTCGTAGCCGTCGAACTGCGCCACCAGCTGGTCGGTGCGTTCGGTGAAGGCCTTGCGGTCCGCGTCGGTCCACCAGTTGTCGAAGTTGCCGTTGGCGGCGAACTGGCTGCCCGAATCGTCATAGCCGTGCATCATCTCGTGGCCGATCACCGCACCGATGCCGCCGTAGTTCAGCGCCGGGTCGGCCTTGGCGTCGAAGAACGGCGCCTGCAGGATCGCCGCCGGGAACACGATCTCGTTCTTGGTGGCGTTGTAGTAGGCGTTGACGGTCTGCGGGGTCATGCCCCACTCGGTCTTGTCCACCGGCTTGCCGATCTTGTCCAGCATGTAGCGGTAGTTGAACGCGCGCGCGGCCTGCATGTTGCCCAGGTAGCTGTCGCCGTTGGTCTGCAGGCCCGCCCAGTCACGCCACTTGTCCGGGTAACCGATCTTCGGGGTGAAGCTGGCCCACTTCTCCAGCGCCTTCTTCTTGGTTTCCTCGCCCATCCACGGCAGCTGCTCCAGGCGTGCCTTCAGCGCCTGCGACAGGTTTTCCACCAGGTGCTGCATGGCCACCTTCGATTCGGCCGGGAACACCGCATCGACGTACAGCTGGCCCAGGGCTTCACCCATGCCACCGTTGACCGATTCCAGCACGCGCTTCCAGCGCGGCTGCATTTCCTTCTGGCCACGCAGGGTGGTGCCGTAGAAGTCGAAGTTGGCCTTCTCGAACTGGCTGCTCAGGTACGGCGAAGCATCGTCGATGGTGTGGAAGCGCAGGTACGCCTGCCAGGTGCTGGCCGGCACGTCGGCCAGCATCTTGTCCATTTCACCGAAGAAGCCCGGCTGGGCCAGCGAGAACTTCTGTGCGGCCGGCACCTTCAGGGTGTCAAACAGCGCGGTCCAGCTGAAGTTCGGGGTCAGCTTGTCAGCGTCGGCGGCGCTGAGCGGGTTGTAGCGCTTGGCCGGGTCACGCATTTCGATGCGCGACATCGAGGCCTTGGCCAGGCGGGTTTCGAAGGCCATCACGGCCTTGGCCTGCTCGGCAGCCTGTGCCGCATCCACGCCGGACAGGGTCAGCACCTGGGCGATGTAGGCCACGTAGGCGTCGCGGATCTTGGCCTGCGCATCGTCGAAGTAATAGCCCTTCTCCGGCAGGCCGAGGCCGCCCTGGCCGACATAGGCGATGACGTTGGCCGAATCCTTGTAGTCGGCATTGGCGAACAGCGAGAACAGCACGCCCTTGCCCTCGGCCTGGCTGTCGCGCAGGTACTGGGTAATGGCGGCGGTATCGTTCAGCGCGGTGATCTTGTCCAGCTGCGGCTGCAGCGGCGCCAGGCCGGCGGCTTCGATCTTGGCTTCGTCGTTGCCGGTCTTCCAGATGTCACCGATCTTGGCTTCCACCGAGCCGGCCTTGGCCTGGCTGGCGGCGGCCTGCTGCACCAGCGTGTGCTGCACTTCCAGCGAACGCTCGCGCAGGATCTCGAAGCTGCCCCAGGTGGTCTGGTCGCCCGGCACCGGGTTGGCCTTCAGCCACTTGCTGTTGACGAAGCCATTGAGGTCGGTACAGGCCGAGATGGTCGGATCCAGATCGGCGCTGTTGAGCGAGATCAGCGGCGTCTTGATCTGCGACAGGTCGAAGGCCGGTTTGGCGTCGGCGGTGGCGGCCGGCGCGGTTTCATTCTTGCCACAGGCGGCCAGCGAGGCGGCGATGGCGATCGTCAGGCCCAACGGGACCAGGTTGCGGACGTTCATGAGGCACTCCTGCGGGTAATTTCACAGGGTAGCCGGGGAAGCCCAGCGCGGGGACCGGCCAAAGGTCACAGGGGCGAGCCCCTTGGAGAGTCGAGCCATGCTCGACTGCTGTTGGCCTGTTGCCGCAGGGGGCATGAACCTGGAACGGAGAGCAGTCGAGCATGGCTCGACTCTACAGAAGAGAAGGCCGGCTTGCGCCGGCCTTCTTCTTACTTCGCCTTGCCCTGGTTGGCCACGGCTTCGGCGGCCTTGCGCGCCGCTTCCGGGTCACCCAGGTAGCGGAACGACTGCACGGTCAGGTCGTCGTTCAGCTCGAACAGCAGCGGGATGCCGGTCGGAATGTTCAGCTCGAGGATTTCCTCGCGCGAGACATTGTTGAGGTACTTGTACAGCGCGCGCAGCGAGTTGCCGTGGGCGGTGACCAGCACGGTCTTGCCGTCCTTCAGCTGCGGCGCGATGGCGTCGTGCCAGTACGGCAGCACGCGGTCCAGGGTGGTGGCCAGCGATTCGGTGCCCGGCAGTGCGTTGCGGTCCAGACCGGCGTAGCGGCGGTCATGGATCGGGTGGCCCGGATCTTCCAGCTCCATCGGCGGCGGCGGAATGTCGTACGAACGGCGCCACACCTTGACCTGCTCCTCGCCATGCTTGGCGGCGGTCTCGGCCTTGTCCAGGCCCTGCAGGCCGCCGTAGTGGCGCTCGTTGAGGCGCCAGGACTTGTTCACCGGCAGCCAGTCCTGCTCCAGCTCGGCCAGCGCACCCTGCAGGGTGTGGATGGCGCGCTTGAGCACCGAGGTGTGGGCGACGTCGAACTGCAGGCCTTCCTCGCGCATCAGGCGGCCGGCGGCGGCCGCTTCCCGGCGCCCCTGCTCGGTCAGGTCGACATCGACCCAGCCGGTGAAGCGGTTGTCCAGGTTCCACTGGCTCTGGCCATGGCGCAACAGTACGAGTTTACGGGTCACTGCAGGGTCTCCAACACGAGGAAAGGCAGGCCGCCATTGTAGCCCCGGCCGCCGCTCACCGTGCCGTGGCGTTGCCCATGCCATGCTCTTGCCAATGAATACGGTGATCGACCCCGGGCGCTGGGAAGGCAGCGTCACCGCCGCCCGCGCGCAACAACTGCAGCTGGCTGCCCGCGTGGAGCGCCAGGACCGCCTGCCCCGCGACGTGCGCTGGCTGGCCGGGCTGGATGTCGGCTTCGAGGACAACGGTGCCACCACCCGTGCTGCAGCGGTGCTGCTGGATGCGAAGTCGCTGCTGCCGGTGGCGCAGGAAATCGCACGCATTCCCACGGTGATGCCGTACATCCCCGGCCTGCTCAGCTTCCGCGAACTGCCGGCACTGTTGGCCGCGCTGGCGCTGCTGCCGCGCGCGCCGGACCTGGTGTTCGTCGATGGTCACGGCATCAGCCATCCGCGCCGTTTGGGTGTGGCCGCGCACCTGGGCGTGGTCACCGACCTGCCCAGCATCGGCGTGGCCAAGTCGAAACTGGTGGGGCGCTTCGTCGAGCCGGGCACCGAGGCCGGCGCGCATGCACCGCTGCTGGACGGCGATGAACAACTGGGCTGGGTGCTGCGCAGCAAGGTGCGCTGCAAGCCGCTGTTCGTGGCCGGCGGCCATCGGGTCAGTGCCGATACCGCGTTGGACTGGGTGCGGCGCACGCTGCGTGGCTATCGCCTGCCGGAGCCGACCCGGTTGGCGGACCGGCTGGCTTCGCGACGGGACGAATGACCTTCGCTGCACTGGACGGATGCAATCTGCACGGTCGCGTCGGGACGATTGGGTAGAGTCGACTGTCAGTCGACTATCGCGCGCAGCGTGGGCTTTGTCGCAGCCTCGCGGGAGAGCAGTCGACTAACAGTCGACTCTACCAAGCTGTTTCCCCCGGTCGGTTTCGTCCAAGCGGTTTCGCCCGGCCGGTTTCGCCCGGCCGGTTTCACGCGGCCGGATTCACCCGATCCGTGTGACGGCATATCCCCTTCAACGATGCACGTGACCGCGATGCCCTTGTGCGTCTTCGCCATGATCATGATCTTCATGGCCCTCGTGCTCGCCGCCCTTCACCGGTGCCGGTTCACCGCAGGCTTCGCCGCAATGGTCGGCCTCGATCTGCAAAGTCACATGCTCGATGCCGAAATCATCATGCAGGCGCCCCCCCAGCTCACGGCGCAGCGCATCGGCATCGGTGCCGTCTCGCATCACGATGTGCGCGGTCAGCGCCGGCGTGCTGGAGGCCAGCGCCCACACGTGCAGGTCATGCACGTCCATCACCGCCGCATGGCCGGACAGGCTGTCGCGCACCTTGGCCACGTCCATGCCCTTGGGCACGCCTTCCAGCAGCACGTTGATCGCTTCGCGCATCAGCACGTAGGTCCGCGGCAACACCCACAGTCCGATCAGCACGGCCAGGATCGGGTCGATCGGCTTCCAGCCGGTCAACTGGATCAGGATGGCGCCGGCGATCACCGCCACCGAGCCCAGCATATCGGCCCACACTTCCAGGTAGGCGCCCTTCACGTTGAGGCTCTCGCCACTGCCGGCCTGCAGCAGACGCATCGAGATCAGATTGATGACCAGGCCGGCGGCGGCAATGACCAGCATGCCGGTGGAGGCAATCTCCTGCGGTTGGCGGAAACGTCCAACCGCTTCCCACAGGATGTAGGCCGCGACCACGAACAGCATCGCGCCGTTGATCATCGCGCCCAGTGCTTCCAGGCGCGCATAGCCGTAGGTGCGGCGCGCGTCGGGCGGGCGCCGGCTCAAGCGCACCGCGACCAGCGCGATCATCAAGGCCAGCGCGTCGGTGGCCATGTGCGCCGCGTCGGACAGCAGCGCCAGGCTGTTGGTCCAGAACGCGCCCACCACTTCGACGACGAGGAAGGTGGACGTCAGGCCAAGCGCCCACCACAAGGGTTTCTCGTGGCGGATCTGGGATGGCAGGTGATCGTGGTCGTGGCCCATGGCAACAGCTCCTTTGCGATGGAGGCAGGCTACGCCGGCGGCCGTGGGGAAACTATCACGGTGTTTATAACATTGCAGAACCGGCAACCTGCCGAGCCCGCCGGGCAGGGCCCGGCGCTACCGGGGTAGCGCCAGGCCACGTCTGGCGGGCGCAGCTGAAACCGAACTGCGTGCGCTCAGAACCCGAAGCGCAGGCTGGCCCAGTAGGCGCGGCCCGGTTCGTTGTAGGTCGCCGCACCGGCATCGCTACTGTTGGCCTCACGGAACAGGCGCTTGTCGGCCAGGTTGTTCACGCCGAAGCCGAAGCTGACCGTTTCGGTCACCTTGTAGCGCGCGCTCACGCCCCAGATGTTGTAGGCGCCGCGGTCCTGCAGCGCCACCGACGGATCGCATGTGCCGGTGCAGCGCGGGTCGTTGTTGATGTTGGTGGTGGCCGGTTCCTGCTTGCCATAGAACGTGCCGGTCAGCAGCAGCGACAACTTGTCCGTCGCCTGCCAGTCCAGCATGGTGTTGATCGTGTACTTCGGGATCACCGACAGCGGCTGGCGCGTGGTCTTGTTCTCGTTCTCGACCATGTAGGTGAAGTTGTTACTCCACTTCAGGCGGCTGCCCTGCTCGCCCAGCAGCGGAATCACCAGGTTTCCTTCCAGCCCCTGCACGATCGCCTTCGGCGCGTTCTCCCAGCGGAAGATGCGGCCGCGGCCATCGGCGGTCAGGCCGATCTGGTCGTAGCCGGCCTGGATCTTGTCCTTGTAGTCGTTGTGGAAGTAGGTCAGCGAGGCCTGCCAGCCACTCTGCGGTGCCCACTCGATGCCCAGTTCCTTGTTCAGGCTGGTTTCCGCCTTCAGATCGGCGTTGCCACGCATGTAGCAGCCGGCGCCCAGGCTCGGCAGCGCATTCGGGCAGCCATTGCCGCGGGTGTAGTACAGGTAGTCCGGATTGGACTGGTACAGGTTCGGTGCCTTGAACGCACGCGCGACGCCGCCCTTTACCACCCAGTCGCTGTTGATGCGGAACTGCGCGTTGAGGCTGGGGCTGGTGTTGTTGCCGAACTGGCTGTGATGGTCGAAGCGCAGGCCCGGGGTGACGATCCAGCGCTCACCCAGGTAGATGTTGTCTTCCACGAACACCGCGGTGGTCTGCGCGTCGGCCTTGCCGCGCGCGCGATCGGCCGACAGCCCGGGGAAGCCACCACCGCTGCTGCTGGACTGGCTCATCGAGTACGGGTCGGTCAAACGACTGTCGAGGTATTCAAAGCCCAGCGTCCAGACGTTCTCGGCGCCACCCAGCGTGGTCGGGAAACTCACTTCGCCATCGAGCTGGTAGTTGCGCAGGCGTGAGGTCGACCAGTCGCTGCCGTTGAAGCTGCCTTCCGGGCCACCGGCCAGGCCTTCGTTGATGCGCGAGTTGTTCACCGCTTCCACCGCAGCGGTCACCCGCGAGGTGACATCGCCCCAGCGGCCGCGATGGGTGATCGCGCCGGTGTTGCGGTACATGCGATTGGTCTCGGCCTCGCCGTCGGCCAGCGCCGCCAGGTCAACGCCGGTGGAGGTACCGGTGGTGCTGACCGCGCGGTCGCCGGCGTAGATGTTGCCCTGGCGGCTGGTGCCGGCCTCGAACTCGACCACCTGGTTGGCGGTCACGTCCCAGCGCAGCAGCGCGTTGACGTCGCGGTTCTTGACGCCCTCGCGGCCGGCCGGCGGCACTGCGTTCGGGTTGGTGGCGTACTGGCGGTTGAGGTCCAGCGAGTCGGCGTCGGTCTTGTTGAGGTTGCCGTACAGGCGGAACGACAGCGTATCGGTCATCGGGCCACTCAGCTGCAGGCCGACGCGCTCGCTGCCGCCTTCGGCGCTGTGCTCGGGCACCAGGCCGTACAGGTCGACCGCACCGGTCAGGTCGCCGGTCGGGCGCTTGGTGATGATGTTGACCACGCCGCCGGAAGCACCGGAGCCATAGCGCGCCGCGGCCGGGCCGCGCAGCACTTCGATGCGCTCGATCATCTCCGCCGGCACCCAATTGGTATCGCCGCGCGTGTTGCGCTCGCCGCTGCGGCCCATGCGTACTGCATCGCGGGCGCCAACGCGCTTGCCGTCAACCAGGATCAGGGTATTTTCCGGGCCCATGCCGCGCAGGTCGATCTGGCGGTTGTTGCCGTACTGGCCGGAAGCGCTGTTGCCGGTCAGGTTGACGCCGGGCATGGTGCGCAGCAGCTCGGCGATGTCATTGGCCGGCGGCCGCCTGGCGATGTCCTCGGCGGTGATGGTCGAGGTACCCAGCGCCTGACGCGCGATCTGCGAAGCGGTGACATGCACCGTATCGATATCGGTGGCATCGGTCTCGGCGCGGGCGGACAGGGCACTGCCGGCCAGCAGCGCAGCAACGGCGAGCGCCAGCGGGCGCGGCGAAAGGACAACGGCAGGGGACATGGTCTGGACCTTCTGGCAGGGCAACGGGGCCTCTGGCGAAGGGCTTGAGGCAACGACGAGGGGGAGGCGGAACCGTGCCGCAGGCCTCTGCGGCAAGGTTCGCGGTGCGTATTCTCTCATTAATGCGAGTGATTCTCAAATGCGTCCACTCATTGCAGCAGCCGCCGCGCTGTGCTTTGCGCACCGGGCATCCCTGCATCGCGCTTAAACTGCCCGGCTCATCGCCATCAATCGCGCGCCACCGCGGCCGATATCCGTGGTTTGCCGTACGCAGTCAGAGATCGACGTGGAAACACCCCAACTGGACGACGCCAGCCAGCCCCTGGCCGAGGCGTGGCAGCACTGCCTGCAGCAGGCCGGGCCGGCCGCCACCGCGCTGCTGCGCGATGCCGCCGCCGATGCACCACCGGCGCTGGCCCAGCGCTTCTATGAGGTGCTGCTGCAGGATGGCCGCGCGCGCCGTTTCCTGTCCCACGAGCAGGTCAAGCAGCGCCTGCAGCCGGCCATGCAGCGCTGGCTGGTGCAGTTGCTGACCACCGACGCCAACGGTATCGCCAGCACGGTGGCCGCGCAGCGGGTGATCGGCGACGTGCATGCACGGGTCGGCATTCCGGTCGATCTGGTCACGCGCGGTGCGCGCGTGCTCAAGCACGAACTGTTCGTGCGCCTGCGCGACGATGCGCCGGACAGCGCCACCGCCTTCGCCGCCATCGACTGCCTCAGCGCGATCATGGACATCGCCATGGAAGGCATGACCCTGGCCTACACCCATGCGCGCGAGCGCTCCACCCGTGCCGACGCCGCCTACCGGCTGTTCTCGCTGGTGCAGAATGTCAGCACCGAACGCGAGCGCCAGCGTGCACTGCTGCTGGACTGGGAGAACGCCCTGCTCTACGCACTGGCCGGCCACGTGCAGGGCAGCGACAGCGCCAGCCTGGCCACCTCCGAATTTGGCCTGTGGTTCACCCACAAGGGCATTCCCAGCTTCGGCGAAAGCAGCGAGACCCAACAGGTCGGCCGCTTGATGGCCCGCATCGACACGTGCCTGCAGCACGCGGCGACGGATGCCCCCGCGCAGCGCCTGGCGGTGCTGCCGTCGATCCGTGAAGACCTGGCCAGCATCCGCACCCTGATGACGCTGCTGTTCGAGCGTATCGGCGAACTCGATGCCGGCAGCGACGCATTGACCAACCTGCTCAACCGCCGCTTCCTGCCCACCGTGCTGCGCCGGGAAATCGAGCTGGCCACGCGCAACCGCACACCGTTTTCGCTGCTGCTGCTCGACCTGGATCACTTCAAGGCGATCAATGACGGCCATGGCCACGATGCTGGCGACCGCGCGCTGCAGCATGTGGCCGGCCTGCTCGGCCAGCTGACGCGCGGCAGCGACTACCTGTTCCGCTATGGCGGCGAAGAGTTCGTGGTGGTGCTGGTCGCGGCCAGCGAATCGCAGGCCGAGGTGATTGCCGAAAGCCTGCGGCGGCAGATTGCGCAGTCGCCGGTGGTGCTGGCCAATGGCCAGGTGCTGGAACTGACCGCCAGCATCGGTGTAGCCGGCCACGATGGCCACCCGGATTACGAGCGCCTGATGTCACGTGCCGATGCCGCGATGTACGCGGCCAAGCGTAGCGGCCGCAATCGCGTGGTGGTGGCCAGCGATGCGTTGCAGGACGTGCCGGGGCGACGTGCGCTGCAACGGTGAACCGACGGAAATGAAGTATCCCGGTGGCGGGTAGAGTCGACTGTCAGTCGACTATCGCGCGCAGCGCGGGGGTTTTCGAACGGTGACGGAAGAGCAGTCGACTAACAGTCGACTCTACCGGCAGCCGGCGCTACCGGTTCGTGCGCCCGCCGATACCTTGAGCGCTGCCACCCGCCACGCCGCCCACCACAGCAGCGCCAACAACGCGATGCCCGCGCCCAGCAGGCACACCGCCGGCCAGCCATGCCGGGCCTGCATCCAGGTTCCGGCCGCCGCACCGGCACCACTGCCCATCGCATAGAACAGCATGTACAGCGCCACCAGGCGACCGTGCTGCTCGGCCGGTGCACGCAGCAACAGGGCCTGGTTGGCGACATGCAGCGCCTGCCCGCCCAGATCCAGAACCACCACGCCCAGCAACAACAGCGCCAGCGAACGCGGCAAGCCCAGCAGTGGCCACCAGGCAACCAGCATCAACATCAGCGCGCCGATGCTGACCCGATGCGCGAAGCCGCGGTCCATCCAATGGCCGACCCGCGCCGCCAGCAGTGCACCCACCACGCCCGCCAGGCCCAGTGCACCGATGGCCGCGGTCGACCTGTGCAACGGCGGAGCCGACAGCGGCAGCGGTACCGCCGCCCAGAACACATTGAGCCCGGCAAACAGCAACAGCGCCAACGGACCGCGCTCGCGCAGCGTCCGGTCGTTGCGCAGCATGCCCAGCATCGAATCCAGCAGTTCCCGCCAGCGCGGGGGAACCACCGGCTCCGGCACGGCGGGCAGGCGCTGCCACAGCAGCACCGCCAAGGCCACCATCACCATCGCCGACAGCAGATAGACCGCGCGCCAGCCCAGTGCAGACGCGACCACCCCCGATAGCACACGTGCGAGCAGCAGGCCGATGAACACCCCACCCTGCACGGTGCCCACCACGCGCCCCCGCTGCTCGGGCGGTGCCAGCGTGGCGGTGTAGGCGATCAGCCCTTGGGTCAGCGCTGTGCCCAGCAAACCGGCCAGCAGCATGCCCGACAACAACCAGACCGCCGTGCCTGCCGCTGCAAGCCACAGCAACGCCAGCACCAGTGCCACCAGCTGCAACCGCAGCAGGCGTCGCCGGTCACCACGGTCGGCCAGCGGCAGCAGGCCCAGCAGCGCCAGCACGCTGCCGGCCTGGGTGGCAGACACCACCGCACCGGCCACCGCCCGGTCCAGCGCGAAGGCGCGCGCGAGCTGGTCCAGCAACGGCTGCGCGTAGTAGACGTTGGCGACGCTGGCGCCGGCGGCGACCGCGAGCAGGACCAGCAGGGAACGGGGTATCGGAGCGGGGCTCATCATGTGGTTGCAATTTGAAACCTGATGCAGGCTAGCGGCATTGGTTTTAAACTGCAACCACATTCAACGGAACCTGCCATGCACGCCGACAGCCCCTGCCCCGTCGCCCGCAGCGCCGACCTGCTCGGTGACCGCTGGGCGTTGCTGGTGATCCGCGATGCCTTCGATGGCATCACCCGCTTCGGCGACTTCCAGCGCAGCCTCGGCGCCGCGCGCAACATCCTCAGCGACCGCCTGCGCCGGCTGGTCGAGGCGGGCATCCTGCAGCTGCAGCCGGCCTCCGACGGTTCGGCCTACCAGCAATACGTGCTCACCGCCGCCGGCCAGGAGCTGTTCCCGCTGCTGGTCGCGCTGCGCCAGTGGGGCGAACGCCATCGCTTCGCTGCCGGTGAGGCTCATTCGCAGCTGATCGAATCGAGCACGCGCCGTCCGTTGCCCTACATGCAGCCGCGTGGGCGCGACGGCCAACCTCTGCAGGCGGCGGCCACCCGCGTACGCAAGCTCAAGGACGAGGGGCGTGATATCTGATCCGCCCGTTCGCGCACACCGTGCTACGGCCGGGCCGGGTAGCATCGGCGCTTTCCGCCGCTGGATGCCGCCGATGTCGCGCTATCGCCGTTCGCTGTTGATCGCCCTGTTGCCCCTGCTGGCCTGTGCCGCTGGAGCCACGCAGGCCCGCGAGGTCGCCGCGCCCGCTGACCATGTACAGGCCGATGGCCCGTACGTGTTCCGCGACGGCAAGCAGCTGAAGGCGAAATGGATCTGCGCGGACAAGGTCGAGTCGCGCGCGCTGCCGATCAACGCGGCGGGCACCGATATCGCGCCGCGCTGCGGCTACGAACACACCGTGCATGTCGCCGCACCCAATGCCCCGTCGGTCTCGGTGCTGCCGGCGGTGCCGCGCATCGTTGCCCTGTCCGATATCCACGGGCAGTACGGCCTGCTGGTACGCCTGCTGCGCGCCAACAAGGTGATCGATGCGCAGGACCGCTGGGCGCTGGGCACCGACACCCTGGTCATCGCCGGCGATGTGTTCGACCGCGGCCCGCAGGTCACCGAAGCGTTCTGGCTGCTGTACGGCCTGCAGCAGCAGGCGGCCGCTGCCGGTGGCGCAGTGCACTTCGTGCTGGGCAACCACGAGACCATGGTGCTGTACGACGACCTGCGCTACGTCAATCCGAAGTACCTGCGCAGCGCCCAGCTGCTCGGCCGCAGCTACCCGCAGCTGTATGGCGCCGATTCGGTGATCGGCCAGTGGCTGCGCACGCGGCCGGTGCTGCTGAAGATCGGCGACACGTTGTTCCTGCACGGCGGCATCTCGCCCGAGGCGGTGGAACTGGCACTGGCCCCGGCACGCACCAACGCGGCCTACCAGGCCTCGCTGGGCCTGCCCAAGGCCGAGGTGAAGGCCGACCCGGCCACCGCGCCGCTGTATGACGGCAAGACCAGCCCGATCTGGTACCGCGGCTACTTCGATGGCCGCCTCGACACCGCAGGGGTACAGAGCGTGCTCGACCGCCTGCAGCTCAAGCGCATCGTGGTCGGCCATACCTCGATGCCGCACGTCAGCAGCTTCCACGGCGACCGTGTGATCGCCATCGACAGCAGCATCAAGAACGGCGAGAACGGCGAACTGCTGTTCATCGAGAATGGCACGCTCAGCCGTGGCCTGCTGGACGGCTCGCGGGTGCCGCTGGCGCAGGGTGAGCCCGGCCTGCAGGACTGAACGGCCGGATACCACGGCCGCGCCCGCCGGCGCCGCCACGCTCCCTCTTCACCCGGTTTGCCGCTACCCTCGGCAACCTGTAGGCCCGCCCCTGCCGGCGGGCCTGACCGTTACAGGAGCCCCCGCGCATGCGCGTACTGATTGCTGAAGACGACCCGGACATCGCCTCCGGCCTGTGCGCCTCGCTGCGCCGGCAGGGGCATGTGGTCGACCACGTCGACAACGGCGCGCATGCCGACGCCGCGCTGGGTTCAACCCAGTACGCCCTGCTGGTACTGGATCTGGGCCTGCCACAGCTGGATGGCCGCGATGTGCTGCAGCGCCTGCGCCAGCGCGGCGACGGCCTGGCCGTACTGGTGGTGACCGCCCGTGATGGCCTGGCCGAACGCGTGCGCGTACTCGATCTGGGCGCCGACGATTACCTGGTCAAGCCGTTCGCACTGGACGAATTCGAAGCGCGTGTGCGCGCCCAGTTGCGCCGGGTCACCAGCAACGGCAACCCGGACCTGCGCATCGGCCGCCTGCGCCTGGACCTGGCCGGGCACCGGGTGTGGATCGACGACCAGTCGCTGGAACTGACCGCGCGCGAGTTCGGCCTGCTGTCGGCACTGGCGGTACGCGCCGAGCGCATCGTGTCGCGCGCGCAGCTGGTGGAAGCGCTGTGCGACTGGGGCCAGGACCTGACCGACAACGGCCTGGACATCGCCCTGCACCGCCTGCGCCGCAAGCTGCAGCCCGGCGGCATGGGCATCCGCACCGTGCGTGGACTGGGCTACATGCTGGAAGACACGCAGGACGAAAGCACGCCGTGATCAGCGGCCCGCCCAGCCTGCGCCGGCGCCTGCTCGCCTTCCTGGCGTTGCCGATGCTGGGCCTGCTCATCTTCAATACGGTGCTGGCCTACTACGTTGCGTTGGACTATTCCAACCGCATCCACGATCGCAACCTGGTCGACGACACCCACTCGTTCGCGCAGATGCTCAGCACCATGCCGGTGACCAGCGATCTGTCGCCGCAGGCGCGTTTCCTGATCGAGTACGACCCCGACGGCCACCGCTATTTCAATGTGGACAGCAGCCGCAAGGGCACGATCAGCGGCAACGCCGATTTCAGCCCGTATGCGCCTTCCCAGGACTGCACCGGCGTGCACCCGGCGTTGTACGACGGCACCCTCAATGGTCAGCAGGTGCGCATGGCCACGGTCTGCACGCAGGCGCTGAACGACGCGCAGGACCAGCTGGCGGTAACGGTGGCCGAGAGCATGGCCGACCGCCGCCAGCGCGCACGCGAGATCCTGATGATCATCATCCCGCTGATGACCATGCTGGCGCTGGGCACCGCCGCGCTGGTCTGGTTCGGCGTGACCTATGGCCTGCGCATCCTGACCCCGCTGAGGACCCGGCTGGCGCAGCGGCGGGGCGAACTGGCGCCGATCTCCGATGCCGACGTGCCGGAAGAAATCCAGCCGCTGATCAGCACCATCGACGATCTGTTCGCGCGCCAGGCGGAAATGATCACCCTGCAGAACCGTTTCATCGCCGATGCCGCCCACCAGCTGCGCTCGCCGCTGGCCGGCATGGCCCTGCATGTGGACCAGGCATTGGCGCATGGCGACCCGGACACGGTGCGTGAGGCCCTGCAGCACATCCGCCGGCTCAACCAGCGCACGGCCCGCGTCAGCACCCAGCTGCTGGCACTGAGCCGCGCGCAGACCGTGCCGGACACGGTGGAAGCACTGGATCTGTGCCAGCTGGTGCCGCAGTGGGTCGGCATGCGCGTGCCCGAAGCGATCCGCGACGGCATCGATCTGGGCTATCGTGGCGGTCCGCACCCGCTGCGCGTGCTCGGCAACGGCGCGATGCTGCAGGAGGCGCTGGACAACCTGATCGACAACGCCCTGCGCTATGCCGGTCGAGAAGCCACCGTCACCGTGGGCGTGCACGCGCTGGATGACAATGATGTCGAGCTGTACGTGGAGGACAACGGCCCTGGCGTCGCCGACGACGTGATGCCGCGGCTGGGCGAGCGCTTCTTCCGTGCCCCCGGCACCACCGCCAGCGGTACCGGGTTGGGCCTGGCCATCGCCCACGAGGCGGTGGAGCACTTCGGCGGCCGCCTGAGCTTCCTCAACCGGCCCGGCGGCGGGCTGAAGGTGGCCATCACGCTGCCGCTGCTGAAGGCCCCCTGACCCGGCCCGGGGCGCTGAAAGGCTGGCGAAAATCGCGCTTGCGATCCTGCCCTCCCCACTGCCGTCCCGGAGCCGCCAGGTGACCGAATCGCACGACTTCTTCCTCCCCGGTGGCCCGCAGGGCGTGCTGCTGGTGCACGGCCTGACCGGCACCCCGGCGGAAATGCGCATGCTCGGCAAGGGCCTGAACAACGCCGGTTTCACCGTGCATGGCGTGCAGCTGCCCGGCCATTGCGGCACCGTGGACGATCTGCTGGCGACCACCTGGGAGCAGTGGTACCAGGGTGTGGAGGACGCGGCGGCGGCCCTGCGCGGCAAGGTCGACCAGTTGTTCGTGGGCGGCCTGTCGATGGGCGCGGTGCTATCGCTGGCCCTGGCCGCACGCCGCCCGCAATGGATCTCCGGCGTGGGCGTGTACGGCGCCACCTTCCGCTACGACGGCTGGAACATTCCCGCGGTGGCCCGCTTCTCGTTCCTGCTGCCCTGGTTCAAGCGCTTCAACATCGGCCGCGATCGCATGTTCATGGAAGAGCCGCCGTACGGCCTGCGTGACGAGCGCCTGCGCGCGCAGGTCAGTGCCGCCATGCTGTCCGGCGACAGCGCCGCCGCCGGCCTGCCCGGCAACCCCTGGCATGCGCTGGCCGAGATGCGGGCGCTGAGCCACTGGACCCGCCGCCACCTGCACCAGGTCACCGCGCCGTGCCTGGTGATGCATGCGCGCGAGGACGACGTGGCCAGCATGGGCAATGCCGAACTGGTGATGTCGCGGGTCAGTGGCCCGAAGGAGCTGGTGGTGCTGGAAGACAGCTACCACATGATCACCATCGACCGCGAACGTCGCGATGTGATCCGTCGCAGCGCGCGCTTCTTCAGCGAGATCGGTGAACGCAGCGGCGCGCTCAAGGCGGTGGCCTGAGATGGGAGCACTTGCCACACTGCTGTGGCTGGCCAACGTGGTGCTCGATACCGGTGGCCAGCTCGCGTTCAAGGCCGCCGCCAGCGACCCCCAGCAGGGCGAAGGCCTGCAGCGCTGGAAACACATGCTCAGCCGGCCCTGGCTGTGGATCGGCATCGCCTGTTACGTGCTCGAGTTCGTCGCCTGGATCGCCTTCCTGTCACTGGTGCCGCTGTCCAAGGGCGTGCTGCTGGGCTCGATCAACATCGTCGCGCTGATGATCGCCGGCCGCATCCTGTTCCGCGAGAAGCTCACGCCGTTGCGGGTGACCGGCATGCTGCTGGTCACCGCAGGCGTAGCGGTGGTGGGGGCCGGCTCATGAGGCGCCTGTATGTGATCGGCTTCCCGCTGCTGATGGCCTTCGACACACTGGCGCAGCTGTGCTTCAAGTACGCCGGCGATGCCGCGTTGCCGGTCGAAGCCAACACCGCCTGGCTGCTGCGCGTGCTGTCGCAGCCCTGGGTATATGGCGCCATCCTCGGCTACATCGGTGCCTTCTTCACCTGGATGAGCCTGCTGCGCCACGCGCCGATCGGCCCCGCGTTTGCCGCCTCGCACCTGGAAGTGATCAGCGTGCTGCTGCTGTCGGCGTGGCTGTTGAGCGAGCCGCTGACCCTTCACCATCTGCTTGGCGCGGTACTGATCGTGGCCGGCATCGTCTGTCTCGGCCGCGCCGAGGCGGATGACCCGCACAGCCCGGTTGAGAGCAGCGCATGAGCGCGCAGCCATGAACCTGTTCGCGCGCGAACTGCCGCCCACCGCTGGCCTGCCGCTGCAGGCCAGCGATTTTGTTCCCGGTGGCGACGACCTGCGCACGATCCTGGCCAATCAGCTCGGCACACCGCCGTTGCAGCTGACCTGCTCCGGCACGCATGCGCTGCTGATCGCGTTGCGTACGCTGCGCAAGCGCGCGCCGCATCGCGACACCGTGATCCTGCCGGCCTACACCTGTCCGCTGGTACCGATCGCCGTGCACAGCCTGGGGCTGCGCGTGCAGCTGTGCGATACCCGCCATGGCCACTTCGACTTCGATCCCGCCCAGCTCAAGCGGCTGGCCGACGCGCGCACGCTGGCGATCCTGCCCACCCATCTCGGTGGCCGCATCGCCGATGTCGAGTTGGCCTGCGAGGTTGCACGCAGCGCCGGCGCCTGGGTGATCGAAGATGCCGCACAGGCGCTCGGTGCACGCGTAGGCAGCCACAGTGTCGGCCTGCGCGGTGATATCGGCTTCTTCAGCCTGGCCGCCGGCAAGGGCCTGAGCCTGCACGAAGGCGGCCTGCTGGTCAGCCGCGATGATGAGCTGCGCGCGGCACTGGCCGAACATGCGGCTCAACACGTTCGTTCCAGCCTACGCTGGGAGCTGCTGCGCAGTGTGCAGCTGATGGGCCTTGCCGCCTGCTACCGCCCTTCGCTGCTGTCGCTGGTGTACGGCAATCCACTGCGCAGCGCACTGCGCCGTGGCGACGTCGAAGCCGCAGTCGGTGATGTGTTCGCGCTGGACATCCCTCAGCACCGGGTCAGCCGCTGGCGGCAGAGCATCGGTGCCAGAGCCGCACAACGCCTGCCTACGTTTCTGCAGGCCGGGCGCCTGCGTGCCTTGCAGCTGCGCGTGCAGCTGGCGCAACTGCCGGCGGTGGAGGTGGTTGATGGCGTGGCCGGAACCGGTGGCACCTGGCCGATGCTGATGCTGCTGCTGCCCAGCCAGCGTGCCCGCGATGCCGCGTTGGCGGATCTATGGCCACGCGGGCTCGGCGCCAGCCGCATGTTCATCCATGCCCTGCCCGACTACGCCTACCTGCGGGGCATCGTGCCGCCCACCGATGTGCCCAATGCCCGCGACTTCGCCGCGCGCATGCTCACCCTCGGCAACAGCGCCTGGCAGAGCCGTGAAGAGACCGCGCAGATCCTGCAGGTGCTGACGCGGGCCTGACCTGCACCTGCCTGCATCGGCAGCACCCCACGCATTCATCCGTGCACCTTCCTGAACGTTTTCCCTGCCTCGCAATGAAGCCTTTCAACAGGAAAGGAACGAGAAAGGCGGCCTGCCTACATTGAGCCTGCCCCGGCATCGAGCCGGTCGTTTCTTCCATCGACGGACCTGCCCATGCACTGGAGCATCCTGTGTGACTTCGACGGCACCATCAGCCTCGAAGATGTGATCGACTCGCTGCTGGAAAAGTATGGCCAGCCGGGCTGGCAGGAACTGGAAGACCAGTGGAAAGCGGGAAAGATCGGCTCGCGTGAATGCATGCAGGGCCAGGTGCGGCTGTTGAAGCTGGACCCGGCCACGCTCGATGCGCATCTGGACCAGGTGCAGATCGATCCGGGGTTTGCTGCGTTCGTCACTCGCGCTGCGCAGCTGGGCCTGCCGCTGCGCATCGTCAGCGACGGCCTGGATTACGCGATCCACCGCATCCTCGCCAACCACGGCCTGCCGCAGCTGCCGGTGGTCGCCAATCATCTGCGCTGGTGCGAAGACCACTGGGAACTGGAATCGCCGTACCAGGCCGAAGGTTGCCGCAGCGGTACCTGCAAGTGCACCTGCGCCGCGCAGGCTCGTGCCGACGAAGCACCGCGCGTGCTGATGATCGGCGACGGCAGCTCGGATTTCTGCGTCTCCGAAGATGCCGATTTCGTGTTCGCCAAGCGCCGCCTGATCACCCATTGCACCCATGCCGGCATCGCGCATGCCGCCATCGATACCTTCCACGATGCCATTGCACTGCTGCCGCGCCTGCTCGATGGCAGCCTGCTGCAGCCTCGTCACCTCGGCGCCAGCCCGCAGCCGACCGCACTGCCGCTGCTGCTGGCCACCGCCTGATCACTTCTTCCAAGCACGCCCCCCTGTTGCCCCTTTCGAACGTCCTTCACGGAACCGAACTGCATGAACATTTTTGACAAGAACGCCGACGCCGCTGCCTCCGATGCGCAGCTGCTGGCCGACGAAGCCCGCTACAGCTCCTTCGGCGACACCGTCCACTACGTCGACCCGCCGAAGATCTTCCAGCGCGGCGAAGGCAGCTACATGTTCGACGGCGCGGGCGTGCCCTATCTCGACCTGCAGATGTGGTACTCGGCCTGCAACTTCGGCTACAGCAACCCGCGCCTGAACGATGCGCTGAAGGACCAGATCGACACCCTGCCGCAGGTCGCCAGCCAGTACCTGCACCCGACCCGCGTGCAGCTGGCCAAGACCATTGCAGTGGACATGCACGACAAGTTCGGCCTCGACGGCCGCGTGCACTTCAACGTCGGCGGCGCGCAGGCCATCGAAGACTCGCTGAAGATCGTGCGCAACGCGCGCGGCGGCAAGAGCCTGATGTTCGCCTTTGAAGGCGGCTACCACGGCCGTACCCTGGGCGCGTCCTCGATCACCTCCAGCTACCGCTATCGCCGCCGCTACGGCCACTTCGGCGAGCGCGCGATGTTCATCCCGTTCCCGTATCCGTTCCGTCGCCCGAAGGGCATGACCCCGGACGAGTATTCCGACCACTGCGTGTGGCAGTTCGAGCGCCTGTTCGAAAGCGAGTACAACGGCGTGTGGGATCCCAAGGTCGGCCAGGCCGAGTACGCCGCGTTCTACGTCGAGCCGATCCAGGGCACCGGCGGCTACGTCATTCCGCCGCGCAACTTCTTCACCGGCCTCAAGCGCGTGCTGGACAAGTACGGCATCCTGATGGTCGTCGATGAAATCCAGATGGGCTTCTGGCGCACCGGCAAGCTGTGGTCGATCGAGCACTTCGGCGTGACCCCGGACGTGCTGGTGTTCGGCAAGGCGCTGACCAACGGCCTGAACCCGCTGTCGGGCCTGTGGGCGCGCGAAGAGCTGATCAACCCGACCGTGTTCCCGCCGGGCTCCACCCACTCCACCTTCAACTCCAATCCGCTGGGCACCCGCCTGGGCCTGGAAGTGCTGAAGCTGGGCAAGGAGATGGATTACGAGCGCACCGTGCCGGAAAAGGGCGCCTACTTCCTCGACGGCCTGCGTGGCCTGCAGAAGCGCCACAAGGAAATCGGCGATGTCGACGGCCTCGGCCTGGCCCTGCGCGCCGAGATCTGCCAGGAAGATGGCTACACCCCGAACAAGGAACTGCTGGACCGCATGGTCGACATCGGCCTGGCCGGCGACCTGCTGCACGACGGCAAGCGCATGGGCCTCGTGCTCGACGTGGGTGGCTGGTACAAGAACGTGATCACCTTCGCGCCGTCGCTGGACATCAGCTATGAAGAGATCGATCTGGCGATCACCCTGCTTGACCAGGCGCTGACCAAGGCCAAGGGCTGAGGCCGCATGCGCTGCCGGTTCCTGTGCCGATGGAGATGACACCACGCGCCTCCAGCACCGCGCTGGAACCGGCCGCGCTGCTGGAGGGCTTCCTGGCCCACCCGCCGCTCGGTTTCGAAGCGAGCCGTCTGCCCAGCGGCCTGCCGACCTTCCGTGCGCCGCTGGACCTGACCACCACGATGGACGACGCACTGCGCAGCAAGCTGCTCGGCCTGCCGCTGTCGCGCCTGTGGCGGCCGTGGATCACCTGGAAGACCCGCTTCGTCGGTGCCACCAGCACCGAGTACACCCCACTGCCGGCACACGTCGCGCCGGAGGCGCTGGCCGAGGACGTGACGCGTCACGCGATCGGCGATTCCCGGCTGCTGGTGGTCAAGGACCTGGCAATCGATTCACCGCTGCTGGATGACGCCGCCAATGCGCATAGCGAAGCCTTCCTGCAGGCGCTGCTGGCGCGCGGCTTCGTCGAACTGGAGGGCATGCCGCTGGCCTGGGTGGCGATCGATTTCGATTCGCTCGATGGCTATCTCGGTCGCCTGTCGTCCTCGCGCCGCAAGAACATCCGGCGCAAGCTGCGCTCGCGCGAGGACCTGCAGATCGACTGCATCGCCACCGGTGATCCAGCGCTGGCCGACCCGCAGCTGCAGGCCGAACTGCATGCGCTGTACCTGGCCGTGTACGCGCAGAGTGCATTGCACTTCGACCAGCTCGACCTGCCCTACTTCCAGCACCTGCTGGCCGACAGCCACGGCCAGGGACGCATGTTCCTGTACCGTCACCAGGGCCGGCTGATCGGCTGGAACCTGTGCTACGTGCACGCCGGCAAGCTGGTGGACAAGTACATCGGCCTGGCCTACCCGCAGTCGCGCGAGCACAACCTGTACGCGGTCAGCTGGATGCACAACCTTGAGTACGCCCTGCAGCACGGCCTCAGTCACTATGTGGCGGGCTGGACCGATTCGCGGATCAAAGCCGAACTGGGCGCGCGCTTCACCTCCACCCGGCACGCGATCCACGCCCGCTCACCGCTGCTGCGCGCCGCATTGCGCAGGCTGGCCCCGCATCTGCAGGGCGAACCGGATGGAGGCGGTTGAGCGATGCCGTTGCGTTCTCCGCTGATTCTGGATCTGGACGGTGGCGTGCTGCCGCTGCCGCAGGCGCAGACCCTGTCCTTGCCACAGTGGCATGACCCGCTGCGCTTCGCCTGCCGCACCGCCACCCTGGCGCGTTTCAGCGCAGAAGTGCTGGCACCGCTGCCAGCGCAGCTCGGCACGGTGATGCTCGGCAGTGGTGACTTCCACCATCTCAGTCTGCCGCTGCTGCAGCGCATGCGCACACAACCGCCGTTCCAGCTGGTGGTGCTGGACAACCATCCGGACAACATGCGCTTTCCGTTCGGCATGCACTGCGGTTCCTGGGTGAACGCCGCCAGCAAGCTGCCGCAGATCTCCCACATTCACGTGCTGGGCATCACCTCCAGCGACATCGGTCTCGGCCATGCCTGGGAAAACCACTGGCGCCCGCTGCTGGGCGGTCGCCTGACCTACTGGTGCATGGACGTGGACGTGAGCTGGGGCCGCCGGCTCGGCATGGGCCACGCGTTCCGCCGCTTCGAGCACCCCGAGGCGCTGGTGGCGGCGTTCGCCGCCGAGCAGGCCGCGTCGCCGCAGCCGACCTATCTTTCGATCGACAAGGATGTGTTCGCCGAAGATGTGGCGCGCAGCAACTGGGACCAGGGCCGGTTCCAACTGGAAGACGCCCTGGTGGTGATCGAGGCGCTGCGTGCCGGCGGCCTGGTCGGCAGTGACATCACCGGTGAAGTCTCGCAGGCCAACTATCGCAGCAGATTCAAGCGCTGGCTGTCATCACTGGACGGCCAGCCCGACATCCGCGCCGATCAACTTCCTGCCTGGCAGGCCCGGCACCAGCAGGTGAACCGCGAACTGCTGGCGGCGATGGCGGCCGTGCCGACGGCCTGCTGACCGCGGCTGTCGGCCGCTGGCCGGCAATGCTTCGGTAGTGCCGGCCGCTGGCCGGCAACCGCGTTGTTCCCACGCTCACGAGAATGCCGGCCAGCGGCCGGCACTACACTGGGCTCCCACCTCGGAGCCGCCGCCATGCCCCAGACCGTCATCCCGCAACTGCGCATGCGCCACGCCGACACCACCCTGCCGTTCTACGTGCAGGGGCTGGGCTTCGTGGTCGACTGGGAACACCGCTTCGAGCCCGGCTTCCCGCTGTTCGCCCAGCTCACCCGCGATGGCCAGACGATCTTCCTCACCGAACACAGCGGCGACTGCGAGGTCGGCGGCGCGGTGTACTTCATCGTCGAGGATGTCGACGCCCTGTACCGCGCGTTCAGTGCGGCCGGCGTGCCGATCGAGCAGTCCCCACATGACACCGAGTGGGGCAGCCGCGAGATGTTGCTGCGCGACCCCGACGGCAACCGCCTGCGCTTTGCCACCGACGCCGGCTGAACGGCGGGGACTTGAGGTTAATATACGAAGTATATACGCTTCGTATATCCACCCCATCAGGACCGCCCATGGGCATCGTCAACATCGATGACACCCTGCACGACCAGCTGCGCCGTGCCTGCACCGTCTCCAGCCGCTCGATCAACGCCCAGGCCAACTTCTGGATCCGGGTCGGCATGCTGTGCGAGCTGAACCCCACGCTGAGCTTCCAGGACATCGTCGCCAGCGAACTGCGCGCGGCCGGCGTCCAGCCCCAGTCATTGGCACCCGGGCGGGCCTGACATGGCGATGATCAAGCAGCCGCACGAAATCGCGCTGATGGCCGAATCCGGGCGCCTGCTTGCGCAGGTGTTCGCCGCGCTCGACCGATTGCCGCTGCAGGGCCGCAGCACGATGGAGATCAACGACTTCGTCGAGCGCATGATTGTCGATGAACTGCAGGCGCGCCCGGCCAGCAAGGGCCAGTACGGCTTTCCGTACGTGCTCAACAGTTCGATCGACAGCGTGATCTGCCACGGCATGCCCAGCACCACCGACGTGCTGCGCAGCGGCCAGATCGTCAACCTCGACATCACCCTGGAGAAGAACGGCTACATCGCCGACTCCAGCACCACCTATCTTGTCGGCGACGTGGACTACGCCGCGCGCCGGCTGGTGCAGACCACCTACCAGGCGATGTGGAAAGGCATCGCCGCGGTGCGCCCCGGCGCACGCCTGGGCGATATCGGCCATGCCATCGCCCGTCATGCGCGCAGCCACGGCTACAGCGTGGTGAAGGAATACTGCGGCCACGGTATCGGCCAGGAGATGCACGAGGAGCCGCAGATCCTGCACTACGGCCATCCCAACACCGGCATGGTGCTGGAAGAAGGCATGGTGTTCACCATCGAGCCGATGCTCAACCAGGGCAAGCCGGCCATCCGCCAGCAGCCGGACGAATGGCCGGTGTACACGCGCGACGGCAAGCTGTCGGCGCAGTTCGAGCACACCGTGGCAGTTACCCGCAATGGCGTGCGCGTACTGACCCTGCGCCCCGGCGAAGCGCCGTTGTGCGCGCTGGATGATGCCGCCTAGAGCGGACGCAGCAACAGCAGCGTGGCCAGGCAGAACATGAACATCGCCACGCCCGCGTCCAGCACCCGCCAGGCGGTGGGATTGCGGAACATCGGTTGCAGCAGCCGCGCGCCATAGCCCAGCGTGCAGAACCAGGCCACACTGGCCACACAGGCACCGGCTGCGAACGCCCAGCGCAGCTCGCCCGGATAGCGCGTGGACAGGCTGCCCAGCAGCACCACCGTATCCAGGTACACGTGCGGATTGAGCAGGGTGAAGGCCAGGCAGGCCAGCAGCACCTGCCGTCTGCTGCCACCGTGCGCATCGTCCGCGGCCAGTGCACCGCCACCGCGCCAGGCGCGCAGGCCGGCCTGCAGGCCATACCAGAGCAGGAACGCGGCACCGCCAAAGCGCAGCACCTGCAGCAGCAGCGGCCATTGCATCACCAGCGCGCCCATGCCGCCCACGCCAGCCAGAATCAACGCAATGTCCGCGCCCGCGCAGGCCAGCACCACCGTCCCCACGTGGCGACGGTGCAGCCCCTGGCGCAGCACGAAGGCATTCTGCGCGCCAATGGCGATGATCAGGCCGGCGCCTGCAAGCAGGCCGGCGACGGTGGCGGCAATCCACATCGGGACGGACCGGGCAGCGAAGGGATGCGCAGGGTGCGGCCAGCGCCCGGATAAGACAAACTGATTTTTCTTTATCCTGTGCAGAAAAACTGAAGGGGCCCCTGCATGGACCTGGTACATCCGCAACTGGCTGCGTTCGCGGCGGTGCTGGAGGAAGGCAGTTTCGAGGCCGCTGCACGCCGCCTGTCGATCAGCCCCTCGGCCCTGTCGCAACGGATCAAGGCACTGGAGGACCGGCTCGGCCAGGTGCTGCTGGTGCGGCAGGCGCCCTGCCGCCCGACGGCCGCTGGCGAGGCACTGCTGCGCCGGGTGCGGCCGATGCAGGCACTGGAGGCCGAGGCGCTGGCCGAGCTGCTGCCCGAGCGCGGCAACGACGCCGCGCGCACACCGATTCCGCTGGCGGTCAATGACGATTCGCTCGATACCTGGTTCGTCCCGGCCATCGCCGACCTGCACCAGCGCCATGGTTACCTGTTCGACCTGCGCATGGACGACCAGGACCACACCCTGCAACTGCTGCGCGATGGCAGCGTGCTCGGCGCGGTCACCGCCGAAAGCCAACCGGTGAAGGGCTGCAACGTGCACCCGCTCGGTGCCATGCGCTACCACGCCATCGCCTCGCCCGGCTTCGCCCGCCAGTACTTTGATCAGGGCATGCAGGCTGCGGCGCTGGCCCGCGCACCGATGCTGGTGTTCAACCGCAAGGATGAACTGCAGTGGCGCTTCGTGCGACGGCTGACCCGCGCGCGGCTGCAGCCACCGCTACACTACCTGCCCTCCTCCACCGGTTTCGTCGAAGCCGCGGCATGCGGACTCGGCTGGGGCATGGCCCCGGAAACGCTGGTCGCACTGGCCGTGCGCGCCGGCCGCGTGGTGGTACTGGAACCCCGCCGCTGGCTCGACGTGCCGTTGTATTGGCAGCATGCGGCCGTGCGCTCTAGCACGCTGCAGCACATCACCCAGGCGCTGCGCACCGCCGCCAGCGGCACCCTTCGTTGAGGAGAAACCGATGACCGCAGACCCGGGCTTCACGCCGCGCGCACTACCGTTTGCGCACTTCTTCACCATTGGGACGGCATGGGCGTGATCGGCCGACGTACAAGGATGCACCGCGCGGCGGCCGCGCTGGCGCTGGCAGCCTGCCTGCCGTTCGCGGCGCCCGCGCAGAGCACCGCCGATGCACCGGCGCTGGACTGGGAACAGGCACGGCAACGCCTGGAGCAGGTCTCCGACGCGCTCGCGGCGGCCGACGCGGCGGTGCGCAACAAGCAGGACCTGCAGGACGCCACCCGCCTGCTGCGGCTGCCGGAGATCACCGGCGAAGTGCGCCGCCTGCAGTTCCAGAAGACCCTCACCCTGCCGCTGGGCTCGCTGGCGCCGGTGGCCGAGGCCTACGGCATCGACTCGCCGCTGTCGTTCACCGAACGCGACTGGCGCACGCGCCCGGTGGTGACCGCGGTGCTGCCGCTGTACACCGGTGGCGTAATCCCGGCCGCGCAGCGTGCCGCCAGCGCCGCCGACGAACAGGCCAGCGCCGAACGTGAAGCGCAACGCCAATCGCTGACCGTGCAGCTGGCCCAGGCCTATTTCGGCCAGCGCCTGGCCGAACAGGCGGTGGACGTGCGCCGCGATGTGCGCGATGGTCTCAACCGCCACCTGTCCGACGCGGAAAAGCTGGAGCGCGAGGGCTTCGCCACGCGCGCGCAGCGCCTGCAGGCCACTGTGGCCCGCGACAAGGCCGAGCGCGAGTACCAGAAGACGGTGAACGACCTGGCCACGCTGAAGGCCGCGCTGTCCACGCTGCTGCGCAGCGGTGGCGAGGTGCAGCCGGTATCGCCACTGTTCGTGCAGCGGGTGCCGCTGGAACCGGTGGCCAGCTTCGAGCGCACTGCGCAGGCGCGCCAGCCACAGATCGCACGCCTGCGGGCGATGGTGGCACAGGCCGAACAGGGCGTGCGCGTGCAGCAGGCCAAGTTGAAACCGCAGATCTTCGCCTTCGGCCAGTACGACTTCCGCCGCCGCGACGAGATGCTGACCGATCCGGACTGGGCGTTCGGCATCGGCTTGAAGTACACCTTCCTGTCGCCGAACTCGCGGCCGGCGCAGATCAGCGCCGCGCGCGCGCAGCAGGAGCAGGCCGAGGCCGGCCTGCGCGAGGCCGAGAACCAGGTCGCACTGGGCGTGCGCAAGGCGTGGAACGAACTGGAAACCGCGCGCCAGCAGTTCGTGCTGCTCGACAGCAGCATCGCCCAGGCCCAGGAAAACCTGCGCCTGCAGGAACTGGCGTTCCGCGAAGGCCAGGCCACCTCGCTGGATGTGATCGACGCGCGGCTCGGCCTCGGTGGCGCCCGTGTCGAGCGTGCGCAGGCTGCTTACCAATACGATATTGCGCTGGCACAGTTGCTGGAGATCAGTGGACAGATGGACCGTTTCGAAGAGTTCCGGCGGCGTGCGGACGAGGTGATCGACCATGAGTGATGTGCTGCACGACGAAGCGACGACGCCCCCCGGCAAGCGCCGGCTGGGACCGATCCTGGTGGTGGTATTGCTGGTCGTGGTGGTGCTCGGCCTGTGGCTGGCCTGGCGCAGCCCGGCCGACCAGATCCAGGGCATGGCCGATGCGGACACGATCAACGTGGCCGCCAAGATCACCGCGCGCGTGGCCGAACTGAAGGTGCGCGAGGGCGACCGCGTGCAGCCAGGGCAGGTGCTGTTCCTGCTCGACAGCCCCGAAGTGGCCGCCAAGGAACAGCAGGCCCACGGTGCTTTGGCCGCCGCGCAGGCGGTGGCCGACAAGGCCGACGAAGGCGCGCGCAGCGAAGACATCCGCGCCGCCGAAGCGAACTGGAAGCGCGCCGAAGCCGGCGCGACGCTGGCCGAAGCCACCTACCAGCGCGTGCAGAACCTGTTCAACGAAGGGGTGATGAGCCGGCAGAAGCGCGATGAAGCGCATGCCCAGGCCACCAGTTCGCGCGAACTGGCGCGTGCCGCCCGCGCGCAGTACGACATGGCATTGGCCGGCGCGCGCGATCAGGACAAGCGCGCCGCGCAGGGCCAGGTACAGCAGGCGCAGGGCGCGGTGGCCGAGGTCAACGCCGCGCGTGCCGAAGTGGAAGGGCGCGCGCCGATGTCGGGCGAGATCAACAAGCGCATGGCCGACCCGGGCGAACTGGTGCCGGCCGGCTACCCGGTGTTCACCCTGGTCGACATCGACCGCATGTGGGTGGCGATGAACCTGCGCGAATCGCAGATGCAGGGCCTGAAGGTCGGCAGCAAGCTGAAGGGCAGCGTGCCCGCGCTGGGGCAGGACGCTGAGTTCGAGGTCTACTTCATCAACCCCGCCGGCGATTACGCGACCTGGCGTACCACCCGCCAGTCGTCCGGCTACGACGTCCGCAGCTTCGAGGTGCGGGTGCGCCCGGTACGCCGCATCGAGGGCTTCCGCCCCGGCATGAGCGTGCTGTTCGCATGGCCCCAGCACTGAGCCCAGGCAGCGGTGGCTTCGCCGCTTCGTGGCGGCGCGAGCTGCGTGCGCTGTGCGGCAACCGCGCCGATCTGATGCTGGTCACGCTGCTGCCGCTGCTGATGCTGGTGCTGATGGCGTGGATGTTCACCCCGTCGGTGATGCGCGATATCCCCATTGCCGTGGTCGACCTTGACCACAGCAGCGACAGCCGGCTGCTGCTGCGCATGCTCGATGCCAGCCCCGGCGTACGCATCGCCAGCCAGCCAGCGGACATGGAGGAGGCACGTTCGCAGCTGCGCCGCCTGGACGTGTTCGCGATCGTGCTGGTGCCGCGCGATGTCACCCGGCAGGCGCTGCGTGGCCGCCAGGGCACGGTGTTCGCCTATTACAACGCCACCTACATGACCACCGGCCAGTCCGCCGCGCGTGATATCGGCGACGCGGTCTCGGCCTGGAATGCACGCCTGCTGCGCGAGCGCATCGGCCTGCAGGTCGGCCCGGGCAAGCTGCGTGCAGCACCGATCGCGGTGCAGTCGGACATCCTCTACAACCCGGCGCGCAGCTACGAGTTGTTCCTGTTGCCGCTGATATTCCCGGCCGTACTGTCGCTGGTGCTGGCACTGGCCGTGGCCGGCAGCCTCGGCCGCGAGATCCGCGATGGCACCCTGCCCGGCTGGCTGGGTCGCACGCCGTGGGCGGCCATCGCCGGCAAGATCATGCCGTACATCCTGCTGTTCTCGCTGTATGGCGCGCTCGGCCTCGGCTACCTGGCGTGGCTGCGTGGCGATGGCGTGGCCGGCAGCGTGCTGCTGCTGGTGCTCGCGCAGCCGTTGTTCTATCTGGCCACCGCCGCGTACGCGCTGTTCTTCGTCGGCGTAACCCGCGACATGGGCACCGCACTGTCCGCAGTGGGCCTCAGCATCGGCACCGCGCTGGCGTTCTCCAGCGCCACCTTCCCGGTACTGGACGGGCCGTTGTTCACCCGCGTCTGGCACCAGCTGCTGCCGCTCAGCGCCTACATCAAGCTGCAGACCCAGCAGCAGTTCATCGGTTCACCGCCGCTGGTCTCGCTGTGGCCGCTGGCCACGCTGCTGCTGATGTCGGTCGTGGCCGGCGGCATCGGCGGCCTGCGCCTGATCGCGTTCGCGCGTACGCCCGAAGCCGCACAGCCTGCGGGGGCCGGCGCATGAGTGGATTATGGCGCAGCCTGCGGCAGACCCTGATGGCGGTGCTGTGCGACCGCTACGCGATCGTGGTGATGGTCGGCGCGGTGATCCTGTACTCGTTCTTCTACCCGGCCGCGTATCGCCACCAGGTGGCCGGCAACCTGCCGGTGCTGGTGGTGGACGAAGACCACAGCGCCACCAGCCGCGAACTGCTGCGCAAGCTCGACGCGCTGCGGGTCGCACGCGTGGTCGGGCAACCGGCCGACATCGACAGCGCGCGCCAGCAGCTGGAAGCCGGCCATGCCGAGGGCATCGTGCTGATCCCGGCCAACCTGGAGCGCGACATCCTGCGTGGGCACCCGGCCAAGCTGGTGCTGCTTGGCAATGGCGCCTACCTGGGCCGCGCCAGCTGGGTGCTGGGCAGCGTGGCCGATGCACTGGGCGCATTCGGACGTGACGCGGTGGTCGGCCAGGCAACCTTCATGGGCGCACCGCAGGCGCCACCGGTCACGCTGGTGCAGCGCCCGCTGTACAACACCCAGGAAGGCTATGGCAGCGCCATCGTGCCCGGTGTAGCCGAGTTGATCGTGCACCAGACCCTGCTGATGGGCATCGGCGTACTGCTGGGTGGCCGCCGACTCGCGCTGGGCCGCCGCCTGCGCTTCGACCTGCCAACGCTGGCGGGCATGGCATTGGGCTTCGGCCTGATCGGCCTGTTCGGTCTGTTCTACTACGCCGGCTTCACCGCCTGGGTGCAGGACTATCCGCGCGGCGGCAATCCGCTGGGCCAGCTGCTGGGCGGCACCCTGTTCATCGCCGCCACGGTGGCGTTCGGACTGTTCGTAGGCAGCTTCTTCCGCACCCGCGAACGCGCGTTCCAGTACATCATCGCCACCTCGATCCCGCTGTTCTTCCTGGCCAACCTGTCGTGGCCGGCCGTGATGACGCCGCAACCGCTGGTCTGGCTGGCGCAGCTGCTGCCGACCACCTCGGGCATCAACCTGATGGTGCGCCTGAACCAGATGGACGCCCGCCTGGCCGAGGTCAGCCACGAACTGATCACCCTCACCGCCCTGTTGCTGCTCTACGGCAGCCTCGCCGCCCACCGCCTCCTCGCCAGAAAAGGGGACGGAGGGGATTAAGTCGTAAACGGCTAGATTGGGCGATTGCGACTTAATCCCCTCCGTCCCCTTTTCTCAGGGGTCTGGGGCGTACCAGAACGGGATGCGGAACTCGCGACGACGATCGCCTCCGCGCGTGCCGCCCTGCGCATTCCACACCAGCGACAGATCATGCCGCCCCGGCGTCAGCCCTGCCGTTGGCAGATAGCCCACCAGGCCACGCATGTCGAGGTCGCGACGCTCCATCGGCATGAAGTCGTGCAGATCCACCGGCGTACCGTCCAGCTGCACCTGCCATAGCCGCGACAGGCACTCCACTGCCGCATTGGCCGCCTGCATGCCGGTCGCTTCGTTGCGGGCGCCCGGCAGCGCGGTGCAGCGCTGGCGCGCCAGCGGGTTGTCACGCTGCGGCCGATGCGGAATGAACACGCGCAGTCGCGAACCGCTGATCGTGTCGGACGGAATCATCGGATACGGCAACAGCTGATCATGCGCGGAGCGCAGCGACTCGTAGTGCGCACTGAGCATGCCGTGTTCGACCGCTTCGTCGGTCATCACCTGATAACGGTTGAACAGCGAGAACTTCAGCGAACCCAGCACCTGCACCCCGCCCAGCACCATTGCCACCATCACCGCCAGCAGGTAGGCCGCCATGAACGAACGCGAGCGCAGGTTGCTCTGCAACGTCAACTGCATCGCCTGCATCAGACGCAGCAGGGGAACACGCTGCATGGCCCCCAGGAAACGTTGCAGCCAGCGCTGCTGGCGGTCGGAGGACTGGCCGCGCCGCTGCCGGCGTGCAATGACACGTTCCAGCACCGCCGGCACCAGCGCGAGCGCGAACAGGCTGCTCAGCACCGTTGCCACCACCGTCATGCCGACGCGCTCCGCCCCCCCGGCCAGTGCGCTGATCGCCATCGCCGCGCACAGCGTGAGCACAGCGACCACCAGGGTGCCCGCCAGCGTCTGCACCGCCAGCAGCGTGGTGGAGAAAAGCAGCGTGGCCAGGCGGTCGGCGCGCTCGATGCTGCCGTCCAGGCCACCGTCGCGGGCCTTGAGGAAAGCACGCGATACCGGGCCCATCTGCTGCAGCCGCTCCCAGTCGATGCCCTTGGGAAAGTGCGATTTCAACCCGATCAGCCCGATCCAGTAGCCGCGCACGGTCAGGTGCGCGATCAGCGCCACCGCCAGTACGTAGCACATGCCTACGCTGATGCTGAAACCAAACCAGAGCACCTGGAAATACATGCCTTCGGTGTGCAGGCTGCTGCGCGCCCAGGCATCGAACAGGTAACCCGGTACCGCCAACAGTGCGAACGCCAGCAGGCCGGAGATGAACAATTCGAGCTCGTCGGTACGCTCACGCAGGCGGCCGAAGCGCGCTGTCGCTTCCGGTGCTGGATCGACCTCGGCAACCGGCGCGCGCGACTCAGCCAGGGGTGATTCGTTCACAGGGCGTTCATCCGTTGAAGTCGGCGCAGTATAGACACCGCACCGCGGCCCGCGATACGGGGCCACTCAACGACGAACGCCGGCACGGGGCCGGCGTTCGGGACATACGTACTACGTGCTGCTGCGGAAGGGGCTGCGCGGATACAGGCAATCAGCGGTAGACGCGCTCGCAGCGGCGTTCGACCACGCGATCGCCGTTCTTCTGCTGGCTGTTGCCCTGGATCTGCCGGCCCGCCGCACCACCGGCCACGGCTCCGGCCACAGTGGCGAGCTTCTTGCCGTTGCCGCCACCCACCTGGTTGCCCAGCAGGCCACCGATCACCGCACCGGTCGCCGTGCCGGCAATACGGTTGGGATCGCGCGAGTTGCGCTGCACTTCCACGTTCTTGCAGACCACGCGGCTGCCATCGTTGAAACGGCGTCCCTCATCGCGCGGGCCGTAGGTCTGGGCGCCGGCCACCGACGATGCCGCCAGCAGCGTGCCCAGCACAAGCAATCGGGTCGAGGTCTTCATGGCCATCTCCAAGGTTGCGGTATGTCGCAAGTCTCCTCCCGGGGGTGGCAACCGGAAGTGAAATGCGCGTGTCCGCCACCTGATCGGCCATGGCGCGTTCAGGAACAAAGGTGCGCCCACCGCGATCAGCCATCGCGATGGGCGCCGTCTCCCTGCCGGCATGCGCTACCGCTAGAACTCTTCCCAGCCACCTGCATTGGCGGCCAACGTCTGCTCGATGCGTGGCGACAGCGCCGCCGGTCGTCGCACCGGCGCGACCGAGGCGGCCACTGCGGCAAGCGCGCGCGGAACCGATGTGGCCGCAGCGACCGCACCCGTACGGAACACGGCCACGGCCTCGGACAGCAGGTTGGCCTGTTCCGCCATCGAGCGTGCGGCGGCACTGGCTTCTTCCACCAGCGCTGCATTCTGCTGCGTGGTCTCGTCCATCTGCACCACCGCCTGGTTGACCTGCTCGATGCCCGAACTCTGCTCCTGCGAGGCTACGGAAATGTCGGCCATGATGTCGGTCACGCGCTGCACCGAGGCCACGATCTCGCCCATGGTGGTGCCCGCCTGGCGTACCAGCGCCGACCCATCGGCCACCTTGCCCACCGAATCCTCGATCAGCCCCTTGATCTCCTTGGCCGCCCCCGCCGAGCGCTGCGCCAGCGTGCGCACTTCGCTGGCGACCACCGCAAAGCCACGGCCCTGCTCGCCGGCGCGCGCGGCCTCCACCGCCGCGTTGAGCGCCAGGATGTTGGTCTGGAAGGCGATGCCATCGATCACACTGATGATCTCGGCGATCTTCTTCGAAGCGGCTTCGATGGCGGACATCGTGGTCACCACCTGGCCGACCACATCGCCGCCCTGCGTCGCCACGCCATGCGCGCCGATGGCCAGCTGGTTGGCCTGACGCGCGTGCTCGGCGTTCTGCTTGACGGTGGACGTCAGCTCCTCCATCGATGCAGCGGTCTCTTCCAGGTTGGCCGCCTGCTGCTCGGTGCGCCGCGACAGATCGGTATTGCCGGCGGCGATCTCACCTGCGGCCAGGGTGATGCTCGATGCACTGGACTGGATGCGCCCGACGATCTGCTTGAGCTGATCGACGGTGGCGTTGCAGTCGTCCCGCATGCGCGCGAACACGCCATGGAAATCACCTTCCATGCGCACCGTCAGGTCGCCGCGCGAGATCGCCTGCAGCAGGGTCGAGACCTGTACCAGATTCTCGTCGGTGGTCTGCATCAGCCGGTTCAGCCCGGCCACCATGTCACCAAATTCGTAGGAGAAGCGCGCTTCATCACCGCGCTGGCTGAAATCGCCGGCGGCCGCTGCCGTCGCCAGCCGGCGGATCTCGCCATTGATCGCCGACAGGCTGCGCTTGGTCTCGTCCATGGCCTGGGTGATCGCCGCCTTCTCGCCCGGCAATGGATCCATGTCCACCGACAAGTCACCGCGCGCGTAATGCTTCATCACCTCGATCAAGCGGTTCTGCACCTGTACGTGCGAGCCCACCAGGGCATTGGTCTCGTGCACCATGCGTCCGTAGTCGCCCGGGAACGCGCTCTCGTCCATGCGATAGCTGAGACTTCCCGCATCGTGCTGGCGGGCCAGCTCGCCCTGTGCCGCCATCACCGCCTGCACCTGGGACTGCATGCGCTGCATCGACTTCAGCAGCTGGGTCACCTCATCGTTGCCCGAGGCGTCGATGGCAGTGTCCAGGCGTCCGCTGGCGATACCGTCGGCCAGCTTCACCGCCCCCGCCAGCGGGCGGGTCAGGCTGCGGGTGATCGCCCAGGCCGCCAATGACCCCAGCAGCAGGCTCAGTGCGCCAAATACCATCGACAGCGTGCCGGTCCAGGCCTCGGTGGCGCGATATTCTTCGCGGCTGCGCGCGGTCAGCGATTCCTGGTGGCGCAGCAGCGCGGAAATGGATTCATTCCAGGCCGTCGCCAGACCATGCTCGGCCAGCAGTTCGCGGGCGGCACCGTCGAAATCACCGGCCTTCATGCGTGCATGCAGCTGCCCGGTGGAAACCTCGGTGGCCTTGCGCGCCGCTTCGATTTTCGCCACCAGCGTATCGCCGGTGGCGTCGCGCGGAATCTTGACGTAACGCGCCCATATACCGTCGTAGGTATGCGACAGCTGCAGGGCCTGCTGATAATCCTTGTCGAAATCCTCGCCGCGCTTGATCACCATCAACCGCCGGTGCATCAGCATCGCGTTGTTGGTATCGAGCATGTCGTTCAACAGCCGCATCTTCACCATGTTCACGTCCACCACCTTTTCGAACTGGGCGGACTTGAGGTGATTTCCGTACAGCACCAGGCCGACAATGGCCAGGATGAACAGGAGCAGCAGACCAAACCCGGCACCCAGCCGGGAACCCACACGGAGGTTGCGTAAGGCGAGCATCTCAATTCCCTTGATCATGGCCGTACGATCGATGGCGGCGTAACCGGGAGAATCTTTAAGAGATTTTCTGCATATACCTTCAAGAATATCCTGAACTGTGCGGAGCGGCCTGGAAAATACCCCCGATACCCGCATTCATAATGCCAGTGAATACCGTTGATGGCGGATACCGGAAATCCCCCGCCGCGCGATCGCCATGAAGGGGCCCACCCGCCCTCGGCAGATCGCGCGGGCAGCGACCTGATGCGCCCTGTGGCCCGGCATCGGTACCGGCACCCGGGTGCCCCAGCAGTTACCATGGACGGCCCTGTCCCTGCTCCGCCGCCGCAGCCTTCCGGCGCGGCCGGATGCCCCGATCCACGAGTCCCATGTCCAAAGACAAGTCCGCCGAACACACCCCGCTGATGAAGCAGTTCTTCGCAGCCAAGTCCGACTACCCGGACCTGCTGCTGTTCTTCCGCATGGGCGACTTCTACGAGCTGTTCTACGACGATGCACGCAAGGCCGCGCGCCTGCTCGACATCACCCTGACCCAGCGCGGCAGTTCCGGCGGCGCGCCGATCCCGATGGCCGGTGTGCCGGTGCATGCCTACGAGGGCTATCTGGCGCGGCTGGTGGCGCTGGGCGAGTCGGTGGCCATCTGCGAGCAGATCGGCGATCCGGCACTGGCCAAGGGTCTGGTCGAACGCAAGGTAGTGCGCATCGTCACCCCTGGCACGGTCACCGACGAGGCGCTGCTGGACGAGCGCCGCGACACCCTGCTGATGGCGCTGTCGCGTACCCGCCAGGGCTACGGCCTGGCCTGGGCCGATCTGGCCGGTGGTCGCTTCCTGGTCAACGAAGTGGAGACCGACGACGCGCTGGAAGCCGAACTGGCGCGCCTGGAGCCGGCCGAACTACTGGTACCCGACGAAGAGAACTGGCCGGAATTCCTGCGCCAGCGCACCGGCGTGCGCCGCCGCGCACCGTGGCTGTTCGACGCCGACAGCGGCCGCCGCCAGCTGCTGGCCTTCTTCAAGCTGCATGACCTGAGCGGTTTCGGCATCGACGACAAGCCGCGCGCCACCGCCGCCGCCGGCGCCCTGCTCGGCTATGTGGAGGAAACCCAGAAGCAGCGCCTGCCACATCTGACCTCGATCGCGATGGAAACCGCCGGCGAGGCGATCGCGATGAACGCCGCGACCCGCCGCCACCTGGAGCTGGATACGCGCGTCGACGGCGATACCCGCAACACCCTGCTGGGCGTGCTCGACAGCACGGTCACGCCGATGGGCGGCCGCCTGCTGCGGCGCTGGCTGCATCGTCCGCTGCGCCTGCGCGAGGTGCTGGTGCAGCGCCATCACGCCGTGGAAACCCTGATTGATCGCGGCAGCGACGCCGACATCCGCGAGCAGTTCCGCCGCCTGGGCGATCTGGAGCGCATCCTCACCCGCGTTGCACTGCGCTCGGCGCGCCCGCGCGATTTCTCCACCCTGCGCGATGGCCTGGGCCTGCTGCCGGCCGTGCGCGAGGTGCTGGCACCGCTGGATTCGCCGCGCCTGCAGACCCTGCACGCCGCGCTCGGCGAGCACGACGAATGCGCGCAGCTGCTGGCCAGTGCGATTGCCGAAATGCCACCGCTGAAGCTGAGCGATGGCGGCGTGCTGGCTGATGGCTTCGACGAAGAACTGGATGAGCTGCGCCGGCTGTCGACCCACGCCGACCAGTTCCTGGTCGACCTGGAACAGCGCGAACGAGAAAGCAGCGGCATTCCCACCCTGAAGGTGGGCTACAACCGCGTGCACGGCTACTACATCGAAATCAGCAAGGGCCAGTCCGACCGCGCGCCGGTGCACTACACCCGCCGGCAGACGTTGACCAATGCCGAGCGCTACATCACCGAAGAACTGAAAGCGTTCGAGGACAAGGTGCTGTCCGCGCGCGACCGTTCGTTGTCGCGCGAGAAGTACCTCTACGAACAACTGCTCGACACCCTGGGCAGCCAGCTGGAACCGCTGAAGCAGTGTGCGGCGGCGCTGAGCGAACTGGACGTGCTGGCCGCCTTCGCCGAACGTGCACAGGCGCTGGACTGGGCACGCCCGGAACTGCAGGCCGAGCCGTGCCTGAAGATCGAACGCGGCCGCCACCCGGTGGTCGAGGCGGTGCGCGAACAGCCGTTCGAACCCAACGATCTGGACCTGCATCCAGACCGTCGCATGCTGGTCATCACCGGCCCGAACATGGGCGGTAAATCGACCTACATGCGGCAGAACGCGCTGATCGTGCTGCTGGCCCACATCGGCAGCTTCGTGCCGGCCAGCCGCGCATTGATCGGCCCGATCGACCGCATCCTCACCCGCATCGGCGCCGGCGACGACCTGGCGCGCGGGCAATCCACCTTCATGGTGGAAATGGCCGAAACCAGCTACATCCTGCACCACGCCTCCGCGCATTCGCTGGTGCTGATGGACGAGATCGGCCGTGGCACCTCCACCTATGACGGCCTGGCGCTGGCCGACGCAGTGGCCCGCCACCTGGCCTACCAGAACCGCTGCTACACGCTGTTTGCCACCCACTACTTCGAACTGACCGCGCTGGCCGACGAACAGCACGAGGGCGGCCGCAGCGGCATTGCCAACGTGCACCTGGACGCGGTCGAGCATGGCGAGGCGCTGGTGTTCATGCACGCGGTGAAGGACGGCCCGGCCAACCGCAGCTTCGGCCTGCAGGTGGCGGCACTGGCCGGCCTGCCGCGGGCGACCGTGGCGCAGGCGCGTCGTCGCCTGGCCGAGCTGGAACAGCGCGGCGGTGAAAGCCACGCGGCCGAACTGGCACCGCAGGCTCTGGACGCACCACAGCAGTTCGGCCTGTTCAGCGCGCCGTCCAGCAAGGCGCAGGAAGCGCTGGCGGCGATCGATCCGGACGAGTTGACCCCGAAGCAGGCGCTTGAGGCGCTGTACCGGTTGAAGACGTTGTTGTAACGGCGTCGGCAGGTCAGGAGCAGCCGAGCGTGGGCTCGGCTCTACCTGGAATCCGCCCCCCTGTAGCGCCGAGCCATGCTCGGCTGCCTTCGCATTCCCGTAGTGCACGCAGCGTTATGCTCGGGCAGTCCTTCCTTCACAGAACGGAGACTGCCATGAACACCGAATCGCTTGCCGCATCCCTCTTCCAGCAGCTGCAGCAGGGCCAGGGCCTGCAGCAGGTGTCCCAGCAACTCGGCCTGGACAGCAGCCAGACCACCCAGGCGGTCGGCAGCGCCCTGCCCCTGCTGCTCGGCGCGATGGGGCAGAACGCCAGTGAGCCACAGGGCGCGCAGTCGCTGCTCAACGCGTTGCAGCGCGACCACAGCGGTGGCGGCGGCTTCGACCTGGGCGGCATCCTGGGCGCGGTGATGGGCGGCGGTGGCAGCGGCGCCACCGATGGCGCCGGCATCCTCGGCCATGTGTTCGGTGGCCAGCAACCGCAGGCGGCACAACTGCTCGGGCAGAAGACCGGCCTCGACAGCGGCACCTCCGGCAAGCTGCTGGCGATCCTCGCCCCCATCGTGATGTCCTTCCTGGCCCAGCGCTTCGCCCAGGGCGGCAACGCAGGCCAGCTGAGCCAGGCATTGGGCCAGGAAACGCAACAGTCCGGCGGCATCGGCAGCCTGCTCGGCGGCGTACTGGACCAGGACGGCGACGGCCAGTTCGGAGCCAGCGATCTGATGAAGCTGGGCGCGGGCCTGCTCAAGCGCTGATCATGCACAGGCGTGCGCGGCCATCTATAGGCATCCACTATCGCAGCGGTTGAATCAATCGAATTTACCCATTGGTAGGCGCCGCCTATGGTGGTCAGGCCTCCCCCGATTCCACCTTTCGCCAGTCCACAGGTAGAGACCCATGAAAAGCGAAGCGAAGTGCCCGTTCAACCATGCCGTCGTCGGCGACGCGACGACCAACCGCGACTGGTGGCCGAACCAGTTGCGCGTGGACCTGCTCAACCAGCATTCGGCGCGCTCCAACCCGCTCGATGCCGGCTTCGATTACGCCAAGGCCTTCAAGGGGCTGGACTACGCTGCGCTGAAGGCGGACCTGAAGGCGCTGATGACCGATTCGCAGGACTGGTGGCCGGCCGACTTCGGGCACTATGGCGGCCTGTTCATCCGCATGGCCTGGCACAGTGCCGGCACCTACCGCATCGGCGACGGCCGTGGCGGCGGCGGCCGTGGCCAGCAGCGCTTCGCACCGCTCAACAGCTGGCCGGACAATGTCAGCCTGGACAAGGCCCGGCGCCTGCTGTGGCCGATCAAGCAGAAGTACGGCCAGGCCATTTCCTGGGCCGATCTGCTCATTCTCACCGGCAACGTCGCGCTGGAATCGATGGGCTTCAAGACGTTGGGCTTCGCCGGCGGCCGCCCCGACACCTGGGAGCCGGACCAGGATGTGTACTGGGGCCGCGAGACCACCTGGCTGGGCGGCGACGTGCGCTACAAGCATGGCTCGGAAGGCGTTGAAGAGAACCATGGCGTGCTGGTGTCCGATGACGACGCCGACGGCGACGTGCATTCGCGCAAGCTGGAAAATCCGCTGGCTGCGGTGCAGATGGGCCTGATCTACGTCAATCCGGAAGGCCCGGATGGCAACCCGGATCCGGTGCTGGCCGCGCATGACATCCGCGATACCTTCGGCCGCATGGCCATGGACGACGAGGAGACCGTCGCGCTGATCGCCGGTGGCCACAGCTTCGGCAAGACCCACGGTGCCGGCCCGGCCGACAACGTCGGCAAGGAACCGGAAGCCGCCGGCCTGGAAAACCAGGGCCTGGGCTGGGCCAGCAGCTTCCGCAGCGGCAAGGGCGGCGATGCCATCACCAGCGGCCTGGAAGTGACCTGGACGCGTACTCCGGCGCAGTGGAGCCACGACTTCTTCGAAATCCTGTTCGGCAACGAGTGGGAACTGAGCAAGAGCCCGGCCGGTGCGCACCAGTGGGTGGCCAAGAATGCCGACGCGGTGATTCCCGACGCGCACGATCCGTCGAAGAAGCACCGCCCCACCATGCTCACCACCGATCTGTCGCTGCGCATGGATCCGGCCTACGAGAAGATCTCGCGCCGTTTCCTCGCCGAGCCGCAGGCCTTCGCCGACGCCTTCGCCCGCGCCTGGTTCAAGCTGACCCACCGCGACATGGGCCCGCGTGCGCGTTACCTCGGCCCGGAAATTCCGGCCGAACAGTTCATCTGGCAGGACCCCCTGCCTGAGGCACAGCACCCGCTGATCGACGCCAGGGACATCGCCGCACTGAAGCAGCAGATCGCCGCAGCGGGCCTGAGCGTAGCCGAGCTGGTCTCCACCGCTTGGGCGTCAGCCTCGACCTTCCGTGGTTCGGACAAGCGTGGCGGCGCCAATGGTGCACGCATCCGCCTGGCGCCGCAGAAGGACTGGGCGGTGAACCAGCCGCAGCAGCTGGCCAAGGTGCTGGCCGCGCTGGAAAAGGTGCAGGCCAGCTTCAATGCCGGCGGCAAGCAGGTCTCACTGGCCGATCTGATCGTGCTGGCCGGTGGCGTGGGTGTCGAACAGGCCGCCAAGGCCGGGGGTCATGAGGTCAGCGTGCCGTTCACCCCGGGCCGCACCGATGCCAGCCAGGAACAGACCGATGTCGAATCGTTCGCGGTGCTGGAGCCGGCCGCCGATGGCTTCCGCAATTACCTGAAGGGCGCCTACAGCGTGCCGGGTGAGGCGCTGCTGATCGACAAGGCGCAGCTGCTGACGCTGACCGCGCCGGAGATGACCGCACTGGTCGGTGGCCTGCGCGTGCTCGGCGCCAATGCCGACGGCGGCAAGCACGGCGTGTTCACCGCGCGCCCGGGCACGCTCAGCAACGACTTCTTCGTCAACCTGCTGGACATGGGCACGCAGTGGAAGGCCACCGGCCGTGAAAGCTACGAAGGCCGTGGCCGCAACGACGGTGCTGCACGCTGGACCGGTACCCGCGCCGACCTGGTGTTCGGTTCCAATGCGGTGCTGCGCGCACTGGCCGAGGTCTATGCCAGCGCCGATGGCGAGAAGAAGTTCGTGCAGGATTTCATCGCCGCCTGGACCCGGGTGATGGAGCTGGACCGCTACGACCTGCACGGTTGACGTGCCTCGGTAGGTGCCAACCTTGGTTGGCACATCCAGTCGCCCACCAAGGTGGGCGACTACCAGAGCGATCCGACGGCGGCCATGACCCGGTAGATGCCAACCTTGGTTGGCATGCGGAGCAGCGACGGCGTTTTCAACGCGCCCCGTCTTTCAACCGCTGCAGGATCGGCGCGAACAGCGGCGCCTGCATCGAACGCGGTGGCTGCACAGGCTCGCCCTTCTCCACCGCCTGCCAGTACGAGCCCGGCAGCGCCGTGTCGCCCAGCTCGTAGTCCATGCCGTCCCAACCGTCTTCGCGGAAGGCGTAGAAGGCCCAGTGAACCCGCTGCTGCTCGGCCACGGCCAGCACGTCGCGCAGATAGCGGGCACAGTCCGGCCAGCGCCGCATGCAGCCGAACTCACCGATTACCATGCGATTGGCGCCAATGCCGTGGGTCCTGGCCCAGTCCATCGGCTGCTGCAGGTACGCCTGCACGCGCGCGGCATCCCAGCGTTCACTGTGCTCACCGAACGGCACCAGGCCCGGATACCGGTACGGCGTGGCGCGCTTCTGGTTCGGCGCACTGGTCGCCGCATACGGCTCATACATGTGCACGCTGTAGAGCAGCCGGGTATCGGCCAACGGCGCTGGCCAGTAGTTGAACCCATCGGCGGCGGCATACCAGCCCGCATCCAGCATCAACGGCATGTCCGCATCGACCTCGCGGATGCTGGCGATCAGCGCCGAGTAGAAGCGGCGCAGATCGCGCGGACCGTCCTGCACACCGGCATACCACTGCCGCATGGCATCGGTTGAGGCATGTTCGGCCAGGCCTGCACCGTACTCCGGCACCGGCTCATTGATCAGGTTGTAGGCCGCCAGCGCGGGATGCCCCTTCAATGCCGTGGCCAGGTCATGCCAGAAGCGCTGCGCAGGCAGATGGTTGTCCATCGACTGCCACAGCCGCTGGTCGACCACGCCATTGTTCTTCTGCTTCCAGCGCAGCAGGGGCAGCGACAACGGCACCAGCACCACCTTCAGGCCCGCGGCATTGGCGTCATCCAGCGCACGCCGCAGGATGGCCACGTCGGCCTGCACCAGCCCCTGGTAGCGGTCGGCATCGCCCATCAGGAAGTCGCGGCCGCCGGCACTCTTCCACTTGTCCGGGCTCAGCCGGACCCAGGTCGCACCGGTGTCCCGCAGCGCCTGGAGGTAGGCACGGTCAGGCGGGTTCTCGTTGAAGCTGTTGCCACCGCGCTGCGGCGTATCCCAGAAGGTGATGTCGGCGGCGAACGCCGGGGCAGCGGTGGCGAGGGACAGGCACAACAGGCTGTGGCGCAGGCGCATTGCGATCTTCCATGAGAAGGAAGACCCAACCTGCGGGGCGCAAGCCGAACCGTGGCTGAGCGCGCGCGGCACAGCGCACGCCGGGCGGCCATGAACCGGTAGATGCCAACCTTGGTTGGCAGCCAGGCACAACGCCCACCAAGGTGGGCAACTACCGTCAAAGCGCGTCGATGTCACCCAGGGCGCGGATCAATCGCCGCGCACGCTTGTCCGGCTTGTGCTCGGGCGGCTGGAACCCGTCACGAGCGGCCATGCGCAGCGCCCGCTGTTCAGCACGCCGCGCCCTGGAGGCCTCGCTCTCGGCATACAGCTGTTGCGCCACCGGTGCCGGTCCGCGCTGATCGCTCAGGCCCAGCACCTGGATCTCGAAATGCTCCTCGCCACGATCCACCTGCAGCTGCTCGCCCACGCGCACCGCGCGCGAGGATTTCGGGCGCTGCCCGGCCACGCTGACCTTGCCGGTTTCGATGGCCTGCTTGGCCAGGCTGCGGGTCTTGAAGAAACGGGCCGCCCACAACCAGATGTCCAGGCGGACACTGGGCGACAGCGGGGAAAGCTCGGGCATGGGGCGAAACTACTCCGGTGGCTTGTTCAAAGGACGCGGATTGTCCGGGTCGACACGGCAGCCGGTGCCGCCGATCAAGGGCCGCACGCCGGACGCCAGATCCTGGCGCTGGCTGCCCACCAGGCATTCGGGTCGGTCGGTCGGCCGGATCTGGGTATCACCCAACCGGTCGTCCATCGAACATGCGGCCAGTACGGCGCCGATCAAGGCCAGCGCTACGTGCCACGTCACCTGCAGTCGTTGATGCATTGCCACATCCCGCAAACCGGCTTGGTGCTAGTGTGCGCCTCCCGGGATTCGATCACCACTCCATGGCCAAAGCGCCGCTTGACCTGACCTCCGGCCCGATCGGCCGCAGTCTCCTGCTGTTCTCCCTGCCGATCCTGGCAGGCAACATCGCGCAGTCGCTGAACGGCTCGGTGAACGCGGTCTGGGTGGGGCGCTTCCTCGGCGAGGCGGCGCTGACCGCCACCGCGAACGCCAACAACATCATGTTCTTCCTGATCGGCTCGGTGTTCGGCTTCGGCATGGCCTCCACCATCCTGATCGGCCAGGCCATGGGTGCGCGCGACATCGCCCAGGCGCGGCGGGTGGTCGGCACCAGCGCCACGTTCTTCATCGGGCTGTCGGTGATCATCGCCATCGCCGGCTGGTTCATGGCCCACCCGCTGCTGGCCGCGATGGGCACGCCGGCCGCCTCGTTGCCCCTGGCCGAGGCCTACCTGCAGATCATCTTCCTGGCGATGCCGACGCTGTACGCGTTCGCCTTCCTCACTGCCGCGCTGCGCGGCGCCGGCGATTCGCGTACACCGTTCCGCTTCCTGATGGTGTCGGTGGTCCTGGACATCGTGCTCAACCCCCTGCTGATCTTCGGCGTGGGCCCGCTGCCTGCGCTCGGTATCGCCGGCTCGGCCTGGGCCACCCTGGTCGCGCAGACCCTGTCACTGGCTGGCCTGCTGCTGTACATGCGCCACAAGCGCCACAGCCTGTGGCTGGGCCGTGCCGACATGCACCTGTTCAAGCTCGACCTGACCATCCTCAAGGCGCTGGTGGTGAAGGGCGTGCCGATGGGCTTCCAGATGGTGCTGATCTCGCTGTCGATCATCCTGTTGATGACCATGGTCAACCAGTACGGCACCGACACCGCCGCCGGCTATGGTGCGGCGCTGCAGCTGTGGAACTACCTGCAGATGCCGGCGATGGCGATCGGCGCGGCCTGTTCGTCGATGGCCGCGCAGAACGTCGGCGCGCAGCGCTGGGACCGCGTGCGCGGCACCGCGCGCCAGGGCGTGCTGTTCAACTTCCTGCTTACCGGTGCGCTGATCCTGCCGCTGGTGGTGTTCGACCGGCAGCTGTTGGCCCTGTTCCTGCCGCCGGCCAGCCAGGCGCTGGAGACGGCCCGGCATCTGAATCACGTGGTGATCGGCTCGTTCCTGTTCTTCGGCGTCAGCTTCGTGATCTCCGGCGTGGTGCGCTCCACCGGCGCGGTGATCGCCCCGCTGCTGATCCTGGCCGCGTCGCTGTGGGGCGTGCGCGTGCCGTTCGCCGAACTGCTGCAGCCCTACTGGGGCGCCGATGCGATCTGGTGGAGTTTCCCGGTCAGTTCGCTGGTCTCGATGCTGCTCTCGCTGGCCTATTACCGTTGGGGCGGCTGGCGCAAGGCAAAGATGATGGGCGCCCCGTCGCACGCCGAAGAGCTGGCCACGCCCTCGGAAATCCCCGCCTGCCCGCCCTCGCCGGTGGCCGACCCGGATGCCGCACCGCCACGGTAGTGCCGGCCGCTGGCCGGCAACCTCGTGCATCGACAAATTCAACGGTAGTGCCGGCCGCTGGCCGGCAATTCCCTGCGCTTCCAGAGGCATCGCGAGGTTGCCGGCCGGCGGCCGGCACTACCGCTTTTTCTTTGCCGCGTTGTACTTCGCTGCTTCACGCAGCAAGGCCTTCAACGCAGGCGCATTGGGCATCGCGCCTTCATGGATGTCGATCGCGCGCCGGGTGTTGCCGTCCAGGCTGGCGTTGAACAGGCCCTTCGGGTCCGGCAGCGCCGCGCCGTGGGCGAAGGTCAGTTTCACCGCCTGCTTGTAGGTTTCACCGGTGCACAGGATGCCGTTGTGCTCCCACACCGGCGTACCCCGCCATTTCCAGGTTTCCTGCACGTCGGGCAGTGCTTCATGGATCAGCGCGCGCACGTGTGCCAGGGTTTCACCACGCCAATCACCCAGCTCGGCGATGCGCGCGTCGATCAGTTCGGCCGCCGCTGTTCCGGCATCGGCAGGGTTGGGTGCATGCGTGGCCATCGGGGGCTCTCGTCGGCAAGGGGATGGGAACGTCGGGGGTTACATGTGCTCGCCGGGCAGCGCGGCCGCCTGCCGCACCCAGTCGAGGAACTGCGCTTCATCCAACGGCGCATCTTCGCAGATGTGCAGGTAGCGGGTGTCGGCACTGCGCGACGACTCGGGCGGCACCGGCGTCAGTGCCGTGCCGCGGAAGAACGCCACCTTGATGTAGCGGGTGAAGCAATGGAAGCTGAGGAACCAGCCCGCGCCCGGCGCAACCGCATACATCGGCGAGTTCCATTTCACCGCCTTGTGCACGCCCGGCACGGCCTGGCCGATCAGCGCATCGAGCTGCGCACCGATCGGCCGCTTCCAGCCGGGCATCGCGGCGATATAGGCCTGCACGGGAGCATCGCCCTCGCCCTTGGCGATCTGCGGGTTGCCGCCGGACAGCAGCCTGGGCACGGCGGCGGGTGCGGTTCGCTTGGCAGGCATCGCACGGCACCTCCATCGGGATGATGGCTGCAGACTAGCGCGGTCCGCGCCTGGCGGTCACGGCGCGGCGCGCCATCGGCTCAGTCCGCGTGCCGGGTCCGGAACTGCCGCCAGTCCGGCAGCCTGCGGTGGCGGCGCAGCGACCGCATCAGCGCCGCCATCACCACACCGAACAGGACGCCGGCCAACAGGCCGGCCGCCAGCAGCAGCGCCAGCGGGCGCTCGCTGCCCTGCCACAGCATCAGCCACATCAGGGCGGTCCAGAACAGCCCGAACAGCAGACCCTGCACCAGCGCGTTGGTCGCAAAACCGGCCAGGATCGGCGGCGGCAGCGCAATGCCCAGGCGCCACAGCAGGCGATGCAGCAACGGCGCCGACTGCGCACGCGCCAGCCCCTTGCCGTCGAGAAAGCGCAGTGCCGCCTGGATCACGGCGGGATAGCGCGGGTTGATATCGTTCATCAGCCGATCGTGGCCGATGCGGTGCCACAAACGCAAACGGCCGCCCGAAGGCGGCCGTCGCGGCAACAACCGAAGTTGTTTATCAGGCCTTTTCGGCCAGACGGGCAGCCTTGGCGGCAGCAGCGGCAGCCAGGTCTTCCTTGATGCGGGCAGCCTTGCCTTCCAGGCCACGCAGGTAGTACAGCTTGCCGGCGCGGACCTTACCACGACGCTTCACTTCGACCGAGTCGATGATGGCGCTGTGGGTCTGGAACACGCGCTCGACGCCGTAGCCGTGCGAGATCTTGCGCACGGTGAACGAGGAGTTCAGGCCGGCGTTCTTGGTGGCGATGACGACGCCTTCGTAGGCCTGCACGCGCTCGCGGCTGCCTTCCTTCACCTTCACGTTGACGACAACGGTGTCGCCCTGGCTGAACTTCGGCAGTTCACGGGTGATCTGGGCGGATTCGAATTCCGCGACGATGGACTTGTTCAGCTTGCTCATGGGTTACACCGATTCTTGTTCGGGTGGGCGTGTCGTATCGACAACGTAGGCTCATGCAGTCACCGGACTGTGCTGCACGTTTGTTTTGGGTACTGCGCACGCCGGCCGGGGCCGACGGGAATTGGCCATGATAGCCGATAAAGCCAGCCCTGCGCTAGGGGCTGGCCTTGTGTTTCTGGGCCTGGCGGCCCTGTTCCAGCAGTTTGCGGTCGGCCTTGCCCAGCGCCTGTTCATCCAGCAGGTCCGGGCGCCGCTGGGCGGTACGGACCAGCGACTGCTGGCGGCGCCAGGCGGCGATGGCCGCGTGATTGCCCGAACGCAGCACCTCCGGCACGTCACCCAGCGGGTGCTGGGCCGGCTGGCTGTAATGCGGGCAGTCGAGCAGGCCGAGGTCGCCCTCGAAGCTGTCCTGGGCCGCCGACTCGGCGTCGTTCAAGGCACCATCCTGCAGCCGGGCCACGGCGTCGATGATCACCGCCGCCCCCAGTTCGCCACCGGACAGCACGTAGTCGCCGAGGGAAATCTCCTCGTCGACATTGGCTTCCAGGAAGCGCTCGTCGATGCCTTCATAGCGGCCACAGAGCAGGACCATGCGCGGCAGCGCCGCCAGTTCCCGCACCTTGGCCTGGGTCAGCGGCGCGCCCTGCGGGCTGAGGTAGATCACCCGTGCCGGGGTCGGATCGGCCTCGCGGATCGCCTGCAGGCAGGCCTGCAGCGGCTCGATCAGCATCACCATGCCCGGGCCACCACCGAACGGACGGTCGTCCACCCGGCGGTAGTTGCCTTCGGCGTAATCACGGGGGTTCCAGCCATGCAGGCTGAACAGCCCCTTCTCCTGCGCACGCCCGACCACGCCCAATCCAGCGGACTGGGCGAGGAATTCAGGGAACAGGGTGATGACGTCGAAACGCATGCTCACACTCAGAACTCGGGGTCCCAGTCGACCACGACCAGGTTGGCCTCGAAATCGACCGACTTGACGAAGTCCGGCTGCACGAACGGAATCATCCGCTCGCGGTCACCGCGGACCACCACTACGTCATTGGCGCCGGTGCTGAACAGATGCGAGACCTGGCCCAGGGCAACGCCCTCGGTGGTCTTCACATCCAGGCCTTCCAGATCCACCCAGTAGTATTCGTCGGGTTTCGGCGGCGGCAAGGCACTGCGCGCCACGTAGATCTCGGTGCCGCGCATCGCTTCGACCGCATCACGGTCCTCGACGCCGGGGAAACGGGCGACCAGGTGCTTGCCGCTGTCGCGGCCACGCACACCTTCAATCGTGGTTTCCACGCCGGACGGGCTGCGCACGATCCACGGCTGGTAACGGAAAATGGCGGAACGTGGCTCGGTCCAGGACTCGAGCTTGATCTCGCCGCGCACACCAAAAGCGCCGACAACCCTGCCCAGCAGGATGCGGCGCTCGATATCTTTCATCTGCTTCAACCAAGAGGGCCACGCCGAAGCGTGGCCCGTCAGGATCAGGCCGCAGCGGCCTGGGACTTGGTCGCTTCCTTGATCAGGTTGCGGACCTTGTCGGTCGGCTGGGCGCCGTTCTTGACCCAATGGTCAACGCGGGCCAGGTCCAGCTCGATGCGCTTCTCGGCGCCCTGGGCGACCGGGTTGTAGAAGCCAACGCGCTCGATGTTGCGGCCGTCGCGCGCGCTGCGCACGTCGGTGACGATGATGTGGTAGAACGGACGCTTCTTGGCGCCGCCGCGGGTCAGTCGAATCTTGACCATGGTGTTTTTCCTATTGCCCAGTCGCCAGGATGGCGAGGTAAGCGGGCGATTATAGCGGCAGAGCCGGGCCGAGCCAACCCCAGGCACCTGCTCCCGGGGTCAGATCCCTTTTGCCGCGCAAAAGGGATCTGACCCCAGCGCGTCCCACGGCACGCCCGCCAGTACCGCCCTGCCCTGTTCAGCCAGCGCCTGCGAGCCCGGCAGGACCTGCCCATCGATGGCCTCCAGCGCCCACAGGCCGCTGGCATTGCAGGCAAAGGCCGCCTTCACACCGGCCAGTGCCGCCCTCGGCAAGGGCCGGGTCACCTGCGGGCCGGGCCAATGCTGCTTCAGCAGGCTCTCGGCCGTACCGCGCAGGGCTGGCGCGCGCGGCCAGAGCAACTGATGGCCGTCGTGCACGGCCAGGTTCCAGGTCGTGCCTTCGCTGATGCAGTCATCGCTGCCGACCAGCAGGGCATCGTCGAAGCCCTCGGCCAGCGCCGCCCGACGCTGCGCGAACAGGCCGAACGTACCCACGTGCTTGATCTGCGGCAGCTCGCGCTGCCAGGCCACGCTGCGCACACGCTTCGGTGCACTCAGCGTCACCGGCGCGGACACCGCCACCAGCACATCCACCGGCACGGCAGCCAGCGGATTGCGGAAATCGAAGTGGCGCGAATACACGGTCACCCGCAGCGAGGCATCGGCCTGCCCTGACTGTCGTACTGCCAGCGCCATCCATGCCTGCACCTGCGCGGTGTCAAGCTCGCTGCCGAACAGTTCACGCGTTGCCTGTGACAGCCGCGCCAGATGCAGGTCCAGCCCCTGCACGGCATGGCCACGCACCTGCAGGGAAGTGAAGTGACCGTAGTTCACCAGCGCCGGCAGCAGGTCCTCGACCCGTGCCGGTTGGCCGTTGCAGGTTACCGTCATCGCAGCAGCGCCTGCGCCTGTTCCCACATGCCACGCAGCACCTCGGCCGCCGGTCGTGCCGGCGCCATCCATGCCGACTGCCCGGCCCAGGCCTGCATCGCCGCCAGTTCATTGCGCTGCGCCGCTTGCTTGCGCATCGGCGCGGTCAGCCCGCGCTGCACCGGATACGGGCGTGGCGCGGGGGCGCCTTCCGCCGCGGCCGCGCGCACATAGGCCGTGGCCAGGCCACGACCCAGGCGCCCACTGAAGGCGCGGGTCGGCCAGGTGTCTTCCGGTTCGCTGGCGGCCAGCCCATCGGCCCAGGCTGAGGCAATGGCTGCTTCGGGCGTGCGCAGGAAGGCGGTGCCGATCTGCACCGCACTGGCGCCCAGGGTGAGTGCGGCGGCGATGCCGCGACCGTCGGCAATGCCGCCGGCGGCAATCACCGGAATCTGCAGGTGATCGGCCAGGCGCGGCAGCAGCGCGAACAATCCCACCAACTGGCGTTCGGCCATCGCCGGGTCGAACGAACCACGGTGGCCACCCGCCTCCACGCCCTGCGCCACCACCGCATCGGCACCGGCGTCCTGCGCTGCGCGCGCTTCGGACAACGTGGTCGCGCAGGCAATCCAGGTGATGCCGGCGTCCTTCAGTTGCTGCACGTGGCGTGCCTGCAGCACGCCCATGATGGTCGAGGCCACCGCCGGGCGCGCGGCCAGCAGCGCGGCGAACTGTTCGTCGAAATCGGCAGGCGTGGCGTCGGCAGCACTGGCCGGCACGTCCGGGCCCCACTGCGCGAGGAAGCTGCGGCTGGCGGCTTCGGCGGCGACATCGCGGGTCGGTGCCGGGTCCGGCACCCACAGGTTCACCTGCGCCGGGCCGGTCGAGGTCTCGCGGAAATCGTCCATCCAGCGCCCGATGTCGGCCGATGACGACAGCACCGCGCCCATCGCGCCCATGCTGCCGGCATTGGCCAGCGCGGCCGACAGCGGCACCGGGCAGGCGCCGGCCATCGGCGCCAACAGGATCGGGACGGAAACGTCAAAGCGCCGGCAGAACGCCTCGACGCGGGAAGTTACAGCGGAACTCTGCATGACGGCCCATCGTTTCGGACAGGCCCCCATGGTGCGCGCAGGACAGGGGTAGAGTCGAGCTTGCTCGACTACCGTGCGCCAGGAGCAGTCGAGCAAGCTCGACTCTACGGGGCAGGCAAAGGCGCGCGGCGCGTACCGCTCGCCGGCGGCTCAGCGCGCCGCCACCGCGTAGGTGCGGACCAGCTGGCTGTCCATTTCCTCATTGAAATGGAAGGTCACGTAGCGCGCATCATCAGCGGCAAACTCCGCCTCGGCCGATGCCCGGCCGATCTCGGTACCGTCGGCGTCCAGCGCGCGGGCCACCAGCTTGCCCTTGAAGGCCTTGTCGGCCACCACGTACACCGCCGCTTCCTTGGAACCCATGCCACGGCTCTTGCCCAGGGTGACGGTCAGGCCGCGTGCGGCCAGGCCCGGATCGGCCTGAAGCGTCACATTCATGCGCTTGTCCACGCCCTCGCCCAGGCCTGCGACGAAATCGGCCGCCGTGCCACTGATGGCACTGCCGGCCTTCTGCGACACCGAGGTGTCGTCCTTGCATGCGGTCAGGCCCAGGGCCAGGACCATCACCACGATCACTTTGTTCATGAACATTCCCTTGTCAGATACGGCAGGTAGTCAAGCAATACGGGCCGTGGCATGCAAGTGCCGATCCCGGCACCTGCGCCCTGCCCTCGCGCCGGTCAACGGAACGGCATGCCACGGCCGCCCATGGCGCCCATCATGCCCTTCATGCTGCGCAACATGCCCTTCATGCCACCGCCGGCCATCTTGCTCATCATCTTTTCCATCTGCATGTACTGCTTCATCAGCTTGTTGACGTCGGCCGGGGTCACGCCCGAGCCCTTGGCGATGCGCGCACGACGCGAGCCGTTCAGCAGGTTCGGATTGCGCCGTTCCTTCTTGGTCATCGAACCGATGATGGCGATCATGCGCGGTACTTCCTTGCCCTGGCTGACCTGCTGCTTCAGATGGTCGGGGATGTTGCCCAGACCCGGCAGCTTGTCCATCAGGCCGCCGATGCCGCCCATGTTCTGCATCTGCTCCAGCTGGTCGCGCATGTCGTTCAGGTCGAATTTCTTGCCCTTGGCGACCTTCTCGGCCAGCTTGGCGGCCTTGTCCTTGTCGACCTGCTGCTCGACCTGCTCGACCAGCGACAGCACGTCGCCCATGTCCAGGATGCGGCTGGCGATACGGTCCGGATGGAACACATCCAGGCCTTCCGGCTTTTCGCTGACACCGACGAACTTGATCGGCTTGCCGGTGATGTAGCGCACGCTCAGCGCGGCACCACCACGGGCGTCACCGTCGGTCTTGGTCAGCACCACACCGGTCAGCGGCAGCGCATCGCCGAACGCCTTGGCGGTGTTGGCTGCGTCCTGGCCGGTCATGGCATCGACCACGAACAGGGTTTCAGCCGGGTTGACCGCCGCGTGCAGGGCCTTGATCTCGGCCATCATCGCTTCGTCGATGGCCAGGCGGCCGGCGGTATCGACCAGCAGCACGTCGACGAACGACTTGCGCGCATCGTCGATGGCGGCGCGCACGATGGCTTCCGGCTTCTGGTCGGCGCTGGACGGGAAGAACAGCACGCCGACCTGCTCGGCCAGGGTCTTCAGCTGCTCGATCGCGGCCGGACGGTAGACGTCGGCCGAGACCACCATCACCTTCTTCTTGCGCTTTTCCTTCAGGTGCTTGGCCAGCTTGCCCACGGTGGTGGTCTTGCCGGCACCCTGCAGGCCGGCCATCAGGATGATGGCCGGGGCCGGAACATTCAGGTTCAGGTCGCTGGCTTCGGCGCCCATCACCGCGGTCAGCTCGTCGCGCACGACCTTGATCAGGGCCTGGCCCGGGGTCAGCGACTTCAGCACTTCCTGGCCGACCGCACGCACCTTGATGCGCTCGATCAGGGCCTGCACCACCGGCAGCGCGACGTCGGCTTCAAGCAGCGCGATGCGCACTTCGCGGGTCGCCTCGCGGATGTTCTCCTCGGTCAGGCGGCCACGGCCACGCAGGCGCTCGATGGTGCCGGAAAGGCGCTGGGTCAGGGACTCGAACATGCGGCGCAACCTGTCTGAAAGCGGGGGACAATAAGGCAGACAGTATAGCGGGTCCGCCCCACCGCCCGCGCCGCGACGCCGCGGCCGTCGCCACCACGGCGGGGGTATGCGAAACTGCAACGATGACAATCGTTCTCATCGCCGTCCTGCTGTACCTGGCTGCCAGTGCCCTGCTGGTGCGGGCGCTCGGCCGCGATGAAACAGCCGGCTCGCCGATCTGGCTGTGGCCGGCCCTCCCGGCGATGCTGCTGCATGGCGGCTACCACGTGATGGTGGCGATGCGCACCAGCGGCGGCCCGGACATGCATTTCTTCGCCGCGTTGTCGCTGGTCGGTCTGGGCATGGCGTGGCTGACCTCGCTGGTCGGTGCGCGCGGGCGGATGTCGGCGCTGGGGGTGGTGGTGTTCCCGCTGGCCGCCGTCCTGCTGCTGGCCTACCACGGCTATGGCCACGAACCGAGCAAGGTCCTGGGCTGGCGCCTGGCCAGCCATGCCTGGCTGGCGCTGCTGGCCTACGCCACGCTGAGCATTGCGGCGCTGCTGGCGATCATGCTGTGGCTGCAGGAACGCGCCCTGCGCCGCCGTGAGTTCCGCCCGTGGCTGCGCGCCCTGCCGCCACTGGCCGACCTGGAATCGCTGCTGTTCCGGGTGATCACCGTGGGTTTCGCGCTGCTGACCCTGACCCTGGTCACCGGCGTGCTGTTCGTCGACGACCTGTTGGCGCAGAAGCTGGTGCACAAGACCGTGCTGAGCGTGCTGTCGTGGATCGTGTTCGGCGTGCTGCTGATCGGTCGCCGCCGCTACGGCTGGCGGGGCATGAAAGCCGTGCACTGGACACTGGCAGCGATGCTGTTGCTGCTGCTGGCGTTCTTCGGCAGCCAGTTCGTGATCGAACTGGTGTTCGGGCATACGCGATAGAGGGCGTGCCGACCCACGGTCGGCACCCACCCCAACATCACATGGTAGTGCCGGCCGCTGGCCGGCGTGGATGCCGCAGGCGGTTCAGGGCACCGGCTGCGCCAGGATCTTCCGCACCGAACGGCCGCTGTTGGTGAGGATGTCATCGACCTGCCAGCACCCCTGGCCCTGGCGCACCATCGGCAACCGGGTCACGTAGGCAGCCTTCCACACCGAGTACCGCATTTCGACCTGGCCGGTAGTCGCCGAAGTCTGTTTCCAGCTGTAGCGCACCGGGCTGTCGATGTCGCCGTCCTGCGCGTCCAGCCACGGGTCCGAATCGATCGTGCAGATGCCTTCCTCGCGCTGCTGGCAGGCGCGCTCGCCACGCAGTGCCTTGCCGAAGGCCGCGCTGACCAGTGCAGCCGGCGGCGCCAGCAGATCACCATTGCCGGTCGTCGCCTCGTAGAAGGCGCGGGCCACAGCCGCAGGCTCCTGGCAGGCAGGTACAGCCTGTACGGCCGGCGCCAGCAGCAGGCCGGCCAACATCAACATCCCTGTCTTTCGCATTGTGTTCGTCCTTGAGGTAGTGCCGGCCGCTGGCCGCCAGTTGCAGATATCCAAGGGGTTGCCGGCCAGCGGCCGGCACTACCCGATGCCAGGACTACAGCCCGTAGCGCTCGATCACATCCAGGTGCGGCTGGCGGTCCTGGTCGCAGGCCTCGGCCAGGCGCAGCCAGCAGTGCGGATGCGGCCAGCCCGCGGTGGCCTGCTGCAGGAAACGATGCAGCGCCAACGGCGCATGGTCCTGCGGCTGGGCGACCGTGAACAACAGGCCAGGCAGCGTTCCATCCGGCGCATCCGGATCGGTCACCGTGTAGTCGGCGCGGCTGTGTGACCACACCTGCCAGCCCTGTGCCTCGGCCGATTCGACCAGCGCGTTCCAGGCGTCTTCGCCCGGGTGCGCGCCATCGATCAGCCAGCTGCGGGCGAAACCGCCGCGCTCCAGCACATGCACCTGCGCGTAGGTCGGGATGAAGTGCTGGCGCGCCTCTTCCTCCTCCGGCGCCGGATGCACCAGGGCGGCATCGAACACCACCCAGTCGCCGACCTGCTGGGCACGGTTGGCCGGTGCGTTCTCGACGATGCGCGCGGTCACCGGGCCACTGCGCCGGGCGTAGTACTCCATCGGCTCGCCCTGCTCTTCGCTGCGGATGATCACCCAGCCCCAGGGCTCCTCGACAACGCCCTCCTGGCTGGACAGCTCCATGCCGATGGCCGCCGCCGAGCGACGTACCGCATCCCAGTCACGCGCCGCGCTGGCCGCGCTCATGTGATCCCAGTGGGCGGCGTTGGGGTCTTCCAGCAGCTCCACCAGCTGTGCATAGCAGGCCTGCGCCTCGCTGAAGCGCCCGGTCTCCATGTACATGCGTGCCAGCGTGCCGCGCGCGCCGTTCGAACCCGGCGACAGCGCCAGCAGCGCCTGCGAGGCCTGCTCCAGCGCCGGCCAGTCGGACACCCGGCGCGCACGCTGCACCTCGCACCAGTGCGCGAACACCGGCACGCTGGCGCGGTAAGCATCGGCCAGCTGGCGCAGGCCCTCGTCGTCGCCCTGCTCGGCCAGCCAGCGCATCAGCGTATAGGCGGCCGCGCCATCTTCGTGCAGATGTGCCCGCACGAACCGCCACAGCAACGCGCGGGCTTCGGTCTGCGCGCCGCACGCATTGAGTGCCGAGGCTGCCATCTCGGCCAGCGCTTCATCGTCAGGACACTGCGCATGCGCCTGCAGCAGCCACTGCGCTTCGCGCTCGGGGTCCCGTGCCTGGTCCTGTTCGCCCTGCGCACTCAGCCAGGCCAGCAGTTCGGTGGCCGGCACCGGCAGCGGCGCTGCTTCCGGCAAGGCCGCGATGCGTGCGGCCAGGCCGGCCACCAGCGCCGCCGCACCGCGGTCCTGGCGCAGCTGCGCCAGATGGGTACGGGCCAGTTCCAGCTGGCGCTGCGCCACCCAGCGCGCGCCACGCTGCAGGGCCAGCTCCAGGCTCAGTGCCGCCACCTCGATCAGCAGACGGTGCGAACCGACCCGGGCGAAGTGCTCGATGATGGTGTTGAAGCGGGTGCCCAGATCCCAGGTATTGCGCTGCGGATCGCGCTGGCACAGTGCAGCGGCCGTGTTGGCCCACAACCGCCAGTAGGTCGGGGTCAGTTCGCTCCACGGCACCAGCTGCTGCAGTGCTTCTTCGTCGCGTCCGAGCTGGGCCAGCGCCCAGGCCTTGGACAGACGGCGCGGCACCGTGCAGTTGGCCGGCTCGTACTCGCCGGATGCGGCCACTTCGGCTTCGCGCTTCTCGATCAGCGCCAACGCTTCTTCGGCACGGCCCATGCCGAGCAGGATCTTGATCTGCATCTCCGGGAAGCTGTCGAACACTTCCTTGCCGCAGGCCTCGATCGCGTCGGACTGCACCTGCAGGTACGCCAGTGCATCCTGGCCACGGCCATCATCGAGCAGCGCATCGGCCTTCTCGCAGCTCAGGCACTGGAAGCAGGCCCAGCTCGGATCGATGCGCGCCAGCGTTTCATCGCACACCTCGATGCGCTCGGGCACCCAGCCCGGGCCGTCAATGTTGCCGTAACAGGCCGCCAGGTCCTGGGTCACGCAGATCGACTGCGGGCACTCCAGCGTATCTTCGCGATGCGCACGTTCGAACAGCGCGACCGCCTCGCCCAGCGCACTCTCACCCTCGACGCGGTTGCCGACGCGGTTGCGCAGCGCCCAGTGGCCGACGTAGACGTCGACCCACGGGTTGTCCAGCGCCTTGCCCAGCGCGCGCGCTTCCGGCAGCAGGGCGTCGACGCGATCGACGTGCAGCTCGCTCACCTCGTCGGCGAGCCGGTTCAGCAGATGCGCATTCTGCGCCTGGCCGGCCTGGCGCAGGTCACCCTGCAGTTTTTCAACCCAGTTCCAGATGTCCATGGGGTCATTGCTCCTGTCTAGCGAAGGCTGGATGAGAAGGTGCGGTGCTCAGCGCAGCATCTGCTGCAGAGCACCGGCGATATCGGTAAAGGCGCCGTTGAGATCGGGGGCGGGCGTGGCGGTCGCACGTGCCAGCGGGCGCCCCTGCGCGGCGACGATGATCTTCAGCGAGCGCAGCAGGCGCGCCGCCGCTTCGGCCTGTGGATGGCCCTCGCGCTGTGCGCGCAGCAGCGCCTGCACGGCGGGATTATCGAGGTTGAGGTACAGCCGCGACGGTGCACGCGACTCGATGCGCGCGGTGAACTGCCGCGCCAGGCGCAGGGCCGCCATCGACACACGCTTGTCGTTCTCGTCGTCTTCCAGGCGCTGCTTCAGTTCGGCCTCGCGGTCGGGCACCACCACCACCGGCAGCGCCTCGGGGCTGAAGCGCGCCGGCAACAACTGTTCGCCGTCACCGAGCTGCTCACGCAGCCAGGCCAGCTGGGTTTCGTCGAGGCTGTCGTCGCTGCGGAACAGCGCGCGGTTACCCTGCTCGGTGCCCAGTTCAACCAGACGCAGGCCCTTGGCCTGGGCCCAGCGGCGCAGGAACGGCACCACCGCGTAGCGATGACCATGTGCCACCGGCACGCCCATCGCGCGGAACAGCATCTCCTCGAAACCGCCGCCGTTGTCGAGAATCACGTGCACGGCGCCACGGGCCGGCAACGCGCTGGCCGGCAGGTCGCCCTGCGAAGTCGGCACGCGCACATGCTCCATCAGCAGCTCGAACAGGCGGTCATCACACAGTGCGGCGCCCAGCAGCGCCTCGTTGTGACGGGTCAGCACCCGCCGCCATGCTTCCGGCTGCTGCCGCGCAACGTCGGCCAGGCCATCGATCAGCGCTTCCAGCAACGCATGCTGCACGGCGCGGTACTGGTCATCGCGCTGCAGATCCTCACGGCTCGCCGTCGGCGTCAGCCGCGAGGATTCGATCACCCCACCGATGAAGCCGGCCCACGGCGGCAGCAGGTCGCGCGCGTCATCGTCCAGCAGCATGCCGCGCACGAACACCGACAGGTTGCGGTTGTCGCTGGTGCCATAGGTGGCGCCATCCTGCACCCACAGCAGGCCGGTGGCATCACTGCCGCCGTCGGCGCGCAGCGGCACGGTGACGATCGGTTCGAAATCGTGCTCGAAGCGCGCAGCGAACTGCAGCGCCTGCCGCCGCGCCTGCACCGGATGCAGGGCGACCTCGCCCTGGCCGCGCCACGGCGGCGGCTCGGGATTGAGCGCCTCGGCCGCGCCACCGATGAAGATCGGCTCGGACAGCAGCGCGCAGTAGCGGCCCAGCACCTCGTGCAGGCGCGCCTCGTTGGCCAGCGGCAGGAAATCCGGATGCAGCTCCAGTTCCACCTCGGTGCCGACCGCACGCGCCGGCACTTCGCTGACGGTGTACTGCTCGGCGTTGCTGGACACGTACAGGTGGCCCTGCTCCGGCGTCTGGTAGGAGGTGGTGCGCACACTGACGCGGCGTGCCAGCACGAACGCCGAGAGGAAACCGAGGCCGAACATGCCGATCAGGCCTTCATCGTCCTCGCCGCCCTGGCGCAGGCCACGGGTATAGCCGACGCCGACGGTGGCCAGGTAGTCGTGGATTTCCTGGCGGGTCAGGCCCGCACCGGTATCGCTGATGCGCAGCACGCCCGCACCGGCATCGACCTGCACCGAGATGCGCGAAGGCACCTCGGTACCGGGTTGCTCGATGCGCCGGCGGATGATCGAGTCGTGCGCGTTCTGCACCAGCTCGCGCAGGGCCACCACCGGGGTGGAATACAGGTGCTTGCCCAGCACCGTCATCAGTCCATTGAGATCAACCCCGGCACGACGGATTTCGGCGTTGGGGGAGATGAGCGCGGTGTCCTGCATGTAATCGTTTACTCCTGGGCACGGAAAGACGCCAGAGGGCGTCTTCGTCGAGCGGGAAAAACTAGCACAGGCAGGCTGACCGTTGCCGTGTCGGCTGCCGCATCCCCGTAACGTCGAGCTTGCTCGAAGGCTGTTCGCTCTTCGTAGCGTCGAGCTTGCGCGACGGCTGTTCGCTCTTCGTAGCGTCGAGCTTGCTCGACGGCCGTTTGACCAGCAGTCAAGCAAGCTCGACTCTACCGTCGGTGCGTTACGCGGCGTCGATGGCCTCGGACAGGCGCTCCACCGCGATCACCTCCATGCCCTTCACCGACCCGCCCTTGGGCGCATTGGCCTTGGGCACGATGGCGCGCTTGAAACCATGGGTGGCGGCTTCGCGCAGGCGGTCTTCACCATTGGGCACCGGGCGGATCTCGCCGGACAGGCCGACCTCACCGAAGGCGATGGTCTTTTCCGCCAGCGGACGGTCCTGCAGCGAGGACAGCACGGCCAGCAGCACCGGCAGGTCGGCGGCGGTCTCCTGCACCCGGATGCCACCGACCACGTTGACGAACACGTCCTGATCACCGACCAGTACGCCGCCGTGGCGATGCAGCACCGCCAGCAGCATGGCCAGCCGGTTCTGCTCCAGGCCAACGGCGACACGGCGCGGGTTCGACAGCGGCGAGGCATCGACCAGCGCCTGTACTTCCACCAACAGCGGGCGGGTGCCCTCGCGGGTGACCATCACGCAGCTGCCGGGCTGGTGGGTACTGCCACCGGACAGGAAGATCGCCGAGGGATTGGAGACTTCCTTCAGGCCCTTGTCGCCCATCGCGAACACACCCAGCTCATTGACCGCACCGAAGCGGTTCTTGAACGCACGCAACAGACGGAACCGGCTGCCGCTCTCCCCTTCGAAGTACAGCACCGCATCGACCATGTGCTCCAGCACGCGCGGGCCGGCAATACCGCCCTCCTTGGTGACGTGACCGACCAGGAACACCGCGGTGCCGGTCTCCTTGGCGAAGCGCACCAGCCGTGCCGCGCTCTCGCGCACCTGGCTGACCGAGCCGGGTGCGGCGGTCAGGCTCTCGGTCCACAGGGTCTGTACCGAGTCGGCCACGATCAGCCGCGGGCCGGCCCTGGAGGCGTGCTGCAGGATCGATTCGACGCCGGTCTCGGCCAAGGCATTGACGCCATCCAGCGGCAGCTCCAGCCGGTGCGCGCGACCGGCCACCTGCGCCAGCGACTCCTCGCCGGTCACATACAGCACCGGCAGTTCGGCCGCCATCTTCGCCACCGCCTGCAGCAGCAGGGTGGATTTGCCGATGCCCGGATCGCCACCCACCAGCACCACCGCGCCTTCCACCAGGCCGCCGCCCAGTACCCGGTCGAATTCACCGATGCCGGTGCTGACCCGGCGATGCTCGGTCTGCTCGACATCCTTCAGCGCGGTGATCTTCGGCGGATCGATCTTGCCCGCCCAGCCGGCCCGTCGCGAGGCCGGCGCCTTGGCCGCGGCGGCGCTTTCCAGGACGATCTCCGACAGCGAATTCCAGGCGTTGCACTCGGTGCACTGGCCCTGCCATTTGCTGTACTCGGCGCCGCATTCATTGCAGACGTAGGCGGTACGGGCTTTTGCCATCGGATGATTTCCAGCAACGGGAACAGGCGTGGCAGGATAGCCGAGCCTGGTCGCAGCTGCTGCGACCGCTCAAGTCCCGCCCACCCGCGCCGATAGGGGTCGCGGGCGTGCGCCTTGCGGCCGCCCCTTCCTTTCCCACTGGATTCAACATGACTGGCAGTTACAGTCAGAGCCTGGTCGCCATCTCGCTGCTGGTGGCCATTCTTGCCTCGTACACCGCGCTGGACATGGCCGGTCGCCTGGCCACCGCCGAAGGCCGCGTGGCGCGCTGGTGGCTGGCCGGTGGCGCCGCCGCGATGGGCCTGGGCATCTGGTCCATGCACTTCATCGGCATGCTGGCCTTCAACCTGCCGATTCCGGTCGGCTATGACCTGGCCATCACCCTGTACTCGCTGGCGGTGTCGATCGGCGCCTCGGCCTACGCCTTGTGGCTGGTCTCGCGCCCCAGCCTGCCCTGGCGCCGCCTGATGGCGGGCGCGGTGTTGATGGGCCTGGGGATCGCCGCCATGCACTACCTGGGCATGGCGGCGATGCGCATGCAGCCCGGCATCGACTACCACCCCGGCTGGTTCGCCGCATCCATCGCGGTGGCCATCGGCGCGGCCGGCGCCGCGCTGTGGATCGCCTTCCGCCTGCGCGCCGAACAGCGCAACACGCTGCGCCTGCGCCTGCTGGCATCACTGCTGATGGGCCTGGCCATCGTCGGCATGCACTACACCGGCATGGCCGCCGCGCGCTTCCCGCAAGGCAGCATCTGCGGCGCGGTCGGCAGCGGCGCGATCGACACCCGCTGGCTGGCGATGCTGGTGATCGTGACCACCGTGGCGACCCTCGGCATCGCGCTGGTGACCTCGCTGTTCGACCGGCAGATGCGTGTGCGCACCGGCCTGCTGGCCGACTCGCTGGCGCATGCCAACGACAAGCTGATCCAGGCCGCGCTGCATGATCCACTGACCCAGCTGCCCAACCGCATGCTGCTGCAGGACCGTATCGAGCAGGCCATCGAGAAGGCACGCCGGCGGCAGCACGCCGTGGCGGTGATGTTCTGCGATCTGGACGGCTTCAAGGCGGTCAACGATGCTTATGGCCACCAGCTCGGCGACCGCCTGCTGGTGGCCGTGGCCGAACGCATCGGCAGCCAGCTGCGGCCACAGGACACCTTCGCCCGCCTGGGCGGCGACGAGTTTGTGATCGTGCTGGCCATCGACACCCCCGATGACGCGGTGGTGGTGGCCGAGCGCATCATCGCCGCCGCCGGCGAACCGTTCACGCTGGACGCCGCCGAACTGCAGGTCAGCGCCAGCCTGGGCATCGCGCTGTATCCGGACGATGCCAGCAACGAGCGCGAGTTGATGGCACACGCCGACGCGGCGATGTACCACACCAAGGAAACCGGCCGTAACGGCTATACCTTCTTCACTCCCTCGATGCAGCTCAGTGCCAACCGGCAGCTGCGCCTGCTGCAGGACCTGCGCAAGGCGATCGCACGCGGCGAACTGGTGCTGCACTACCAGCCCAAGTTCCCGGCCGCCGGTGCCCCGGCCACAGGCGCCGAGGCCCTGCTGCGCTGGCAGCACCCGGAACTGGGCCTGCTGGCGCCGGACGTGTTCATTCCCATCGCCGAGCGCAGTGGCCTGATCCTGCCGATCGGCGACTGGGTGCTGGACCGCGCCTGTGCGCAGCTGCGCGCATGGCACGACGCCGGGCATGGGGAATGGACGATGGCGGTGAACCTGTCGCCGCTGCAGTTCGCCTCGCCGGCGCTGCTGGACAGCGTGCGCGAAGTGCTGCAGCGGCATCGCATCGAACCGGCGCGACTGACCCTGGAGATCACCGAAACCACCGCGATGAAGGATGTGGACGCCAGCCTTGCGATCCTCAACGACCTGACCGCGATGGGCGTGCACATTGCCATCGATGATTTCGGCACCGGCTATTCCAGCCTGCTGTATCTCAAGCGCATGCCGGCCACCGAACTGAAGATCGACCGCGCGTTCGTGCACGATCTGGAATGCAATGCCGAAGATGCCGCCATCGTCTCCTCGATCATCGCACTGGGCCGCACGCTGCAGTTGCAGGTGGTGGCCGAGGGCGTGGAGACGCAGGCGCAGCGTGAATACCTGAGCGCGCTGGGCTGCGACCAGCTGCAGGGCTACCACCTGGGCCGGCCGATGGAGGCCGACGAGTTCCTGCGCCGGGTGGGCTGAGGTTTTGCGCTGGGGTCGGATTCCTTGCCGCAGGCAAGGGCTCTGACCCCATCCACGCATGGCGTGGATCCACTGGTAGAGCCGGCCGCTGGCCGGCTTCCCGCTATTGCCGGCCAGCGGCCGGTTCTACCACGCCGCAACCAGTTGCAGGCGCAGGCGCAGCGCGATGCGACCAATGGGATCAACCGGTAGAGCCGGCCGCTGGCCGGCTTCCCGCTATTGCCGGCCAGCGGCCGGCGCTACCACGCCGCAACCAGTTGCAGGCGCAGGCGCAGCGCAATCCGACCAGTGGCATCAACCGGTAGGGCCGGCCGCTGGCCGGCTTCCCGCAATTGCCGGCCAGCGGCCAGCACTACCCGTCCACAGGAAAACAGAAAGGCCGCCCCGAAGGGCGGCCTTTCTGCGTGGCAACGTCGCGAAGACGTCAGTGCATCATGTGCACGTTCATGTTGTGCATGACCCACAGGGTACCGACCACGATGATGCCGATCACCACCACGGTGAAGGCCGCAGCGTTGACGTTCCAGCGGCTTTCCGAAGAGCGGTCCAGGTGCAGGAAGAACACCAGGTGCACCAGCATCTGCAGGACCGCAGTGATGGCGATCACCACACCGTTGACGGTGCGCGAGAAATCGCCCGACATCACCATCCAGAACGGGATGACGGTCAGCACCACCGCCAGCACGAAGCCGATCAGGTACGACTTCACGGTGCCATGGCTTTCGCCGCCGGTGCCGTGGTCGTGTGCATGGTTGTCATGTGCCATTACAGCGCTCCATTGAGGTAGACGACGGAGAACACGCCGATCCAGATCAGGTCCAGGAAGTGCCAGAACAGGCTCAGGCACGCCATGCGGGTCTTGTTGGTCGGGGTCAGGCCGTACTTCTTCAGCTGCACGAACATCACCAGCAGCCACAGCAGGCCGGCGCTGACGTGCAGGCCGTGGGTACCGACCAGGGCGAAGAACGCCGACAGGAAGGCACTGCGGTCCGGACCGTAGCCCTGGTGGATCAGGTGCTGGAACTCCCACACTTCCATGCACATGAAGCCGAAGCCCAGCAGCCAGGTGATGGCCAGCCACAGGTACATCTGGCCCATCTGCTTGCGGTGCATGGCGATCATGCCCAGGCCGAAGGTCAGCGACGAGGTCAGCAGCAGCGCGGTTTCCCACGCCACGAACGGCAGCTCGAACAGGTCCTTCGCGCCGGGGCCACCATCGGTACCGCCGGCCAGCACCACGTAGGTGGCAAACAGCGAGGCGAAGATGAGGCAGTCGCTCATCAGGTACACCCAGAAACCGAAGACGGTGTTGCCGCCGGTGTCGTGGTGCTCGTGGTCGTCATGGCCATGGGCCGCCGCGTGCGCGGCGTGCCCGTGGCTCAGGGTCGAGGTATTGGTGCTCATGCCTTCAGCTCCGACTTCACCAGGCCCTGGCTTTCCAGGTGCTTGCGGTGTTCGTTCTCGATGCGTTCCACCTCGGCGGCCGGGACCCAGTAGTCCACGTCCTGGTCGAAGGTGCGGTAGATGAACGTGGCGATCATGCCGACGAAGCCGACGATGGCCAGCCACCAGATGTGCCAGATCATCGCGAAGCCGAACACCAGGCTGAAGGCACCGATGACAACGCCCGTGCCGGTGTTGCGCGGCATGTGGATGTCGGTGTACTTGGCCGGCTTCGGCCAGGCTTCACCACGCTGCTTGCGCTCCCAGAAATCGTCCAGCTCGGTGACTTCCGGCAGCGTGCCGAAGTTGTAGAAGGCCGGCGGCGAAGAGGTTTCCCACTCCAGCGTACGGGCATCCCACGGATCGCCGGTCAGGTCGACGGTCTTCTTGCGGTCGCGGATCGACACGGCCACCTGGATGATCTGGCACAGGATGCCGGCACCGACGATGAAGGCACCTGCGGCAGCCACCAGCAGCAGCGGCTCGTAGGCCGGGTTGACGGTGCTCTGCAGGCGACGGGTCATGCCCATGAAGCCCAGCACGTACATCGGCATGAAGGTCACATAGAAGCCGATGAACCAGCACCAGAACGCGCACTTGCCCCAGAACTCGTTCAGGCGGAAGCCGAACATCTTCGGCCACCAGTAGGTGATGCCGGCGAACATGCCGAACACCACGCCGCCGATGATGACGTTGTGGAAGTGGGCGATCAGGAACAGGCTGTTGTGCAGCACGAAGTCGATGGCCGGGATCGCCAGCATCACGCCGGTCATGCCGCCGATGGTGAAGGTGACCATGAAGCCGATGGTCCACAGCACGGGCGTGGTGAACTGCACGCGACCGCGGAACATGGTGAACAGCCAGTTGAAGATCTTCACGCCGGTCGGGATCGAGATGATCATCGTCGTGATGCCGAAGAAGGCATTGACGTTGGCACCCGAGCCCATGGTGAAGAAGTGGTGCAGCCACACGATGAACGACAGCACGCCGATGCAGGCGGTGGCGTAGACCATGCCCTTGTAGCCGAACAGCGCCTTGCGCGAGAAGGTCGCGATGACTTCGGAGAACACACCGAACGCCGGCAGGACCAGGATGTACACCTCCGGGTGACCCCAGATCCAGATCAGGTTGATGTACAGCATGGCGTTGCCGCCACCGTCATTGGTGAAGAAGTGCGTACCCAGGTAACGATCCAGGGTCAGCAGCACCAGGGTGATGGTCAGCACCGGGAAGGCGGCGACGATCAGCACGTTGGTGACCAGCGCCGTCCAGGTGAACACCGGCATCTGCATCAGCTTCATGCTGGGGGTACGCATCTTCAGGATGGTAATGAAGAAGTTGATACCGCTCAGCGTGGTACCCAGGCCTGCGACCTGTAGACCCCAGATGTAGTAGTCCATGCCGACGCTTGGACTGTATTCGATGCCCGACAACGGCGGGAACGCCAGCCAGCCGGTGGCGGCGAACTCACCGATCCACAGCGACAGCATGATCAGCACCGCGCCGGACACGAACAGCCAGAAGCTGAGCGAGTTGACGAACGGGAACGCGACGTCGCGCGCACCGATCTGCAGCGGCACGGCCAGGTTCATCAGGCCGGTGATCAGCGGCATCGCCACGAAGAAGATCATGATCACGCCGTGGGCGGTGAAGATCTGATCGTAGTGGTGCGGCGGCAGGTAACCCTCGGACCCGCCGACGGCGAGCGCCTGCTGGGTACGCATCATGATGGCGTCGGAGAAGCCGCGCAGCAGCATGACGAAGGCGACGATGAGGTACATCACGCCGATCTTCTTGTGGTCCACCGAGGTGAACCACTCCTTCCACAGATAGCCCCACAGCTTGAACTTGGTGATCAGGGCCATGACGCCCAGGCCACCCAGCACCGCGCCGACCAGGGTGGTCAGCACGATCGGATCGTGGGGGATCGACTCAAGAGAGAGTTTTCCCAACATGTTCATTCTCCCGAACCCGCGTGGCCGGCATGGCCTGCGTGTTCGTGTTCGGTGGCGTCCAGGTTCTCACCCGACTCCTTGGAATCATGCGCGTCACTGGGGGCGTGACCCTCGTGCGCTTCATGGCTGGCGGCATCGGCAGCGGCGGCACCGGCATGTTCGTGCTTCATGCCGTAGTGCTTGTTGTCGCCCATGTGCTTGGCGATGACCCAGTTGAACAGGCCTTCTTCGGTCTTGCCGAAGTAGGTGACCGGGTACCACTCGGCGTTGCGTGCTTCACCCAGCGCCTTGAACGAGGCCTTGTCCAGGGTCTGTTCGCCGGCACGGACCTGGTCCAGCCACTGGCGGTATTCGGCATCGGTGACCGAGTAGGCGGTGAAGTGCATCTTGGCGAAGCCCGCGCCGCTGTAGTGCGAGGACATGCCCGGGAATTCACCGGTCTCGTTGGCGATCAGATGGAGCTTGGTCTCCATCGCGGCCATCGAGTAGATCATGCTGCCCAGGTGCGGGATGAAGAACGCATTCATCACCGTGTCGGACGTGATCTTGAAGTTCAGCGGGGTGTTGACCGGGAACTTGATTTCGTTGACGACCGCCACCTTCTCTTCCGGATAGATGAACAGCCACTTCCAGTCCAGCGAGATCGCCTCGATGGTGACCGGCTTGACGTCCGATTCCAGCGGCTTGTACGGGTCAAGCGCGTGCGACGAACGCCAGGTCAGGACCGCCAGCACCAGCACGATCATGCAGGGGATCGACCACACCACCACCTCGATCGCCGTCGAGTGGGACCACTTCGGCTCGTACCGGGCCTTGGTGTTGGAGGCGCGATACTTCCACGCGAAGGTCAGGGTCATGATGATGACCGGGATGACGACCAGCAGCATGAGCACGGTGGCCGTGATCAGCAGGGTCTTCTCATCCTGGCCGATCTGGCCCTTCGGACTGAGGATGGCCACCGCATCGCAACCGGTGAGCATCACCAGCAACGACAGCAGCAGGCCCGGGCGCAACCAGCGCCCAAGGGTTTTCAACGGAATCATCGGTCGATCCAATTGCGAGGGAATGCCGTTCCCCGTCCTGCCCGCTCCGGCAAAGCCGGTCCCGCCTGTGGTGAGACAGGCAGTGAGGTGGGGTCGAGTCAGCCTTTCAATTTTAGGCCGTCACCCACCATTTAAGAAAGACATTGACAATGATCGGGCGCAGGAAAGGCGCCAATCTGGCTGCGACACGTTGTCGCACCGCGCACCGGCGGGGGCAGATCACCACAGGACGCGCAGCGTAGCATCAGGCCGCCGGGCACCGACGCAACAGACCCGGCAAAGTTAACTGAACATATTCAGGTAGCAGCATCTGCACTGGGAGGATGGATCGGATGGCAAGGCCGTTTGTTGTTGAGCGCATCGACCACGTGGTGTTCCGGGTTCGCGACCTGGCGCGCAGCGTGGTGTTCTACGGACAGGTGCTGGGCTGTGAGGTGGTGCGGCGGCGCGATCACCTGGGTCTGGTGCATCTGCGTGCGGGGGCATCGATGGTCGACCTGGTGAGCCTGGACGGCCCGCTGGGCCTGCGCGGCGGGCGCGGGCCCGAGGCAGAGGGGCGCAACACCGATCACCTGTGCCTGCGCATCACCCCCTTCGACGAGCCTGCCCTGGTCGCGCACCTGCAGGAACTTGGGGTGCAGGTGGCCGGGCCGGCCGACGTCAATTTCGGCGCCGAAGGTGATGGGCTGTCGCTTTACTTCACCGACCCGGATGGCAACACCATCGAACTGAAAGGCCCCGCCGACGGAGCCACGGCATGAGCAGGGATGACGAGCCGGACGCCGCCTGCGCGGCAATCGGCGGCCGAGCTCACTGTTCTGCGGCGCTGGCTGGCCTCGCCCATCGCGCAACGCGCAACACGCAACACGTGATCGCCCTGCTCTGCACCGGGCTGCTGATCGTGCTGGCCTGCAATCCGGATCTGCTGCCGCTGTTGCCAGTGGTCGATGCGCTGGAGCTGGATGTGGTCGCGTAGTTGTCGGGAGCGCAGCTGATGGCCACCCCGCCCTGGCTGCGGGTTCGGGGCGGCCAATTCACGCGCACCGGTGGACGATTGGCGGGCTGCGCCCTGGCCGGAGCAGCGGGCGGTTATCCGCGAGCGCTGGGGTGGGCATGGGCGCGCTCAGCAGCGCTTGTGCGGCGGAACAGATGAATCCAGCTGGCCAGGAAGGAAGCCTGCGCCGGATTCAATATGCCACCGCGTCATCTTCGATTGCCGCCGATCAGTGACGTGTTCGCCTCGCCCCGCGATGCGTGAACAAATCATGAACCAAAAATAAATGTAACTGGGGGAAATCGGCACGATGCAGCGTTTGCATACCCAGCAAACGGGGATTCGAGTGTCGATGTGTCCGGCCACCAGAACAGCGCAGGGCCGCCACTGACAGCGCATTGAATTGTGTGGAAAACCTGCCTGTGGAATGTTCTGGATTCCGCGCAGGATGCCTGCGCCCACACCGATCCGGAATGGCGGTCATTGACCCTGCATTCCACCAAGGGAACCAGATCGACCAATGAACAAATGGCTTGTCGGAACAGTCGTTGCGGGTGCAGTGGCAGCGATCACGCTTACCACGATCTACTCCAACGCACGGCAGACGCCCGCGCCTGCCGCCGGTGCAGGTACCGTCTCGGAAGTGCAACACCGGAACGGCAGCGCTTTGGCACCGTCGCTTGCGGCGGCGCAGCGGCTTGAGGCGGAGATGAAGATACCACAGGGTTCATTCAAGCCCATGGGATCCAAAGCCTACGAAATCATCCGCGGCAACCGCATCCGGCCTCCTGGTGATGCACTGACGCACGCAAGGCAGTTGATCGACCGGTCCAGATCAGGTGACGCGAACGCGGCCTACGACGTCTACCTGACCGTCAGAGAGTGCCAGACCTTCGCCTCCCAGCACGCGGACGAACTTGCGGACTCGGCCAGATCGGTTGGAAAGGAAGGGCAGTTTCTGCAGCGATCCGAGCGGATGCTCAAAGAGTGCGAATCCCTGATCCTGGACAAGGACATCTATGAGGCGGATTGGTTGTCCACTGCCGCGGCGATGGGCTCGCAGTCCGCAATGAGGACGTATGCGAACTCGCCGGAGGACGTCCTTGGCTCACTGGACAAGGCCGTCGGCGATCCGGACAAGGTGGCCGAATGGCGGAGGAATGCCCAGCAATACCTGACGGATCTTTCCAGCCAGGGAAACGTCTCTGCCCTCTGGGATCTGGCCAGCGCCTACACCTACGGTGGCGTCGTCGACGCAGACCCTGTCATGGCCGCCGCGTACTCGCGCGTGGTGAACAGGGTGAACTCCAGTTTCATCACCCCGGACCAGGTGTCCGAAATCGAAAGGAGGTTGAGCGCAAAGGAACTGATGCGAGTGAAGTCTGCTTCTGACGAGATCTACAACAAATGCTGCGTTAAACAATAGGGGATGCAAGCATGCAGAGTAAGTGTTTCGGAGAAACTGCAGTTTTCAAGGGAATGATCTATGCCTCGACTCTTGCGGCAGCGTTGTGCGCAGGCATTGATACTGCGGATGCGGCCAGTCGTGCCGGCATTCTGCAGTGCAGTCACTGTGCGGTAAGTACGCCCGACCCGGACGGAAGCACCCGCAGTGTCCTGCTGGGCGAAGAAGGACGATTGAATGCCTGGGGAGCCCAGGGGCTGAAGACGGGCGATACCCTGGTGGTCTGCAACGGCATCGAATGCGTTGAGTACACTTGGCGAGGCAATGACCGGTTCAATTCCGGAACGGTCATTTCAACGGTCCTGCCCCCGCCCGCACAGGGTGGCGGTGGCGGTGGCGGTGGCGACTTCGGCGGCGGCTACGGCGGTGGAGGTTGGGACGGCTGGGGTGGTGGTGGTGGTGGTGGCGGTGGCGGTGGCGGCGCTTGCTGCGGCCGGGTCGAAATCGGCCCCATCGAACAGCAGTGAAGACCAGCTGTGAACACATGGGCAACTGCAGCCGCATTGCCGTCGCGTGGCCAATCATGAAACACGCTTGAGCCTGCAGTGGCCTGGAGACTGATCATCTCCGGGTAGCAAGACGGCGGATCCTGGTACTCGAGCAGGGATCCGCCAAACGTTGGCGATTGAAGAACCTCGAACGCAAGGGAGTCAGCCTGCACTCCGGGATTCCGCCACGCCGTGTACCGGGCGCCGGAAGCGGACGCGTACACAACACATCGCCGCCATCCGTAGGGCGCGACAAAGAATCACACAAAGTCACTACTGCAACCGCCCCACTCAAGAACACCGATGGCCAAGCCTCGGAGCCTTGTGCGACCCCATTCTGCACATCGCCTTGTCCAGACCCAAGTCGGCCAACGGACATTTGTGCTTGCGGCTCTCATCTTCCAGCAGCCGCATGCGCTTGTGCTCAGATGGTTCCAGCTCCCGCGCTTCTTGCACTACACATGAAAGGCGCCCTCAACGATACCCATCCTGCAGTGAATCTTCGCCACCGCACTCCCACTCCCGGTTCTGCCGGCTCGCGCGATCTTCGCCTCGACCCATTGTGAGTTTCCCATCACATGGATTCTCGTTGCCACGGGGCCATGCCGGTCTGGCCTCCGCCTCACGGGAGGCAGCCCTACCACCCCTGATTTCCATTCAACATATCTGGAATGGAAAGCAATTGTGAATCAGCGCCCCATCTCCACCGTTGTGGTCGCAGCGTCTGCGGGAACTGTCGATTCAACCCCGATCGCCACCGGTCGGTCCGGAGTTGTGGCGATAACCTCGATGCAGCAGGTCGGCGCACATGCTTGGGAAACGGAAACTGGAGGCGTAGCGGATGCTGCGCCTGTGAGCGCGACGATCAGAACAACGACCCAGGAAGCAGTACGCGCGATCATTTTTCCCCATCTTCCTCGATCTGGAACTCGCTACAACACCGCCACAAGCGCGGCTCACGGAGCCTGTCTCAAACAAGTTCAACAGATCACCACCCGTACGGGCCAGGTTCCGACCTCTGCCATATCCCGGCTTGTAGCCGGGAAAGAGCCCCGAAGCATGCCCGAGCATTCATGGCAGCGGGACGGGCATGAAGGAATTTGATGGCCTCATCTGGGTCAGATGCGGTGTGCAGGCCGGGAACAATACGAACGACCAAGCGCCTGGGAAGCCGGAGCTGGAGCTGGAGCTGGAGCTGACCACTAGGTTCTGCCATCCCGGGTGCCGGCCAGCGGCAGGCACTACCGGAGCACAAAAAAAGCCCCGACCAAGGCCGGGGCTTTTCATGCAACTGGTGCCGGAAACAGGAGTCGAACCTGCGACCTACGCATTACGAATGCGCCGCTCTACCAACTGAGCTATTCCGGCCTAGCAGGGAATTGTAGGGGGTGGCGATCAGCAGGTCAATCGAGGTCGGCCTGCAGGCGCTACCCCTGCCTGCCCCTGCTGCTGCGGATCGACTGCACGGTCAGCACCCCGAAAAACACACAGAACAACGAAAGTCCGGCCAGGGCAACGTCGTGCATGGCGCCCAGCTGTCCGCTGCTGGCCCGGCTCCACAGGTAACGCGTCGCCAGCAGGAAGATCAGCAGCGCGACCGCCAGATTGATCCACTTCATGCTGGCCCTGAACGTCGCCTGGGTCATGGATGCATCATTCCCTCTGCAGGCATCGTCGCTGGCCGACCTGGCCGCATTATCAGCCCGTCCCCACCGCATTGACACAGGCGCGCCCTGCGGCGAAATCCTGCAGGTTGCCCAGCGTGATCGCCGAGATCTCCTGCAGCGCCTCCACGGTGAAGAATCCCTGGTGGCCGGTCACCAGCACGTTGGGGAAGGTCATCAGGCGCTGGAAGGCTTCGTCGTCGATGATCTCGCCGGACAGGTCCTGGAAGAACAACGCACTCTCCTGCTCGTAGACATCAATGGCCAGATGACCAAGCCGGCGCGACTTCAGCGCGCGGATCACTGCATGGGTATCGACCAGGCCGCCACGCGAAGTGTTGACCAGCATCGCACCCGGTTTCATCCGGGCCAGCGAGGCATCGTTGATCAGATGGTGGGTGTCCGGTGTCAGCGGGCAATGCAGTGACACGATGTCGGCGCGCGCCAGCAGCTCGTCCAGCCCCACTCCCTCACCCACGTTCGCGAAGTCCGCTGAGGGGTACGGGTCATGCCCCAGCACGGTGCAGCCCATGCCCTTGAAGATCCGCGCGGTCGCCAGGCCGATCTTGCCGGTACCGACGATGCCGACCGTGCGCCCATGCAGGGTGCGCCCCAGCAGGCCATCGAGCATGAAGTTGCCCTCTCGCACCCGGTTGTAGGCGCGATGGGTCTGGCGGTTGAGGGTCATCACCAGCGCCAGCGCATGTTCGGCCACGGCCTCGGGTGAGTATGCCGGCACCCGTGCCACGAACAGGTCCAGCGCCTTAGCGGCGGCCAGATCCACGTTGTTGAAACCGGCGCAGCGCAGCAGCACGGCGCGCACGCCATGCGCATGCAGGGCGTGCAGCACCGGTGCATCCAGGCGGTCGTTGACGAACACGCAGACGCCGGCGCACGCCTGTGCGAGCGCAGCGGTATGCACGTCCAGCGCGGCCTCGAAGTACACGAACGTAAAGCCCTGCCCGGCCGCATCGCGCAAGTTGGCCTCGTCCAGGAAACGGCGGTCGTAGGGGCGGGCGCTGAAGACGGCAATCTGCATGGCAGGGTCTGGGCAAAGGTCCGCGCCGACCATACCGCAGCCACAGGCAGGGCGGAACGCCCCTGGCACGGCCAAGCTGACGGCTGCCGCCGGTATATATAACGTTCTTTGGGCATGGACACCCCCAGTCGATGGCTGCGCCAAGCATGAATTCATTCACGATCCACGCGATGGCACATCTCACTCTTCCCCATCCGGTCACGGTCGCGTAAAACTCGAAGGCGCCCCCGCCACCGTTGTCCGAGGCCAGCCCTGTCCACCCCCTCTCCTCTGCTCCATCGCGCGCCGGACCTGTCCGCGCCTGCGGATGCATTCATTGCGTTCGTACGGGAAGAACGCGGGCCGTTGTGCGCGTTCCTGCGCATGCGCGGCGTTGGACCCGACGATGCAGAGGACATCGCACAGGATTGCATGGAACGGTTGATCCGCTACCGTGCGCACGGCGCGGACGAACTGCGCCTGCTGCTGTATCGTATCGCCCGCAACCGTCTGGCAGACCGCGGCCGTTCGCCGCAGTCGCGGCCGCACCTGTCACTGGCCGAGCACGAAGGGAGCAACGAGCCGTCCAGCTCGTCGCCCGATCCATTGCGGCAGGCCGAGTCCGGACAGATGCTGTCCCTGCTGCGGCAGGCCCTGTTCAAGCTGCCCGAGCGCGCTCGTGAGGTCTATCTGCTCAACCGCATCACCGGCATGAGCTATACCCAGATCGCGCGGCATTGTGGAATTACCGCCAAGACCGTGGAAAAACATATCGCCCGTGCGCTGCAGGGCCTGCGCCAGGAACTCGGATCGGATCCGTTGCACAACGACAGGGACAACGAATGAGCGGCAACCGGCACAAGGATGACGCCCGGCTGTTCGAGTGCGCCAGCGCCTGGGTGGCGCGGCTGGAAGCACCCGACTGCACCGCTGATGAGCGCGAGACGTTCGAAGACTGGCTGGCCGAGAATCCCGCCCATGTGACCGCCTGGGTCCAGGCCGAGCGCCTGTTCCAGCGCGGCCAGGCGCTGGCGGCCGACCCGTGGTTGCGCACGGCGGCGGCTCGCGCGGCGCGCCCGCCACGGCGCCCGCTGTGGCCGGCAATGGCGGCGGCAGCCGGCCTCTGCCTGGCCATCGGCATCGGCTGGATGGTGGCCGTCGATGGCAACCCGACGCCACTGCGCTATGCCAATGACTCCCTGCAACCCCGGCAGCAGACGCTGGCCGATGGCAGCGTGGTCACCCTCGATGCCGGCACCACGCTGGACGCCCGCTTCGGCTGGCGTCACCGCGCACTGGTGCTTGAACGCGGGCGCGTGCAGCTGCAGGTTGCACCGTCGAGCAAAGCGCTGCAGCTGCGCGCCGGCGACAGCACCATCCGCGATATCGGCACCACCTTCCAGGTCGAGCGCCTGCGCGATGGCCGGGTCGAAGTGGCGCTGCTGGAGGGCGCGGTGGAAGTCAGCAACGGCAGCGCCCAGCACACCCTGGCGCCGGGCCAGCAGCTGCAGGTGTCGCCCTCCGGGCGCATCGAGCCGGGTCCGGCGCTGTCGTCCAACGCCGCCGCCGAAGGCTGGCTGCACGGCAAGCTGGTGTTCGACGGCACGCCGTTGTCGATCGTGGTCGAACGCATGAACCGTTATGGCCGTACCCCGCTGGTGATCGCCGATCCGCAGATCGCCGACCTGGCGGTGAGTGGTACCTTCCGCGCCGGTGATGCACAGGAACTGCTGGCGGCGCTGGAACTGGGGTGGTCCGTGGCTGGCCAGACGCGTCCGGACGGCGCGCTGGAACTGCGCCGCACCTACTGAGGAGAACGGCGGTGAGGGCAGTACCGGGCACGCTGCAGGCAGGGCTGCGCCGCAGTCTGCTTTGCATCGTGCTGGCGCTCGCCACATCGCCGGCTTTCGCGACCGAGACCGCCGGCACGCTCGACATCGATGTTGCCGCCGGCCCGCTGGCCCCGGCATTGCAGCAGTGGGCGCGGCAGAGTGGCATCGCGCTGCTGTTCGACGCGCGCGAACTGGACGGTCTGCGCAGCAGTGGCAGCCACGGCCGGCGCGATGTGGCGGCGGCGCTGAAGGAGCTGGTCGCCGGCCTGCCGGTCACCATCCTGCGTACACCGTCGGGGGGATTCGTGGTGCGCCGCACGCGTGCCACCGTGCCGGCGCCAGCCGAGGTTGCCACGCGCCCCACGTTGGCAGCGCCACGCAAGGCGCCGGATGCACCGCCACAGGTGGAACTGGCACCGATCCACGTCACTGGCAGCCGGCTGCCACGCACGTCGGTGCAGACCACGCTGCCGGTGACCATCATCGACCGCGATGACATCCTGCGCAGCGGCTACGGCAGCCTGTTCGATCTGCTGCGACACCTGCCCGGCATGAACGGTCACCCGGCGATGAGCACCTCGCGCAGTGGCGATTCGCAGTACCTGCCGGTCGGCGCGGCCACCACCACCAGTCTGGACGGCATGGGGCCGCGCGCCACGCTGTTCCTGGTCAACGGCAGGCGTCTGCCACGCTATCCGATGGTGTCGCTGGAACAGGGCGGCCTCACCGACCTCGGCGGCATCCCGCTCAGCTTCGTCGAACGCATCGAACTGGTGCGCGGCGGCGCCTCGGCCATCTATGGCGCCGATGCGATGTCCGGCGTGGTCAACATCATCCTGCGCGACCAGGCCGAAGGCCCCGAGGCGACGCTGCAGACCGGCCTGAGCAGCCGCGGTGACGCTGGCCAATACCGCGTGCAGGCGGCCACCGGCGGTGTGCGCGACGGTGGCGACCGTTGGTTTGCCGGCGTCGACCTGTACCGCATCGAGCACGTGGCCGGCGATCGCCGCGACTGGCATGCGGAAACTTCGCAGTACCTGATCGGCGCATTCCAGGGCAACCGCTACTGGCCGGCGCGCAGCTGCGAGGCACCGCTGCAGCGCCGCGACGATGGCTGCTGGTTCGACAGCGCACGCCCGCGTTCGATCCAGCCCGCCTCGGACACCGCCTCGGCCTACCTGCGCTACCGCCATGAGCGTGGCGACGGGCGCTACGCCTATGCCGAGGCACGGGCCAGCCACAATCGGCAGCGCTTCGACCTGGGGCCTACGGCGGTGGCGATCGGCCTGTACGGCTTCACCTTCAACAGTGTGCTGCGCGAGGCCGGCAATGTGCGCCCACGGGTGCGCGCCACCGATGCGGATCTGGCGTTCGGGCTCGGCCGCGAACAGCGTGGGCGCAGCTGGGATGCCGGCATCAGCGCCCAGCGCAGCGATGTCACGCTGGCCACGTCGGGCACCGTGCGTACCGAGCCACTGCTGCGGGCGGCCGAAGCGCTCGACTTCCTGCCCGGCTTCACCACGCTGCGCACGGATGCGGCCCAGCAGCTGTTCCCTTCCATCCGCAATCGCGGCCGCACCGAACAGTGGCAGGGCTGGTGGGGCATACAGCGCGAACTGATGCCGTTGCCCGGGGGGCATGCCCAGCTGGCCACCGGCGTTGATGTGCGCCAGGAACGCTGGACTTCGCATCCCGACGCGCTGCTGAGCAAGGGCGACCTGGCGCTGGGGCTGCCGCAGCAACAGCGGCGACTGTCACGCCGCAGCGGCGGCGCCTACGCCGAACTCGGCCTGCCGCTGGCGCCCACGCTGCGCATGGACCTGGCCGCGCGCGCCGATCGCGATGGCGGCTACAGTGCGTTCTCGCCGCGCGCCGGGCTGCGCTGGAGCCCCACCGCACACTGGTCGTTCCTGCTGGCCAGCGGACGCGGCTACCGTGCCCCCAGCCTGTTCGAGCAGCGCCGACCGCCCGGCTACTTCGGTTCAGTCGAGCTGCCCGCATCCAGTGCCCTGCCCGAATGCGCACAGCTCGCCGGCGGTGGCCGCTGCAGCGTCACCGCCGAGGTGGTCGAGAACGATGCATTGAAGCCGGAGCGCTCACGCAGCCACTCGCTGGCCGCATCGTGGACGCCCACCGATACGGTCTCGCTGTCGCTGACCCACAACATCGTCGAGCTGCGCAACGAGATCCTGGCCCTGCAACCGGCCGATGCGGTATGGAACAGCAGCACCTGGGAACTGGATGAGGACGGCCACCTGCGCAGCCTGCGCCTGTCCTTCGACAACATCGGCCGCACCACCTCTCGCAACTGGGTGATGCGCGGCGAGTACCGCATTGATGCCGGTGGCAACGGCCAGTGGCTGTTCTCGCTGGATGCACTGAAGCAACAGGCGCTTCGCCGCGACCGCGGCCAGGACGCGGCGGTGGACCTGCGCGGCCACGTCACTCCGACGACGGCCGCCGTACTCAACGTGCAATGGCAGAACAGCAACTGGGATGTCGCCCTGCGCGGCAACCAGGTGGGGCGAACGCGCGCCTGGCTGCCCGGCGCCGAATGCCCGGACGACCAGCGCGAACTGAACCACTGCATGAATCCCCGGCAGCTGCGCTGGAACCTGCACCTGGCACGCCGGCTCGGCCCTCGGATCGTCGCGGCCGTGGATGTACACAACGTGCTGGACGCACAACCGGTGAACTACCTGGTCGGCAACGGCGGGCAGATGCCGGGGCTGGATGATCCCCTCGGCCGCTACATCCTGCTGACCCTGCAGTTCCGCTGAGAAAAAGGGGACGGAGGGGATTAAGTCGTTTCTGCCACGGATGCCGGATACGACTTAATCCCCTCCGTCCCCTTATTGCTGTTTCACCGAGCGGGCGATCGCGTACTGCGCGGCGTAGTAAGTGGACAGCACCAGCAGGCTGGCCAGCGGCAGGCCGCCGCCGAAGCGGTCCCAGGCCAGCAGGGAATCGCTGGCCACGAACAGCAGCGCGCCAGCCGCGGCCCAACGCGCACTGCCCGCGTCCATCGCGGCGGGCGGCGGACGGCGCCACAGCCGTGCCAGTGCCAGCACCGCCATCGACGCCAGCACCACCACGTAGGCCAGCACCGGAATGCGCATCGGCGCCGGCAGATGCGGCCACAGGCCCATCACGTTGAGCACGGCGAATGCGCCCAGCACCATGGCGGCGGCGAGCAGCCCACGGCCCGCGCGCAGGCCGTCGCGGAAGGCGGCGATGTAGCACAGGTGCGCCAGCAGGAAGGCAATCAGGCCGGGCACGAACGCATCCACCGGCAACATCAGCGCAATGTCGCCCAGGCACGACAACAGCATGCCGGCCAGCACCGCGCGCCGGTAGAACGGCCGCGCGGCATCGCGCGCCTGCCAGACGATGGCCGCGATCAGCAGCGTCGTCGCCGGCTTGGCCAACCAGTGCAGCCAGCGCCCATCGCCATGCAGGAACGCGCCAACGATGGCGAGGACCGCCATCAGCAGGATCACGCCGTCGCGCACGCGCGGTTTCATCGTGCCTTCCACAGCTCGGCCAGACGGTCAGGCTTGCCGGCAATGCGCTCCAGCACCGGGTACTGCAGGCCACCGTGGTAGTCGATGTTCATTGTCTCGATGCGGTCGAACTGCTTCACCAGCAGCACGATCGGCGCCTTGTCCTTTGCCGCAGCCGCGACCGCATCCTTCAGCCGCTGGCTGCTGTACTCGCGGCCGCCGACGGCGATCACCTTCATGCCCGGCGCCAACCCTGCGTTGAACGCCGGGCTGTCCCAGATCACATCGCCGACCGTGCCGCTGTCGAGCACGGTCGCGCCCAGCGAGTAGGCCAGCAATGCCGCCTTGGCGCGCTTCTCCTGCGCCTTGTAGGCCTCGTTCGGGGTATCGCGGTAGACCAGCGTCCAGCCGGCCAGCGCCAGGCCGCCGGTCAGCGAACCATGCCCATCCAGACGGCCGCGCAGGAAGGTCGCCCAGTCATACGGCGCGATGCCGTTCAAGGTCGCCACCACGTCGTCGAAGGTGTACGGGTTGACGTCCCAGTTGCCATTGCCGACGCCGAAGAACGCGCGCGCGAAGTCATCCAGGCTGCGGCGGTTGCCGCTCAACTCGCGCAGCTTGCCCTCCACTTCCAGCCACAGCATCTGCCCGCCGGAATAGTAGTCCTCGCTCATCTGGTAATTGCGGTACGGCAACGTGCGGCGCTGGGCGATGGTCGGGTCGTTGGTGGTGTCCTGCAATGGGCGCCAGGCCAGGCCGGGACGGCCGCGGTCATAGGTGGCGGCCACATTGGCCAGCATGTCGCGCGCCTGCGCGGTGGACCACAGACCCGAGCGCGCCGCGAGCACCTGGCCCCAGAACTGGGTCTGCCCTTCGTACACCCACAGCAGGCTGTCGCCCATCGGCACGTTGAAGTTGGCGGTGGCCAGATCGGCGCCACGACGGTACTTGCCGTTCCAGGAATGGGTGTACTCGTGCGGCAGCAGGTCACGCATCCAGGCGTTGGCATCCCACTCGGTGAAGTAGCCCGGATCGGCACTGTTCTCGCTGGAACGGTGGTGCTCCAGGCCGATGCCGCCGAGGCGGTCGGACAGCGCCAGCAGGAATTCATAGTGGTTGTAGTGACGCGCACCGTAGAGCTTGTCGGCCTGCTGCACCAGCGCGCGGTGCATCGTGATCTGCGCGTCGGTCGGCTTCAGCGACTTGGCCTCGTCGGCGAACACGTTGAGGTGCACCGGCACCTTTGCACCCGGGTCGAGATCGATGCGCTGGTAGTGTTCGCCGGCGAACAGCGGTGAGTCGACCAGGTGGTCATAGGAAATCGGCTTGAACACCACGGTGTCGCCGTCGCGGCGCGCGGTTTCCAGTGCGGTGGCGAACGACCAGCCCTTGGGCAGGGTCACGCTGGCCTGCGCCTGCAACTGGCGTGCATCGACACCGGCCGGATACAGCGAGTTGGCGTTCCACTGCAGGTTGAGCATTTCCGGAGTCATCACCACCCGGCCCTGACTGCCGCCCTGCGAGGACAGGAAGTCGAAGTGGGCGACGATCTCGCTGACGCCCTCGGGCACGTCCACCTTGAACGCATAGACGTTGAACTGGTCACGCTGCCAGGCCAGCGGCCTGCCGTTGGCGGTGACGCGCAGGCCGGCCAGTTTGTCGATCGGGCCGGTGGGCGAATGGTTGCCGGGAATCCACTGCGGATACAGCAGGGTCATCGGGCCCGGCTTGGCCGGCACGGTGGCGGTGACCTTGAAGATGCGCCGGGCCAGGTCGCGCGCGTCCACGTCGATGCGCAGCAGGCCGGGGGCGGCGGCATTGACCGGCGGCGAGGTCTGCGCCAGTGCAGGCGTTGCGCCCAGCGCGAACAGCACGGACATCACCAGGGCACGGGTCTTCATCGGGCGGCATCCAACAACGGAGAATCCTCCGATGCTAGGCCGGTAACGTGCCCTGCCCCATGGCCAAAGGTCATGGGCGCCCGAACCCCACCAGAAGCGACAAACCCGGCAACAAGGCCGTGAGCAGTAGATCCACGCCATGCGTGGATGGAGTGCATGCAGAAGCAGTGCGGACCAAGGTTCGCACCCACCTTGTACGGGTCCGCACCCACCCTGTGCGGGTTCGCACCCGCCAGAGTCAGGTCCGGTCAGTCGACCAGGCGCAGGCGCAGTTCCTTCGGCAGTGCAAACACCATCGATTCCGGCTCGCCATCCAGCTCGGACACGCCGCTGGCACCCAGCTCGGCCAGCCGCGCCAGCACGCCATCAACCAGCACCTGCGGGGCCGAGGCACCGGCCGTCACGCCGATGTGCTGCTTGCCCGCCACCCACGCCGGGTCGATCTCATGCGCACCGTCGATCAGGTAGGACTCCACGCCTTCACGACGGGCCAGTTCGCTCAGTCGGTTGGAGTTGGAGCTGTTCGGCGAACCCACCACCAGCACCAGGTCGCAGCGCTTGGCCAGGTCGCGCACGGCATCCTGGCGGTTCTGCGTGGCGTAGCAGATGTCGTCGTTCTTCGGGCCCTGCATCGCCGGGAAACGCTCGCGCAGTGCATCGATGATGCCGCGCGTGTCATCCACCGACAGCGTGGTCTGGGTGGTGTAGGCGAAGTTCTCCGGCTGGTTGATGTGCAGCGTGGCCACCTGCTCGACGTCCTCGACCAGGTAGATCTGGCCGGTACCGGCTTCGCGGTTCCACTGGCCCATGGTGCCCTCCACTTCCGGGTGACCGGCGTGGCCGATCAGCACCACGTCACGGCCGGCACGGCAGTGGCGGGCAACCTCGAAGTGGACCTTGGTCACCAGCGGGCAAGTGGCGTCGAACACCTTCAGGCCACGGCGTTCGGCTTCCTGGCGCACCGCCTGGGATACGCCGTGCGCGCTGAAGATGACCGTGTTGTTGTCCGGCACTTCGTCCAGTTCCTCGACGAAGATCGCGCCGCGCTGCTTCAGGTCGTCGACCACGAAGCGGTTGTGCACCACTTCATGGCGGACGTAGATGGGCGCGCCCAGCGTTTCGATCGCGCGCTTGACGATCTCGATCGCACGATCGACACCGGCACAGAAACCACGCGGGTTGGCGAGCAGCACATCCATCAGTTCAATCTCCCGGCAGCGGCCGGCTTACGGTTTCGGGTTGGCATTATCCGCCTTTTTGGCGGACTTGCCGTCGAACAGGCCAAACAGGGCGATGCCGATGGCACCGACCACGATGGCCGAATCGGCGATGTTGAACGAGGGCCAGGTATAGCTGCCCACGTACCACTGGATGAAATCGACCACGTGGCCGTGCACCTGGCGGTCGATCACGTTGCCGATGGCACCGCCGATGATCAGCGCATACGGCACCGCGGCCTTCCAGTTGCCACGGGCAGTGCCGCGCAGCCACCAGGCCATCAGGCCGCTGATGGCGATCGCCAGCGCGGTGAAGAAGTACTTCTGCCAGCCACCGGCGTCGCTCAGGAAACTGAACGCCGCACCGGTGTTGTAGGTGCGGTACCAGTTCCAGAAGCCATCGATGACCACCACCGGCTGGAACTCCGGCAGGCTCGACAGCACCCAGGCCTTGGACCACTGGTCCAGGCCGATGATGACCACCGACAGCAGCAGCCAGACCAGGGCATTGGGATGCGGGCGTGCAGTGCTCATCAGAACCAGCTCCGCAGTTCGCCGGCGCCGGTGATGTTGCTCACGCAGCGGCCGCACAGTTCGGGGTGATCGGCGTTGCTGCCGACATCGGCGCGGTGGTGCCAGCAGCGCACGCACTTGGCCTTGCTGGTCGGCTGCGCGCTGACGAACACCTCGTCGGTGGTCGCCGGGCGCACCTGCACGTCGCCACTGATGAACAGGAAGCGCAGCTCATCGGCCAACGGCTGCCAGCGCGCCGCCTGCTCTTCGTTGGCGGCAATGGTGATCTCCGCCTCCAGTGCGGCACCGATCGCACCGTTGGCACGCATCGGTTCGAGCACCTTGGCCACCTGCTCGCGCACGGCCAGCAACTGGTCGAAATCAGCCGCGTTGAGCTGGGCATCGGCCGGCAGCGGCGCCAGGCCGTCGTACCAGGTGGTGAACAGCACGTGGCCGGCACGTTCGCCCGGCAGGTAGCCCCACAGCTCGTCGGCGGTGAAGGTCAGGATCGGCGCGACCCAGCGGGTGAACGCTTCGGCGATGTGGTACATCGCGCTCTGTGCCGAACGGCGACCGTGCGAATCGGTCGGCATCGTGTACAGGCGGTCCTTGGTCACGTCCAGGTACAGCGAGCCCAGGTCGACGCTGCAGAAGTTCAGCAGCAGCTGCACGATCTCGGCCATGTTGTAGCCGTCGTAGGCCGCCTTGATCTTCTCCTGCAGCTCCCACGCGCGATGCACGATCCAGCGGTCCAGCGCGACCATCTGGTCGAGCGGGCGCAGGTGCTGGGCCGGATCGAAACCATCCAGGTTGCCGAGCAGGAAGCGCGCGGTGTTGCGCAGGCGGCGGTAGGCGTCGGCGTTGCGCTTGAGGATTTCCTGCGACAGCGACATCTCGTTGCTGTAGTCGGCCGAGGCGATCCACAGGCGCAGGATGTCCGCGCCCAGCTTGTTCATGATGTCCTGCGGCTCGATGCCGTTGCCCAGCGACTTGGACATCTTGCGGCCGTGCTCGTCCACGGTGAAACCGTGGGTGAGGCACTGCTTGTACGGGGCGCGCTTGTCGATCGCCACGCCGGTCAGCAGCGAGGACTGGAACCAGCCGCGATGCTGGTCGGAGCCTTCCAGGTACAGGTCGGCCGGCTTGCCGAAGCCACGCGCGGCGAGCACGCCTTCATGGGTCACGCCCGAATCGAACCAGACGTCGAGGATGTCGGTGACCTTCTCGTAGTCGGCCGCTTCGGCGCCCAGCAGTTCGGCGGCGTCCAGCGAGTACCACACGTCGATGCCCTCGGCTTCGACGCGGTCGGCGACCTGCTGCATCAGCTCCACCGAACGCGGGTGGATCTCGCCGGTCTGGCGATGGGTGAACAGGGCGATCGGCACGCCCCAGGTGCGCTGGCGCGAGATGGTCCAGTCCGGGCGACCGTCGACCATGCTCTGGATGCGCGCCTTGCCCCAGCTCGGGAACCAGCCGACGGTATCGATGGCGGCCAGCGCATCGCGGCGCAGGTGGGCCTTGTCCATCGAGATGAACCACTGCGGGGTGGCGCGGAACACCACCGGCGTCTTGTGGCGCCAGCAATGCGGGTAGCTGTGGCGGATCGGATGGAAGGCCAGCAGCGCACCGTTGTCGCGCAGCACGCCGACGATGGCCTCCTGCGCCTTCCACAGGTGCTGGCCGGCCAGCACCACGTCACCGGCCGGTGGGGTCGATTCCAGGTACACGCCACGGCCGTCGATCGGGGTCACCTGGCCGGCGTTGTACTTGTCCAGCAGGCCGTACTTCTGGCTGACCACGAAGTCTTCCTGGCCATGGCCGGGGGCGGTGTGCACCGCACCGGTACCGTCCTCGTCGGACACGTGTTCGCCGTTCAGCACCAGGATCTCGCGCTCGGGGTAGAACGGGTGCGCCAGCAGCTGGTTTTCCAACGCGGCGCCGGTGGTTTCACCATGCAGCACCACGCTCTCAACGCCGTAGCGCTGCAGTGCGCGCTCGGCCAGCGCGGCGGCCAGCACCAGCCAGCGGCGCTTGCCGTTGTGGGCCGGGCCTTCGGCCAGCACGTAGTTGATTTCCGCGCCCAGCGACACCGCCAGCGAGGCCGGCAGCGTCCACGGCGTGGTGGTCCAGATCGGCACCGCCACTTCGACGTCGGCCGGCACGCTCACACCGAACGCCTGGCCGATGGCCTGCGCATCACGCGCGGCGTAGGCAACGTCGATCGCCGGCGATTCCTTTTCCTGGTACTCGATTTCGGCTTCGGCCAGCGCCGAGCCACAGTCGAAGCACCAGTACACCGGCTTGGCGCCGCGCACCAGGTGGCCATTGGCCACGACCTTGGCCAGCGCGCGGATCTCGTTGGCTTCGAAGTCGAAGCTCAGGGTCTTGTACGGGTTGTCCCAGTCGCCGGTCACGCCCAGGCGCTTGAAGTCCACGCGCTGGATGTTGATCTGCTCTTCGGCGAACTCACGGCACTTCTGGCGGAATTCAACGGCGTCCAGCTTGGTGCCGACCTTGCCCCACTTCTTCTCGACCGCGATCTCGATCGGCAGGCCGTGGCAATCCCAGCCCGGCACGTAGGGCGCATCGAAGCCGGCCAGGTAGCGCGACTTGACGATGATGTCCTTCAGGATCTTGTTGACCGCGTGGCCGAGGTGGATGCGGCCGTTGGCGTACGGCGGGCCGTCATGCAGCACGAACAGCGGGCGGCCGGCGGCGTTGTCGCGCAGCTGCTGGTAGAGCCCCTGCGCTTCCCACTGCGCCAGAATGCCCGGCTCGCGCTTGGGCAGGTCGCCGCGCATCGGGAATTCGGTGGCTGGCAGGTTCAGGGTGGTCTTGTAGTCCTGGCTCACGCAGTGGCTCGCAATCTATGTTCGGAAAGGATGGCGCGCGCCTGTTCGGCGTCGCGGTGCATCTGGTCGGTCAGCGCCGCCAGATCATTGAATTTCTCTTCGTCGCGCAGCTTGGCGACGAACTCCACGTCGATGTGGCGACCGTACAGGTCACCCTGGAAATCGAACAGGTGGGCTTCCAGCAGCGGCTCCACACCGTCCACTGTCGGCCGCGTGCCGAAGCTGGAGACCGACGGCCACGGCTGGTCGAACACCCCGTGCACCCAGGTCGCGTAGATGCCCGACAGCGCCGGAGTCTTCGGGAAACGCAGGTTGGCGGTGGGGAAGCCCAGCGTACGGCCGAGCTGGCGCCCGCGCACCACCCGCCCGCTGATCGCGTAGGGGCGGCCGAGCAGGTCGTTGGCGCGGGCGAAATCGCCGTCCTGCAGCAGCTGGCGAATGCGGGTGCTGGAGATGCGTTCGCCATGCAGGTCGACCGCTTCAATCTCGCCGGCGCTGAAACCCAGTTCGGCGCCCATCTTCTGCAGCAGGGCCAGATCGCCACGGCGGCGGTTGCCGAAGCAGAACTCCGGCCCGATCCAGACTTCGCGGGCGTTCAGGCGCTGCACCAGCAGCTGGCGTACGAAGGTCTCGGCCGGCATCGCCGCCATCGCCGCGTCGAAGCGCAGCAGGCCGACCGCATCGACACCGAGCTCGCGCAGGATCTCGACCTTGCTGCGCGCCAGGGTCAGCCGCGGCGGCGGCGTGCCCTGCGCGAAGAATTCACGCGGCAGCGGCTCGAACGCCACCGCCACTGCGGCCACGCCCAAGGCGCGCGCGCGGGCGACCGCGTGGCGGACCAGCGCACGATGGCCCAGGTGGAGGCCGTCGAATGCACCGATACAGACCACGCTTCCGTTGGGGAACAGCTCCCCGCCCTCGACGCTTCTGAACAGCCTGCTCATCAACTCTCGTTCCGGCCCGACCGGGGCCGCCGCTTCAATGGTGTAACCCTGAAGTATAGCCGCCACAAGCGGTGATCAATGCCCGCGCAGGTCGCGCGGGCGGAAGCCCAGCGCCAGCATGGCCACCGCGTAGGTGGCGCCGCCGCCGCCGACCAGCAGCGACAGGCTGCCGATCCGCTCCCACACACCCATCGCCGAGAACGCCGGCAGCCAGTGCAGCAGGGCCAGCAGCGCGGCAACCATCGCCACGCAGGCCAGCAGCAGGCGGCCCAGGTAGCCGCCCCAGCCCGGTCGGCGCTGGTAGACATCGGTCTTGCCCAGCCAGTACCAGAGCAGGCCCAGGTTCAGGTAACTGGACAGCGCGCTGGCAATGCCCAGCGCCAGGTGCAGGCCCGGCTGTTTGCCGATGGCCGCCATCACCCCCTGCGCCTTCAGCTCGTCCGGCACCATCACCTGATACAGCACCGCCAGCAGCGCGAAGTTGAACACCATGTTGGCCACCAGCGCGGCCACGCCGGCACGCACCGGGGTGCGGGTGTCCTGGCGGGCATAGAACGCCGGCAGCACCACCTTCAGCAGCGCGAACGCCGGCAGGCCGAAGCTCAGGCCGTACACCGACAGTGCGGTCATGCGGGTGTCGAAGGCGCTGAACTGGCCGTGCTGGAAGATCGTCGCGATCAGCGGCTCGGCCAGCAGCAGCAGGCCCAGCATGGCCGGCACCGAAATCAGCAGGGTCATCCGCAGGCCCCAGTCCAGCGAGCGCGAGAAGCCTTCGCGGTCGGTGCTGACGTGATGACGGGCCAGTGCCGGCAGGATCACCGTGCCCAGCGCCACCCCGAACACGCCCAGCGGCAGTTCCAGGAAGCGATCGGCCAGCGACAGCCAGGACTGCGAGCCGTCAGTCAGCTTGGCCGCGATCACCGTGTCCAGCAGCAGGTTGATCTGCGCCACCGACGAACCGAACAGGGTCGGCACCATCAGCGTCATCACCTTGCGCACGCCCGGGTGGCTCCAGCCCCAGCGCGGCAGGGTCAACAGGTTGATGCCCTTCAGCGACGGCAGCTGGAACAGCAGCTGCAGGATGCCCGCGGCCAGCACTGCCCAACCCAGCGCCAGGATCTGCTTTTCCGGGGTGCCGCCCAGCCGCGGCGCCAGCCACAGCGCACCGGCGATCATGCACAGGTTGAGGATGACCGGGGTCAGCGCCGGCATCGCAAAGCGCTGGAAGCTGTTCAGTGCGCCGCCGGCCAGGGCGGTGAGCGAGACGAACAGCAGGAACGGGAAGGTCAGGCGGAACAGGTCGACCAGCAGGCCCTGCTTGACCGGGTCGGTATCAACGCCGCTTGAGAAGACCGAGGCCAGCTGCGGCGCGAAGATCAGCGCCAGCGCGGTCACCAGCATCAGCACCCCACCCAGGGTGCCGGCGGTGCGGGCCATCAGTTCGCGCAGTTCGGCGAGGCTGCGGGTTTCCTTCACTTCCGTGAACACCGGCACGAAAGCGGTGGCGAACGAGCCCTCAGCGAACAAACGGCGCAGGAAATTGGGTACCCTGAACGCGACCCAGAAAGCATCAGTGATGGCGTTGGTGCCGAACGTGGTGGTCACCACGAAGTCCCGGACAAGTCCGAGAACGCGCGAGACCATGGTCATGCTGCTGAACGACAGCAGGCCCCGCAACAACTTGGGTGAACTCACTCAGCGTCCCTCTTGACAATCGACTTGACGTGCATTTCTTACGCCATCATACTAGCTAGCTTGCTGTTCCCATAACACCGATTTTTTCAGGAAACCACCACCGTGGCCAATATCAAGTCCGCCAAGAAGCGCGCCAAGCAGACCGTCGTGCGCAACGCGCGCAACGTGGCTCAGCGCTCGATGCTGCGCACCGCTGTCAAGAAAGTGATCAAGGCGCTGGACGCCAACGATGCCGCCGGCGCCGAAGCCGCCTTCGCCGTTGCCCAGCCGATCCTGGATCGCTTCAGCGCGCGTGGCCTGATCCACAAGAACAAGGCTGCTCGTCACAAGAGCCGCCTGAACGACCGCATCAAGGCCCTCAAGGCCGCCTGATCCGGCGTTTCCGCCCTGCCCTTCGGGGTCGGGCAGCACACAAGAACCCGGCCCCGGCCGGGTTTTTTGTTGCCTGCGATCCGACCGGGTCGAACCAGCTGGAGCGAACCGGCCGGGTAGAGTCGACTGTTGGTCGACCGCTCTTCGCGGCACCTGCAAAGCCCGCGCTGCGCGCGATAGTCGACCAACAGTCGACTCTACCCAGCTGGAACCCGTTGACCCAGCCGCCCCGTCGCACAGGCCAACAAAAAACCCGGCCGAAGCCGGGTTTTTCGCACGGAACCACAACGGCATCATTGCGCGTTGCGGGCTTCCAGCTCGTCTTCCTTCTGGCGATCGAAGAACGCCATGATCCGGCTCATGATCGGGAAGGTGCCTTCGCGACCCAGCGCGGAGACCAGGAACCACGGCTCCTTCCAGCCCAGCTCGGCCACGATCTGCTCGGCCGCAGCCTTGGCCTCGTCCTCGAACATCAGGTCGGCCTTGTTCAGCACCAGCCAGCGCGGCTTTTCCAGCAGCTCCGGGTCGTGCTTTTCCAGCTCGCGCTCGATCGCACGCACCTGCTCCACCGGCGAGATACCTTCCACGCCACCTTCCATCGGCGAGATGTCCACCAGGTGCAGCAGCAGGCGGGTGCGCTGCAGGTGACGCAGGAACTGCGCACCGAGGCCGGCGCCATCCGCCGCGCCTTCGATCAGGCCCGGAATATCGGCGATCACGAAGCTGCGGTAGTTCTCCACCTTCACCACACCCAGGTTCGGGTACAGCGTGGTGAACGGGTAATCGGCCACCTTCGGCGTCGCCGCCGAAACGGCACGGATCAGGGTGCTCTTGCCCGCATTGGGGAAGCCCAGCAGGCCGACGTCGGCCAGAAGCTTCAGCTCCAGCTTCAGGGTGCGCTCTTCGCCCGGCTCGCCCGGCAGCGCCTGGCGCGGCGAGCGGTTGGTCGAGCTCTTGAAGTGCATGTTGCCCAGGCCACCACGGCCACCCTTGGCCACCAGCAGGCGATCGCCGTGCTGGGTCAGGTCGCCGATGACTTCATCGGTGGCGACGTTGATCACCACGGTGCCCACCGGCACGGTGATGGTCAGGTCTTCGCCGCCCTTGCCATAGGCCTGGCGGCCCATGCCGTTCTCGCCGCGCTGCGCCTTGAAGATGCGGTCATGGCGGAAGTCGACCAGGGTGTTCAGGTTCTCGTCGGCGCGGATGTACACGCTGCCGCCGGCACCGCCGTCGCCGCCGTCCGGGCCGCCGAGCGGAATGAACTTCTCGCGACGGAAGCCAATGCAGCCGTTGCCGCCGTTGCCGGCGAACACTTCGATTTCTGCTTCGTCTACCAGTTTCATTGTTTCGATGCCTGCGATGGGCGCAGCCTGCGGGCCGCCGCCTTGAATGTCATGCCGGCCGCGGGCCGGCAACCCGGCACAGCCGGTCTTGCGTTCACTCTAACGAAAAGCCCCGCCGAAGCGGGGCTCTCCATGCAACGTGCTCTTCACCCAGCACCACCCTGCCGAAGCACGGGTGCCGGCGATGCCTGGATCAGGCGTCGGCCGAGACGATGCTGACGGTGCGGCGCTTCTTGGCGCCCTTGACCGAGAACTCCACCTTGCCGTCCACCAGGGCGAACAGGGTGTGGTCACGGCCCAGGCCAACGCCGGAACCCGGGTGGAACTGGGTGCCGCGCTGACGCACGATGATGTTGCCGGCTTCGATGGCCTGGCCGCCGAAGATCTTGACGCCCAGGTACTTCGGGTTGGAGTCGCGACCGTTGCGCGAGGAGCCTACGCCCTTTTTATGTGCCATGACTGCTTCTCCTGATGCTTAGCCGGCGATGCCGGTGATCTCGATTTCGGTGTAGTACTGACGGTGACCCTGACGCTTCATGTGGTGCTTGCGGCGACGGAACTTGATGATCCGGACCTTGTCAGCACGACCCTGGGACAGGACCTTGGCGGTGACGGCAGCGCCCTTCAGCGCATCGCCCAGCTTCACGCCGTCGCTGTCACCCAGCATCAGGATGTTGTCAAACTTGATCTCGCTGCCGACTTCGACTTCGAGCTTTTCAATGCGGAGCTTTTCGCCCTGCGCCACGCGGTATTGCTTACCGCCGGTGACCAGTACTGCGTACATGACCAGGCCTTCCTCTGTAGTTATTGTGGTCTGAGCTGCCGCCATCGAGGGCGGACAGGAGCGGGATTGTACGCAGATCAGCGGGCGCGGGTCAAGTCAACCCCTGAACGGCCCGGAAGGGTCGGCCGGAACGGGGTCAGATCCCTTTTCACGTCGTGAAAAGGGATCTGACCCCTGCCTGTCGGCCTGTCTCACAAGGTGAGACACCGGGCTGGCATTGTCGCCCATTGCCCCCATCTGGTCACCTCGGTAGGCTGACCGATTGCCGTTCCCCGCTGGCCCGGCACCCAGCCAACGCCCCCACAACCGGATCCCCCATGGCGATGGATTTCATCCGCATCCGCGGCGCGCGGACGCACAACCTGAAGAACCTCGACCTCGACCTGCCCCGCGACAAGCTGATCGTGATCACCGGCCTGTCCGGCTCGGGCAAGTCCTCGCTGGCGTTCGACACCATCTATGCAGAAGGCCAGCGCCGCTACGTCGAGTCGCTGTCGGCCTATGCGCGCCAGTTCCTGAGCGTGATGGAAAAGCCGGACCTGGACCACATCGAAGGCCTGTCCCCGGCCATCTCGATCGAGCAGAAGTCGACCTCGCACAACCCGCGTTCGACGGTCGGCACGATCACCGAGATCTACGACTACCTGCGCCTGCTGTACGCGCGCGTCGGCACCCCACGCTGCCCGGACCACGGCTACCCGCTGGAAGCACAGACGGTCAGCCAGATGGTCGACCAGGTACTCACCCTCGACCCGGAACAGCGCTACATGCTGCTGGCGCCGGTCATCCGCGACCGCAAGGGCGAGCATGCGCAGGTGTTCGACCAGCTGCGTGCACAGGGTTTCGTGCGCGTACGCGTGGACGGCGAGCTGCATGAGATCGACGCGGTGCCGCCGCTGGCGCTGCGCCAGAAGCACACCATCGAGGCGGTGATCGACCGCTTCCGCCCGCGCGAGGACATCAAGCAGCGCCTGGCCGAGAGCTTCGAGACCGCGCTGAAACTGGGCGACGGCATGGCCTCGGTGCAGAGCCTGGACAACGCCGGGACCGCGCCGACGCTGTTCTCCTCCAAGTATTCCTGCCCGGTCTGCGATTACTCGCTGCCGGAACTGGAACCGCGCCTGTTCTCGTTCAACGCACCGATGGGCGCCTGCCCCGGCTGCGATGGCCTGGGCATGGCCGAATTCTTCGATCCCTCGCGCGTGGTGGTGCACCCCGAGCTGTCGCTGGCCGCCGGTGCAGTGCGCGGCTGGGACCGCCGCAACGCCTACTACTTCCAGCTGATCGCTTCGCTGGCCAAGCACTACAAGTTCGACGTCGACGCGGCGTGGAACTCGCTGCCGGAGAACGTGCAGCAGGCCGTGCTGTACGGCAGCGGCGATGAGGCGATCACCTTCACCTACTTCACCGAAGCCGGTGGCCGCACCCAGCGCAAGCATCGCTTCGAGGGCATCATTCCCAACCTCGAACGCCGCTACAAGGAAACCGAGTCGCCGGCGGTGCGCGAGGAACTGTCCAAGTACATCAGCGAACAGCCGTGCCCGGAATGCCATGGTGCGCGCCTGAACAAGGCGGCGCGCAACGTGTTCGTGGCCGATCGCCCGCTGCCGGATCTGGTGGTGCTGCCGATCGACGAAGCGCTGAAGTTCTTCAGTGAACTGAGCCTGCCGGGCTGGCGCGGCGAAATCGCCTCGAAGATCGTCAAGGAAATCGGCGAACGCCTCGGCTTCCTGGTCGATGTGGGCCTGGATTACCTGACCCTGGAGCGCAAGGCCGACACCCTGTCCGGTGGCGAGGCGCAGCGCATCCGCCTGGCCAGCCAGATCGGCGCCGGCCTGGTCGGGGTGATGTACGTGCTCGACGAGCCGTCGATCGGCCTGCACCAGCGCGACAACGAACGCCTGCTCGGCACCCTCACCCGCCTGCGCGACCTCGGCAACACGGTGATCGTGGTCGAGCACGACGAGGACGCGATCCGGCTGGCCGACTACGTGCTGGACATCGGCCCGGGCGCAGGTGTGCATGGCGGCGAGATCGTCGGCCAGGGCACCCTGCAGGACATCCTGGAGGCACCGCGTTCGCTGACCGGCCAGTACCTGTCGGGCAAGCGCGCGATCGAGATTCCGGCGCGCCGGCACAAGCCGAACCCGAAGATGACCCTGCACCTGCGCGGTGCCAGCGGCAACAACCTGAAGGGCGTGGACCTGGCGATTCCGTCGGGCCTGCTGACCTGCGTGACCGGCGTGTCCGGCTCGGGCAAGTCGACCCTGATCAACGACACCCTGTTCTCGCTGGCCGCCAACGAGATCAACGGCGCCTCGCACCCGATCGCTCCTTACAAGGAGATCGATGGCCTGGACCTGTTCGACAAGGTGGTGGACATCGACCAGTCGCCGATCGGCCGCACTCCGCGTTCGAACCCGGCCACCTACACCGGCCTGTTCACCCCGCTGCGCGAGCTGTTCGCGCAGGTGCCCGAAGCGCGTGCGCGTGGCTATTCGCCGGGCCGCTTCAGCTTCAACGTGCGTGGTGGCCGCTGCGAGGCGTGCCAGGGCGATGGCCTGATCAAGGTCGAGATGCACTTCCTGCCGGATGTGTACGTGCCGTGCGATGTCTGCCACGGCAAGCGCTACAACCGCGAGACGCTGGAGATCCTGTATAAGGGCTTCAACATCAACGACGTGCTGGAAATGACTGTCGAGGATGCGCTGAAGCTGTTCGAGCCGGTGCCGTCGATCGCACGCAAGCTGGAAACCCTGGTCGACGTCGGCCTGAGCTACATCAAGCTGGGCCAGAGCGCGACCACGCTGTCCGGTGGTGAGGCGCAGCGCGTGAAGCTGTCCAAGGAACTGTCGCGCCGCGATACCGGCCGCACCCTGTACATCCTCGACGAGCCGACCACCGGCCTGCACTTCCACGACATCGAAGCGCTGCTGGGCGTACTGCACAAGCTGCGCGACGAAGGCAACACGGTGGTGGTGATCGAGCACAACCTGGACGTGATCAAGACTGCCGACTGGATCGTCGACCTGGGCCCGGAAGGTGGCCATCGCGGTGGCACCATCCTGGTCACCGGCACGCCGGAAGACGTGGCGGCCTGCCCGCAGTCGTACACCGGCCAGTTCCTGGCGCGCATGCTGCCCTCCACCAGCGCGCGCCCGGAGCAGCCGGCCGCCGTGGCCAACAAGCCCGACGCCCGCCCGCCGCGCAAGGTGAAGCCTGAGAAGGTCGCCAAGACGGCGAAGAAGGCGGTGGCCGCCAAAAGCACCGGCAAGGCCAGCAAGAGCGCTACGGCCAGCAAGAAGAAGGACGCCTGATGAACAACGAACACAAGATCCTGGCCCGCATCCCGATCAGCGTGCGCTGGCGTGACATGGACAGCATGGGCCACGTCAACAACGCCAAGTACATCTCCTACCTGGAAGAAGCGCGCGTGCGCTGGATGCTGGGCGTGGACGGTGTCTCGATGACCGACCGCATCGCCCCGGTGGTGGCCGCGACCAACGTCAACTATCGGCTGCCGATCGTGTGGCCCAACGACATCCTGGTTGAACTGTTCGTCGAGCGCCTGGGCAACAGCAGCGTGACCATCGGCCACCGCATCGTCGACCAGCAGGATGATTCGAAGCTGTATTCGGACGGCAACGTGGTGGTGGTCTGGATGGATACCCAGACCGGCAAGAGCGCACCGCTGCCGGAAGCGATCCGCAGCGCTTCCAGCTGAAATGCCCTGGTGGGTGCCGACCTTGGTCGGCACGCCTGACCCTGCACCTCGTAGAGTCGAGCTTGCTCGACTGCCGTTTGCCGGATCAGTCGAGCAAGCTCGACTCTACCCACTCTGTTCAAAGGACTGACATGATCCACCACACCGAACTGCGCGACCTGCTGCCCGGCATGGTCGCCTTCCCCACCGATGTTTTCCCCGCCGATCAGGCGTGGCTCGGCCAGCACCTGCTGCCGCTGCTGAAGATCGATCTGGGTGTGCTGCGGCCGGAACTGGCCGGCCAGGTAGCGACGATGCTGTGCCCGATCGAGCCGTATGACGGCTGCATCGGCGAGAGCACCGAAGATCACCACAATGATTTCACCGGCACCAACTGGATCGCCTTCGAACTGAGCGCTGGCAACGAGATGCGCTTTCTCGGCAACGAGGGCTATTTCATCGGCGATGCGGCGCAGGACAAGGACGCGCAGGAGCACATCGCGCAGATGCGCGAGAGCTACGCCAAGGCGCGTGACTACCATGCCGCGCAGGGGCGTCTCGCCTGCTACTCGCGCTACGGCAAGGGTGAGCCCAGCGAGCGTGACTACCTGGATACGCTGGGCGGACCGATTGGTTTCGGCAACTGGACCGAGACCGCAGAGATTCCCGCGGCATTCGAGCTGGGCTTCACCGACGCTGCCGATGACCCCAATGCTGCGGACGATGCAGAAACGGTGATCATCACCCGGAATGGCAACAAGTTCTTCGCCGTGGCCGAAGTGGCCGGCTACAACTGGTGCGCCACCGGTGCCGACGCGATCGTGATGCTGTATGAGCCGGTGAGCCGCACGGTGCTGTTCTCGTACGACTGGTCCTGAAACCCCGTGGTAGTGCCGGCCGCTGGCCGGCATACCCCGTGTTGCCGGCCAGCGGCCGGCACTACCTGACCGTCATTTTGCGGCCTTGCGTACGGTCAACGTTGAACTCGCTTCACCACCGCCTTCCAGCTGCAGCCGCAGCGGTACCGCCTGCCCCTCCTTCAGCGCGCCCTGGCCCTGCATCAGCATCAGGTGCAGGCCACCGGGCTTGAGTTCGGCACGCGCACCCGGTGCCAGCGGCAGGCGTTCGATCGCGCGCATCCGGCTGACCCCATCGACGATGGTGGTTTCGTGCAGCGACACATCACCAAACACCGCACTGCTTGCGCCGGTGATCACCACCGCCTTGCCACAGCCGTTGCGGATCACGCCGTAGCCGGCGGTCATCGGCATCGCCGGATTCGGCGGCAACCGCGCCCAGCCCTGCTCGACGGTGACGCACGTCGTCCCGGCGGCGGACGCCGATGCTGCGGCCGCACACATCATCAACAATACGCCAACGAATGGTTTGGTTATCATCGCCCAGGTTCCTTCTTCGCAACGAGACCGCAGCATGACGACGCTCATCGAGGTGATCAACCATGGCCCCATCCGTGAACTGCGCCTGGCGCGGCGGCCGGTCAATGCCCTGGATACCGAACTGTGCCGGCAGTTGATCCACGCCATCGAGCTGGCCATGGCCGAAGACGCGCACGGCATCGTGCTGTCGGGCAGCGAGCGCGTCTTCACCGGCGGCATGGACGTGCCGCACCTGCTCTCGCACGGCGATGACAAGCACAAGCTGCTGGACACCTGGAACGCATTTTTCGGCGCCGTGCGCACGCTGGCCGAGAGCCGCATTCCGGTGGTCGCCGCAATCACCGGCCATGCGCCGGCCGGCGGCTGCGTGCTGGCCCTGTGCTGCGACTACCGGGTGATGGCGCGCAGCGCCGATCCGTCGCGCCCGTATGCCATCGGCCTGAATGAAGTGCAGGTGGGCCTGATCGCGCCGGAAGGCATCCAGCGCCTGCTGCGGCGTGCCGTGGGCGTGCACCGTGCCGGCGTGCTGCTGACCACCGGTTCGCTGGTGCCGGCCGAACAGGCACTGCAGATCGGCCTGGTCGATGAGCTGGCCGAGGGCGACCTGGTGGTGGCGCGCGCGGTGGCCTGGCTGCAGAACCTGTTGAAACAGCCGCGCCAGCCGATGCTGCTGACCCGCGCGATCGCCCGCGCCGATCTGCACGAAGCCCTGCACCCGGACCTGATCCAGCTCGACCGCTTCGTCGAGGCCTGGTTCGCCCCGGACGCACAGAACGCACTGCAGGCGCTGGTGGCCCGGCTGGGCAAGTAAACGGTAGTGCCGGCCGCTGGCCGGCAACCTGGTGATCCTTACAGACCGCCTGCGGATGCCGGCCAGCGGCCGGCACTACCGATGATGGGGCCGTCCATGGCAGCGGGGTCAGATCCCTTTCGCGATGCGAAAGGGATCTGACCCCTGACCGGTATAATCAGGCCCTCTTTCCCTGCTGTGGCCGCCCCCTTGAACGACACGCCCGAACCCGTCGTCTCCGAGCTGATCGACCTGCTCACGCTGGAGCGGCTGGAGGACAACCTGTTCCGCGGGCAGAGCCGCGATATCGGCACCAAGTACGTGTTCGGCGGGCAGGTGCTGGGCCAGGCGCTGGCCGCCGCACAGGCCACGGTCGACAACGGTCGCCACGTGCATTCCCTGCACGCTTATTTCCTGCGCGCCGGCAACATCGACCACCCGATCGTCTACGACGTCGACCGCACCCGCGACGGTGGCAGCTTCTCGGTGCGCCGGGTGACCGCGATCCAGCACGGCAAGGTGATCTTCTTCTGCGCCGCCTCGTTCCAGCAGGCCGAGACCGGTGCCGAGCACCAGCACAAGATGCCTGAAGTGCCGCAGCCGGAAGACATCGAGCCGAACCGCCCGCTGCCGGCCGAAGTGCTCGAACGCCTGCCGATCAAGGTGCAGCGCTGGCTGTCGCGCGGTGGCCCGTTCGAGTTCCGCCATGTCTACCCGCGCGATGAACTGAACCCGCCCAAGCGCCCGCCCTATCATCAGGTGTGGCTGCGCCTGAGCGAGCCGGTCGGCGATGCACCGGAACTGCACCAGGCATTGCTGGCCTATGCCTCCGATTTCCACCTGCTGGGCACCGCCACGTTCCCGCACGGCATCAGCTACTACCACCCGCACGTGCAGATGGCCTCGCTCGACCACGCGATCTGGTTCCACCGCCCGTTCCGTGCCGATGACTGGCTGCTGTACTCGCTGGACAGCCCCAGCGCGCAGGATTCGCGCGGGCTGGCCCGTGGCCAGTTCTTTACCCGCAACGGCGTGCTGGTGGCCAGCACCGCGCAGGAAGGCCTGATCCGCGTCGTTCCGGACCAGGCTGCGGCCGCCGCCGTGCCGGCCAAGGAGTAAACCGATGCGCCAGATTTTCAGCAGCCAGCGCGTGGAAACCGTCGAAGGCGTGGCCGAGCTCCTGCGCGGGCACGGTATCGAGGTCAAGGTGACCAACGGGCGCTCGTACAAGACCCGCCGCCGGGGCCAGTTCAGCTATACCGACCTGGGCAATGCCAGCGCCTATCCGGCGGTGTGGATCGTACGTGCCGACGACCAGCCACGCGCGCGCGAAATCCTGCGCGAGGCGCGCCTGCTCGATACCACCCGTCGCGACCACCCGACCGCCGAATTCGCCTTCCGCGACGCGCCGGAACAGGGTGGCGGTGGCCGCAGCTGGGCCTGGCGCATCCGCATCGCGCTGCTGGTGGTGATTGCCGGCGTGGCGCTGGTGATCGGCCTGCGCCACCGTGGCGCCCCGGCCCCCGTCACGCCGCCGCCTGCCCCGCAGGCCCAGCCGCAGCAGGCACAACCGGCCCCGCAGGCCGCGCCGGAAGAGGAAGAAGTCCGGGTCCGCATCCAACCGTCGACCTGACCGCCGGGTAGTGCCGGCCGCTGGCCGGCAACCTCATGAACCGGTCCGGCGGGCTGCGGTTGCCGGCCAGCGGCCGGCACTACCGTGTGGACGGCCGGTCACATTGGGCGCGCGGCTCCGTCATGGGACACAATCCCAGCAGGAGAACCGCTGCCATGACGACGTTCGCCGCATCGATCGACCAGACCCTGGAACGCGAACTGCCGGCCGCCGCCAGCGGCTGCCAGCACGCCTATGGGCGCATCGTGCTGGCCTGCCAGAACACGGTCACCGCCATCGCCCTGGCCATCACCCGTGACCGCCAGGCCAGCGAGGACATCGCCCAGGAAGCCTTCGTGAAAGGCTGGCAGCAGCTGCACCAGCTGCGCAGCTCGACCAGCTTCCTACCGTGGCTGCGGCAGATCACCCGCAACCTGGCCCGCGACTGGTTGCGTGCGCAACGTGGCCGGCCGCTCACCGGTGAGGCGGCCGAAGTGGCGCTGGGCATGGCCGCCGATCCGTCGCCGAGCACAGCCGACCGGTTGCAGCGCGTGGAAGAAGAGATCGCCGCCGAGGACATCATCTCCGCCCTGCCCGCCGACAGCCGTGAGGTGCTGCTGCTGTACTACCGCGAAGGGCAGCGCTCGCAGCAGGTGGCCGATCTGCTCGGGCTCAGCGACGCGGCGGTGCGCAAGCGCCTGTCACGCGCCCGCGGTCAGGTCCGCGAAGGCCTGCTGCAGCGCTTCGGCGAGTTCGCCCGCAGCAGCGCACCCAGTGCAGCGTTCGCCACCGCCGTCGTGTCGATGGTGCTGGTGGCGGCCCCCGGGACCGCCAGCGCGGCGATCCTGCTGAGCGCCGGCGTCGGTGTGGGCGGCAGCAAGCTGGGCCTGGGCGGCGCCAGCGTGGCCGGGGGTACGGCCATGGGCTCGGTCACGGCTACCCTGGGCTACCTGCACATGATTCCGGCCAGCACCTGGGGCGCCTTCGCCGGTGGCGTGGCCGGTGGCGTGATCGGCAGCTATCTGGGTGGTCGATTCCTGCTGTCCTATGCCAAGACCGATGCCGAGCGCGCGCAGGTCTGGCGCTTCGTGCGCATGAACACCTGGACCGCCATGGCCTGCTGCCTGTCGGTGCTGGCCGTGGTGCTGCTGCAGACCCCGACGTGGGTGCATCTGCTGGTGCTGGTGCTCGGCCTGGGCCTGGTGAACTACCAGTGCCTGGGGCCGCTGCAGCGGATCATGGCACCGCTGATCGCGCGCGATTCGGCGCGGCGTGGGCGCACCGGCACCAACTGGGTGTATGAATCGCTGTATGGGCGTACCGGGGTCATCGCCATGAACATCATGGTGCTGGGCGTCGTGCTGTATGCCGTGGCCCATACCGGCGGCCGCTAGGGCCGCAACGCACGACGCCGGCAGTACGCCGGCGTCGTGGTCGATCAGCGCGCGATGAATCAGCGCTGCGGCTTCGGCGCGGCACCGTCACGCGGACCACCGTGGCGCGGGCCACCGTGCATCGGGCCCTTGGCGGCATCGAACTCGGCCTTGCTCAACTGGCCGTCCTTGTTGGTGTCGGCGGCGGCGAACCAGGCATCGCGCATCTGCTTCATGCGCAGCTCGCGGTCGGCCTTGTCCAGGTAGCCGTCCTTGTTGACGTCGAGCTGGTCGAAGCGCGCGGCCAGGCGCGGATCGGCCCTGGCTTCCTCGCGGCTGATGCGGCCGTCCTTGTTGAGGTCCAGTTTGGCCCAGCGCTCACCACCGTGGCCACGGCGGCCGTGCTTCCAGCGCGGCAGTTCATCGCGCGAGAGCTTGCCGTCCTTGTTCTTGTCCAGCTCGTCGAACTTCGCGGCCAAGCGCGGGTTGGCAGCAGCCTCGCTGCGGTCGATGACACCGTCGCCGTTGGTATCCAGCTTGACCGGGCGCTGTGCCGGCGCAGTCGGGGTGTCGGCCGCCAGCGCGATACCGGAAGCGGAGGTGCCGAGCAGCAGGGCCAGCAGCAGGGGGGTACGGATCATGAGGTCACTCCTGGGGATGGGAATTGCGTCGGGGTGATCACTTCACCCTCGGGGGACAACAACGCCCGGGTGCGACATCGGTTGACGCCGCGGCCGGTTTCATTCATCCGGCGGACAGTCGCCGCCACTGCGACGGGCTGGGGCTATGCTGTGCCCATGGCGATACACGGCGACAGAGACGACGAACTGCGGCTTTTCCAGACCGGCGAGCACCCCTGCGGGTACTGGTCGGACCGGGTGGCGCGCGACCTGGTGCTGGACCCCCACGACCGCCGCCTGGGCGGCCTGTATCCGCTGGCCCTGAGCTGGGGCTTCCGCCGCAGCGGCGACCTGGTCTACCGGCCCCACTGCGCGCACTGCCAGGCCTGCGTGGCCGTGCGTATCCCGGTGGCGCGTTTCGCCCCCGACCGCAGCCAGCGCCGCTGTGCCGCCCGCAATGCCGACCTGGAAGTGCGGATCACCGCCGCCACCGCCCGCGACGACCTGTTCGCGCTGTACCACCGTTATCTGGTGCACCGCCACGCCAATGGCGGCATGGACGACCACGGTCCGCACGAATTCGAGCAGTTCCTGATCGGCAGCTGGTCGCACACCCGCTTCATGGAGATGCGCCTGCCGGGCCACGACGGTCAGCCGAGCCAGCTGCTGGGGGTGGCGGTGACCGACGTCACCGAGCACGGCCTGTCGGCGGTCTACACCTTCTTCGACCCGGAGCACGCCGCACGTGGGCTGGGCACCTTCGCGATCCTGCAGCAGATCGAATGGGCCCGTCGCGAGGGGCTGCCCCACGTGTACCTGGGCTACTGGATCCGTGGCCATCAGAAGATGGACTACAAGCGCCGCTTCCATCCACTGGAGGCCTACGACGGCCGCCGCTGGCACGATTTCGACAACGATCTGGACGGGCGCTGACAAACCGCTGACACCGGACCGGGTGCAGAATAGGGCCATGAACGCCAAACCCCTGATCCTCGCCCTGGCCCTGCTCTGCGGCGCCACCGCCCCCGCCTTCGCCAAGTCCCCCGCGATGACCGAAAAGCCGTCCGCTGCGCTGCGCCTGGCCACCTACAACACCTCGCTGTACTCCGACGAGACCGGTGGCCTGATCAAGGAACTGGAAGGTGACAGCGAGCACGCGCGCAAGATCGCCGCGGTGCTGCAGCAGGTGCGCCCGGACCTGGTGCTGCTGAACGAGTTCGACTTCGACGACGCCCATCGCGCTGCCGACCTGTTCCAGAAGCGTTACCTGGAAGTGGCCCAGCCCGGTGGCGGCAAGCCGCTGCACTTCGCCTACCGTTACCTGGCCCCGGTCAACACCGGCGTGCCCAGTGGGCTGGACCTGGACAACAACGGCGTAGTCGGCGGCGAAGGCCGCAGCCGCGGCAACGATGCCTGGGGCTACGGCCTGCACCCGGGCCAGTACGGCATGCTGGTGCTGTCGCGCTACCCGATCGACGAAGCCAAGGTGCGCAGCTTCCAGCTGCTGAAGTGGAGCGCGATGCCCGACGCGATCCGTCCGGTCGATCCGCGCACCGGCCAGAGCTTCTACAACGATGCGGTGTGGTCGCAGCTGCGCCTGTCGTCGAAATCGCATTGGGACGTGCCGGTGAAGACCCCGGCCGGCGTGGTGCATGCGCTGGTCTCGCACCCGACGCCGCCGGTGTTCGATGGTCCGGAGAAGCGCAATGCCGCACGCAACCACGACGAACTGCGCCTGTGGCAGGAATATCTGTCCAAGGGTGACAAGCCGTGGCTGTGCGATGACCAGGGCCAGTGCGGAGGTCTGGCGCAGGACGCGCGCTTCGTGATCCTCGGAGACCTCAACAACGACCCGGTCGATGGCGATGGCCGCCATGAGGCGATCGTGGAACTGATCGAGAACGCCCGTGTGCTGCGCTACCCCACCCCGCGCAGCATCGGCGGCGAGCAGACCAGTCTGGCCTATGCGGCCAAGGGCATCACGCGCAGGGGCGCACCGTTCCACGCCACCGGCGATTTCGGCCCGAAGTCCGGCACCATGCGCCTGGACTACGTACTGCCCTCGACCGGTTTCGAGTACATCGGCAGCGGCATCTTCTGGCCGGCCAATGAAAGCCCGGAGGCGAAGATCGCCGACGGCAGCGACCACCATCTGGTGTGGGTGGATGTGCGGTAGAGTCGACTGTTAGTCGACTGCACGGAAATCTGTACCGACCAACGGTCGGTACCCACCGGAAAAAGGGGACGGAGGGGATTAAGTCGTTTGTGCCACAAACGACTTAATCCCCTCCGTCCCCTTTTTTGCTTTACGGGCGCAGTTCGACGCCGATGGCGTCGGCGGCATCGCGGGCGATGGCACGCGCCTGGTCGATGGTTTCAGCGCGCGCCAGGGTCACGCCGACGCGGCGATGGCCGTGCACGCTCGGCTTGCCGAACAGGCGCACGGCGGTATCGGGCACCTGCAGCGCGGCGGCGACGTTGTTGAAGTACGGCACACCCTCACCGTGCGCCAGCAGTGCGCACGACGCCGACGGACCGCTCTGGCGGATCAGCGGAATCGGCAGGCCGAGGATGGCGCGCGCGTGCAGGGCGAACTCGCTCAGTTCCTGCGAGACCAGGGTCACCAGGCCGGTGTCATGCGGGCGCGGCGACACTTCACTGAACCACACCTCGTCGCCCTTCACGAACAGCTCGACGCCGAACAGGCCCCAACCACCCAGGTCATCGGTGATCGCGCGCGAGATCTCTTCCGCGCGCGCCAGTGCCGCGCTCGACATCGGCTGCGGCTGCCAGCTTTCACGGTAGTCACCGTCCTTCTGCAGGTGGCCGATCGGCGCGCAGAACGAGGTGCCCCCGGCATGACGCACGGTCAGCAGAGTGATCTCGTAGTCGAAATCGATGAAACCTTCGACGATGCAGCGGCCGGCACCGGCACGGCCACCGGTCTGCGCATAGTCCCAGGCCGGGGCGATGTCGGCCTCGCTGCGCAGCGTGCTCTGGCCCTTGCCCGAAGAGGACATCACCGGCTTGACCACGCACGGCAGGCCGATCGCCGCGACCGCGGCGCGGTACTCGGCCTCGGTATCGACGAAGCGGTAGGGCGAGGTCGGCAGGCCCAGGGTCTCGGCAGCCAGGCGGCGGATGCCCTCGCGGTCCATGGTCAGGCGTGCGGCACGTGCGGTCGGGATCACCCGCAGGCCCTGCTCCTGCTCCAGCTGGACCAGGGTTTCGGTGTGGATGGCCTCGATCTCCGGCACTACCAGGTGCGGCTGTTCCTGCGCGATCAGCGCGCGCAGCGCCATCGCATCGAGCATGTCGATCACGTGCGAGCGGTGTGCGACCTGCATGGCCGGGGCGTCGGCATAGCGATCAGCGGCGATCACTTCCACGCCCAGCCGCTGCAGCTCGATGGCCACCTCCTTGCCCAGTTCGCCCGAGCCCAGCAGCAGCACGCGGGTGGCGGAGGGAGACAACGGGGTTCCAAGCTTGGCCATGGCGGTTCCAGCAGCGATGTGAAGACGGGTGGGCATTCTAGCCGGTCCGGCCTGCGCCCCCGGCCTGGATCTTCCGACGAACGGTCGCCACACCTGATATCACTTTGATATCTTTTCATCGAACCCTCAAGGACGTACCGCCATGAAAGAGAAGTCGCTTGCCTCCCTCAACGGCCTGGGCACCCTGGCCGGATCCCTGCTGGCCGCATTGGCCGGCGCAGCGCTGTTCGTGCTGGGAGTGGCGGCCAAGGCCAGCACCGGCGCGCCGAACCTGCTGATGATGCTGGCCGGGGTGCTGGTGATCGTCGCTGCGGTCTTCATCCTGGCCGGCCTGTACACCATCCAGCCCAACCAGGCCGCCGTGCTGAGCCTGTTCGGCAAGTACGTGGGCACGGTCAAGGACAACGGCCTGCGCTGGAACAACCCCTTCTATGCCAAGCGCCGGGTCAGCCAGCGCGTGCGCAACTTCGAAAGTGGCAAGCTGAAGGTGAACGAGCTGGACGGCAGCCCGATCGAGATCGCCGCCGTGATCGTCTGGCAGGTGGTCGACGCCTCCGAAGCGGTCTACAACGTGGACGACTACGAGAGCTTCGTGCACATCCAGTCCGAGTCGGCACTGCGCGCGATGGCCACCAGCTATCCCTACGACCAGCACGAGGACGGCCAGCTGGCGCTGCGCAGCCACGCCAGCGAGATCTCCCAGCACCTGAAGAACGAGCTGGCCGAGCGCCTGGCCGATGCCGGCGTGCAGGTGCTTGATGCCCGCATCAGCCACCTGGCCTACGCCGCCGAAATTGCCCAGGCGATGCTGCAGCGCCAGCAGGCCAATGCGGTGATCGCCGCACGCACGCGCATCGTGGCCGGTGCCGTCGGCATGGTGGAAATGGCCCTGGCCGAACTGCAGAAGAACGGCGTGGTGCAGCTGGACGAGGAGCGCAAGGCGCACATGGTCAGCAACCTGCTGACCGTGCTGTGCTCCGATCGCGGCACCCAGCCGATCGTCAACGCCGGTTCGCTGTACTGAGCCATCCTCGCAACGGGGCGCCCCACCGCCCCGCCAGGAGTTTTCATGAGTGAGAAGAAAGCCTATCCGCTGCGCATCAATGCCGAGGTCCTGGCCGCGGCACAGCGCTGGGCTGACGACGAACTGCGCAGCCTCAACGCGCAGATCGAATACGTGCTGCGCGACGCATTGCGCAAGGCAGGACGCCTGCCGAAACCCACATCATCGCCGGAGGACAAGGAATGAGCACGCGTTGGAGCTACCAGACCGTTGAAGTGAAGACCACGATGATGGGCGTCCTCAAGGCCGAGGACATCCAGAGCGAGCTGACCCGCCAGGGCATGCTCGGCTGGGAGCTGGTCAACATCATCATCCCGGCGCCGATGCGCCCGGCCATGCTGGTCTTCAAGAAGGAGCAGTAACCATGCCCATGCACCGCAGAGCGCTGATGCTGTCACTGGCCCTGCTCACCGGCCCGGCCCTGGCCGCCGAACCGCAGCAGGTCGCCAACCAGCTGCTGGATCACCTGCAGGCCGGCCAGATTGCCGATGCCGAAGCGATGCTGACCGCGCAGATGGCCCAGGCCGTACCCGCCGACAGGCTCGGCGTGCTGTGGAAGTCGCTGGGCACCCTGCAGCAACGAGGTGCCGCCGAAGTGAGCACGCAGCAGGGCATGCACCTGGTGGTGGTGCCGCTGCAGTTCGCCAGCGGCCGGGTCGTCGCGCAGGTGGCAGTGGATGCGCAGGACAAGGTGGCCGGCCTGATGCTGCGCCCGGCCCCGGCGACCAAGGCAGCGCCGCCGCCTGCCGATGCGAACTATGGCGAGAGCGATTTCAGCGTGCCGCAGGCGCGCGGTGCGCTACCGGGCACGCTGGCGCTGCCCAACGGCAAGGGCCCGTTCCCGGCGGTGGTCCTTGTGCATGGCTCGGGGCCACAGGACCGCGATGAGACGATCGGCGGCAACCGCCCGTTCCTGGATATCGCCCGCGGCCTGGCCAGCCAGGGCATCGCCGTGCTGCGCTTCGACAAGCGCACCTTCGCCCGCCCGCAGGATTTCCAGGGCGGCACGTTCACCGTTGATGACGAAACCACCGACGACGCCGTGGCCGCGCTGACCGCTCTGGCTGCCGACCCGCGCATCGACGGACGCCGCGTGTTCGTACTCGGCCACAGCCAGGGCGGCATGCTCGCCCCGCGCATTGCCCGGCACTGGCCGCAGGCGCGTGGCGCGATCCTGTGGGCGGCGCCTGCCCGTACGCTGCTGGACCTGCTGCCGGAACAGAACCGCTACCTGCTGGGCCTGGACGGCGACATCACTGCGTCGGAGCAGGCCTTCCTGGAGGCGCTCGACAGGCAGATCGCCGCCGCACGGGGCAACGCGCCGGTGGCCGCCAGCGAGCTGCCGCTGGGAGTGCCACAGTCATTCTGGAAAAGCATCGAAGCCGTTGATGCACGCGCCGATGCACAGGCACTGCGCACGCCGCTGCTGATGCTGCACGGCGGCCGCGACTTCCAGGTACCCGACACCGACTGGGTGCTGTGGCAGAAGGCGCTGGCCACCCGCAACGACGTGCAGTGGCGGGCGTATCCGGCCCTGAACCATATCGGCATTGCCGGCACGGGCCGCAGCTCGTTGCAGGAGTACACGCAACCGGGCCATGTCGATGCGACGCTGATCGATGACGTGGCCACCTGGATAAAGGCACAGCGATGAACGGCAGCGACCCGAAGCGCTTCGACGTGGCGGAGAGCTCGCCGTTCCGCGTGCTGTGGGTGATCCTGCCGCTGTTGCTGGCCTTCGCCATCAGCGTCTACGCACAGTTGCACACGGCGCGTGCCAACGCGCCGTGGATGGAGGTGACCCTGTCGCCGCCGTGGTTCCGGATGGGCGGCAGCGCGGCATGGAGCCTGGTGATGATCGCCGCGCTCGGCATCGGGCTGGGCCTGGCCTTCTTCCGGCGCCGGGTGGAGTTCGATGGCACAGTGCTGGACGTCCGTTCAACGATGTACCGACGTCGCGTGCCAGTGGCGCAGCTGCAGCTGGATCGCGCCGAAGTGGTCGATCTCGGCCGAGACCGGCGCTACGCCATCCGCTTCAAGACCAACGGCTATTCGATGCCGGGGTTCCATTCCGGCCATTTCCGCCTGCAGGGCGGCGGCAAGGGCTTTGCCCTGGTGACCGACCGCAGCCGCGTGCTGGTGCTGCCGGTGCGCGATGGCAGCACGCTGCTGCTCAGCCTGGAACGGCCGCAGGCGCTGCTGGACGCCCTGCGCAAGGTGGCCGTAACCGTGCCACGGCAGTAAGCTGCGGCGATGCAACGACGCCCGCCCCTGCTGATCAATACCGAGGCCATCGAGGCATGGCCGGCCGGCCTGCTGCGCGCGCGCAGCAACCTCGATGCACGCCTGCTGGCGCGGGCGCAGTGGGTACTGCGGCGCAAGCGCGATGGCCGCTACCTGGCAGCCGTGCTGGCGCACGGCGTGCATGCCATGGTGCCGCGGCTGGCGCGCGAGCCGGGCGTGGAGGAAGCGCTGTCACTGCTGGAAGCGCCGCTGGCACGGCCGTTCGCCGCGACGTTGGAAGAACAGTGGCTGCCACTGACCGGCCTGCAGCAGCGACTGCAGCAGCTCGGTCTGGACCCGCAGCGCTATGCACGCGACAGCGGCCTGCCGCTGGAACCTGAGCCCTGCCTGCTGCGCCTGGCCGGCCACGACCGGTTCGGCCGCCCGCTGTGGCTGCGCCGTGGCGCGGCGCAAGGCTGGCGACGGATGCGCCTGCATGCCGCGCGAGATGGCATCGCGCTGGACGCGATCTCCGGCTTCCGCAGCCACGCCTATCAGCTGGGCATCTTCGAACGAAAGCGCGCACGCGGACTGAGCGTGGCGGACATCCTGAAGGTCAATGCGGCACCGGGCTTCAGCGAACACCACAGCGGCCATGCGCTGGACATCGGTACGCCGGGCGATGCCCCGGCCGAGGAATCGTTCGAAGCGACCGACGCATTCGCCTGGCTGCAGGCCCATGCCGGTGAACACGGCTTCCAGCTGAGCTACCCGCGCGACAACCCGCACGGCATCGTCTACGAGCCGTGGCACTGGTGCTGGGCACCACCGGCCAATGGCTGAGGTAGCGCCGAGCCACGCTCGGCTGCGCATGTGCTGTAGAGCCGAGCCATGCTCGGCTGCACTTGTCGAAGCCGAGCGTGGCTCGACTCTACAGTCGTCGCGTCGTCACAGCGTTACCGCCGCAACGCGTTGATCGCCAGCAGCACCCATCCGGCCATCATGCTGGTACCGCCGATCGGCGCCATCCGCGTCGGCCACTGCCACAGCGCGCCGCCGACCAGGCTGCCGGAGAACAGCAGCACCCCCAGCAGCAGCACATACAGCGCCAGGTGTGCGATCGCCCCCTGTGCGCGCGGCCCGAGTGCCACCAGCACCGCACCGTGCGCAAACGCATACAGCGCCGCCATGTTCAGATGCTGCTGTGCCAGCGGATCGGCCACACCATGCGAGGCATAGGCAGACAGGCCGATCGAGGCGGCGGCCAGCAGCGCGCCAAGGCAGGCCAACAGGGAGGGCTTACGAGCGCGGCGTTCCAGATTGAACATGAGGGCTCCTTGCGCAGCGCCGCTTGCCGGGCGCCGGATGAAAAAAAACGCGCCGCAATGAGCGGCGCGTTTTCGTGTCCAACATTACATGGGTCAGCCGAAGCTTACTTGACGGCCCAGTAGATGTCGTAGGTACCTTCCGGGGTGAACGACTTGTCGATGCCGTCCTTCCAGGATTCGTACGGACGGTCGATGACTTCGTTGCCCGAGGTCACGGCCCAGGCACGCAGGCCATTGCGGGCCACGTCCAGACCCGCCATGTGGCCGGTGTAGGCCGCATGCGCCGAACGGTGCGGAGCCACGTGCAGGTACTTGACCGGAGCGCCGCCGTCGATCTTGACGGTCAGGGCTTCAGCGGTGGCACCTTCAGCACCCTTCTTCTTCACCGGCTGGGCGATGTCGAAGGCGTACTTCTCCTGACCGAAGTCGGTGGTGATGATGCGGAACGGGCCAGCGGCTTCAAGGCCATTGGCCTCCATCACGCGCTTGATCCACTCCTGGTTGTCCTTGATGGACTTGGTGATGGTGTCCTGGCCACGATCGACGTTACCGGCGTTGACCACCAGCAGATCCTCGGCCGGCACTTCAACAATGGCCAGATCGGTCAGCGGCGCTTCCGGGGTGCGGTAGTCGACGTTCGGGACGGTGGCGAGCATGTTGGCCATGCGCGACAGACCCATCTTGATGTCGTCGCCGATCTGGCGGCTGACATACAGGCCGGCATAACGGCCGAACAGGTCGAAGCCGTACTTCACCGAGTAGTCCTGGGTGATCTTGACGTTACGACCACCCTTGCCGGTCGGCTCCAGGGTGAAGGTGGTGACCTTGTCGTGACCCTTGGTGGCGTCTTCGATGGCGATCGCAACGCGCTTGTTCTCTTCGGCATCGGTGATCTTCCAGGAACCGGTGCCCAGGTCCTTGGAGGTGAAGTCGAGGGTGGCGCCCTTGCCGGAGGCCGGGCCGGACAGCTTCAGTTCAACGGCGGGATCGCGCAGTACCAGCGGGTTCCAGTCCTTGAAGCGGCGCAGGCTGCTGACCGTGTCGTACACGATCGTCATCTTGCGGTTGGTCTCGATGCTTTCGGTGATGTGACGCTCGCCCGGCAGACATACGCCAATGATGACGAACAGGCCAGCCACGATCCCCAAGGCGATCAGGAACTCGATAATACGGGTCATTCAGAGAGTCTCCGGGGCCGATCCCACGGCCGGGTTGATTGAAGCGAAGCGCCAATCCTAGCAGGCTTCGCGGGCATTGTTTATCGGGATTGGCGCACCGGTTTCCCTGCCGGCTGCGTATTTGTATGGACAAAGAGTTCGAAGGGTAACGCATACCGCTACCCGGCATGTAGGGGGGGCCGCTGGCCCGGCCCCCACATGGCCACCCAAGTCTTTGTATGAAAACGGTTTTCCTCAGACCAGCTGAAGTTCGAACGCCTTCAGCACGGCACGCGTCCGGTCGCGCACGCCCAGCTTGGAAAGGATGTTGGACACGTGATTCTTGATGGTGCCCTCGGCCACGCCCAGCGAGTTGGCGATCTCCTTGTTGGAGAAGCCGCTGGCCATCAGCCGCAGGATCTCGGTCTCGCGGTCGGTCAACGGATCGGGCCGGTCCAGGCTGACGAATTCGTTGCGCATGTGCTCCAGCCCGGACAGCAGGCGCTGGGTCACCGCCGGCTGCACCAGCGAGCCGCCGTCGGCCACGGTGCGGATGGCACCGACCAGCTGCTCCAGGGTGACGTCCTTGAGCAGGTAGCCCTTGGCGCCGGCCTTGAGCCCGGCCAGCACCAGCTGGTCATCGTCGAAGGTGGTGAGGATGATGGTCGGCGGCAGCTGCTCCTGCCGCGACAGCACCTGCAGCGCTTCCAGGCCGGACATCACCGGCATGCGCATGTCCATCAGCACCACGTCCGGGCGCACCTGCGGTATCAGCTCGACCGCCTGCCGGCCGTCGCCGGCCTCGGCCACCACTTCGATGCCGTCGTCGAGCGCCAGCAGGGAGCGGATTCCCTGCCGCACCAGGGTTTGGTCGTCGACCAGGCAGACGCGAATCATCAACGCACTCCTTCAGGAACCTTGGTAAGGGCCGCCACCAGCACCGTTGCCGGAACCGTCGCACGTACCCGGAAGCCTTCGCCGGGACGGGTCTCGATCTGCAGCTGGCCACCACATTGTTGCAGGCGCTCGCGCATCCCGCGCAAGCCGTTGCCCACATTGACCATATCCGCGCCGACACCGTCGTCGCGGGCCTCCACCACCACCCGGTCGGGGGCTTCACGGTACACCTTGATCCACAGGTGGCGGGCGCCGGCGTGGCGCACCGCGTTGGTGATGATCTCCTGGGTGCAGCGCAGCAGCACATGGGCCCGCTGCGGGTCTTCCACGTTCAGCGGGTCGTCGATCTCCAGCTGGATGTCCAGCGAAGGCACGTTCTCGGTCAACGGGCGCAGCGCCGCGGCCAGGTCGATGGCACCGGTCTCGCGCAGCTGGCTGACCACCTCGCGCACGTTGCCCAGCAGCAGCTTGGCCAGTGCGTGCGAGCGCTTCACGTGCTCCAGCGCCTGGCCCTCGGCCAGGTGTCCGGCCACTTCCAGGTTCAGGGTCAGCGCGGTCAGCTGGTGGCCGAGCAGGTCGTGCAGCTCGCGCGAGATGCGGGTGCGCTCGTTGACGCGCGCACTCTCGGCCAGCAGGGCCCGGGTCGCGCGCAGTTCGGAGTTCAACCGGCGCTGCTCGTCACGCGCCTCGGTCTGCTGCCGGGCGACCAGGCTGGTCACGAAGATGAACATGGAAAAGCCGCCGTACAGCAGCGACTGCATCACCGCCTCGAACAACGGGAAGCGCAGCAGCATGTAGTACACCGGCGCCACGGCCAGCTGGCTGACCAGCAGCCACAGCACGCCCAGCCGCACCGACAGCATCCACGGAATGACGCCGGCGGCGACCATCATCAGGATGCTGCCCAGGCCCGAACCGCTGAGGAAGCTGACCCCCAGCGCCGAGACCGTCAGCAGCAACAGCAGGCCACGGTCCAGCCAGCTGGTGTGGCTGTCGCTGCGCAGGATGCGGGTCAACCAGTAGTACGCCGTGCCGAAGGACAGGTAGGCCACGAACAGCAGGATCGCCCAGCCGCCCATGTCGTTGCGGCTGTGCAGGTTCTCGAACTGCGAATAGGCCAGCGGCAGGCCGACCATGACCCAAGTGAACAGGCCGGCCAGGCGGAGGACGCGGGTATGGCTGAGGGCTCCCAACATGCCAGCACTCTACGGGCCCGGCCTGCGCGCCGCACCCCACGGAAGTCATGCCTGCCCGGTCGCCTGTTCATGCCGCAGCCCACCCCGGGCATGCAATAATCGTGCGCAGGGTCCCTTGATGGACCAACCGCGTTACCCCACGGAGTCACAATGTCGATTGTCATCCGCGACGTGCGCGAGCACGAGCTCGATTCCGTCCTGGCTTTGAACAACAACGCTGGCCTGGCCATCCTTCCCCTGGATGCGGCCCGCCTGCGCCTGTTCTATGAAACCGCTGAGTATTTCCGCGTCGCCGAGCGCGACGGCAACCTGGCCGGCTTCCTGATCGGCTTCGGCAGCGACAGCCAGCACGACAGCAGCAACTTCGCCTGGTTCAAGCAGCAGCTGGACACCCCGTTCTTCTACATCGACCGCATCGTGGTCGCCAGCCGCCGCCGTGGCGGTGGTGTCGGCCGTGCGTTCTATGCCGACGCGCAGAGCTTTGCCGAGCTGCGCTACCCGCAGATGACCTGCGAAGTCTTCCTCGACCATGGCGCCGATGCCGCCCTGCTCTTCCACGGCAGCTTCGGCTTCCGCGAGCTGGGCCAGAACACCATGCCGCAGGTTGATGTGCGCGCCAGCATGCTGGCCAAGGAACTGTGCAGCTACCCGTGGGTCCAGGAGACCTATGGCGGCAAGCTGCCGGATGTGGCATGGACACGCGCCCGGCAGCTGCCGGCGCAGGCACAGCGGCCGACGGGGACCTGAGCGTGGCGGTGAATTTCGATTACGAACAGGCCGGTGAACTGAAGATCGGCCAGGTGGGCATCGCCAACCTGCGCATCCGCACCCTTGATGTCGAACGCCTCGTGCAGGAAATGCGCGAGCGCGTGACCCGCGCGCCGAAGCTGTTCGGCCGCGCTGCGGTGATCCTCGACTTCGGCGGCCTGAGCCAGGTGCCGGACGTGGCCACCGCGCAGGCGCTGGTGGATGGCCTGCGCAGCGCCGGCGTGCTGCCGGTGGCGCTGGCCTATGGCACCAGCGCGGTCGACCTGCTCTCGCAGCAGCTCGGCCTGCCGCTGCTGGCCAAGTTCCGCGCCCAGTACGAGCGCGCTGAGGCCGAACCGGCCCCGCCGCCGCCCGCAGCGGAACCCCGCCGCGCGACCCGCGCCGAACCGAAGCCGGCCCCGGCCGCACCGGTGGCCAAGGTGGCCGATGCCGCCGCACCGCAGCCGGGCCGCATGCAGCTGGGCAACGTGCGTTCGGGCCAGCAGCTGTATGCGGAGAACTGCGACCTGACCGTGATGGCCACCGTCGGCGCCGGCGCCGAAGTCATCGCCGATGGCAGCATCCATATCTACGGCACTCTGCGCGGCCGTGCGCTGGCAGGGGCCCAGGGCAACACCGCGGCACGCATCTTCTGCCGTGATTTCCATGCGGAACTGGTGGCCATTGCCGGCCACTACAAGGTACTGGACGATGTTCCGGACACTCTGCGCGGCAAGGCCGTGCAGGTGTGGCTGGAACAGGACCAGATCAAGATCGCTGCGCTGGACTGACGCAGCCCCAAACTAATGCAGAACCAGGAGAAGTCCTTTGGCTGAAATCATCGTAGTCACCTCCGGCAAGGGCGGCGTGGGCAAGACCACTTCCAGCGCGAGCCTGGCCTGTGGCCTGGCGCGGCGCGGCAAGAAGGTGGCGGTGATCGACTTCGACGTCGGCCTGCGCAACCTCGACCTGATCATGGGCTGCGAACGCCGCGTGGTGTACGACTTCGTCAACGTCGTGCACGGCGAAGCCACCCTCAAGCAGGCCCTGATCAAGGACAAGCGCTTTGACAACCTGTACGTGCTGGCCGCCTCGCAGACCCGCGACAAGGACGCACTGACCCAGGAAGGCGTCGGCAAGGTGCTCAAGGACCTGGCGGCCGATGGCTTCGACTACATCATCTGCGACTCGCCGGCCGGCATCGAGAAGGGCGCCTTCCTGGCGATGTACTTCGCCGACCGCGCCGTGGTGGTGGTGAACCCGGAAGTGTCCTCGGTGCGCGACTCCGACCGCATCATCGGCCTGCTGGACTCGAAGACCCACAAGGCCGAATCCGGGCAGAACGTGCCCGCCTTCCTGCTGCTGACCCGCTACACCCCGCTGCGCGTGGAAACCGGTGAGATGCTGAGCATCGCCGACGTCGAGGAAGTGCTGGGCCTGAAGGCCATCGGCGTGATCCCCGAGTCGGGCGACGTGCTCAACGCGTCCAACAAGGGCGAACCGGTGATCCTGGATGTCGAATCCGCTGCCGGCCAGGCCTATGACGACGCCGTCGCGCGCATCCTCGGCGAAGATCGCCCGATGCGCTTCACCACCGTCGAGAAGAAGGGCTTCTTCAGCAAGCTGTTCGGAGGGTAAGCATGGGCCTGTTCGATTTCCTCAAAGCGAAGAAGACCACCGCCGAAACCGCGAAGAACCGCCTTCAGATCATCATCGCGCAGGAACGCAGCCACCGCGGTGGCCCGGATTACCTGCCGCTGCTGCAGCGCGAGCTGCTGGAAGTGATCAAGAAGTACGTGAACATCGACGTCGATGCGGTGAAGGTCGACCTGGTGAAGGATGGCCAGCACGATGTGCTGGACATCTCCGTGGCGCTGCCCGAAGGCCCGGAAAAGCCCTGATCCCCTGCCCCGCCCGTGCCAGCATGGGCGGGGCCGGCTGACCCGCATGACCGACACGACACCCGAACCGAACGTCACCCGCGTCGGCGCCATCGCCTTCGCCGATGCGCAGCGCCTGCTCGCCGCGCATGGCCTGCAGCTGCACCACGTGGCCGACGGCGAGCCGATTCCCGGCAGCTACTGGGGCGAGCCCGAGGCGGGCATCATCGCCAGCAACGTGTACGTGCGCGATGACACCCCCGTGCATTCGATGCTGCACGAAGCCTGCCACCTGATCGTGCTGCCGCCGGAGCGGCGCGCGCAGGTGCACACCGACGCCACCGATTCGGTGCCCGAGGAAGACGCCACCTGCTACCTGCAGATCGTGCTGGCCGCGCAGCTGCCCGGTGTCGGCAGCCAGCAGCTGATGGCCGACATGGATGCGTGGGGCTACACCTACCGGCTCGGGTCTACCCAGGCGTGGTTCGAGCAGGATGCCGAAGACGCGAAGGCGTGGTTGATCGAGCGCGGGTTGCCGGTGGCGTGACGCGCCGTGAGCCGGGGTCAGATCCCTTTTGCGCAGCAAAAGGGATCTGACCCCATCGTTCCGAATGCAGAAGCAGTCGAGCAAGCTCGACTCTACGCGGCCAGCGCGCGCAGGGTGATGCCGACGATGTAGGCCAGATAGGTGCCGGTGGCGTAGCCCATCGTGCCCAGCAGCACGCCGACCGGCGCCAGCGCCGGATGGAACGCGGCGGCCACCACCGGTGCCGAGGCCGGGCCACCGATGTTCGACTGCGAACCGATGGCGAAGTAGAAGAACGGCACCTTCAGCAGCTTGCCCAGGCACCACAGCAGCGCGATGTGCACGCTGATCCAGATGATGCCCAGCAGGAACAGCCACGGCCGGTCCAGCAGCGCCAGCAGGTCCATCTGCATGCCGATGCAGGCGATCAGGAAGTACAGCAGCAGCGAGCCGAGCCGCGAAGCGCCGGCGCCTTCCAGGGTGCGTGCGCGGGTGAAGCTCAGGCCCAGGCCCAGCGTGGTGGACAACACCACCACCCACACGAACGGTGCGTCCAGGCTGAACTGCGCCGCCCAGCTGACGTTGAGCTTGAACCAGGCCGCCAGCGGCGCGCCGATGGCGTGCGCCAGGCCGACGCCGCCGAAGGCCACCGCCACGATCAGCATCAGGTCGGTAAGGCTGGGAATGCGTTCGTGCTCGGCCTGGAAGCGCGCGATGCGCTCCTTCAGCTCATCGATGGCCGAAGTATCGGCGCCACTGCGTGCATCGATCTTCGCCGCGCGCCCGGCCAGGAAGATCAGCGCGGCCATCCAGACGTAACCGACACCGACATCGACTACCGCGAACTGGCCGAAGGTGGTGGCATTGACGTCGAACACTTCGCGCATGGCCAGCATGTTGGCGCCGCCGCCGATCCAGCTGCCGGCCAGCGCGGCCATGCCGGCCCAGGTGTCGCCGGCCACGGTTTCCGGATGCACCGCGCGCATCAGCAGGAAGGCCACCACCGCACCGAGCATGATGCTGGCCGACGCGCCCAGGTACATCAGCACCAGCTTCGGGCCGAGCCGCAGGATGCCCTTGATGTCCACCGCCAGGGTGAGCAGGATCAGCGCCGCCGGCAGCAGGATGTCGCGCGCCACCGGGTTGTAGAGCTTGGTGTTCTGGCCGTCGATCAGGCCGACGGTGTTGTAGATGCCCGGCAGCAGATAGCACAGCAGCAGCGCCGGCACGAAGGTGTAGAAACGCTTCCACAGGCCCTGCTCGCGCGAGGCGGTCCAGAACACGGCACCGAGGGTGGCGGCGATCAAACCGAAGACGACGATGTCGTTCTGGATCATGCAGGTGCTCTTGTAGAGCCGAGCCATGCTCGGCTGCTGTTGGTGGAAGGTGTGCCGACCAACGGTCGGCACCCACCGGCGAAAATAGAAGCGCCGCCCCGGAGGGCGGCGCTGCAGTCATCAGTTACCGATGTGCTGCTTCAGCCAGGCATTGACGGTGTCGTGCCACAGGATGCTGTTGTTCGGCTTCAGCACCCAGTGGTTCTCGTCCGGGAAGTACAGGAACTTCGATTCGATGCCCTGGCGCTGGGCGGCGGTGAACGCGGCCAGGCCCTGCTCGACCGGGATGCGGAAGTCCTGCTGGCCATGGATGACCAGGATCGGCTTCTTCCAGTTGGCGACGTGGTTGACCGGGTTGAACTTCTCGTAGTTCGCCGCCTTCTGGTACGGGGTACCGCCCTGCTCCCACTCGGTGAACCACAGCTCTTCGGTGGCGTAGCCCATCATGCGCTGGTCGAACACGCCGTCATGGTTGACCAGGCACTTGAACGGGCTGTTCCAGTTGCCGGCGATCCAGTTGACCATGAAGCCGCCGTAGCTGGCGCCCAGCGCACAGGCCTTGTCACCGTTGAGGAAGGAATACTTCTTCAGCGCCGCGTCCCAGCCCTTCTGCAGGTCTTCCAGCGGGCGGTCGCCCCAGTGCTGGCTGATCGCATCGGTGAAGGCCTGGCCGTAGCCGGTGGAACCGTGGAAGTCGATCATCACCACCGCGTAGCCCTGGCCGGCGTAGGTCTGCGGGTTCCAGCGGTAGCTCCAGCCATTGCCGAAGCTGCCCTGCGGGCCGCCGTGGATCAGGAACGCCACCGGGTAGGACTTGCCTTCCTGGTAGTTGTGCGGCTTGACCACGTAGCCGTGCACGGTGTCGTTGTTCCAGCCCTTGAACTCGAACTGCTCGTAGTCGCCGAAGGACACGTCCTTCAGCACGTCGCCGGCGGCCGGGGTCAGCGCGCGCAGCTCGCCGATCGGCTGGCCCGCGGCCGGCAGCAGGCCGACCAGCACCTGGTCGTTGCTCTTCAGGCTGTTGCGGGTGATGGCCACGCTGTTGCCGGCCACGTCGACCGCAGTAACGCTGCCGTCGCCGATCAGCTTGGTGGCCTTGCCGCTGGCCACGTCGATCTGGAACAGCGGGTGCTCGCCGAGGTCATCGGCGGTGGTGTAGATGCTGGCGCCGTCGGCGGACAGGGCGATGCCACCGGCCGAACGATCCCACTGCGGCGCGATCTCGCGGGCCTTGCCGCTGGCCAGGTCCATCGCCATCAGACCGAAGCGGTCGGCCTCGAAGCCCGGACGCTTCATCGCGCGATAGAACAGGGTCTTGCCGTCGGCGCTGAACACCGGGCCGGCATCCCAGGCCGGATTGGACGCGGTCAGGTTGACCGGCGCCTGCTTGCCGGCGGCGTCGAAGCGGTACAGATCGAAGTTGGTCGACCACGGTTCCTGCTTGCCAGCCACGCGGATGCTGGCCACCACGCTGGCGCCATCCGGCGACCACACGAAATCATCGTTGCCACCGAACGGCTTGGACGGTGCATCACCGTCAATGGTGGCGCTCAGCGCCGAAGCGCCCTTGACCGGGCCGGCCTTGGCCGCCGGCAGCGGTGCCACGAACAGGGTGTTGCGACGGCCGTCGTTCCAGGTATCCCAGTGGCGCACGAACAGCGAATCCCAGACCTGCCCGCTGGCTTTGGCGTCCTTCTTTTCCTTCAGCCTGGTTGCGGTGCAGGCCAGGTCCGAGGCGCAGGCCTGGAACACGCCGGCGCTGAACAGCACGCGGTCGTCCTGCGGCGACACGTGGTAGCTGTCCACATCGACCGCGAAATCGGTCAGCTGGCGCGGCGTGCCGCCGTTGAGCGGCTGCGCGTACAGCTGCTGGCTGCCGCTCTTGGCGCTGAGGAAATACACGGTCTGGCCATCGGCCGACAGCGAAGCGGAATTGACGTTCCAGCCGGCCGGGGTGATCTGCTTCGGCGGCGCCGCGTCGCGGGTACGCAGGTTGCGCGCGAACAGCGCGGTGGAGGCCTTCAGGTTGGCATCGACACTGCGCTTGGCGAATACCACGGTGCCACCGTCGGCAGTAAGTACCGGCGCGGAAACGCGGTCCATCGCCACCATGTCGCGGACTTCCAGGCCACGGGCAGCGGCAACGCTGGGCAGGGCGGCCAGCAGGCTCAGTGGCAGCAGGGCATGACGCAGTTTCATCGGGGTCTCCGCAGGACGGCAAAAAAACGATGGTAGGCCCGCGTGGCCGGGGCTGCCAAGGCCATCGGTCATGGCTGCGGGCGGGCAGCGGCCGGCAACCAGGGGTATCTCGGAATTCCGGGATTGCCGGCCAGCGGCCGGCACTACCCATTGAATTCGGGATCCGACCCCGTTGCTTACGCCTTGGCGTGCTTGCCGGTGCGGTAGATCAGCCAGCCGACCAGGAACAGCACGGCCAGGCCGATCCACTGTGCACCCGGCAGGTGGAACGGCACGGCCAGCACGTCGGCGCGGCTGCTGACCACGATCGGAATCGCGATGGCGATACCCATCAGCGCCTCGCCGGTGATCAGGCCGGCGGCGAACAGCACGCCCGGCTTGTGCACGCGGTCACGGCCTTCTTCATCGTCGGCGCGCACCTTGTGGAAGCGCTCGACCAGGTAGGCGATCAGGCCGCCGAGGAAGATCGGCACCATCAGTTCCAGCGGCAGGTAGATACCGATGGCAGCGGCCAGCACCGGCACCCGGAAGCGGGCGTTGCGCGACTTCAGCCAGCTGTCGAAGGCGATGATGACGGCACCGACCACGGCACCGATGCCGATGAAGGTCCACGGCAGTTCGCCGCCGAACAGGCCCTTGGCCACCGAGGCCATCAGGTTGGCCTGCGGGGCGGCCAGCGCGTTCGGATGCAGCTCGGACTTCACGCCGATGCCGTAGGCGGTGGCCAGCAGGTTCAACACCGGCGCCATGATCAGCGCGCACGAGAACGCGCCGATGCCCAGCATCAACTGCTGCTTCCACGGGGTGGCACCGACGATGTAGCCGGCCTTGAGGTCCTGCAGGTTGTCACCACCGACTGCGGCGGCGCAGCACACCACCGCGCCGATCATGATCGCCGCCACCGCGCCCAGCGGCGCGCCGTAGGCACCGACCGGCTTGAGACCATCGGCGCCCAGCAGCACGACCAGCACGGCCGAGGCGAACAGGATGGTGGAGATGGTGATGCCCGAGACCGGGTTGTTGGACGAACCGATCAGGCCGGCCAGGTAGGCCGAGACCGAAACGAACAGGAAGCCGGCGACGATCATGATGATGGTCATCGGGATCGACACGTGCCACTGGCCGACGATGGCCTGGTACAGGGCCAGCAACGGCAGCACGAAGACCACCAGCGCGACCAGCATCCACTTCATCGGCAGGTCGCGCTCGGTGTGCGCCAGCGCCGGGCCACCGCTCTTGCGGGCGGCAGCAAAGCCGCTCTTGACGCCGTTCAGCAGCGACTTGCGCAGCGAGATCAGGGTCCAGATGCCACCGATCAGCATCGCGCCCACACCCAGGTAGCGCATCTTCGCGCCCCAGATGGCGAACGCGGCCTCGGTGGACGAGGCGGTGGCGACCGAGGCCGCCAGGCCCGGATCGGTGTTCATGAAGAACGCCTGGTAGATCGGAATGGCGATGTGCCAGGTCAGGATCGAGCCGGACACCACCACGATGCCGACGTTGAGGCCGACGATGTAGCCCACGCCCAGCAGCGCCGGCGACAGGTTGGTGCCGATGAAGGCGGTGACCTTGGAGCTGCCGACATAGGCCGAGGTGGCCCAGGCATCGGGGATCAGGCGCAGGCCGCTTTCCGCAGCCAGCTTGACGAAGGCGCCGATCACCGCCGACAGGCCGAGGATCTTCAGGCCCGGGCCCGGGTTCTCACCGGCCTTGAGCACTTCGGCGGCGGCCTTGCCTTCCGGGAACGGCAGCGGGTCTTCAACGATCATCGAACGGCGCAGCGGCACCGAGAACAGCACGCCCAGCAGGCCACCGAGGCCGGCGATGCCCAGCACCCACCAGTACTTGAAGTCCGGCCAGTAGCCCATGATCACCAGCGCGGGGATGGTGAAGATCACGCCGGCGGCGATTGACGAGCCGGCCGAGGCGCCGGTCTGCACGATGTTGTTTTCGAGGATGGAGCCACCGCCCAGCAGGCGCAGCACGCCCATGGAGATCACCGCGGCGGGAATGGCGGTGGCGATGGTCAGGCCTGCGAACAGACCGAGGTAGGCGTTGGCCGCCGACAGCACCACCGCCAGCACGATGGCCAGGGCCACTGCGCGGAAGGTGAGCTGCTTGGGCGCAGCGTCGTGGTTCATGGAAGCCCCTGCTGGCAAAAAATCCCTTGCACGCTAGCGTTCAGGGGGCGGCAAGTCCAGTGCGCATGGTCACCGCCGCCCAGGGCCTGTCGCCCTCTCCGGCCGGTACGGCAAGGCCAACCGGCCGATCCGGCAAGGCCGGCCAACACCTGCGGCAAAAAAGGGGACGGAGGGGATTAAGTCGCATTTGGCATAAGCCGCATGCCCCGCGCCATCCCCTTCTATAATCGCGCCCTTTCCGCAGTTCCCGCCGTCGATGACCGTTGCCGCTACCGCCTCCGACGACTTCCTGGGCCATCCCAAGGGCGTCTACGTCTGCTTCTTCACCGAAATGTGGGAGCGCTTCTCCTTCTACGGCATGAAGGCGCTGCTGCTGCTGTACCTGACCAAGTACCACCTGTTCGGCGACAAGGCCGGCCTGGACCTGCTCGGTGCCTACGGTGGCCTGGTCTACTGCATCCCGGTGTTCGGCGGCATGCTGGCCGACCGCTGGCTGGGCATGCGCCGGGCGGTACTGTTCGGCGGCATCCTGCTGGTGCTGGGCCACCTCGGCATGGCCTTCGAAGGCCACGCGGCGTACCGGGTCAACGGTGAAGTGGTGCGCGATACCTCGGCGCTGGCCGTGACCTACCTGTCGCTGGCGTTGATCATCATGGGCGTGGGCTTCCTCAAGCCGAACATCTCCACCATCGTCGGCAAGCTGTACGCCAAGGACGACCCGCGCCGCGATTCGGGTTTCTCGCTGTTCTACGCCGGCATCAATCTGGGCGCGTTGTTCTCCTCGCTGGTGTGTGGCTTCCTGGGTGAAGCCTACGGCTGGAAGTACGGCTTCGGCGCGGCCGGTATCGGCATGCTGGCCGGCCTGGCCATGTTCCTGTGGGGCCAGAAGTACCTGCAGGGCCATGCCGAACCGCCGCAGCCGGCCGCGCTGAAGCAGAAGGTGCTCGGACTGCCGCGCGAATGGCTCATCTATCTGTGCGCAGTGCTCGGTGTGCTGCCGGTGGCGTGGCTGATGTGGGCCGCCGGCAACGGCGCGTTCGCGCTGGGCGGCGAAATCAGCCTGGCGCTGATGCTGATGCTGGTGGTGCTGGGCGGCGTGCTGGTATGGTTCGCCTGGTTCACCGGCACCAAGTGCACGCCGGTGCAGCGCCAGCAGATGATCGCGCTGATGGTGCTGATCTTCATGGCGCTGGTGTTCTTCACGATGTACGAGCAGTCCTATGGCTCGTGGGTGACCTTCACCGACCGTCTGCTGACCAAGGACATCGTGCCGTCGCTGGTGATCACCGGCGGCACTCCGCTGCCGTGGTCGATCCTCTCGCTGCTGCTGGCACCGCTGGGCTTTGTGGTCAGCGCGCGGTTGTCCGAGCGCCGCCCGGGTTCAGCCGCGCCACGTACCTTCTTCGCCGCCATCGTCGTGCTGATGCTGGTGCTGCTGGTGCGCGACTGCCTGGTGATTCCGCAGACCGCCGGCTCGCTCACCTATCTCGGCGGCCTGTTCCTGGTACTGCTGGCACCGGCCTTCGCCGCGCTGTGGACCTGGATGGACCGCCGTGGCTGGGAGCCGGGCAAGCCGGTGAAATCGGCCTGGGGCCTGGTGATCGGCGCGCTGTCGTTCGTGCCGCTGGCGCTGGCCGCACAGCAGGTCGGTGCCACCGGCGAGATGGCCAGCGTGTGGTGGCTGGTGCTGGCCTACTTCCTGCTGGCCAGCGGCGAAATGTGCCTGTCGCCGGTCGGCCTGTCGGCGGTGACCCAGCTGGCGGTGCCACGGGTGATGAGCCTGATGATGGGCACCTGGTTCCTGGCCACCGCGTTTTCGGAAACGCTGGCCGCGCTGTTCGGCAAGCTGGCCGCGATCGAGGTGCCGGAAGGCGAATCGCTGGACATGGTGGCCGCGGCCGGTGCCTACGCGCACCTGTTCTGGCTGCTGATGTGGATTGGCCTGGGCTGTGCCCTGGCCGCCTTCATCGCCGCGCCGCTGCTGAAGCGGATGATGCACGGGGTGAAATAGGCCCCGGCTTCAGTGCAAGCCGCCGCGCACGGCTTCGGCCGCCTGCAGCCGCATGCTCTGGATCTTGTCGCGGGTCTCTTCGTCCAGCGCTGAAGGATCGATGTTCTCCACGCGCAGCACGTCCGGCAGGAAGCGGCTGATGTTGGACGGCTTGCCCCACTCGTCGACCACCGGCGTCGGCAGCAGCGCGCGTGCCTGCAGCGCCGCGTACCCGCCGACGGGCAGTTCCCAACGCTGGGCATCCGCGCTCCAGTGCAGGGTGGTGAATCCGGTCAGCGTGGCCCTGTTGGCGCTGCCGATGGACGCGCGCAACGCACCCAACACCTGCCGGTAGTGCTGTTCCAGCGCATCTTCTGAAAGTGATGCTGCCATCACCGGTACCGCGATGGCATCCAGCGCCGGTACCGTGCATTGAGCTTCAATGCGTGCGCGCAGGCGTTCTTCGTCGATGAACTCTGCACGCACCGGCTGACATTGCAGGGACGAGATCGCCGCGGCGGCGACATAGGCTTCCACTTCGCTGCGCAGTGACTCGCGCAGAACAGGCGGTATCCATAGCAGGACCTGGGTGACCAGCTCCTGCGGGTCCAGTTGTTCAAGGGTCTGTGCGCTGAAGTCGGCGAACATCGCCCTCTGTGCGACTGCATCCACGGGTCGCACTTCGTCCATGGAGATCGACTGTCTGGCGAGTGTCTCGACCAGCTGCTGATCACCGGACCACGCGCGCCCCTTCCAGAACGAAAGCAGCTGCATTTCACCACCGTTTGCCTGGGGCCAGCGCCGATCACGCTCCATGCCCGCCTGCAGATCGGCCAGCACCTCACCCGCTGCCGGGCGGCGCCCCTCCGTCAATGCGTCCATCGCGGCCAAAGCGAGAACCCTGTGCGCCGAAATGTAGGAGGTGATGCATCTGTACTGAACCTCGAAAACCGTTGCATGGGCGGGCAGTGGGGTGTCTCCAAAGCGCTCCAGCGCATGACCCTGCAGTGGCGCATTCTCCGGCTGCTCCTCGACGCGGTGCGCCATGCAGCGCGACGCTCCGGCACTGTTGGCCTGCGCCAGCAGTTTCCGCGCCGCCTGTGCTTCAGCCCCCGCCGCCGCCTTGCCGTACAGCGCATCGATCCAGCTGTCGGTCAGCCCGGTTGCCACCGCGATGGCGGTGGTCATCATCCTGATCTCGCTTTCAGCGCCTGCGGGCGCATCCTGCTGGGCGCCCGTGAACCAGCGATGCAGCTGCAGCGCCTGCTCGTGCACGGCGCCGGTGTTGAGCAGCGACCGGGTGACCTCCTCGGCGTCGTAGCGTTCCGGCACCTGGGCCTGTGCGGCCACAGCCAGCAGCCCACAGCAGACCAGCAGCCGGCGCCCACAGCGGGCAAGCCGGGAGGATGAGAAAATGCGCGGGGCCATGGCAGCGATCGGTCGGGAAAAGCGTGATGATCCCCACCCGATGGATCGATGGTCCATGCAACATGTTGCAAAGATGCGCACCGGAACGCTGTCGCGGGCACGCCGCCGCGAGCACCTGGTCCACGGCGGCGACGCTCAGCGTCGCCGCCGTGACGGCATCAGGGCGCCTTGTCCTTGCCGGCCGCAGGCGTGGTGGTGGCGGTCTTGCCACCCAGGCTGCGCGACAGGAACGCCAGCAGCTTGTCGTAGTACTCGCTGCGATGCGCCTCGGTGTAGAAGCCGTGGCCTTCGGTCTTGTAGTACAGGCTTTCCACCGGCGTACCGGCGCGCTTGAGCGCCGCTTCCATGCGCTCGGTGTGCTGGATCGGTGCGCGCTTGTCTTCGCCGCCGGCGGCAAGGAACACCGGCACCTTGATCCGTTCGGCCAGGTTCACCGGCGACACCGCGCCCAGCTTGGCCGGGTCGCCCAGCCATTCGCGCAGGTAGGTCACGCCTGAGCCGCGGTCCTGGATGTCACCACGGGTGTACATCATCGGCAGATCGTAGACACCCACATAGCCGGCCGCGCACTGGTACAGCCCGGGTTCGCGGGCAGCCCCCATCATCGCCGCATAGGCACCGTAGCTGGCACCGTAGATGCAGATGCGACGGCCATCGGCGATGCCTTGGCTGATCGCCCAGCGGGTGGCATCGGTGAGATCGTCCTGCATGGCCGCGCCCCACTGCTGCGCGCCGGCCTGGGTGTGCGCCCGGCCATAGTTGCCCGACCCGCGGAAGTTGACCTGCAGCACGGCATAGCCAGCAGCCGCCAGCATCTGGGTCTCGCGGTCGTACTCGCCGGAATCGAAGATTTCAAACGGGCCACCGTGCGGCAGCACCACCATCGGCAGGTTGCGGCCGTCACTGCCGGCCGGCAGGGTCAAGAAGCCATGCAGCGGCAGGCCGTCGCGCGCCTTCAAGGCGATCGGGCGCACCTTGGCGCTGCGCTCGATATCGATCCAATCGCTGCGGCTGATCAGATGATCGGCCTTGCGCGCCACGGTGTCGTACACGTAGAAATCGCCCGGGTTGGAGCCCGACCAGGTCTCCACCAGCACGACGCGACCGTCCCGGGTGCTGGAGGTGACGTAGACCGGGCCTCCGAAGGCGGCTTCCAGGCTGCGGTACAGGCGCGCCTCCGGCGACTTCTCGTCGAAGAAGCGGGTACGCGGCGTATCGCCCATGTACAGCGCGCCCACCGGCACGTGGGTGCCGGGCCGATGGATGATGCGATAGGGGTTGACCACTTCGTCGCGCAGCAGCGTGGCACGCTCGCCGGTCTGCGGGTTCCAGCTGATGATCGCATCCGGGCCCTGGGTCTGCTCGACGTTGAGATAGGCCAGGCTGTCATCGGCCGAGAAGCCGATGGCGGTTTCGATGCGCTTGCTGACGGCCTCGTCGTTGATCAGCTTCCAGGTGTCGCCGGAGCGCTCACGGAAGTAGAGCTTGTTGACGTTGTCGCTGCCGGAGCCGTGCACGAAGCGCACTTCGCCGGCGCCGTCGGTGGTGAACTCCCCCCGCCGTACCGGCGAAGACGCCACCCGCGTACGACGGCCGCTGGCTACATCCATGCGATCGACGCGGGTGTAGGGATCTTCGGCCAGCGGCCACACGGTCACCAGCACGTTGCGTTCATCGCCCGGCAGGTCGTCGGCCAGGAAGGCGGCCACCGCTTCGACCTTCTTCGGCTGGATGCGCGTACCCGGGCCCTTGCTTTCGACGCGGTAACCGACCAGCAGCTCGCCGCGGTTGCCGTTGGCATCGATGGCGTAAAGCTCGCCGGTGGGGTTGGGCTGATCCAGCGAGCCCCATTTCTCGGCCAGGCCGATCAGCAGGCGCTCGTTGCTGACCCAATCAAATGTCTGCGCATGATTGCGGCTGGGCGGCCAGAAACTGCCGACCACCTCCTTGTCCTTCAGGCGCAGGATCGCGATCGCGGTGCTGTCCTCCCTCGGCACCGTTGCCGCTACGTACTCGCCCCCCGGCGAAATCTTGATATCGGTGAAGGTCTCCCGACGCAGGTACTGCGTCAGATCCACCGCCCCCGCGCTGCCAGCGGCAACGCCCCCGATGACGACCAGTGCGGCCGCCAGAATTGTCCTGCGCATCCTTCCCCCTGTTCCAGTGGACACCTTGTCCTGGTCGTCGATTCTAGGCAGGGCCGGGCCTTTCCCGCCAGAGCCGGAAAAGACGACGGCACCGTTGCCGGTGCCGTCGTTGCCACTACCTTGGAGAGAGAGTCAGGACGTGGGTTCGGGGGGCGCGCGCCGGGTCAATGGACCCCGCGCAGCGCCAGCATGAGGGCCAGGATGCTGAGGATCACGGCGATGGTGCCGTCGAGCACGCGCCAGGTGCTGGGCTTGGTGAACAGCGGCGCCAGCAGGCGCGCGCCGAGGCCCTGCGCGGTCAGCCACAGGCAGCTGGCGGTGACCACGCCGGCAGCGAAGGCCATGCGGGCGTTGCCGAAGTTCTCGGCGATCGAGCCGATGACCATCATGTCCAGCCAGAAGTGCGGGTTGATCAGCGAGAAGCCGACCGCAGCCATCAGCACCGCGCGGCGGCTGCCGTCATCACTGTCGGCCTCGCCCATGCCGCCGCCACCGGCAATCGCACGGCGCGCCGACTTCATGGCATACCAGGCCAGGAACGTCACACCGGTCCACAGCACGGCGGTGGTCAGCCACGGCAACGCCGAGGTGAGCGTGCGCAGGCCGGCCACGCTGGCGAAGATGAAGATGGCATCGATGGCCGCACAGGTGGCGACCACCGGCACGATGTGCCTGCGCAGGATGCCCTGGCGCAGAATGAAGGCGCTCTGGGCGCCGACCACGGCGAACAGGCCGATGCCGGTAGCTGCACCAGAGAACCAGGCACCGAGGCCGGTGCTGGCGGAGATGACCGAGAACATGGGATTCACTGCCTTTACTTGCTGGGGGGACGGCGCCTCGCGAAGGCGGACAGCACCGGAACGGGCGCCATTGTCGCGCCGCAACATTAAAAAGACGAGCTAAACTTCCTAAACCAACATTAGCGGAGCTTAATTCGATGCGTATCGACCATGCCCAGCTGCGCGCTTTGGCCGCGGTGATCCGCGAGGGCAGTTTCGACCGCGCCGCGCAGTCGCTCAATGTCACGCCCTCGGCGATCTCGCAGCGGGTCAAGGCACTGGAGGACCGGGTCGGTCGCCTGCTGGTCAAGCGCGGCACCCCGGCCACCGCCACCGCCGAGGGCCAGCTGCTGGTGCAGCTGGCCGAACAGACCGCGCTGCTCGAACACGACGCATTGCACCGGATGGGCCTGGCCGACGAGGATCTGCCTCAGGCCAGCATCCCGGTGGCGGTGAACCACGACAGCCTGGAAACCTGGTTCCCGCAGGCGGCTTATCAGTTCGCGCAGAGCACCGGCACCACGCTGGACCTGCGTGTGGAAGACCAGGACCACACCGTGGAGCTGCTGCGCCAGGGCACGGTGCTGGGCGCAGTGACCACGCTGGACGAGCCGGTGCAGGGCTGCCAGATCCACGCGCTGGGCAGCATCCGCTACGCCGCCACCTGCACCCCCGAGTTCCGCGAGCGTCATTTCGCCAAGGGCGTGACCGCGCAGGCGCTGGCTCAGGCGCCGGTGCTGGTGTTCAACCGCAAGGACGACATGCAGTCGCGCTTCGCCCGGCGCATGGCCGGCGGCGACCTGCCCAGCACCGCCCCGACCTGGTGGATCCCCTCCACCCGCGCCTTCGTGCAGGCCAACCTGGGGGGCATGGGCTGGACCATGAACCCGCTGCCGCTGGTCAAGCGGCACCTGGATGCTGGCCGCCTCGTCTACGTGCGCCAGCGCGCATGGGAAGACGTGCCGCTGTACTGGCAGCACTGGAAGGGCGACGTGCAGACCATGGCCCTGCTGACCCGCGCGGTGCTGGACGCCTCCTCGGCGCTGATCCGGCGCAAGCGCTGAAAAGGGGCTCCATCGGATCTCCATGATTCCTACACACCCGGTCCATGCGTGATGCGGATACTGGCCGGCCGATCACTGCAAGGATGCCCTGCATGCCTGTATTCGTCCGCGATGCGCGCCCCGAAGACGCCGCCGCCTGCATCGACCTGCGTGGGCGTACCCGCGAAAACGCCTTCAGCCCCGCGCAGTTGGCCGAGCTGGGCATCACCGCGCAGACGTGGGCCGAAAGCACCGCCGCCGGCGATTTCATCGGCCGCGTCGCCTGGGAGGGCGAGCGCATGGTCGGCTACTGCTTCGCCGACCGCGACAGCGGTGAAGTGCTGGTGCTGGCCCTGCTGCCGGATTACGAAGGCCGTGGCATCGGCCGCCAGCTGCTGCAGGAGGTGGTCAGCCTGACCCGCGATGCCGGCCACCGGCGGCTGTTCCTGGCCTGCTCGGCCGACCCGCGCTCGCGTTCGCATGGCTTCTACCGGCGCCTGGGCTGGCGCCCGACCGGGCAGATCGACGAGGTCGGTGACGAGATTCTTGAGTTGGTCTGATTGAAGGCGTCGCCAGGCATGGCCTGGCGCTACCGGGTGGGCACGGCACGGCATGCCGGATGCTGCGTTGCATCAAAAAAGGACCGGATCCGGTTAGAATCGCGTCTGGATGCTGCAAGGCGTTGTTTCTTCACGCCCTTTCCCTGCTTCATGCGCATCCTGAACTCCTCCCCTCCGCCAACGATCCCGCCCCCATGAAGAAATTTGGCAAGGCCCTGCTCGCCCTGCTCGTGCTGCTGTTGCTGGCCGCCGCGCTGTTCCTGTACTGGCCGCTGACCCAGCGCTCGGTGCCCGCCGCCAGCAACGACAAGCCCGTCGACGTTGTGCTGGTCGGCGCCGGCATCATGAGCATCACCCTGGCCACCTACCTGCAGGAACTGCAGCCGGACTGGAACATCCAGGTCTACGAACGCCTCGACGGCGTCGCCGGTGAAAGCTCCGACGGCTGGAACAACGCCGGCACCGGCCACTCGGCGTTCGCCGAACTGAACTACACCCCGGAACTGCCCGACGGCAGCATCGAGACCAAGCGCGCGGTCGGCATCGCCGAATCGTTCGAGGTCTCGCGCCAGTTCTGGTCGCACCAGGTCAAGCAAGGCCGGCTCAGCCAGCCCAGCGACTTCATCAACCCGACCCCGCACATGAGCTTTGTCTGGGGCGATGACAACATCGCCTACCTGCACAAGCGCCAGCAGGCCCTGGTGAAGAATCCGCTGTTCTACGGCATGCAGTATTCGGAAGATCCGGCGCAGATCAAGCAGTGGGCACCGCTGCTGATGGAAGGCCGTGATCCGAAGCAGAAGGTGGCCGCAACCTGGATGCCGCTGGGCACCGACGTCAACTTCGGTGTGATCACCCGCCAGCTGACTTCCGGCCTGCAGCGCAGCCCGAACTTCAGCCTGCATCTGAACCATGAGGTGAGCGCGCTGCGGCAGAACGCCGACAAGAGCTGGAACGTGACGGTGAAGGACCTCAAGGCCGGCACCGAGTCCACCACCCACGCCCGCTTCGTGTTCATCGGTGCCGGTGGCGCTGCGCTGAAGCTGCTGCAGATGTCGGGCATTCCGGAGTCGAAGGACTACGCCGGCTTCCCGGTTGGCGGCCAGTTCCTGGCCTTCCAGGGCCAGGACGTGACTTCGCGCCACGGCGTGAAGGCCTACGGCATGGCCGAGACCGGGTCGCCGCCGATGTCGGTGCCGCACCTGGATGCGCGCAAGCTGGACGGCAAGCCGGTGGTCCTGTTCGGGCCGTTCGCGCTGTACAGCACTAAGTTCCTCAAGCACGGCTCGTGGTGGGACCTGTACTCCTCGGTCACCCACAACAACGTGGGCCCGATGCTGGAAGTGGGCAAGGACAACCTCGACCTGGTGCAGTACCTGATGGGCCAGGCGCGTCTGAACGACGCCGATCGCCAGGCCGAACTGGTCAAGTACTTCCCCAACGCCAAGCCCGGCGACTGGAAGCTGGTGACCGCCGGCCAGCGCGTGCAGATCATCAAGCGTGACCCGTTGAAGGGCGCGGTGCTGCAGTTCGGTACCGAGATCGTGACCGACAAGGATCACACCCTCGCCGCCCTGCTCGGCGCTTCGCCGGGTGCCTCGACCTCACCGCCGATCATGCTGGACCTGATGGCCAAGGCCTTCCCGGACCAGATGAAGGCCGGTTGGGAAGCGCGCCTGCGCGAGATCGTGCCGTCGTACGGGCGCAAGCTCAACGACAGCGCGGCGCTGACCAACGAGATCCGCACGCTGACCAGCCAGACCCTGCACCTGCCGTACCTGGAGGTACCGGTGGACGCCAATGCGGCAGCCCCTGCACCCGCCGTGGTTCCGGCCGCGGTTCCGGCGCCGGCCAAGGAAAAGCGCAACGCCAACGAGGAACTGCAGGCGCTGTAAGCCGGCCGTTTCCTTTCGACGCACACGGACGGCCACCTTCGGGTGGCCGTTCGTTTTTGTGCGCCGACGGGTCGGATCCCTCCCGAACGGGAGGGCTCTGACCCGTCCCCAGACGCTGATGGCCGGGGTCAGAGCCCGTTGCCTGCGCAACGGGATCTGACCCCATCCCATCGCTGCCATACGCCGGAAAGCCTATGCGCATTGATACGAATTGTAATGTTGTTAAGAATTATTTACATTTGCGTCCTGCGCAGTGACCGCGCCCCTCCCAGATGGAACTGACGTGCCCGAAGCCGCCGCCCCGGGTGCTGGACGACTGTTGCCGCCCTTCCCCGCCTCCACGCTTCGAGCCCACCATGTCCCTGACCCTGCGTAACCGCCTGCCCCGCCGCGCACTGCTGCCGGCGGCCCTGCTTTCGTCGCTGTCGCTGCTGGCCGCACCCAGTGCGTTCGCGGCGGCCGATGGCGCCGCCGATGCCAAGACCCTGGACCGGGTCAGCGTTCGCGCCGAACAGTCCGCACCACCGTCGAGCACCACGCGCCTGCCGATCACCCTGCAGGAAACCCCGCAGTCGGCCACGGCGATCAGCCTCAAGCGCCTGCAGGACGAGTCGCTGTTCAGCATCAACGATGTGATGCGCACCGTGACCGGCGTCAGCGTGTCCTTCTATGACACCCAGCGCCCGCTGTACTACGCCCGTGGTTTTGCCATCACCGATTTCCAGGTCGATGGCATTCCCACTTACAGCGGCTCGACCAACCAGGAATACGACACCGCCTTCTATGACCGCATCGAAGTGATCCGCGGTGCCAACGGCCTGCTCAGTGGCGCCGGCGTGCCGTCGGCCACGGTGAACCTGCTGCGCAAGCGCCCGGGCAAGGAGTTCGATGCCTCGTTCGCGGTCAGCGCCGGCAGCTGGGACTACCGCCGCATGGAGGCCGATGTGACCGCGCCGCTGACCGATGACGGCCGTTTCCGCAGCCGCGTGGTCGCCGCCTATACCGATCGCGGGCTGTACTACGACCGCTACAAAGAGAACAAGATGGCGGGCATGGCGGTGCTGGAAGGCGACGTCACCGACAGCACCACGATCACCCTCGGCTACCAGAGCCAGGACAACAACCCGGTCGGATCCACCTGGGGTACCGTGGCGTTCTTCGACAACCAGGGCAACTTTGCCCACTTGGCGCGCTCGACCAACCTGTCGCCGAAATGGAGCTACTGGAAGCGCGAGAGCAACACGGCCTTCGCCAATCTGGAGCAGCGCCTGGGCGAGGACTGGTTGCTGAAGATCAACACCGCCTACACCCGCGGCAACGTGCAGAACGTGCGCCTGTACGGCACCGGCAACCCGGACCCGGTAACCGGCTCGGGCATCTACCTGCGCGCCGCGGCGGGTGATTCCAAGGACACCCGCCGCAACGTCGATGCCTACCTGACCGGCACGTTCCCGCTGTTCGGCCGCGACCACGACCTCACCCTGGGTGCGCAGTGGTCGGACCTGGAAGGAACCACCAATACCGTCGCGCTGAATTTCCCGCGTGACTGGGCCACCTGCGGGCGCGAGCGCTGCTACTACATCCCGAATGTCTTTGATTGGGACGGCGACATTTCCGAGGTGACCTACACCCGCACCGGTGCACGGCGCGTGGCAAAGACCACCCAGAGCGGCGTCTACCTGGCCACCCGCCTGCACCTGGCCGATCCGCTGTCGCTGATCGCCGGTGCGCGCCTGAGCCGCTGGCAGACCCTGAGCCGTTCCTACAACGCGGCCGGCGCCTATACCGGCACCAGCGGCGCCTACAAGGTCAGCGACGAAATCACCCCGTATGTGGGCCTGGTCTACGACATCACCCCGAACGTGTCGGCCTACGCCAGCTACACCGAGATCTTCAATCCGCAGAACTACAAGGACCGCAACGAGAACCTGCTGGCGCCGGTGCAGGGTTCGAATCTGGAAGCGGGGATCAAGACCCGGTGGTTCGACGGCCGCCTGACCGCCAATGCGGCGGTGTTCGAGGCCAAGCAGGACAACTACGCCGTGCGCGACATGAGCGTGCCGGAGGGCACCCTCAGTGATGGCAGCTCGGCCTACATCGGCATCAACGGCACCAAGGCGCGGGGCTGGGAGATGGACGTCAACGGCGAAATCCTGCCGGGCTGGACGGTCAATGCCGGCTACACCCACGTCAAGGTGACCCGCGCCGCCACCGACCTGCTGTACGCCAACCCGCCCGAGGACCTGCTGCAGCTCAACACCCAGCTGCAGCTGCGCGGCGCGCTGGAACGGCTGAGCATCGGCGGCGGCGTGCAGTGGCAGAGCAAGGTGCAGGGCTACAACATCGCCTACCCGCTGGGTGGCACGGTAACGGTGAACCAGCCCGCGTACTCGCTGGTGCAGTTCAACGCCAACTACCGCATCAGCGACAACTGGACCGCGACGCTGAGCGTGCGCAACGCGCTGGACAAGACCTACTGGGCCAACCTGGACTACAACAACTTCGGCGAACCGCGCTTCGTGGCGGCCAGCCTACGCTGGAAATTCTGAGGCAGGCACATGCCCGGGATCGGATCCCTTTCCGCAGGAAAGGGCTCTGACCCCAGGCAGCAGGACAGGGCCCGCCTCCGCGCGGGCCCTTACTTTTGCTGCACTGCAGGTTGCACTCCGCGCTGTAATTATGCCGTAATTATCCCAACGCCAATCGGAAGCCGGTCGATGAACCCGAGCTGGGATACGTTGGAACGCAGCCGCCGGGTGCGCCTGGAGCGCGCCGCGCCGTGGGCGCGCGGCCACCAGGTCGCGGCCGACGACGTGCGCGAACTGCTGCACGCGCTGCTCGAACCCGGCGACAAGGTCTGCCTGGAAGGCAACAACCAGAAGCAGGCGGACTTCCTCGCCCAGACCCTCGCCGACCTCGACCCCGCTCGCGTGCATGACCTGCACATGGTGCAGTCGGTGCTGTCCCTGCCCTCGCACCTGGATGTGTTCGAGCGCGGCATCGCCTCGAAACTGGACTTCTCCTTCTCCGGCCCGCAATCGGTGCGGCTGGCCAACCTGGTGGCCGAAGGGCGCATCCAGATCGGGGCCATCCACACCTACCTGGAACTGTTCGGCCGCTACTTCATCGACCTGACCCCGCGCGTAGCGCTGGTGGCCGCGCAGGCCGCCGACCGCCACGGCAACCTCTACACCGGCCCGAACACCGAAGACACGCCGGTGATCGTGGAAGCCACTGCATTCGGCGGCGGAATCGTCATTGCCCAGGTCAACGAGATCCTCGACACCCTCCCCCGCGTCGACATCCCGGCCGACTGGGTCAACTTCGTGGTGCAGGCGCCAACGCCGAACCATATCGAGCCGTTGTTCACCCGCGATCCGGCGCAGATCTCCGAGATCCAGGTGCTGATGGCGATGATGGCGATCAAGGGCATCTACGCCGAGTACGGCGTGAACCGCCTCAATCATGGCATCGGCTTCGATACCGCCGCGATCGAACTGCTGCTGCCCACCTACGCCGAATCGCTGGGGCTGAAGGGAAAGATCTGCCAGCACTGGGCGCTCAATCCGCATCCGGCGCTGATTCCGGCCATCGAATCGGGCTTCGTCAAGTCGGTGCATTCGTTCGGCTCGGAACTGGGCATGGAGCAGTACATCGCCGCGCGCGGCGATGTGTTCTTCACCGGTGCCGACGGTTCGATGCGCTCCAACCGCGCGTTCTCGCAGACCGCCGGCCTGTATGCCTGTGACATGTTCATCGGTTCGACCCTGCAGATCGACCTGCAGGGCAACAGCTCCACCGCCACGCGCGACCGCATCGCCGGCTTTGGTGGTGCGCCGAACATGGGTTCGGATGCACGCGGCCGCCGCCACGCCAGCGATGCCTGGATCAAGGCTGGCCGACAGGCGGCACGCCCCGGCGAAATGCCACGCGGACGCAAGCTGGTGGTGCAGATGGTGGAGACCTTCCGCGAACACATGGCGCCGGCCTTCGTCGAGCGCCTGGATGCCTGGGAGCTGGCCGAGCGCGCCGCCATGCCACTGCCACCGGTGATGATCTATGGCGACGATGTCAGCCATGTGCTCACCGAAGAGGGCATCGCCAATCTGCTGTTGTGCCGCACGCAGGAAGAACGCGAACAGGCCATCCGTGGCGTGGCCGGCTACACCGCCGTCGGCATGGGCCGGGACCGCGCGATGGTGGAAAACCTGCGTGACCGTGGCGTGATCCAGCGCCCGGACGACCTCGGCATCAACGTGCGCGATGCCAGCCGCGACCTGCTGGCCGCGCGCTCGGTGAAGGATCTGGTGCGCTGGTCCGGCGGGCTGTACGACCCACCCAAGCGCTTCCGCAACTGGTAAGGGACCGAGCATGGAAACCCTCGACTATCGATTCGAAGGCCGCACCCCGGTGCAGTTCGCGCGCGATGCGGTGCTGGTCGGCGTGCTGGCCTCGGGCAATCTGGAAATCCTGCTGGAGCCGGCCGCACTGGACGGCGCGATGACGGTGCGCATCGTCACCGCTGCGCGCGGCTTCGGCACCATCTGGCAGGCGGTGATCGCCGACTTCGCCCAGCGCCACCCGCTGCGCGACGTGCGCGTGTCGATCAACGACGCCGGCGCCACACCGGCGGTGGTCAGCCTGCGCCTGGACCAGGCGGTGGAAACCCTGCTCGCCGGGGGCACACCATGAGCCACATGCAGCGCCGCAGCTACTACGAAGCCGATGCACGCGAGCGCATTGCCGGGCTGGTCGATGCCGGTTCGTTCCGCGAATTCCTCGGCCCCGCGCGGCGGATGATGAGCCCGCATCTGGCCCAGCTCGAACAGCCGGCCGCGTTTGACGATGGCATCGTGGTCGGCCAGGCCCTGCTGCGCGGCAAGCGCGTGCTGCTGGCCGCGCAGCAGGGCCACTTCATGGGCGGCGGTGTCGGCGAAGTGCATGGTGCCAAGTTGACCGGCCTGCTGCGCCGCGCGGCGCAGACGCACCCGGAAGGCGTGCTGCTGCTGCTCGACACCGGTGGCGTACGTCTGCATGAAGCCAATGCCGGGTTGATCGCCATTTCCGAGATCATGCGCGCCACGCTCGATGCGCGCGCGGCGGGCGTGCCGGTCGTCGCCCTGATCGGCAGTGGCAATGGTGCGTTCGGTGGCATGGGCATCGTCGCCCGTTGCTGCAGCACGGTGATCATGTCCGAGGAAGGCCGGTTGTCGCTGTCCGGACCGGAAGTGATCGAGACGGTACGCGGCGTGGAGGAGTTCGACTCGCGCGACCGCGCGCTGGTGTGGCGGGTGACCGGCGGCAAGCACCGCTATCTGATCGACCAGGCCCAGGTGCTGGTGCCCGACGCCCTCGACGCCTTCGCCCACGCCGCTGCCGAGGCGCTGCACCCCGATGCCGACAGCGGCGACAGCGAGCGTTCGCTGCGTGCATTGCAGGCCCGGCATGCGGCATTGAAGGCCCGCGTTCAGGCCTGGGGCGATTGCCGCGACGCCGTGGAGATATGGGCCCGCCAGGGCATTGCCGAACCCGCGCGGCTGCCGCTGCTGGACACCGACGCCTTCCTTGCCGCCACCCGTGACCGGAGCCTGCCATGAACGCCGCGCTGCAGCCCCTGCTAGATGCCCTGTTCCCGCGCGGGCATGCCATCGCGGTGAGTGACTCGGTGCTGTCCGGCACGGCGACCACCGACGACGGCGAGGTGACGGTGATCGGCACCACCGACCGCATCGAGGTCGGTGTCGATCATGCATTGGCGCTGGCCGAATCGGTGCTGGCCAGCACCGCCGCGCATCCGCAGCGGCCGATCGTGATGCTGGCCGACACCGCAGGCCAGCGCCTGGCGCGCCGCGATGAACTGCTGGGCATCAACGGCTACTTCGGCCACCTCGCGCAGAGCATCGATCTGGCGCGTCGCCGTGGTGCGCGGCTGGTCACCCTGGTCTATGGCGAATCGGTCAGTGGTGGTTTCCTGTCCTTCGGCCTGATGGCCGACCACATCCATGCCCTGCCTGACGCACAGGTGCGGGTGATGGACCTGCGCGCGATGGCGCGGGTGACCAAGCAGCCGCTGGAAAAGCTGCAGGCGCTCAGCCAGAGCTCACCGGTATTCGCGCCGGGCGTGGCCAACTACGTGGCCATGGGCGCCGTGGAATCGCTGTGGGAAGGCGACCTGGCCCAGCATCTGCTGCAGGCCTTGCGCACGCCCAGCGAAGGCGACGTGCGCGCGGCGCTGGGTGTACAGCGTGGCGGTCGTGCGCTGGCGGCGGTTGTTGCCGATGCCGTGGCCCGCGGCGATGCCTGAGCGGCCCGCCCGCCACACGCTGGTCTGGCTGTCGGCCCACGCCGACTGGCGCGCCGACGTGGCCGCGCAGGAACCACGCCTCGCGGCCTGGTTCGCGCAGGGCCTGCCGGCGATGGTGGCGCGTCGTGCCGTGGATGATCCCGACCCGCGCCTGCGCCTGGGCGTACCGCTGCCGCCGAACGAAGGCAAACTGCGCCTGGCCCTGCGCGTACCGCTGCAGGATGTGCAGCGCCTGCAACTGCCGCCGACACTGGACGCGGTGCTCACCGCCGGTGTCCCGACCGACTGGCAGCAGGCACTGCACACCCTGGCGCGCATCGCACCGGCACGCGTGTTCGGTGCGTTCGCCTGGCAGCATCTGAGCCGATTGCCGTATGTGCATCCACGCTCGGACATCGATCTGTTGTGGCAGGTGCAGACCCGCACCCATGCCGACGCACTTGTCGCACACCTGAATGCCTGGGAGCACGAGCACGGCCGTCGCGTCGATGGCGAACTGGGCCTGCCTGATGGCGGCGCGGTGAACTGGCGCGAATATGCCGGCGACAGCCGCCAGGTGCTGATGAAGCGCCTGGATGGCGCGGCGCTGGAAAGCCGCGAGCACCTGTTCGTGGCAACCGGAGTGGCGGCGTGAGCGCCGTCGTCCAGCTCCGTCTGCCGCCCGGCGAACGTGCGTTCGACAGCGCGCGCCTGGGTCGCCTGGCCATCGCCAGCCTGCATGCCGAACTGGCACTGGCCCCCAAACCGGGGCTGGTCACGCCGTTCGATGCGGGCAGCCATGACGACATGGATGCCGGCACATTCCTGCGCAGCCTGTTCGCGCTGCGCCACTACTTCACCGCGATGGCGCACGCCGGTGCTGCCGACGCACCGTTCGCGCGGCTGCGCACGCACGGCCTCGCTGCCGAAACCGCGATGCTGCGCGCCACCAGCGGTATCAACACCCATCGCGGTGCAATCTTCAGCCTCGGCCTGCTGGTGGCCGCCGCCGCACGTTGCCGGCGCCAGCACGGCCACAGCGTGCCTGCCGCACAGGTGTGCCTCGGCGTACAGCACTGGGCCGACGATTTCGCCCGTGCTCCACTGGATGCACAGAGCCCGGGGCAGCGCGCACGAGTGCAGCATGGTGTGCCGGGCGTGCGCGAACAGGCGGCGGCCGGTTACCCGTTGCTGCGCGAACTGGCCGTGCCCACCTTGCGCGATGCCCTGAGCGCAGGGCTGCCGCGCGACGCGGCGCTGTGCCAGACCCTGATGCAGCTGGTCGCGCACATCGACGACCTCAACCTGCTGCACCGTGGCGGCATCGACGGCCTGCATTGGGCGCAGCAGCAGGCGCGTGGTTTTCTGGAAAGTGGCGGTGCCTTCGCACCGGGCTGGCAAGTGCGCCTGCACGGCATCGGTGAATGCTTCGTCGCGCGCCGCCTCAGCCCTGGCGGCAGTGCCGACCTGCTCGCCTGCAGCTGGTTCCTGCTGCAGCAGGAGGCCGCATGAGCCTGGCTCTGCTCTGTCCCGGGCAAGGCGCGCAGCATGCGGCGATGTTCGAGCGCGTGCGCGATCTGCCTGCCGCGCGCGACGTACTGGAGATTGCCAGCGCAGTGCTTGGACGCGACGTGTTCGCGGCGGCCGCTGATGAATCGCGCTTCGACAACGTGCTGGCGCAGCCATTGCTGTGTGCGGCCACCCTCGCGCACTGGCAGGGACTGCGCGAAGCGCTGCCTGCACCGGTGCTGGTGGCCGGCTACAGCGTCGGTGAACTGGCCGCGCATGCCGTCGCCGGCACCTTCAATGCGGACACCTGTCTGGCACTCGCCGCCCGGCGCGCGCAGCTGATGGACGCCGCCGGCCCCGCCGATGCCGGACTGCAGGCGGTGCTTGGGCTGGATCGCAGTGCACTGCACGCGCTCTGTGATGCGCACGGCACCTTCGTGGCGATTGCCAATGGCCATGATCATTTCATCGTTGGCGGTGCGCAGGCGCCCCTGCAGGCACTGGCCGACGCGGCACGCGCACAGGGCGCCGAAGTCCGCGTGCTGCCGGTGCATGTTCCCGCACACACACCGCTGCTGGCGGCGGCGGTCGCACCGTTTGCCGCCGCACTTGATGCTGCCCCGCTGCAGGCCCCGCGCCTGCCGCTGCTGGCCGCTATCGATGCACGACCCGTGCGTGATCGTGCGGCGACGGTGCACACCCTGTCGGCGCAGCTGGCACAGACCATCGAATGGGCGCAGGTGATGCGCCAGGCCTTCGAGCGTGGCGCGCGGGTATTCCTGCAGCTGGGCCCCGGCAACGCGTTGGCGCGCATGGTCGCGCCGGCTTATCCGTGCTGCGAAGTGCGCGCGGTGGAAGAGTTCCAGAGCCTTGAAGGCACCGCGGCCTGGGTCCGCAGCGCGCTGGAGCGGCTGCAGTAACGGGTTCGAGCAGTACGCATCACGCAACACGCCGTACGTCGCCTTACCCCGGGATGGCGGGTCTCCATCCGTGCTGTACGTGAGCCACGTGTCTGGGAGGGCGCATGAGTCCACAACTCGCAACGATCATCGGTCTGGTGGTCATGTTCATCGTCGCCACCGCTCTGCCGATCAACATGGGTGCGGTGGCCTTCGCGCTGGCGTTCATCATTGGCGGTGTCTGGGTCGGCATGGACGGCAAGGAGGTACTGGCCGGGTTCCCGGGCGACCTGTTCCTGACCCTGGTCGGCATCACCTACCTGTTCGCCATTGCGCAGAAGAACGGCACCATCGACCTGCTGGTGCACTGGGCGGTGCGCGCGGTGCGCGGCCACATCGTCGCCATCCCCTGGGTGATGTTCGTGGTCACCGCGGTACTCACCGCGTTCGGTGCGCTTGGCCCGGCCGCAGTGGCGATCATCGGCCCGGTCGCGCTGCGCTTCGCCAAGCAATACAACATCAACCCGCTGATGATGGGCCTGCTGGTGATCCATGGCGCACAGGCCGGCGGCTTTTCGCCAATCAGCGTGTACGGCAGCATCACTAATGGGGTCGTGCAGAAAGCCGGGCTGGAAGTAACTGAAATGGCGGTGTTCCTGACCAGCCTGGGCTTCAACTTCATGATGGCGACGATTTGCTTCTTCGCCTTCGGTGGCATCGCGCTGCTGCGTCGTGGCTCGATCACCGCGGCCGGAACGATCGGCAACGCCGGGCTTGCGATGGCCGGTAGCCCGCAGGCGTCGTCGCGGCAGTTCGCCATTGAAGGGCATGGCGCGCTGGTCGCTGCCGGTGGCGGCACGCTCAGCAACGATCCCGAGGCGCTGGAGGCGGTCGGCTTCACCCGCGAACGCCTGTTCACCCTGATCGGCCTGCTGGGGCTGGGCGTGGCCGCGCTGATCTACAACCTCAACGTCGGCCTGGTCTCGATCACCGTGGCCGTGGCGCTGGCGCTGCTGTCGCCGCGGAGCCAGAAGGGTGCGGTCGATGGCATCAGCTGGTCCACCGTGCTGCTGATCTGCGGCGTGGTGACCTACATCGGCGTGCTGGAGCATGCCGGCGCGGTGGACTTCATCGGCCATGGTGTTTCCAGCATCGGCATTCCGCTGCTGGGCGCACTGCTGGTCTGCTACGTCGGCGGCATCGTCTCCGCCTTCGCGTCCTCGGCCGCCGTGCTGGGCGCAACGATTCCGCTGGCCGTGCCGTTCCTGATGCAGGGCCACCTGGGCGCAGCCGGCGTGATCTGCGCGCTGGCGGTGTCGTCCACCATCGTTGACGTCAGCCCGTTCTCGACCAATGGCGCACTGGTGGTGGCCTCGGCCGCCAAGGAAGAGCGCGAGACCCTGTTCCGCCGCTTTCTGGTCTACAGCGGCCTGGTGGTGGCGCTGGGGCCGCTGCTGGCGTGGCTGGTGTTCGTGGTGCCGGGCTGGATGTAACTGCACAGGGGCGCCGGGGGCCGGCGCCTTTCCAGCGGGGTATGGCCGACGAGGTAGAGTCGACTGTTAGTCGACTGCTCTGCGTTCCGACGGCGAAAAACCCCGCGCTGCGCGCGAAAGTCGACTAACAGTCGACTCTACCCCGCCGCTCCCCCCGAGCCGTTCCCCCCTCGGTTTCCGCCCGCGTTACAGGTCCCACGCAGGGAGGCAGTACACTTTCCGCCATGGCCATCGCTCCTGCCCCGCGTTCACCGAAGAAGCGCGCCCCTCTGTATGAAGAGGTCGCCGAACACGTGCGCGAACGCATCTACGACTACCGCCTGCCACCGGGTGAGTGGATCGACGAGCCGGCCCTGTGCGAGGAACTGGGCATCAGCCGAACACCGCTGCGCGAGGCGCTGAAGCTGCTGGCCGCCGAAGGACTGGTGCAGATCGATGCGGGTCGTGGCGCGCGGGTCACCCGGCTCACCCTGGAAGACCTCAACCAGCTGTTCCCGGTGATGGCGATGCTGGAAGGCCGCTGCGCGCATGAGGCGGTCAGGCATATCGACGATGCCGGTGTGCAGCAGCTGGAGAACCTGCACGCGGCGATGGAGACGGCCGCCGCCGAGGGCAACATCGCCGAGTACTACCGCAACAACTACCTCATCCACGAAACCGTGCAGCACTATGCCGGCAATCCGTGGCTGATCCGCATCACCCACGACCTGCACCGCATCCTGAAGATGCACCGTGGCCGCCAGCTGCTGACCCCGGGGCGCACCGCGCAGTCGCTGGCCGAACACCGCGAGCTGATGGAGTGCTTCCGCAGGCGCGATGCCGCTGCGGCCGAACGCACCATGGAACGCCACCTGCTCAGCCAGGGCCAGGCGCTGGCCGCCTATGTAGCCGCCGGCGGCCTGTTGAACGTGCCGGCGCCGCTGCCCACCGAAGGTGGCGGCTGAGCGGGTGAGGTTGCCGGCCAGCGGCCGGCACTACCAGGACGTGACCTCGGCGGGGTATGCACCCAGGAACGTCCCATCCATCGCCGCCGTCGCCGCTGTCGCCGCTTCTGTAGAGTCGAGCTTGCTCGACTGCTTTTGTACAGGCGGTCGAGCAAGCTCGACGCTACGCCGCCCTCACCCCTCCCCGCGGCTGCCCGAGCGGCGGCTGAGCGGGTGAGGTTGCCGGCCAGCGGCCGGCACTACCGGGACGTGACCTCGGCGGGGTAGTGCCGGCCGCTGGCCGGCAACCAGGAAGGTCCCATCAATCGCCGTCCCCGCCGCCGCCCGAGCCATCGGCCGTGGCCACCACCATGCACAGGATCGCGCCGACCAGCGGCAGCAGCCAGACCAGCAGCAGCTGCACCGCCCGGCCCCCTGCCGACAGGCCCTCGCGCTGGACGATCACCACCGTGGCTACCACGTTCAGGCCCAGCACCAGCAGGGCCAGCAGAAGGGTCACGATCAGCATGCGGCGGACTCCGGGCCTGGACGGGGGGCATTATGGCCTGCGGCCCCGGCAATGGCCGTGCCTGTCATGAAGATGGGACAATGTAGGGCGCGCCGGCCTGCCTGCGGGCCGCCGGCGCCCCCCGCACCACACGGAAGAAGAAGAACAACAACATGCTGAAAGTCATTTTCGATACCGACCCGGGCGTCGACGACGCCCTGGCCCTGCTGTACCTGCACAAGCACGCCCAGATCGACCTGATCGGCGTCACCACCACCTTCGGCAACGCCTCGGTGGAGTCGACCACCCACAATGCGCTGTACCTGAAGCAGGCCTGGGGCTTTGCCGCCCCGGTCGCGCGCGGCGCCGCTGGCCCGCTGCAGCCGGAAGCCACCCCGGAAGCCTGGCCGGTGCACATCCACGGCCACAACGGCCTGGGCAACCACCCGGTGCCGGCACAGCTGGATGTGGCCGCCGACGCCCGCCCGGCGCATCAGCTGATCATCGATCTGGTCCGTGCCCACCCGGGCGAAGTGACCCTGGTCGCGGTCGGCCGCATGACCAACCTGGCCCTGGCCCTGCAGCAGGCCCCGGACATCGCCGGCCTGGTGCGCGGCGTGGTGCTCATGGGCGGCGCCTTCCACGTCAACGGCAACATCACTCCGGCCGCCGAGGCCAACATCTGGGGCGACGCCGAAGCGGCCGACGTGGTGTTCACCACCGACTGGCCGGTCACCGCGATCGGCCTGGACGTAACCACCCGCGTGGAAATGAACCGCGATGGCCTGGACACGCTGGCCGCCCTCGGCGGCGCCGATGCCGAGCTGGTGCGGGCGTTGTCGCAGGACTACGTGGACTTCTACCTGCAGGCGGGCCACAAGGGCATGGTGGTGCACGACTGCTGCGCCTGCATCGCGCTGACCCGCCCGGAACTGTTCCAGTTCGAGCGCGCCAGCGTGCGCGTGGCCACCGACGGCGTTGCCCGTGGCATGACCATTCCCAAGCCGGAAGGCATGGGTTTCGGCCCCAGCGTGTGGGATGGACATGTGCTGCAGTCCATCGCCATCGGCGTGGATGCGGCCGCGGTACTGGCCGACATCGAGCAGACCCTGAAGGTCTGATCGGCTAGCGCTTGACCCTGCCCGGGGCCGTCTCGGGCAGGGTCCACAGCACCGGCAGCACCAGCACCGCCACCAGCGCGATCATCGCGCCCGGCGCCGCCGCCCAGCCGCTGCGTTCCACCCACCATTGCGCCAGCCACGGTGTCGCGCCACCGAACACCGCCGTGGCCATGGTCACGCCCAATGCCAACCCGCTGACCCGGCCTTCGCCTGGGAACTGTTCGGCGGTAGCCGGGGCCGCCACCGCACTCACGCCACCGGCCACGCAGGCCAGCAGCACTGCGGCCAGCACGATGCCCCACGCCGAGGCCTGCGCCATCCACGCAAACAGCGACAGCGGCAGCAGGGCCGCCAGCAGCGTCAGGCCCAGCAGCATCGGCCGACGGCCGACGCGATCCGACAATGCGCCGCACAGCGGGGTGATCGCGATCACAGCGACCGCCGCGATCGTCGACAGCCACAACGCATCGCCCTCGTCGTGCCCTCGCGCATGCAGGAACGCTGGCACGTAGGTGATGCCCACGTAATAGGTGATCGAACCCAGTGCGGAGATCGCGAAGGTGCGCGCCACCGCTCCTGGATGGTTGCGCAGCACATGGCGCAGCGGTGTGGCCGGAATGCTGCCGTCGCGGCGCTGCCGCTCGAATTCGGGTGATTCGCGCATGCCCGAGCGTGCGACCAGGATCACCAGTGCCAGTGCGGCACCGACGAAGAACGGAATGCGCCAGCCCCAGCTGTCCAGCTGCGGCGTGGGCAGCAGCGCAACCGTGAGCGCGGAGATCGCCACCGCCAGCAGCGCACCCACTTCACTGGCCGCCGAGGCCAGCGAGGTCACCAGGCCCCGTCGCCGCAGCGGTGCGCTTTCCAGCAGGTAGGCCACCACGCCGGTGTATTCGCCACCCACCGAGAACGCCATCACGCAGCGCAGGACCAGCATCAGTACGCCGGCGGTGGTGCCTGCGGTGGCGGCGGTCGGCAGCAGTGCGGTGGCCAGCATCGCCGCGGCCATCAATGCCATCGAGGCCAGCAGCATCCAGCGCCGACCGAGGCGATCACCGAGGTGACCGAAGCACAGCGCGCCCAACGGACGCATCAGATAGGACACCGCGAAGCCGGCCAGGGTGACCAGCAAGGCCTGCTCGCCGCCGCCGAAGAACACCCGCGACAGCACCGTGGCGAAATACAGGTACAGGGTGAAGTCGTACCACTCCACCACCGTGGACAGGCCCGCCACCCACATCGAGCGCTGCCGTGCTGCAGTCATTGCATGTGTTCCTTCATCGCCGCAGCGTGCCACGCACGAAGTGACGACGCGGTGCACCAACTACGGGGTCAGATCCCTTTGCCGTTGGCAAAGGGATCTGACCCCGCTCATTACCCCGGCAGCTGCAGTTCCGCCCGCAAGCCGCCGCCCTCGCGATTGCGCAGCTGCAGCGAGCCGCCCAGCGACTGCGCCAGCTGCACCGCGATGGCCAGGCCCAGGCCGGTGCCGCCGGTATCGCGGTTGCGCGAGCTCTCCAGCCGATGGAATGGCGCCAGCACGGCCTGCAGCTGGTCCTCCGGGATGCCGGGGCCGCGGTCGGACACGCTGATCCACGGCCGGCCTGCTGCATCACGACCCGCCTCGATCTCGGCACTGCCGGCATAGCGCAATGCGTTGTCGACCAGATTGCCGACCACCCGCCGCAGCGGCTGCGGCCAGGTCTGCACGGTCAGGCCCGCAGGTGCGCCGCCACTGACCGCCTTGCCCATGTCTTCATAGTCGCCCACCACGCTGGCCAGGAACGCGCCAAGATCCATCGCCACCGGCGCGCCACTGGCCACATGGCTGCTGCGCGCATAGGCCACGCCTTCGCGCACCAGTTGCCCCAGGTGATCCAGGTCATCCAGCAGGCGCTGCTGGGTGGCATTTTCGGGCAGCGTTTCCACCCGCAGCTTCATGCGCGTGATCGGCGTCTGCAGATCGTGCGAGATGGCAGCCAGAATCTGCAGCCGCTCGCTGACATGGCCACGGATGCGTGCATGCAGTGCATTGAGCGCGGCTGCGGCCGTACCCACTTCGGCGGGGCCGTCTTCGGGCAGCATCGGTGCGTCCTTGCCGGGTTGCAGCTGCTCGACGGCGTGCGAGAGCTGCCGCAACGGGCGCAATGCCAGCCGCACCGCCAGCCATGCGCAGACCAGCAGCAACGCCAGCTGCACCAGCAGCACGGCCGGCAGCCATCGCGCCAACGGCAGGCCCGAGGGTGTGACTTCGATGGTCAGCGGTGAACCGTCACGCAGTCGCAGCTCCACTTCGAAACGTTCCGGCAGGCGTGCCACCTGGCGCGCCTGCAACCGATAGCGATGCTCCAGGCTGTCATCGATAATGGCGGTGACCTGCCGCGCGCGCTCGGTTTCCAGCGCGGGCCCCGCCTGTGCCGGGCGCAACAGGTAGCGGTAGGTACGCCGCTCCAGCCGCGGCACCCAGGCCTGGCGCTGGTCGGCCGGCAGGTGCTCGAGCAGGGCCACGCTTACTGCCACGTCCTCGTCCAGATTGCGCAGCATCATGCTGCGGGTGGACTGGTAGCGTTCGTAGAACAACAGACCGAAGGACAGCGCATGGGCCAGGATCAACCCGCCCAGCAGCACCAGCAGCAGGCGCGCCGACAGCGTGCGCGGCCACGGCAGGCGGCGCGCGCGGGCGTTCATTCCTGCGGCCCCAGCAACTGCACCGGCACGCTGAACACATAGCCTTCGCTGCGCACGGTCTTGATGTAGGTGGGCTCACGCGCATCATCGCCCAGGCGCTGGCGAACGCGGCTGACCAGCAGATCGATGGAACGATCAAACAGTTCCGCATCGCGGCCCTGGGTAAGGCTGAGCAGCTGGTCGCGGCTGAGCACGCGGTTGGCGTGGTCGAGGAACACGCGCAGCAGGCGGAACTCGGCACCGCTGAGCGGATAGGCGGTGTCCTGCGCATCCAGCAGATGGCGCGCGGTGGTATCCAGCCGCCAGTCGCCAAAGGCCAGCTGACGCCCGGCTTCGCTCACCTGCAGGTTCGGTGGCAGCATCTGCGTGCGTCGGATCACCGCATTGATGCGTGCCAGCAGTTCGCGCGAAGAGAACGGCTTGGTCACGTAGTCGTCGGCACCCATTTCAAGACCGATGATGCGGTCGGTTTCGTCATCGCGGGCGGTCAGCAGCACCACCGGCACCGCACGGTGCTTGCCGGCACGCAGGTTGCGGCACAGGCTGAGGCCGTCTTCGCCGGGCATCATCACGTCCAGCACCACCAGATCCACCGCGTGAGTGTCCATCAGCGCGCGCATCGCACGCCCACCATCGGCCTGGCTCACGCGCAGGCCGTTGCGTTGCAGGTAGTCGGCCAGCATCTGGCGGATCTCGCTGTCATCGTCGACGACAAGGATGTGCGGTACGTGGTTCATTGCGTTCTCGATGAAGACGGAGGTCAAGGCCGCGCGGCGCGGCCATGGTAGCGCGGCTCAGGGGCTGGCCAGCAGGCGCTGGATCTCGCTTTCGGTACGTGCGTAGTCGCCCTCACCATAGTGGCGGTAGACCACCCTGCCCTGCCGGTCGAGCAGGTACAGCGCCGGCCAGAAGCGGTTGCCCCATGCGTTCCAGATCCGGTACTGGTTGTCCTGCACCACCGGCCAGGTGATATCCAGGCGACGGATCGCGTGGCGCACGTTGCCCTGCAGTCCCTCGTAGGCGAACTCGGGCGTATGCACGCCCACCACGCGCAGGCCCTTCGGCGCATAGCGTGCGTGCCACTGGTGCACATACGGCGCCACGTTCAAGCAGTTGCTGCAGCCATAGGTCCAGAACTCGACCAGCACCACCTGCCCGCGCAACTGTTCCAGGCGCAGCGGCGGGCTGTTGTGCCACGGGCCGCCGCCATCGAAACCGGCAGCCGCCACCGGTTCGGCCGGCTGCGCATCGGCCTGCGGGCTGGGCCAGACCAGCAGCAGTGCAGCCCCCCCGGTCAGAGCCAGCAGCAACGGCAACGCATACGCGCGCAGGGTGACCATCACTCAGCCCCCCTGCTCGGCCAGCGGCAGTTCGGCCGGCTTCACGCCTGCGGCTTCCAGAATGCTGTCAGCCACCTGGGCCGGATGCGAGAGCAACGATACGTGGCTGCTGCCGATCGATTGCAGCTGCGCGCCAATGCGCCTTGCGGTGGCGGCCTGCAGCTGCGGCGACAGCATGCGATCGTCACGGCTGAGCACATACCAGCTCGGCTTGCTGCGCCAGGCCGCAGAGGTCACGGCTTCGCCGAGTGCGCTGGCCTTCAGTGGCACCTGCGTGCTGTACAGCAGCGCTGCGGTTTTCTTCATCACATCCGGCGCGAAATCCTCGGCGATGGCAGCGGCCGGCAGGCTCAGGTAGCCGTCGCGGTCCTGCAGGCGGGTCAGGCCCGGGCCCACCGGGAAACCCTCGCCCTGCTGCGCCGATGACTGGCCCACGTCCGGTGCGAACGCGGCCACGTACACCAGTGCCTGCACTTTGGGGTCGTTGCCTGCTTCGGTGATGACCGTGCCACCCCAGCTGTGGCCGACCAGCACCACCTTGCCGGGCGCAGCAGCGATCGCGCGACGGGTCGCAGCCACATCGTCGGACAGCGAGGTCAGCGGGTTCTGCACCGCCACTGCCGGCACCTTCCAGTCGTGCAGCGTGGTGATGACCTTGTTCCAGCTGGAGCCATCGGCGAAGGCGCCGTGGACCAGGATGACGGTGGGCGGCGCGCTGGCGTTGGTCTGTGCGGCGAAGGCGGGGGTCGCGGCGCCGGCAAGGGCGATGGCAGCGGCGAGCAGCGTGATGCGGATCATAGGTGGCACTCCGGTGTAGGGAGTGGCCATTTCCGCCTGCGGGTGTATCGGTGCTGTTTCGCGGTGGGGCCGAGTTGTACCGGACTGTAGGGCGGCGGCGGGTTCCTACAGTTGGATACATTCGGCCGCCGGGCATCGCCCGGCGCTACCGGGTGGAGAAGGTTCCCCGCATGCACGCGCGAGGAGACCCCGGCTGCGGTAGCGCCGGGCGATGCCCGGCGAACGCCCGACGCGGCGTCTTTGTAACGGACTGTACGAAACCCCCGACGCGGCCACAGTCGCTGACAAAACCCCGGGCAACAGCACACGTTGCCGATACCTGCGCGCCCTGGAATGGCCTCCATCGACCACTGGCCCGCAGGACACCACCATGATCAGCACCGCCTCTTCCGTGTATACGCCCCGCCTGGATGCCGTCGGCCGCTGGCTCTCGCCGCTGGCCCTGCGCGCACTGCTGGCCTGGGAATTCTTCGAGTCCGGCCGCGAGAAGCTGGGCGGGCAGAACTGGTTCGCCGATCTGGAAGGGCGTTTCCCGTTTCCGTTTTCCACCCTGCCGGCGTCGTTGAACTGGCAGTTGGCCACCTGGCTGGAGCTGGTGGGCGCGGTGCTGTTGCTGCTGGGCCTGGCCACGCGTTCGGTGGCCTACATCTTCTGGGTACTCACCATCGTCGCCATCGCCGCCGTGCACTGGCCCGACCAGTGGAACGGCCTGGGCGAACTCTGGCAGGGCTATGCGATCACCGACCAGGGCTACGGCAACTTCAAGCTGCCGCTGCTGTTCCTGGCGATGCTGCTGCCGCTGATCCTCAACGGCGGTGGTGCGCTCAGCCTGGACCGGCTGCTGACCGGCCCGCAACGCGCCGCTGGCGGCAATGACGGCCTCGGCTGGGGCGTGAGCCTGATCGCCCTGCTGCTGCCGGTTGCCGCGCTGCTGCCCGGCATCGGCTTCGGTGGCGCCCTGCTCGGCGCAGCCCTGCTGCTGGCCTACGGGCTGCGCCGTCGCCGCACCGGCTGATCCCACAGCGACCACACCGTTTCCCTTTGTTTTCCGTCGCCCCAGGCGGCGTCCACCCCGCACGCCCTGCGTGCCAATCCAAGGAGTCATCACCATGTCCGTTTCGACCAAGAACACCGCTGCTTCCCGCCTGCCGCGCATTGGCGCCATTGGTATCGCCCTGGCCGGTGGCCTGCTGCTGGCCGGCCAGGCCGCTGCGATCCAACCGTTGGCGATCAGCGCGGTCTCGATGAGCGCCGCCGCCGAAGGCAAGTGCGGTGAAGGCAAGTGCGGCGCCAACAAGGCCAGCACCAGCAAGCCCGCCGGCAAGGCCAAGGTGGCCGAAGGCCAGTGCGGTGAAGGCAAGTGTGGCGATGCCTCGTTCGCCCGCACCGACCGTGACCACGACGGCCGCGTGTCGCGGGCCGAGTTCAACGCCGTGGCCGGCGAGCGCGCCGCCGAGTTCGATCGCATCGACGCCGACCATGACGGCTACATCAGCGAGCAGGAAGCGCACGACTACCTGCGCAGCGTCTACACCGCCCACGGCAAGCCGATGCCGAAGGGTCTGTTCTCCCGCGTCAACGACTGATTGCGTTCCCACGGCGCCGCCGCAATGGCGGCGCCCTTGCCTGGAGTAGTGCCCATGCACACGCCCCTGCCCACTGCCAGCGCCGGTCTTGGCCTACGCCGCGGCCTGATCGATGAACTGCTGGCGATGCCGGCCGATGCTGTCGACTTCCTTGAAGTGTCGCCGGACAACTGGATCGGTGTGGGCGGCGCCCACGGCGCCGCGCTGCGCCAGCTGAGCGAGCGCCATCGCCTGACCTGTCATGGCCTTTCGTTGTCTCTGGGCGGCCCCGACCCGCTGGACCGTACCCTGCTGGCGCAGACCCGTGCCTTCCTCGATCTGCACCAGGTGCAGCTGTACAGCGAACACCTGAGCTACTGCGCCGCCGGCGGCCATGTCTACGACCTGCTGCCGCTGCCGTTCACCGCCGAGGCCGTGCACCACATCGCCAATCGCATCCGCCAGGTGCAGGACACACTCGGCCGGCGCATCGCCGTGGAAAACATCTCCTACTACGCCGTGCCCGGTGCGGACATGAGCGAGATCGACTTCATCACTGCGGTGCTGGCCGAGGCCGACTGCGACCTGCTGCTGGACGTCAACAATGTCTTCGTCAACGCCTGCAACAACGGCTACGACGCCTTCGATTTCCTGGCACGCGTACCTGCGCATCGCGTTGCCTCACTGCACGTGGCCGGCCACTTCGATGAAGACGACGGCTTCAAGATCGACACCCATGGCGCACCGGTGAAGGGCGTGGTCTGGGCCCTGCTGCACGAGGCATATGCGCGTGTCGGCGTGCGCCCTACCCTGCTGGAACGTGATTTCAACTTCCCTCCTCTGGCCGAGCTGCTGGCCGAGGTCGAGCAGATCCGCCAGGTGCAGGCCGATGTGCTGCTGCCCGAGGTGGCCCATGGCTGAGTCGCTGGCGACCCTGCAGCAGCGCTGGGCCGATCATGTACGCGATCCGTCGATGCCCGCGCCCGAGGGCATCGATGCACGACGGATGGCGGTCTACCGCCGCCTCTGCATCGACAGCCTGGACAACCTGCTGGCAGGCAGCCTGCCGCGCCTGCAGGCGCAGCTGGGTGATGCCTGCTGGCGCGATACCGTCGAGCACTACTACGCGCGCCATGCCTGCCATACGCCGTTGTTCCCGCAGATCGCAGGTGAATTCGCCGCGTGGCTGGGCGTGCAGGCAGACCTCGCGCTGCCGGGTTGGATCGCAGAACTGGCGCACTACGAAAGCACGCAGCAGGCACTGCACATCGAAGCGCGGGACGCCGGCCAGATGCCATTGCATGAGCCACAGGCAGGCAACGTGCTTGCGCTGTCTCCACTGGTGCGGGTACTGGGCTACCAGTGGCCTGTGCATGAGGATACCGGATTGAACGGTGCGCCGAGCACGATACCGACATTACTGCTTCTGCGACGCCTGGGTGATTTCAGCCTGCGGGTCGAGGAATTGGCACCGTTGACGTATGCGTTGCTGTCGGCTTTCGGCGACGCCGGCGCCGGCGTGGAAGACGCGCTGCAGGTACTGGCCGAGGCGCATGGCGTTGCCGCCGACGAACTGCGTGCGGCCTGCAGTCCGCTGCTGGGCGAGCTGTGCGCGGGCGGCGTGCTGGTTGTGACGAACGACTGCTGAGCGAGCCGGCCAGCGGCCGGCACTACCCCTTCCCTGGCCGACCAGCGGCCGGCACTACCCCTTCCCTGGCCGACCAGCAGCCGGCTCGGCCCCTTCCCTGGCCGGCCAAAGGCCGGCATGGCCCCTCTCCGTTCTTCGAGGTCTGATCATGACTGTTTCCCACACTTCCCTTCTGCACGGCTGGCGCCTGTTCGTGGCCATCGCCGTGGTCCTGATCGCATTCGCACTGGCGGCGTTCGCCCTGCAGCCCGACATCATCGAAGGCAGCCGCGCGGCGATCCGGGTTACCGCGCGCACATCGTTCCTGCTGTTCCTGGCCGCGTTCACCGCATCCTCGTTCGCCAGCCTGCTGCCCGGCCCGTTCACCCGCTTCCTGTTGCGCGAACGGCGTATCGTCGGCCTGTCGTTTGCGTTCTCGCACCTGCTGCATGCGGTGGCGATCACCACCTTCGGCATCCTCAACCCTGCGTTCTGGCCAGCGCGCTCGGCCCTGGCCAACCTGCCGGGCTCGGTCGGCTACGTGGCCATCCTTGCCCTGGCCATCACCTCGCATCGTGGCATCGCCCGCCGCATGGGTCCGACCGCGTGGCGTCGCCTGCACGTCACCGGCATGTGGATCATCGCCGCAGTGTTCACCTATTCGTACTTCAAGCGCGTGCCCGGCAACTTCTGGTACGCGGTGCCCTCGGCGTTGCTGTTCACCGCTTTCGTGGTGCGCGCAATCGCCAAGCGGGCGCAGTCGCTGCGGCGCAATGCGCATGCGCGGCCGGCGCCGCGCGCAGCGTGACCGGTCGGGGCCAGATCCGCTTGCCAACGGCCAAGGGATCTGCCCCCTACTGGCTTCGCGCGGCGCGATAGACCGCATAGGCCGCGAGGATCTTCTGCAGCCTGGCCTGCTGCTTGGCGCCCATCGGCACCCGCTGCACGCGCTTCAACAGCGTCTTCCACATGTATCCGGAACGGAAGAAGTATGGCCGCACCTCGAGGAAGGTCAGCACGACATCCACCGTATCCGGATCGTGCTCAGCCAGTTGCTTCAGTGCATTGGCGTAGCCACCCGGAAACGCAAGCTGTTCATAACGTTGGTTGTATTCCACGCAGGCTGCCGCATGCCGCTGCATTTCTTCCGGGCCACGCCAGCGCGCGCCAGCGGCTTCGCGGACGGCCTGGCGGAGCCGGTTGATCTCTTCGGCATTGGCTCGGATCAGACGCTCCATTGGCGCGCGCGGGTGGGCCATGGTTCCTTCCAGGTCTTCGGGGTCAGATCCCTTTCCCGGTGGGAAAGGGATCTGACCCACTTCAGGTCACAGCGTCCGGCGCAGCGTGATCAGGGTGATCTCCGACGGCACGCCGATGCGCGCCGGGAAACCTGCCCACAGACCGGCACCGTTGCTCACATACAAGGTCATGCCATCGACTTCGTAGCGCCCGGAGACGAAACCCCCGTTGGCCCGCTTCACCAGCTGGTCCATGCCGATGATCTGCCCACCATGGGTATGCCCGGACAGCTGCAGCGCCACGCCACGGGCGGCGGCCTCGCGCGCATTGCGCGGACGGTGATCGAGCAGGATCACCGGCGCGGACCGATCAGCCCCGGCCAGCGCGGCATCGATATCCGGCAACGGCAGGCCATAGCGGGCCGCCACCGGATCGGTGACACCGGCGATGGTCAGCGCGGCGTCACCACGGCGTACCTGCAGATGGCTGTTCTCCAGCACCTGCATGTGCAGCGCGCGGAACGCCTGCATCCAGTCCTGGTACTGCGCGTAGTACTCGTGGTTGCCGGTGATGGCAATGACGCCGTCGGGTGCGCGCAGATCGGCCAGCGGGCGCGCATCATCGCGGCGGGCGTGCACGCTGCCATCGATCAGGTCACCAGTGATCACGATCAGGTCCGGCTTCAATGCGTTGCTCGCGGCCACCACCTTGCGCACCCAATCGCCGGTCAGCAGGCGGCTGGCATGGATGTCGGTCAGCTGCAGCACGCGGTAGCCGTCGAACGCGGGCGGCAGATCGTTGATCGCCACCTCAATCTGCCGGGCCTGGGGCACGGCCATGCCCTGGCTGATGCCATAGCCACTGGCCAGCAGGGCCAGCACGCCGGCCACGGGCCGCAGCTTCGCGCCGCGAAGCGCCGACGCGGCGCGCTGCCAACGCAGCAGGCGGGAAAGCAGCAGGCCGGCATCCAGCACCAGCATGGCCAACGCCAGCAGCAGCACCGCCGTCGATCCGGTGGCCAGCGTGGCGATGGCCAGCTTCGGAATCTCCGGCGATGCCATCGTGCCCCAGAAGGTAGCCACGATGCGCAGCTGCACCGCAATGGCCACCAGCAGCAGCGACAGCACGATCTTCAGCCAGGCCTGCATGCGCAGTGGCCAGAACAGGCGCCAGGCCACATACAGGCCCATCAACAAACCGATCGTACTCAGCACTGCAACCATCCGGTGAAGAAAGCGGGCCCGCCATGGTGAACGGTGCCGGCCGCGTTGTGTAGAGCCGAGCCATGCTCGGCTGCTCAAGACCAGTCGAGCAAGCTCGACTCTACGTGACCGGCAGCCGAGCATGGCTCGGCTCTACAGGGACAGGCGGGTCAAGCCATTCCGTCGAGGCGCTCCACCCGCAGGCGGGCGATGCGGCGCTTCTCCATCGCCAGTACGGTGATGCGCACGTCGGCGATCTCCACCGCGTCACCGATGTCCGGCAGGCGGCCCAGCTGCTCCAGCACCAGCCCGGAGATGGTCATGTAGTCGGCACTGCGCGGCAACGACACACCGGTCAGCCGCTGCAGGTCGTCCAGGGTCAACGCACCGTCGGCTTCCCACTGCTGCTCGCCCTGCGCGATTACGCCATAGCGCTCGTCCTGGGTGTCGACCAGGTCACCGGCAATGGCGGCCAGCAGGTCATTGGCGGTGACCAGGCCTTCCACGCTGCCGTACTCGTCCACCGCTACCGCCAGCGGCACCGGGTGCTGGCGGATCAGTTCCAGGGCCTGCAACGCGCTGGCACTGGACAACACGTACTGCGGCTCGCGCAGATTGCCTTCCAGCTGCAGCGGCCTGCCCTGCAGCAGGTCGGCCAGCAGATCGCGGCTCTGCACCACGCCGCGCAGGCTGTCCAGATCGCCGTCACCCACCAGCAGGCGGGTATGCGGCGAGGCCACCAGGCGTGCAACCACATCGTCCTGGCCACGCGCCAGATCGATCCACTGCACGTCGGCGCGCACGGTCATCACGCTCGACACCGGCCGGTCGGCCAGGCCCAGCACGCTGCGGATCATCTCGTGCTCGGCCGGCTGCAGGCGCTCTTCGGCATCCTCAAGCGACTCCTCGCCGGCATCGTCGTGGCCATTGGCCGGGCGCGCGCCGAGCATCCTCAGCACCGCATCGGCGGTGCGCTGGCGGAACGGCTGCCGGCGCTCGTTGCGCTCGCGGTTGAAGCGCACCCACTGGTTGAACGCCTCGACCAGGATCGAGAAGGCGATGGCCGCATACAGATAGCCCTTCGGGATCTTGTAGCCCAGGCCCTCGGCCACCAGGCTGAAACCGATCATCAGCAGGAAGCCCAGGCACAGCACCACCACCGTAGGATGCTTGTTGACGAAGCGGGTCAGCGGCTTGCTGGCCACCAGCATCAGTGCCATCGCGATGGTCACCGCCGCGTACATCACGCCCAGGTTGTCGACCATGCCGACCGCGGTGATCACCGAGTCCAGCGAGAACACCGCATCGAGCACGACGATCTGCGCCACCACCATCGCAAAACTGGCATAGACCTTCTTGCCGTCTTCATGGTGCTCGCGGCCTTCCAGCCGTTCGTGCAGCTCCATCGTGCCCTTGAACAGCAGGAACAGGCCGCCGCCCAGCAGGATCAGGTCACGCCCGGAGAAACTGTGGTCGAACAGCGTGAGCAGCGGTTCGGTCAGCTTCATGATCCAGGCCAGCGCGGCCAGCAGCACCAGCCGCATCAGCAACGCCAGCGCCAGGCCGATTACCCGCGCGCGGTCGCGCTGGTGCGGCGGCAGCTTGTCGGCCAGGATCGCGATGAACACCAGGTTGTCGATGCCGAGCACGATCTCCAGCACGACCAGGGTTGCAAGGCCCATCCAGATCGAGGGGTCAGCCAACCATTCCATTTCAGGTCCGTTTCGTCAGTAGGGAAGAAAAAGGGAAAGCCACTCAGTCACCCTCCTGCACCTGCGCCGGGTCATGCCCGAGCAGGTCGCCGGGCGTGCATTGCAGCTCCCGGCAGATGGCATCCAGGGTGGAAAAGCGGATGGCGCGCGCCTTGCCGGTCTTCAGGATCGACAGGTTCGCCAGGGTGATGTCGATGCGCGCCGCCAGCTCGGACAGGGTCATGCCCCGCTCCTGCAGCATGCGGTCCAGGGTGATGATGATCGCCATCAGCGCGCGCCCATCAGATCACACCGTCCAGGTCATCGCGCATCGCCGCGCCCACGGCAAACACCCGCGCCAGCACGAACAGCATCAGTACCGCCACCAGGCCGGTGATCGACATGCCGCCGCCGACTTCCATCCAGGTGAAGTCCGGCCCCATCCAGGCCGCGTAGGCGCCGATCAGGATCGACAGCAGTTCCATGGCCAGCATCAGCCAGGCCATGCGCTGCAGGCGCTGTGCATTGGCGTGGGTGAACGGACGCTCGCGCGCGGCCGACTTCAGCAGCCGCAGCAGGTGACGCAGGAACAGCAGGCACAGCACCAGCAGGGCAATGATCGCGCCCAGCCCCAGGCAGAAATGCAGAAACAGGTCGCTGCCGTGCGCGGCCGCCGCAGCGGTGTCATGCACGCTGTCGAGCAGCCAGCGACGATCATGGGCCACCAGCGGCACGGCCAGCAGGGCGGCCAGGATGCCCAGCCAGCACATCGCGCGGACCGCCTGGACGGCGGCCAGGGCCAGGGTGAACAAGCCTCGCGCAGCAGTGGCGCGAGCGGGACGAGCGGTCAAGCGGCCTCCGGCATTGGGGTGGCCTCGCCGCCCCGGGGTGTATTTATCGATAAACGATATACCACAACCGGCGTGAAAGACTGAATCGCGCGTATGTCCCGCACCCGCTTGACGCCAGGTAGTCGCCCGATGGAATATCAGTTAACGAATTAGTTAATCATATCGTCATGGACCGCATCTTCGAAGCCCTCGCCTCCACCGCACGCCGGCAGATCCTGGCCTACCTCAGTGCCGGCGAGCTCAGTGCCGGCGAGCTGGCCGAACGCTTCGACTTCAGCAAGCCCGCGCTGTCCAGCCACCTGCGCATCCTCGAGGATGCCGGCCTGATCGAACGCGAGAAGCGCGGCCAGTTCGTGTACTTCCGCCAGGTGCCCGACCGCCTGGCCAACACGCTGTTCTCCTGGGCCGCCGAAGTCTGTCCGGTGGGTGGCCCACTCAAGCGCGAAGCACGCGCGCGCCGCAAGTCCCCTGCGCGCTGAGCGCGCCCGCCAAGGAGTCTGACGATGCCTGCTTCGATCCGCGATGACCGTTCGTTTCCGGCGGTGCAGCTTCCCGCGCAGGCCGGTAGCAGCCCGACCGAAGTGACCCTCATCGCGCAGCTCGGCATCGGTGCAGGTGACATGCTTGTGGCCGACGCCAGCCAACGCCAGCGTCACCACCCGGCCTTCATCGACGCGCTGGACGAGCCTTCGGCCCGGCTGGGCGGCATGCATCTGCAACACGGCGATGCCTCTTCGCTGTACAGCTTCGCGGTGGGAGCGGGTGGCCACCCGTTCCATCGCCATGCGGGACCACGGATGTTCACGGCCATCGCCGGCAGCTCGGGCGCCGAGCTGCGCTTCGCCGTCGCCTCGGACGCCCAGCTGGCAGGCGATCCCGGCGCCTTCGCACGTTCACTGCGGCGTATCCGCATACCGCCGGACTGCCTGTTCACCGTGCGCTTCGGCGGCGGCACCTGGCACCAGTTCACCTCCAACCATCCGGCCCATCCCGCGCTGTTCGCATTGTCGTGCCACAGCAACGAGCTGGCCGGGGCGATGACCGAACAGACGCACGCGCTGATAAGCCGCAATGCCGCCGACATTCCCAGCCTGACCGATGTACTGCCGGACGCGCATGTGCCGACGCCTGAAGCCTTGGCAGCGGCGCCTCTGCTGCGGCTGTCGCTGCAGGCGCCGGCGCCGAGCCTGTGCGCCCGCCTGTGCACGCAGGCCCGCGCCCTGCTCGGCCCGCTACGGCGGATTTCGCTGCGACCGCTGCGGGGCTTCGTCGAACGCGCGACGCCAGGCTACCCGATCCAGTCAAGGTCCGCCGCCAGCGAAGGCCTGCTGGCTGCCGCACTGCCACACAGCCACTACCAGGACCTGACCACGCTGCGTCTGGACCACACGCAGGTCTCACATCGTTCCACATCTGCGCTGCTGGCTGATGTCCTGGAAGGATTTCTGCGCAATCCGCCTGCCGGCGTGGGCCACCTGATGGCGCTTCGCAACCGTCTGGTCGCGCCGCTTCGGTTGCGGACGTCGCCGCTGGGGTGCCCAGTATCATCGCTGCTGTCGGCCGATCGCAGCCGGTTGTTCGCCGGCCGCTATCCGGTGCTGGATTCGCACATCGACGCAGAAAACGACTACGCCGAAGTGCTGCTCGGTGCTGATGATCGGCACCTGCGCTTCCGCAGCCGCGTACGGGTTCAACGGTGTGCCGAAGGCCACATCGAAATCAGCCTGGGCACGCGCGTGCAGACCCACAATGCCTTCGGTCGCCTCTACATGGCGCTGATCGACAGCACGCATCGGCACTACGTGGCTCCTGCATTGCTGCGCCGTGCGGTGGAACATGCACTGGCACCGGAACTGGCCGATCTCGATGAGTTTGCAACCGGCCCGGTGCGTTGATGATGCCGGCCAGCGGCCGGCACTACCCCGAGATGTAGCGGTACACCAGATCCTGCGCGTCGCTGCGCGTGGCCTGCGCATCGAGCACGCCGCCCAGGCGCCTTGCCACCGCCTGCGAGGCGATATTGTCCGGCGCCATGTAGCTGACCAGGGTCGGCAGCTGCACCACCACGAATGCCCAGTCGCGCAGCGCGCCGGCCGCTTCGGTGGCAAAGCCCTGCCCTTCGTGGCCGTCGTACAGCAACCAGCCCAGTTCCTTTTCCGGGAACAGCGGGCCGTGATTGATGCCGACCTGGCCGATGCAGGCGCCACTGTCGCTCCGCTCGATCATCAGCGCGCCGTGGCCGAACAGGTGCCAGCTGGCCAGGTCATGGCAGAACTGGCCCCAGGCCGCCACTTCGCCAAACGGACCGCCCATGCCGCGTGCGCGCGGCGATGCCAGGAACGCTGCATAGACGCCGAAGTCGTCCAGCCGTTGCGGGCGCAGCCGCAGGCGTGCGGTGTGCAGGGTGGGGATCTCAAGCATGGCCCATGCCGGCTCAGTACACCGCCAGGTGGCCGCAGCCACGGCGCTGCGGTTGCCCTTGCAGCGTCACCTGCACGCTGGCCTGGGTATCCACGCCTTCGGCATTGCGGCACGACTCGCGCTTGATCTCGACAATGGCCGGCTGCCTGCCCAGCTCTCCGTTGAGCACGATCAGCGTACTGGGTGCATCGGCGGGTTGGCCCAGATAGCGCAGCGTGCCGGTGTGGGTGCGGCCATCGGCGCTGAGGCTGGCATCGTGGTTGCCCTTGCCGGTGGACGCGATCTCGATGCGCCAGCCGGCACCGCCGCCCGTGAAGGCCGGCACCGGGCTCAGGCCGGCGCCCAGAGTGGGAGGGTGCGGCTCATCGGCCGACGTCTGCGAGGGCGTGCTGCAGCCAGCCAGCACGCCGGCCAGCAGCATGGCAGCCAGAAGGGGGCGCATGATCATGTCCAGCTCCTGCAACGTTCGGGGCGGCCAGTCTAGGGGCCGGCGCGTGCGCCGGCGATGAACGCCGGCCTCAGCGCCCACTACGTCCACCGCCGGCCACCCGCACCCGATCACGGCCCTGCGCTTTGGCCTGGTACATCGCCGCGTCGGCAGCGCGCAGCAGGGCCCGCCAGCCCAGCGCATCGGTGCCACCCTGCGCCACGCCGAAGCTGGCAGTCACCCGCAGCACGCCGTCACCGGCCACCGCAATATCGAGCTGGCGCAGGGCCACGCGCAGCGATTCGGCCAGCTGCCGGCCGGCGGCCAGGTCACCGTCGGCCAGCAGCACCAGGAACTCCTCGCCGCCGTAGCGGGCAATGCTGTCGCTGCGGCGCAGATGACGCTGCAGCAATCGGGCCACCTGTACCAGCACCGCGTCGCCGGCATCGTGGCCATGGCCATCGTTGATGGCCTTGAAGCGGTCCACGTCCAGCAGGATCACTACGGCATCCGCGTCTCCGTCGGCATGGCGCTGCTGCACTTTTTCTTCCAGCGCGCGCCGGTTCAACAGCCCGGTCAGTTCATCGGTGCCGGCCAGCTGGCGCAGTTCACTGGTCAGCGCCGAGCGTTCGCGCGAGCTCCCGCGCAGCACTTCGATGGCATCGAACAGGCGTTGCATCTCGGCCAGTGGATGGGTGGCGTGCTGCTCCGGACCGGGTGTGTCCGAGGCGATCTGGATCACCTGCTTCTGCGCCTGCAGCAGCGGGCGCAGGATCTGCCGATGTGCGATGCGCAGGGCGCCGCCCAACACCAGCAGCGTACCCAGCGCGGTGGCCACCAGCACCCCCAGCCGTGTCGCCTCGCGGTTGCGGGCGTGCTCGAAGCGATCGATCGACACCCGCAGATAGCCGTCGCGCAGTTCCTCCAGCGAACGCAGCGTCGGTACGTAGCGCGTGGTGAACTCGGCAGCGGTCCACGGCGGTGGACGGCCGCGCCTGCCATCCTCGATCAGCTGCTCGATCATCGGCAGCGACTCGCCGAAGAACTGCCGTCGCGCCATGTCCCAATGCCAGGACAGCGTCGGGTCACTGCGGAACACCGACTCATGACTGCCTGCCAGGTGCCACAGCTCGAGCAGGCGGCCTTCGGTCTGCAACGCGGCGCGCACCTGCTCATCGCGCCACGCGCCGGGTACTGCCACCGGCGCCATCACGTTGGAGGCCAGCCGGCCACCGTGTTCGCGCAGGTCGATCAGCACCTGGCCCTGCATCGCCGGGATGGCAGCTTCGCGGTCGGCGCGCACCAGCGCGTTGATCTGTGCCGAGGTCAGCAGGTGCAGACGATCGACCACGGCGAACATGCTGCTGATCGCACGCTCCACCTCTTCCACCCGCCGCGCATCGCGTGGTCGTGCCACGATCTGGTCCACCGCTGCGCGCGCCGAGGACAACCGGCGCCGTGCATCGGCCAGCAGGCCCTGGCCATCCACCTCTCCCGGGTCGGCCTTGAAGACCGCATCGAGGCGCAGCAGCGCGGCATCCACCCGTTGCCGTGCCGCCGCCAGCTGCGCGGCCAATCGCGCGTGCGTGCCTGCGTCGGCCGGGTCTGCGCCGAGCAGGCTGTTGGCCGGGCCACGCTCGGCCGAGATCAGATTGGCCAGCTCGAAGGTCTGGCGCAGCTGGCGCAGGCTGACCAGGTTGGTCTCGGCTTCAACGAAGCGCTGCGTCCCCTGCACCAGCGCGATGGCCATCAACGGCAGCGTGCACAGCACGAACAGGCCGCCCAGTATCCAGAGCCATGTCTGCAGACCGATTGGCGATGCCCTGCGACCCATCGATGTAGCCCCCTGCATGTGGATCAGTGGATCAGCCGGCCCACGTCACCGCAGATCAGATCCAGCGCTGATCCACCAGCTCGCGCTTGACGTAGGCATAGAACACCGGCGCGGCGACCAGGCCCGGCAGGCCGAACGCCGCTTCCATCACCAGCATCGCCAGCAGCAGCTCCCAGGCACGGGCCTGGATCTCGCCACCGACGATGCGTGCGTTGAGGAAGTACTCCAGCTTGTGGATCACGATCAGGTACAGCAGCGCGGCCACCGCCACATAGAACGAGACCGACAGCGCGACGATGGTGATGACGGTGTTGGAGATGAGGTTGCCCACCACCGGCAGCAGGCCGGCCAGGAAGGTGATCAGCACCAGGGTCTTGGACAGCGGCAGGTGCACGCCGAACAGCGGCAGCACGCCCAGCAGGAAGATGCCGGTGAACACGGTGTTGAGCAGCGAGATCTTGACCTGCGCGAACACCACCTGGCGGAACGCGGTGGCCATGCGGCTGGTACGTCCGATCAGTTCCTGCGCCAGCGGCCCCATCTTCGGCAGCGGCAGTTCGTCGTACAGCGCGATCATGGCCCCGAGCACCATGCCGATCAGGATGCGCACGCCCACCTGCACCGCCGAGGTGCCGGCCACACCCAGCTGGCGCTGGTGTTCGGCCGCCCATTCGTTGAGCGCCGCACGCAATGCCGGCATGTCTTCGGGAATATAGGGCTGCAGCAGTGCCGGTACCTGATGGCGCGAACTGTTGAGGATCTCCATCAGGTGCCCCAGCAGCGCGTCCGGGCCGCCGGTCTCGGTGCGGAAGAACGAGGCGATGCCGATCCCGGCCAGCACCAATGCACTGATGATCACGGCGGACAGCAGGATCACCGCGATCGCCCGCGCCCGTCCCGGCGGCAGCCGGCCCTCCACCGTGGAGGCCAGCACATGGGTCAGCTGGAACACCAGCAGGCCCGACAACAGCGTCACCACCAGCCCCAGTTTCAGCGCCAGCCACATGCCCAGCAGCATCATCAACCAGGCCGCGATCCGTGCAACGGGGGGCTTGGGCTGGGCAGCGAGAGCGTCTTGCATGGCGGTACGTCCGGGCAGGGTGGCCCATGGTAGAGGATTGCCGGCGCAATGCCGCGTGCAGGCTGAACCGCCACCGGGCCAGCCACGGACTGGCGGCGCCGCGGTGCAGGTGGCCTCATTCGCCGTAGCTGGCGGTGTTCTTGCCCTGGCGCTTGGCGTGGTAGAGGGCGCGGTCGGCCAGCGCCAGCCAGTCCTCCACACTGCCGCCCCGGGGGGTGGCCGCGATGCCGATGCTGACGCTGAACTCGACGCCCGGGGTGGCCTGCCGGGCCGCCTCCAGCAGGCGCAGCCGGACGCGCTCGGCCACATGCATCGCATCCACCGGCGCGCAGTCATGCAGCAGTACCACGAACTCGTCGCCGCCCAGCCGCGCGGGCGTATCGCCGGGCCGGGCGAAGCTGCGCAGGGTAGCGGCGATGTGGCGCAGCACTTCGTCCCCGGCGCGGTGGCCATGGGAATCGTTGATGTGCTTGAAATCGTCCACGTCCAGCATCAGCAGGCAGGCGAAACCGCCCTGCCCCTGTGCGCGGTCCAGCGCCTGCTGCGCGCGCACGATCAGGAAACCACGGTTGGCCAGTTCAACCAGCGGATCCATCCGGCTCAACCGTTGCAGCTGCCGGTTCTGTGATTTGACCCGGCGCGCCAGCTGCCAGCTGAGGATGCTGAGCCCGATGCCGTAGACAAACAGGAAGGGCACGCTGAGCACGATCGTGCGCTGCGACGACACCGGTTGGTACGGGAACCCCAGCATCCACCAGGTGAGCGCGAAACCCAGCACCAGCGCCAGCGTTGCGCGCAGTGCCAGGCGCACGCCGCCGGCGGCGATCTTGTCGGCCACCAGCAACGCGGCGAACAGTGCACTGGGCACCGCACTGAGGCCCATGAAAGCGATCCAGCCGCCGCCGAAGAGGGAATCGACCACCATGCAGCGGAACTGCACCACTGCGGGCTGGCGCGAACGATGGGTCAGCAGCAGCGCCAGCGCCGGCCAGGCCAGCGCGTTGAGCAGCAACAGGAGCCAGGCCAGCGTGCCATCCTGGCGCTCAAGCATGATCGAGGCGATGGGAACCGCACCCAGTCCGTTGCCGACGAAGCGCATCCAGCCGATGCGCCGGGCCGCGCCAATGCCTTCGACCGCCACTTCCGTCGAGTCGGTGAAGTAAGGCATTGACGACCCCCTTGCGTGATCGCACGTTCCACTACGGCCCTGGCGGGCGGCCTGCAACGAGTCTGACAGCTTTGCGTCAATTCGGGATCAAGGTGGCATCGAACTCAGTGGAACTACTTCGCTGCATCCGCTCCCGAAGCGCCGGCGAGCACGGCCGCCTGCTGATTGCCCTTGCGTTCGCTGTAGCGATCCACCAGGTAATCCGACCGACCGCGTGTCAGCAGGGTGAATTTGACCAGCTCCTCCATCACATCCACCACCCGGTCATAGAACGCGGAGGGCTTCATCCGTCCGTCATCGTCAAACTCCTGCCAGGCCTTGGCCACCGACGACTGGTTGGGAATGGTCAGCATGCGCATCCAGCGCCCCAGTACACGCAGCGTGTTGACGGTGTTGAACGACTGCGAGCCCCCGCTGACCTGCATCACCGCAAGCGTCCTGCCCTGGGTGGGACGCATCCCGCCCTCCTCCAGCGGCAACCAGTCGATCTGGTTCTTGAACACGCCGGTCACCGTGCCGTGGCGTTCCGGACTGATCCACACGTGGCCCTCGGCCCATAGCGACCACGCACGCAGGCGCTGCACCTCCGGGTGGTGCTTGTCGGTGCTGTCCAGCATCGGCAACCCGTGCGGGTCGAACACCCGCGTCTGGCAGCCGAGATGGCGCAGCACGAGCTCAGCCTCCAGTGCCAGCTTGCGGCTGAACGATTCTGGCCGCAGCGAGCCATACAGCAGCAGGATCCTGGGAGGCCCGGCATCGCCGGCGGCCAGCAGGATGGGATCGGGCTGCGGAAGGGCGGCTTCGAGCAGATTCGGCAGTGCGGTACTTGAGATCGGCTTGTTCATTCGATTATTCTAGAAATATGGAAACGAAGATTGCAATCGCGGCCCTCACCGCCCTCGGCCACGCCACCCGCCTGGCCGCCTTCCGCCTGCTGGTCGAAGCCGGGCCCGCGGGGCGCATGGCCGGCGACATCGCCTCGATCCTGCAGGTGCCACCGGCCACGCTGAGTTTCCACCTGAAGGAACTGCTGCAGGCCGGCCTGGTGGAAAGCCAGAGCCAGGGCCGCAACGTCTGCTACCGCGCCAACTTCAACGCCATGACCGGCCTGATCGATTACCTCACCCACAACTGCTGTGCCGGCTCACCCGCGCCGGGCTGCAGCCCCAACGCGCCCGACTGCGCCTGCTGAGCGGAGATCTCCTTGTGCCCCCCCTACGCGTGCTGTTCCTGTGTACCGGCAATTCCGCCCGCAGTGTGCTCGCCGAAGCCACCCTGCGGGCGTGGGCCGGGCATCGCTTCGAGGTCTTCAGTGCCGGCAGCCAGCCGACCGGCCAGGTCAATCCGTTCGCCATCGCCCAGCTGCAGGCCGACGGCATCGCCGCCGCCGGGCTGCACAGCAAATCCTGGGACGTGTTCGCCCACGCCGCACCGATGGATCTGGTGATCACCGTCTGCGACGCCGCTGCGGCGGAAACCTGCCCGGTGGTGTTCGGCGATTTCCTGCGCACGCACTGGGGCCTGCCGGATCCGGCCGCAGTCGAAGGCAGCGACGCCGACAAGGCCCAGGCGTTTGCCCAGGCCCATGCCATCGTGAAGGCACGGCTGCTCGCCCTGCTGGCCCTGCCGGCCGCCACCTGGAACGACCGTGGTGAACTGAAACACGCCCTGGACCGGATCGGTTTCGTGCAGCCCGCAGACCCGGACGCATGAGCCGTTCCGCTCCGATGGGGCGCTTCGAACGCCACCTCACCTTGTGGGTCGCGTTGTGCATCGCGGCGGGCACCGCACTGGGCCATTTCCTGCCCGCTGCATTTGCCGCGCTGGCGCGCACCGAAGTGGCCAGGGTCAACCTGCCGATGGCGGTGCTGATCTGGCTGATGATCATCCCGATGCTGCTGAAGGTCGACTTCGGCGCGATGCGCCAGGTCGGCCAGCACTGGAAGGGCATCGGCGTGACACTGTTCATCAACTGGGCGGTCAAGCCGTTCTCGATGGCGCTGCTGGGCTGGCTGTTCCTGCGCCATGCCTTCGCCGGCTGGCTGCCGCCCGGGCAGGCCGACAGCTACATCGCCGGCCTGATCCTGCTGGCGGCAGCGCCGTGCACGGCGATGGTGTTCGTGTGGAGCAACCTGTGCCGCGGCGATGCCAACTTCACGCTGAGCCAGGTGGCGCTGAACGACGCGATCATGGTGGTGGCCTATGCGCCGGTGGTGGCGTTGCTGCTGGGCCTGGCGGCCATCAGCGTGCCGTGGGATACGCTGGTCCTGTCGGTGGCCCTGTACATCATCGCGCCAGTGATCGCTGCCGCAGTGCTGCGCCGCATGCTGCTGGCGCGACATGGCCCGGCCGGCCTGCAGGCCGTGCTGCGCGCGCTCGGTCCGCTGTCGCTGGCCGCGCTGCTGCTGACCCTGCTGCTGTTGTTCGGCTTCCAGGGCCGCCAGATCGTGCAGCAGCCGCTGGTCATCGCACTGATCGCGGTGCCGATCCTGATCCAGGTGTACTTCAACGCAGGGCTGGCCTACCTGTTGAACCGGCAGCTGGGCGTTGCCCACTGCGTGGCCGGTCCATCGGCGCTGATCGGCGCCAGCAACTTCTTCGAACTGGCCGTCGCGACCGCGGTGGGCCTGTTCGGCGTGCATTCCGGTGCAGCGCTGGCGACGGTGGTCGGCGTGCTGATCGAGGTACCGGTGATGCTGTCGGTGGTCCGCATCGTCAACGCATCGCAGGGCTGGTACGAGCGCAGGCGATGATCGCGCGCCCCGCCCTCACCCGCGCCGTGGCGCCGCCGTCGAGCCCCGTACCATCAGGCTGAACTCCAGCGTCTGCTGAAGCGGTACATCGGCACGCTCGATGATGGCCAGCAGCAGGTTGACCGCGCGCTCGCCGATTTCCCGCATCGGCTGCCGGATGGTGGTCAGCGGCGGCGTGAGGTAACGCGACGACGCCAGATCATCGAAGCCGACGATGGACAGGTCATCGGGCACGCCGATGCCCAGATCGCGGCAGGCCGCCAGGGCCCCCAGCGCCATCTGATCGCTGAAGCAGAAGATCGCCGTCGGTACGGGCGTGGCGGCCAGCAGCGCCGTCGCCGCGGCATGGCCGGAATCGACCGAGAAATCACCCGGCACGATGTTCAGCTGGCGCAGGCGACCGCGCGCCCTGGCGGCAGCCCGCACCCCTTCCAGGCGCTGCTGGTGCAGCGGGTTGTCGGGCGGCCCGCCGACCACGGCGATCCGCTCGTGGCCCAGCGCATACAGGTGTTCCATCACCGCGCGTGCGGCGGCCGCATTGTCGATGTGGACGCTGGGCAGCCCGAGCGCCGGGTCGAACTCGCAGCCATTGACCACCGGTGCGGCGGCCCCCTGCTGCTCGACGATGGCGCGTGCGGTGGGCGGCAGGCGATGCCCGAGCACGATCATGCCGTCGGCCTCGTTGCGACGGAGCATCTGTGCGTAGCGCTCCTCGCGGTCGGGTTGGTCCTGGGTATCGCCCAGCAGTACCGCGTAGCCGAGCGCCTGCGCGGCGTCTTCGGCACCCTGCAGGATCTGCGCGAAGAACGGGTTGGCGATGTCCGGCACGGTGACCAGGATCTTGCCGCTGCGCTGGGTCTTGAGCGTCCGCGCGACCGTGTTGGGCACATAGCCCAGCGCGGCGGCGGCCTGCTCGATGCGGGTGCGCGTGGCCGGCAGTACCTTGTCCGGCCGCGAAAGCGCGCGCGACACCGTGCCGGCGGAGACGCCAACGTGCTTTGCAATGTCGTAGATGGTGGCCATGGCGTTAGTCCTCCTGTCCGCTGTGCAGTGCACAACAGCTCCTGCGTGCGCCCCTGCTAGGATAATGCAATCGATTGCATCGAGGGCGAATCCTCTTGAAGACGCTCAAGGGTCCCGCGCTGTTCCTGGCGCAGTTCATCGGCGACACAGCTCCTTTTGATCGACTGGACACGCTGGCCGGCTGGGCTGCGGGCCTGGGCTATTCTGGCGTACAAGTACCCACCAACGCGCCCCACCTGTTCGATCTGGCCGAGGCCGCGCGCAGCCAGACCTACTGCGATGACATCGCCGGCATGCTGGCCGGGCACGGGCTGCAGATCACCGAGCTGTCCACCCACCTGCAAGGGCAGCTGGTGGCCGTCCATCCCGCCTACGACAGCCTGTTCGACGGGTTTGCGCCGGCGGACAAGCGCGGCGATCCGGCGGCACGGCAGGCCTGGGCGGTCGAGCAGCTGCTGCTGGCGGCCCAGGCCAGCCGGAACCTCGGGTTGAGCGCGCATGCCACCTTCTCCGGCGCGTTGGCCTGGCCCTACTTCTACCCCTGGCCACAGCGCCCCCACGGCCTGGCGGAAGAAGCCTTCGCCGAACTCGGCCGCCGCTGGCGGCCCATCCTCGATGCGTTCGATGCCTGCGGCGTCGATCTGTGTTTCGAGATCCACCCGGGCGAAGACCTGCACGACGGCGCAACCTTCGAACGTTTCCTCGAGGTGGTCGACCAGCATCCACGCGCGAAGATCCTCTACGACCCCAGCCACCTGCTGCTGCAGCAGCTGGACTACCTCGGCTTCATCGATCGCTATCACGACCGCATCGGCATCTTCCATGTCAAGGATGCCGAGTACCGCCCCAGCGCGCGCAGCGGCGTGTATGGCGGCTACCAGGACTGGATCGATCGCCCGGGGCGGTTCCGCTCGCTGGGGGATGGCCAGATCGACTTCAAGGCGATCTTCTCGAAGTTCGCGCAGTACGACTTCCCGGGCTGGGCCGTGCTCGAATGGGAGTGCTGCCTGAAGCACCCGGAGGACGGCGCACGCGAGGGCGTGGCCTTCATCCGCGACCACATCATCCGTGTGACCGAACGCGCCTTCGACGACTTCGCCGACAGCGGCACCGACACCGCTTCACTGCACCGCATGCTGGGAATCTGAGCCATTACCGCCCCGGGAGGGCAAGCCATGACGCACGCCATGTCGCGCTTGGGCGCGATGATGTTCCTGCAGTTCTTCATCTGGGGCGCCTGGTTCGTGACCCTGGGCACCTACCTGGTGCAGGGCCCGCTGCAGGCCAGCGCCAGCCAGGTGGCCACCGCCTTCCTCAGCCAGTCGATCGGTGCGATCGTCGCGCCGTTCCTGGTCGGGCTGATCGCAGACCGCTACTTCGCCGCGCAGCGCATCCTGGCGGTGCTGCACCTGGCCGGCGCGGTACTGCTGTGGCTTGCCTCCACCGCCACCAGTTTCAGCATGTTCTCCGCCTGCGTGATGGGCTACATGCTGCTGTTCATGCCCACGCTGGCGCTGGCCAACAGCGTGGCGATGCGGCACATGCAGTCGCCGGAAAAGCAGTTCCCGCTGGTGCGCGTGGCCGGCAGCGTCGGCTGGATCGTGGCCGGTGTGCTGATCGGCTGGCTGGGCTGGGAACAGGCCCACCGGCTCGAACTCACCTTCCAGATGGCCGCCGTGGCATCGCTGCTGCTGGGGCTGTATGCGTTCACCCTGCCGCACACGCCGCCGCTGGCCCGGCAGCGCGATGCCGGGCTGGGGCAGATCCTGGGGCTGGATTCGCTGCGGCTGCTGAAGTCACGTTCCTACCTGGTGTTCTTCCTGGCCTCCATCGCCATCTGCATCCCGCTGGCGTTCTACTACAACTTCACCAACCCCTACCTCAACGACCTCGGCGTACGTGGCGCTGCCGGCCTGCAATCGCTGGGCCAGGTGTCCGAAGTGCTGTTGATGCTGGCCATGCCGTTCCTGTTCGTGCGGCTGGGGGTGAAGACGATGCTGGCCGTTGGCATGGCCGCGTGGGTGCTGCGCTATGCCCTGTTCGCCTTCGGCGATGCCGGCAGCGGCTTCTCGCTGCTGGTGATCGGCATCGTGCTGCACGGTATCTGCTACGACTTCTTCTTCGTTACCGGCCAGATCTATACCGATGCACATGCCGGCCCCGACGCGCGCAGCAGTGCACAGGGCTTCATCACCCTGGCCACCTATGGTGTGGGCATGCTGATCGGCACCTTCCTGTCCGGCGCGGTGGTGGAGCACTTCACCACCGCAGCAGGGCCGGACTGGCAGCAGATCTGGCTGTTCCCGGCCGGCGTCGCCCTGCTCGTGCTGATCGCGTTTCTGCTGCTGTTCCGCGACCGGCCGGCCGTTGCTGCCGCCCCTTCCACCCCCTGAGGACGCCTGCCGATGCCAACACCTGGAATCGCCATCATCGGAACCGGCATGATCGGCGCCGTGCACCGTCGCGCGGCGCTGCTGGCCGGTGCCCGGATCTGCGGTGTTGCCGGCTCTTCGCCGGACCGTGCACGCGAGGTTGCTCATTCGTGGAATGTCACGCGCGCCTATCGGGATATCGAAGAGGTCATCGCCGATCCGCAGGTGCAGGTCGTGCACGTCTGCACGCCCAACCACCTGCACCGGCCGATGGCACAAGCCGTGCTGGAGGCGGGCAAGCACGTGATCTGCGAGAAGCCGCTGGCCACCACCCTGGCCGATGCCCAGGCGCTGGCGGCGCTGGCCGCCTCGCGCGGCCTTGTCGCCACGATTCCCTTCGTCTACCGCTACCACCCGGTGGTGCGCGAAGCGCGCGCGCGCATTGCACAGGGCGAACTGGGGCCGTTGCACCTGATCCACGGCAGCTACCTGCAGGACTGGCTGCTGGACCCGGCCAGCAACAACTGGCGCGTGGACCCGGCATTGGGCGGTGCCTCCCGCGTGTTCGCCGACATCGGCTCGCACTGGTGCGATCTGGTGGAATGGGTCAGCGGCGAACGCTTCACCGAGGTCAGCGCGGCGTTCGACACCGTGATCAGTGAGCGCGGCGCCGGCACCGCGCAGAGCTTCAGCACCCCGGCCGCCGGCGGCGCGCTGCAGACGGTGGTCAGCGAAGATGTGGCGATAGCCATGTTCAGGACCGGCGCCGGCACGCTGGCATCGTTGACGACCAGCCAGGTCTCGGCCGGTCGGCACAATCGGCTCTGGTTCGAGATCGATGGTGCCCGGGCCAGCGTGGCCTTCAACCAGGAAGATGCAGAGCGGCTGTGGATCGGCCGGCCCGACCAGCGCGAGGAAATCTTCGTGCGCGGCCCGGGCGCGGGAAGTGCCGATCAGCGCCGGCTGTCGGTGCTGCCGGCCGGGCACGCACAGGGCTACAGCGCGTGCTTCGACGCATTTGTCGCCGACACCTATCGCGCCCTCGACGGCGAACGCGCCGAGGGTCTGCCGACCTTCGACGACGGCGTGCGCTCAGCGCGGATCGTTGACCGCGTCATCGCCTCAGCCTGGACGCGTGCCTGGACCACCATCGACTGAACCCCGGGAGGAACGCCTGATGAAAGCCCCTGTCCGCCGAACCACAGCGCTCGCACTTCTGCTGCTTGCTGCCCTGCCCGCCTTTGCAGGGCAGGCCGTCGCCGCGCAGAAGCCCATTGCGGTGCAGATGTACTCGCTGCGCAATGCCGGATCGCTCGACCAGCAGCTGAAGATCGTCCACGACGCCGGCGTGCATGCGGTGGAAACGGTCGGCACGCAGGGCGTCAGCGCCAGCGAACTCAAGCAGCTGCTGGACCGGTATGCGATCAAGGCGATCTCGTCGCACGTGGCACTGGCCGAGCTGCGCCGGGACCTGGACGGCGTGGTGGCCTTCAACCGTTCGATCGGCAACACCACGCTGGTGGTGCCTTACCTGGATGCGAAGGACCGGCCGACCGATGCGGCCGGCTGGACCGCACTGGGCCAGGAGCTGGGCCGCCTCGCCAAACAGGTGCGCGCCAAGGACATGCACCTGGCCTACCACAACCACGACTTCGAGCTGGTCGATTTCAACGGAAGGACCGGCCTGGAACTGCTGTTTGCCGCCGCCGGACCTGACCTGCAGACCGAACTGGACCTGGCCTGGGTGGCACGCTCCGGCCACGACCCGGCCGTGATGCTGGGCAAGTTCCGCGGCCGCCTGTTCGCGGTGCACGCTAAGGACAACGCTGCCAAGGGCCAGGCCGAGGACGAAGGTGGCTTCGCCGCCGTCGGCCAGGGCGTGCTGGACTGGAACGCGATCCTGCCGGCCGCATCCGCCGCCGGCGTGCAGTGGTACATCCTCGAACACGACCAGCCACGCGATCCGGCCAGGGTGATCCAGTCCGGCGCGGATTACCTGCGTGAACACCTGACCGTCAGCCCGCCCGCCGGCGCACAGCGCTAGCCCGCGAAGGAGACTCGCTTGAAGACGATACTGAAACTGGCGGCGATGCTGTGTGGCGCAACGCTTGCGACCACCGGCTGGAGCAAGGACGATCCAGCTGCCGGCGCCAAGCTCTACAGCGCGAACTGCACCGCCTGCCATGGGGCAGACCGCGCCGGCATGCCGGGGGCGTTCCCGGCGCTCACCGATATTGGCAAGCGCCTGGATGGCGCGCAGATCAAGGACAAGATCCGGAAAGGCGGCGGACTGATGCCGCCGTTTCCACAGCTGTCGCAGCAGGAGATCGACGACATCGCCAGTTACCTGGCGAAGTAGTTGATCGGCATTACAGCTCGCGTACCCAGATGTTGCGGTAGCTGACCTTCGAATCGTGCTCCTGCAGATAGAGCGGCGCGCAGGCATGGGGCGAGTACGACGGTGCGCCGATGTACTCGGTCTTGCCCGCCAGCACGGTGTCATCCTGCACCAGCACGCCGTTGTGCAGCACGGTGATACGCGCGGGCGAGACGAGCCCGCCGCCCGGCGAGAAGCGCGGGGCCTTCCAGATGATGTCGTAGGCCTGCCACTGCCCCGGCGCCCGTGAGGCATTCACCAACGGCAAGGCCTGCTTGTAGATCGAGCCGGCCTGGCCGTTGGCGTAGGTCCGGTTGTTGTAACTGTCGAGCACCTGCAGCTCGTACAGTCCCTGCAGGAAGATGCCGCTGTTGCCGCGGTTCTGACCGTCAAAGCCCTGGGTTTCGACCGGCGTGCGCCACTCGACATGCAGCTGCACATCGCAGAAGCCCTGCCGGGTGCGGATGCCCTTGCTGCCCGGCACCACGGTCATCGCGCCGTCGGCGACGGTCCAGGGCACGCGCCCGCCCTGCTCGGACTCCCAGCGCGAAAGATCCTTGCCATCGAACAGCACGATCGCGTCGGAAGGCGCGGCGCCCGCCGGCGTGGCCACGATCGCCGGCACGGGTGACCACACTTCGGTCTTCTTCGGATCGCGCGCAGGATCGGCAGCGGCCTGCGCGAACGCAGGTGCAGCGGCGAGCACGCCAGCGGCGATCAATAGCGGCTTGATCCTCATCGTGCGCTCCATCAGCTGGTCCCCCATGCAGGAGTGCCGGGAACATAGGCCAGATCGCCGTCGTAGCGCCCTGGCACGGCAACGTACTGCAGCACCCCGGTCGCACCGACCTTGGAGGTGAAGAAGCCGAAGATCGCCAACTGCTTGATCATCGTGAAGTAATGCGGCATTGCTTCGCCCTCCTCGGCGGTGCCGGTCTCGGTCACCTCGGCAGGGCGTGCCCTGGCCTCCGCGTCCAGAACACGCAGCAGTCCGGTGCGGGCCTCTGGTGTGAGTGAGACGAAGCGGCCACCGGCGCGTTTGTCGATGTCAGCCAGCCCGGCGCGGAACGTGGCCTGCTGCCGGGCTGTGTAGCAGTCGCTGACGAACGTCGCCATGAATGCGCCAGCGCCGGCGTCCTTGGCACCTGGCGTCCGGGTCCGCGGCAGGATGGTCTCGGCGATCTCATCGAGCATGCCGACATCGGCGTCGGAGAAACGGACCTGTGTGGGTGCAGCCGCCCCCTGCCCGTGCACCAGCGCCGGCAGGCCCACCATCGCCGCTCCCGTGGCGGCGACGATCATCTTCAGCAGTTCGCGCCGATCCATCACAGGTTCCCCGCTTTCAGTTCGCGCACGGCGTGGTCGGCGGCGCGCGCGGTCAAGGCCATGTAGGTCAGCGAAGGGTTCACGCAGGCGCTGGAGGTCATGCAAGCACCATCGGTCACGTACACGTTGGGCGCGTCCCAGACCTGGTTGTGCGCGTTCAGCACCGAGCTTTTCCGGTCACGGCCCATGCGTGCGGTTCCCATTTCGTGGATGCCCTTGCCCGGCGCGTAGTCGTTGTCGTGCATCTTCACGTCCTTGACCCCGGCCGCCTCCAGCATCTCGGCGGCATCGGCGGCCATGTCCTTGCGCATGGCCAGTTCGTTGGCGCGCATGGCAACGTCCATCGCCAGCACCGGCAGCCCCCACTTGTCCTTGCGCTGCCGATCCAGCCGGATCGTGTTGTCGTGGTGCGGCAGCATCTCGCCGAAACCGGTCATGCCGATGCGCCAGTCACCGGGCACGGTCAGCGCCTCCTTCAGGTCGGCACCGATGTTCAGTTCGGCGATCTCGCGCGACCAGCCGGTGCGGCTGGCGCCGCCCTGGTAGCCGAACCCGCGCAGGTAGCCGCGCTTTTCGGCGGCGATGTTGCGGAAGCGGGGAATGTAGAAACCACAGGGGCGACGGCCGAAGTAGTACTTGTCCTCGTAGCCCTCGACGCGGCCGGAGGCGCCGGCACCGAAGTGATGGTCCATCACGTTGTGTCCCAGTTCGCCCGAGGAGGAGCCCAGCCCGCCGTCCCAGACATCGGTGGCCGAGTTCATCAGCAGCCAGGTCGAGTTGAACGACGACGCATTGAGGAAAATGACCTTGGCGGTGTACTGGTAGGTCTGCCCGGTTTCGGCATCGATGACCTCCACGCCACGCGCGCGCTTGCGGTCCTTGTCGTAGAGCACTTCCTTGACGATCGAGAACGGCCGCAGCGTCAGGTTGCCGGTCTTCATCGCCGCCGGCAGCGTCGCCGCCTGGGTCGAGAAGTAGGCGCCGAACGGGCAGCCCAGGATGCACTTGTTGCGGTACTGGCAGTTGACGCGGCCCTGCTCGGGCATCGGCTTGGTGATGTTGGCGGTGCGCGAGTGGATCAGGTGCCGCGTTCCACCAAAGGCTTTCTTGATCCGCGCCGCCACATCCTTCTCGACGATGTTCAACGGAATCGGTGGCAGGAACTCACCGTCCGGCAGCACATCCAGACCTTCGCGTGTGCCGGCGATACCGGCGAATTTCTCCACATGGTCATACCAGGGCGCGATGTCGGCATAGCGGATCGGCCAGTCGGTGGCGATGCCGTCCTTGAGGTTCGCTTCGAAATCCAGGTCGGAGAAGCGATAGCTCTGGCGGCCCCACATCAGCGAGCGGCCGCCGACGTGGTAGCCGCGGAACCAGTCGAACCGTTTGGTCTCGATATAGGGCGATTCCTGCTCGTTGGCCCACATCCCTTCCAGGTTCTCGGCCAGGCCGTAGTCGCGCATCAGCACCGGGAACTCGGCCTTCATCGCCTGCGTTGGCCGGTTGCGATGCGGGAAATCCCATGCCTCCTTCATCGCATTGACGTAGTCCTTGACGTGCTCGATGTTGCGCCCGCGTTCGAGCATCAGGACCTTCAGGCCCTTTTCGGTCAGTTCCTTTGCCGCCCAACCGCCACTGATTCCCGAGCCAACAACGATGGCGTCGTAGTGATTATCTGCCATGGGTTTCTCACCTGGGTGGATATCGTTTCAGACGTCGCAGAGGCGGATCGCCTCGCGCAATGAGCCAACCGGGTCCGGCGCGGCAGGCATGAATTCCTGGGCCAGATACCCCTGGAAGCCGGTGTCGCGGATCGCGCGACAGATGGCCGGATAGTTGAGTTCCTGCTGGTCACCGATCTCATGCCGGCCCGGCACACCCGCGGTGTGATAGTGCTTGAAGAACGCGTGGTGCCTGCCGATGGTGGCGATGATGTCGCCCTCCATGATCTGCATGTGATAGATGTCGTAGAGCAGGCCGAAGTTGTCCGAGCCCAGCCGCTGGCACAACTCCACGCCCCAGGCCGAGTGGTCGCACAGGTAGTCGCGATGATCGACCCTGGAGTTCAGCAGCTCCATCACCAGCACCACCCCACGCTTCTCGGCGTGCCCGAGGATGCGCTTGAGACCGGCCTCGGCAGTGGCGATGCCTTCCTGCGGGTCCATGCCGTCGCGGTTGCCCGAGAAGCAGATGAGATTGCGATAGCCGGCATCGGCCACCAGGTCGATGTGCCGCGTGTAGCGCGCCACCAGTTCATCGTGGAACTGGCGGCCGGCGAAGCCCTTGGTCAGGCCCAGCTCCGCGCCATTGCACATCGAGCTGTAGACGCCATGGGCTTTCAGCGTGGGCCAGTCTTCGGGGCCGACCAGATCGATGGCGGCGAAGCCGATGTCCTTCACCGTCTGGCAGAGCTGGGCCACCGACAGCTGCGGGAACGTCCAGCGCGCCACCGAGTGCTTCAGGTTGCCCTTCAGCGGTGCATCGGCGGCGAATGCGGGCAGCGCGCCCGCTGCCCCCAGGCCAATGCTGCCGGCCACGGCGAGACGCAGCGCATCACGTCGCGTAAGCCCCGGGGATGGGCCGGGTTTGATCGTAGGGATGGACATCCACCTTCCGGCCTCCCAACCGGCATCAAACGCTGCGGATTCGCCGCAATGCAATCGATTGCACCATAGGGGAGGAAATTGTCTGTTTGCAAGTCGCAGTGCACGAAAATCGATGCTGCGGGGCACCACTGCGATGACATCGTGGAAAAAGAAAAGCCCCGCATGAGCGGGGCTTTCTTTTCTGCTGCAGACGCGCGTTCGATCAGAACGGAATATCGTCGTCAGCGAAGTCGTCCATCGGCGGCGCCTGCTGCGGCTGCGGGCGCTGGTTGCCGCCCTGGTTGCCGTAGCCACCGCCCTGGTTGCCGCCCTGGTTGCCATAGCCGCCGCCCTGGCCACCACGCTGGCCGCCACCGCCACCGCCGTACTCCTGGCGCGGGGCCTGCTGGCGCTGCGGGCGATCGCCGCCGTAGTTGCCGCCACCGCCACCACCGCCGCCTTCGCCGCGGCCGCCAAGCATCTGCATTTCATCGGCGACGATATCGGTGGAGTACTTCTCCACGCCGTCCTGGCCGGTGTACTTGTCGTAACGCAGGCTGCCTTCGACGTAGACCGAGCTGCCCTTGCGCAGGTACTCGCCGGCGATCTCGCCGAGCTTGCCGAAGAACACCACGCGGTGCCATTCGGTGCGTTCCTGCTGGTTGCCATCCTTGTCCTTGCGGACGCTGGTGGTGGCCAGGCTGATGCGGGTGATCGCCATGCCGCTCTGGGTGTACTTCACGTCCGGGTCGTTGCCGAGATTGCCGACCAGGATGACTTTGTTGATGCCGCGCGCCATAGGTACCTTCGTCCGTTGTCCAGGGGCAGACCGCCAGTGATAGCACAGCCCCGGGCGGGGTGCAGTACGCTGGGCCGCCCCTGGTGAAATTTGGGGGAATGCGAGAACGAGGCATCTTACCATTGCCGCCGCCATCCGCCCGGTCAGGAGACCCCGATCACGCCGAAGGATCCGGCTGATTTCCTTGTCCGGCAATGACTTACCTGCACGCAGGCCGACGTCCAGAGGGGCATTCGCGTCGGCCCATGGCATCATGCCCACGCACCTTCCATCTGTCCCCCTGCGTCCACACATGACCATCAAAGGCAAAGCCACCTCCCTGGACATCGCCCACCTGGCCGGGGTCTCCCAGCCCACCGTGTCGCGGGCCCTGCGTGGCAGCCCGATGGTCAACGCCGAGACCCGCGAGCGCATCCTGCGTATCGCCCGCGAGCTGAACTACAAGGTCGACAAGAACGCCTCCAGCCTGCGCCTGCGCAATGCCGGCACCCTGGCCCTGCTGTTCTTCGAAGACCCGACCAACGACGACTCGCTGATCAACCCGTTCTTCCATTCGATGCTCGGCTCGATCACCCGTGCCTGCGCCCTGCACGGGCAGGACCTGCTGGTCTCGTTCCAGCAGCTGTCCACCGACTGGCAGGCCGATTACGAGGACAGCAACAAGGCCGACGGCATCATCCTGCTCGGCTATGGCGACTACCACCAATCACGCGACCGCCTGCAGCGGCTGGTCGAACAGGGCACGCATTTCGTGCGCTGGGGCGCCGCCCTGCCCGGCCAGCCCGGCGTGTCGATCGGCAGCGACAATTTCCAGGGCGGGCATGACATCACCACCCACCTGCTGCAGCAGGGCTGCCGCCGCATCGCCTTCCTCGGCCATGCCTCCAGCCACTACCCGGAGTTCCAGGAGCGTTACCGCGGCCATGTGGCGGCACTGCAGGAACACGGTCTGGCCGCCGAACCGGCGCTGCAGCACGATGCCATCACCACCGAGGCCTCCGGCCAGGAGGCCTGCCAGCTGCTGCTGGCGCGCGGCGAACCCATCGATGCGATCTGCGCGGCCAGCGACCTGATCGCGATCGGTGCGATCCGCGCCCTGCGCGAGGCGGGCCTGCGGGTGCCGCAGGACGTAGCGGTGACCGGTTTCGACGACATTCCACTGGCCGCCTCGGTGTCGCCGGCCTTGACCACGGTGCAGCAGGACACCAAGCAGGCCGGCCAGCTGCTGGTCGAACGCCTGCTGGCGCTGATCGGCCGGCAGCCGGTGGACAGCCAGAGCATCCCGGTGAAGCTGGTGGTGCGCGAATCCTCGCAGCGCTGAGGCGACTGCATCGGCTATGCTGCGCCCAACCGCCGGGCCCGACCCGGCATCGCACGCCCTCTTCGGGAGAAGGCCTTTGTCCTCCGCCAGCGCACCCACACCGCACCGGTAACGGCGGCGAAAGGCACGCTGCGTCGAGACTGACGCCCACGCCCGCCCTCGTACCGGTCATGCCCGCCTTGGGCCATTCAACCTGTCGAGGTTTCCATGCTGGTTCCCACTTCCGCGCAGGATCTGCGCGAGCTGTTGCTGTCTCCGTGTTCCGAGGGGCATGCCATCGCCCCGCCTGCCGTGCTGACCATGCTGGCCGACCTGGCCGGGCGTATCGAACCGGTGTTCGCACCCGCCGCCTGGCTGGTGACCGAGGACGGCGTGGCGGTCGGCCTGTTCTCGATTACCCGCGCACCCGAGCAGGGCGTGCTCGATATCGGCTATGGCGTTGCGCCGGTACACCAGGGCCGTGGTCTTGCCGGCCGGGCCCTGGCCGAGCTGGTGGAATGGGCCCGGCACGATGCGCGCGTACGTTGCCTGAGCGCTGAAACGGCGGTGGGCAACGTCGCTTCGCAGGCGGTGCTGCGTCGCAATGGCTTTACCGTGGTCGGTCAGCGCAGCGACGCCGAAGACGGTGCACTGCTGTGCTGGCGACGGCACGTGACGGCCGACTGAGGCGTCGATCGGGGCGGCGACCTCACCGCCGCCGCTCCCCAACGCGCAACCGCAGGATTCTCCCCCCATGACCAACGGCGGATGCGCACCGGCGCCGATGCGCGGATAACGCGCAGACACGCCCATGGAAAGGTGTACGTCGCATGCTGAAGATCGATTCGCTGTCCAAGACGTACGCCAACGGCGTGCATGCCCTCAACAACGTCAGCCTGGACATCCCGCGCGGCATGTTCGGCCTGCTCGGGCCGAACGGCGCCGGCAAGTCCTCGCTGATGCGCACGCTGTCCACTCTGCAGGAGGCCGACAGCGGCTCGGCCGTGCTCAGCATCCCCGGCGAAGCACCGATCGACGTGTTGCGCGACAAGGATGCGGTGCGGCGCCGGCTCGGCTACCTGCCGCAGGATTTCGGCGTGTACCCCAAGGTCAGTGCGCTGGACCTGCTGGAGCATTTCGCGGTGCTCAAGGGCCTGACCCAGCGCGCGCAGCGTCGCGAAGTGGTCGACGGCCTGCTGCAGCAGGTGAACCTATGGGACGCGCGCAAGCGCAAGCTGGGCACCTTCTCCGGCGGCATGCGGCAGCGCTTCGGCATCGCCCAGGCGCTGCTCGGCGACCCGCGTCTGGTGATCGTCGATGAACCCACCGCCGGTCTCGACCCGGAGGAGCGCAACCGCTTCCTCAACCTGCTGGCGGCGATCGGCGAGAACGTGGCGGTGATCCTGTCCACCCACATCGTCGAGGACGTGACTGACCTGTGCCCGACCATGGCGATCATGAACAAGGGCCAGGTGCTGCTGACCGGGCGCCCGGCCGATGCCATCGACGCGCTGCAGCAGCAGGTCTGGCGCAAGCAGGTCGATCCTTCCGAGCTGGCCGACCACGAGGCGCGCTATGTGGTGCTGTCGACCCGCCTGGTGGGGGGCCGCCCGGTGATCCACGTACACAGCGCCAACGACCCCGGCGATGGCTTCGCGGCCGTGGCTCCCGACCTTGAGGACGTGTACTTCCAGCGCCTGCGCCTGCAGGCCCGTGCCCGCGCGGCAGCCTGAGCGGAGCACACCATGATCCTCAACTTCTTCCGCTTCGAGCTGCGCGAGCAGCTGCGTTCCCCGCTGTTGTGGCTGCTGGCCGGACTGTTCGCCCTGCTCGCCTTCGCCGCGGCCTCCAGCGACGCGGTACAGATCGGTGGCGGCACCGGCAACGTGCACAGCAACGCGCCGACGGTGATCGCGCAGATGCTGGGTATCTTCACCCTGCTCGGCATGCTGGTCACTGCATTGTTTGTCAGCAATGCGCTGCTGCGTGATTTCGAACTGGGCACGGCCGAGCTGATTTTCGCCAGCCCGGTGAAGCGCCGCGATTACCTGGCCGGGCGCATTGCCGCAGCCCTGGCCGCCGGGCTGCTGGTCTATGTGCTGATCGCGTTCGGCCTGTGGCTGGCGCCGTTCATGCCCTGGGTCGACCCCGACCGCATGGGCCCGATCAGCTGGCAGGGCTTTGCCTGGACCTTCGCGGTCATCGTCATTCCCAACCTGCTGTTCAGCACCGCACTGTTGTCGCTGCTGGCCGCGGTGACCCGCTCGATCCTGTGGATCTACATCGGCCTGGTCGCCTATCTGGTGCTGTTCGGCGCCAGCGCCGCGCTGCTGCGCGACATCGACAACACCTGGATCGCGGTGCTGAGCGAGCCGCTGGGCATGCGTGCGCTGGGCCGCACCATCCGCTACTGGTCCACCGCCGAGCGCAACAGTGGTATTCCCGCGCTGACCGGTTACCTGCTGGCCAACCGTGCGCTGTGGCTGGGCGTGACCGCGGTGCTGTTCGCCGCCACCTTCGCGCTGTTCCGTACCGAGCGCAGTGGCAGCGGGCGCCGCCGCTGGGGCCGCAGGCACGCGTTGCCGGCAGCCGACGCCAGCGCCGTCCGCCCCCGCCGTGCGACGCTTCCGCGCGTGGCGCCGGCATTCACGGCAGGCACGGCGTGGCAGCAGTTCCTGCGCCAGGTCCGCTTCGACACGCGCGGCGTGCTGCGCAGCGTGCCGTTCATCGTGCTGCTGGTGCTGGGCCTGGCCAACTTCCTGCCCAGCGCGCTGTTCCGGCAGACGCTGTACGGCACCTCGATCTGGCCGGTCACCTCGCAGATGATCATGGCCCTGCAGGGCGCCTTCAGCTGGCTGCTGGTGATCATCGTGCTGTTCTTCGCCGGCGAGCTGGTGTGGAAGGAGCGCAGCGCACGCATCAATGAAGTCACCGATGCCATGCCGGTGCCGAACTGGGTTCCGCTGCTGGCCAAGTTCACCGCGCTGCTGGCGGTGATCGTCTGCTTCCAGGCGGCCGGTGCGCTGGCCGCGATGGGCGTACAGCTGGCCAAGGGCTACACCCATCTGGAGCCGCTGCTGTACCTGCGCAGCCTGGCGCTGGACTCGGTGGTGTACGTGCTGATGGGGGGCCTGGCGCTGGTGCTGCAGGTGCTGACCAACAACAAGTTCATCGGCTACGCGTTGCTGATCGTGGTGATGATCGGCCAGGGCGTGCTGGGCCTGCTGGACTACACGCAGAACATCTACAACTTCGGCAGCTGGCCGATCGCTCCCTATTCGGACATGAATGGCTACGGCCACTTCCTGGCCGGACAGCTGGCCTTCCAGGGCTACTGGGCGTTGTTCCTGCTCGCGTTGATGTGCCTGGCTTCGGCCTTCTGGGTACGCGGTGTCAGCCAGGGCCTGCGCCAGCGCCTGGCCCTGGCCGGCCGCCGCCTGCGCGGCCCGACCGGCGTGTTCGCCGCCGTGGCCGCACTGGCGTTCGTCGGCGTGGGCGGCTGGCTGTACTGGAGCACCAACATCCGCAACGAGTTCCTCTCGCCCGACCAGCAGCTGGACCTGCAGGCCCGCTACGAGCGTGAGCTGTCGAAGTACCGCAACCTGCCGCAGCCGCGCATCGTGGCGGTGGACAACCGCGTGGACCTGTTCCCGGAATCGCAGTCGATGGTGATCGATGCGAACTGGACGATCCGCAACCTGCACGCGCAGCCCATCCAGGACCTGCATGTGACGATGGGCGACGACAAGCAGCTGCTGGCGGCCGATCTTGGCGGACAGAAGCTGACCTTCCATGACAAGGATCTGGGCTACCGCATCTACCGGCTGGACACGCCGCTGCGGCCAGGCGAAAGCCGTAGCGTCCATTTCCGGGTAGTGCAGAAGCCCAACGGCCTCACCGCCGGCCAGGCGCCGAGCAACCTCGTGGACAACGGCACGTTCTTCAACAGCCGCGTGCTGCCATCGTTCGGCTACAACGAGGGCGCGGAGATCACCGACCGCAACGAACGCCGCAAGCGTGATCTCGGCGAACCGCGGCGCATGCCCAAGCTGGAAGACGAAGCGGCGCGCGCCAACACCTACATTTCCAACGATGCCGACTGGCTCGATTTCCGCACCACCGTCTGCACTGCGCCCGACCAGGTCGCGCTGGCCCCGGGCTACCTGCGCCACCAGACCACGGTGAACGGCCGGCGCTGCTTCAGCTACGCCATGGACCGGCCGATGCTGAATTTCTACGCCTACCTGTCGGCGCGTTGGCAGGTGCGCAAGGGCACGTACAAGGACATTCCGATCGAGGTCTACTTCGACCCGGCGCACGGCTACAACGTGGACCGGATGATCGAGGCGGTGCAGAAGTCGCTGGCCTACTACGAAGCGAACTTCACCCAGTACCAGCACCGCCAGGTGCGCATCATCGAGTTCCCGGGCTATGCGCGTTTCGCGCAGTCGTTCGCCAACACCATCCCGTATTCCGAAGCGATCGGCTTCATCGCCGACCTGCGTGATCCGGACAAGGTGGACTACGTGTTCTACGTGACCGCGCACGAGATCGCGCACCAGTGGTGGGCGCACCAGGTGATCGGCGCCAACATGCAGGGCGCCACGGTGCTGTCCGAGTCGCTGTCGCAGTACTCGGCACTGATGGTGATGGAGCAGGAGTACGGCCGCCAGCACATGCGCCAGTTCCTCAAGCGCGAACTGGATGGCTACCTGTCCGGACGTGGTGGCGAGGCCATCGAGGAACAGCCACTGGAGCGGGTGGAGAACCAGCAGTACATCCACTACCAGAAGGGTTCGCTGGTGTTCTACCGGCTGCGCGAGGAGATCGGCGAGCAGGCCTTGAACCGCGCGTTGAAACGCTTCCTGCAGGACAAGGGTTACCAGCAGCCGCCCTACACCACCTCGCGCGAACTGCTGGCCTACATCCGCGCCGAGACGCCGGCCGACCGCCAGCAGCTGGTCACCGACCTGTTCGAGAAGATCAGCTTCTACGACAACCGGGTGATGGCCGCCAGCGCACGCAAGCGCGATGACGGCCGCTACGACGTGACCCTGGACCTGCACGCGGCCAAGCAGTATGCCGATGGCAAGGGCCAGGAGAGCACTGGCACGATGGACGACTGGATCGAGATCGGCGTGTTCGCCAATGGCCCTTCCGGCAAGGAGCGCGACCAGAAGGTGCTGTACCTGCAGCGCCACCACATCACCACGGCGGAACCGAAGATCATGGTGACCGTGGATGAGAAGCCGGATGAGGCGGGCTTTGACCCCTACAACAAGCTGATCGACCGGGTGAGCGATGACAACCGGCGCAAGGTGACGATGTGAGACCCGGTACGGTAGTGCCGGGCCAAGCTCGGCAAACAGCATGGTCGTGCTGATCTACGGCTTCAGTGGCCGCTACACCGGCAACGGCGCGTTCGAGTGGGACGCGCCCAGCATCGGTGCACGCCACAGGGCCATGCTGTTCCTGCTGCAGGAGGACGAACGCGATGCATTCGACCTCGCGCTGGCCGAATGCACCCGCTTCGGGTTCGATGACATCCAGGATCTGCGTTGTGGCCGCATGCAGGTGGATGCACTCAACCGCGAGGCCTACCGTGGCTTTGCCGCCTTCTACGAAGAAGCTCTGGAGACAGGATCCGCGCTGCTCTACTACCCGCAGACGCTTGCATGACACCCGGTTGTGCGGGGCATGCAGCTGCGGAATTTCGAACGTTCCGCTTGGTGCAGCCGAGCATGGCTCGGCTCTACTGTGACGTTCCGCTTGGTGCAGCCGAGCATGGCTCGGCTCTACTGTGACGTTCCGCTTGGTGCAGCCGAGCATGGCTCGGCTCTACTGTGACGTTCCGCCTGGTGCAGCCGAGCATGGCTCGGCTCTACTGTGACGTTCCGCTTGGTGCAGCCGAGCATGGCTCGGCTCTACTGTGACGTTCCGCCTGGTGCAGCCGAGCATGGCTCGGCTCTACTGTAGTGCCGAGCCATGCTCGGCACATGGGCCGGACGTGCCGCGCGAACTCAGCGCGCGGCCTTCGGCCCCAGCAACGCCAACAGCACGTACACCACGATGGAAGCGACCGTTCCGAGCGCCGCCGCTACCCCGAACGCCCAGCCCGGACGCCCCTGCTGGCGCGCCCATTGCCCCAGATGCCAGGCTGCGCCCAGGTTGATCAGCCAGGCGATGACCAGCACCGGCCACTGCACCAGGCCCAGCGCGCGCAGCAGCGGCATGGATGCCAGCGCGGCGACGATGGCGCCGAACAGGAACAACAGTGCAGATCGGGAGTGCCGGGCCGTTGCGGCGCTCATGCGGCGAGCCTGCGCACCATCACCAGCACGCGGTGGCCCTGGTTGTCGGCCTGATGCAGCGGCGTCCAGCCCAATCGCGCGTACAACCCACCGTCCGGCGCTTCGGTCTGCAGGTACAGGTCGGCAACGCCCATCCGCACGGCCTGCGCGGCGGCCCGCTCGACCAGCTGGCCGGCCAGGCCGCGACCACGATGGCTGTCGGCAACGAACACGCTCCCCAGCCAGTGCTCGTACTGCGGAAAGGCCGTCATCTCACGCCGCTTCAACTGCACGGCGCCAACCACCTGCCCGCCGTCGAAGGCCGCGATGAGGTGCGGGAAACCGTCCGCATCCTGCGCCCGGTTGAGCCGCTGCAGTTCCTGTTCCAGTGTCAGGCCGGCGTCCTGGCCCCATTGCGCGTGGTACCACTGTGCCAGTTGCTGCCGTTCCGGCGCATCGCCGGCAAGTACGTTGAACTCCATCCATGACCTCTGCTTCAGTGCGGATCACTGCCGTGTGCAACCACCTTATCGCGGCAGCCGCAGGTAGGCGTATGCGTTGCGCCAGAAGAAGCCTTCCCTGTAGTCCCGCCACTCCTCCTTTTCAAACAGCTGCAGGAAAAGATCAAGGTAGGGACGGGCCGAGTTGACCATCGCCTGCATGTGCCAGTCTGACCCATAGGCGATCTTGCTCATGAATCCGTACTCGACCTGCGTATCCCGGGCGCGTCTGAGGTTCCGTTCGAAGGCAGCGATATCTCCATCAAGCAGACCTTCCAGATGCCCGATCTCGCAGTAGACATTGGGGTATCGGACGCACAGGTCGACCACCTGCCAGGCGTAGTTGCCCTTCTTCCACTCGACCTCTTCGGCGTCCCAGCCCGCCGAAACCGGCCGCTCGCTGGGGGCACGCTGCCCACCTGCATGACCCAGGCACAACCGCAGTTCCTTGCGACTGCCCAGAACCTCGGCCCAGTACTCCGGGTTCGCGAACGCACCTTCCTTGCGCGGGGTCTGGAACCCCACCGGGGTGCAATGCGCGAAGATCGGCGCATCGTGCTCCAGGCAGAAATCGTAGAACTCGTCGATCCGCCGGGCATGGACCGCATCACCGGCGGGTCTGTATCCCATCGCCGGATAGAACTTGAAGCCTACAAATCCCGCCTCAAGCGCAGATGTGAGCAGCTGTCGCCAGCCACCCGCCTTCGCATCATTGCGACGCGGATCAAATGCGAAGAAGCCATGCAGCGCAGGAAACCTGGCCTGCAGTTCCAGCATGTTCCGGGTGCGCTGCGGCAAGTGATAGTTGGCCAATGGCCCGCCCGGGTACGCCAGCTCCATGTCCATCATCAGATGGGCGTACTCCATGGGCGGCAGGGAACTGCCGTACGCCGCCTGCAGGCGACGGAAAATCGTTTCCTCCGAACCCAGCAGGGTGAAGAAGAACTCGGCGTAGTTGCCGATCGTACTGGTCGGATCACGCACCACCATTGCCATGAAGCGTTCCAGCGCGCGCTTCACGGTGCGGCGTGCCCAATCGACCAGACCGGCCGGCGCCATCATTTCCTGCACGAGGGAATCGACGGGCGGCCAGGCGCCTGGCTCGGGCCCCCCGGTCGCAGGAATGGCCTGATCCAGCTCGCGGAGAATCGCCATCAGCTCGGAGCCTCGTATGGCCTGTGCTTCCGGTGAGTCGACCGCCAGCGCCGCCAGACCGTCAGCATCGAGCGGCGCTGCCGCAGTGCCTGCCAGAAGCTCATGGCTGGCCACGTTGCTGATCGACGCGATGTAGTCGATCTGCTCGTGCCCGCCATGACCATGAAGAAGACGCTGCGGATGCAGCTGTTGAAGACGCGAGAACTCCGCCTGCTCGCCGCCTGTGTCGGTCAGGAAATACAGCAGCTTCGCCAAGGGTCGGGCCAGGGGGCTCGACCACGCGCCCATCGCGCCGGCGATGATGCTTTCCAGCGGCAGATGCCGCGCGTTGAACAGATGGGTGTGCAGATCGACGACACGTGCGGGCCTTTCCTGCGCTGCTGTCATGGCGCTGCTCCTTGCGTCCTGTCGGTGCGCGGACTCTAGCAAACACCCCGATCCCCGCAAGTGCATGCCACGGACGAAACCGTCCGATGGGACATTCAGCCCTGCGCGAAGTCCTTCAGGATCTCGCCGATGCCCGCAGGCGAGATCTCGAAGCCCAGTGGGGTACCCGGGTTGATCACCACGCCGTAGCCACCCGGCACGCGGCGCAGCACGTCCAGCATCAGCCAGCGGATCTGGTGCGGTGCCTGTTGGCTGTAGATGCCCACGCGCGACGGATCGGTGAACACGGCCACGTGCAGGGTGCCCTGCTTGTCGAACAGCAGCGGGTCGAAGCCGCTGCCGTCAGGGGTGACCAGGCTGCCGGTCAGCAGCACGACCTCCGAGGCGACGAAGGCTTCCATGAACGCGCGGATCGGCACGGCCCCGTCCATCGCCGCCTTCAGCAGGGTTTCAATCGGGGTCTGCGGGGCGAGGTCGGTCATGGCGGTACGGCAAGGCGTGAGGGGGGGCCTATTGTGCCGGATGCGGTCAAACCCGGTAGTGCCGGCCGCTGGCCGGCATCTGCAGCTTCCATGAATCCGGGGTTGCCGGCCAGCGGCCGGCACTACCGATGGGGGTCACCGCCGCAGCCGCTGGTCCCGTGCCCGCTGGTCGGCCATCGCCTTGTCCAGTTCAGTCTGCAATGCCGGCTGCTGCACCGGCGCATCCAGCACGTAGACCTTCACCCCGTGGGCGGGCACTTCAGTCCGCAGGCGGTCCTTCACCTTCAGTTCGCCGCCGCCCAGTGCGTCGCGCCAGGTGCCGGCCTGCAGGTAGCGCTCCACGTCGAAGGTGCGCGCCGCATCGCCCTTGTTCAGCAGCACCAGCGCCGTCTGCGCCACATCGCCGTGCTGCAGAACGCGCAGGAACACCGCCTCATCCCCCTGCAGGCGTTCGTTCACCTGCAAGCCGCGCTGCAGGGCCGGGGTGGCTTCGCGCAGCCTGGCGATGCGCTGCAGCGGCGCGAAGATCGGACTCTGCGGCGCGGCGTCCACGCGCGGCTGGCCGAAGTAGGCACGGTTGCCGGCATGCTCGGCGCGGCCGCGCATGAAGCCGGTTTCCGAACCGTAATAGACCACCGGAATGCCGCGTGCGGTGAACAGCCAGTTGTGCGCGTCGATGAAGCCGTTGTCGCTGGCCTGCAGGCGCGGCATGTCATGGTTGTCGTAGAAGCTCATCAGCTCGTACGGGTTGGCATACGGCCCACCGCTCAGGTGCAGCGGTTCGGCCAGCGTTTCAAAGCCCTTGCCGGCGGTGCCGAAGGTCTGCTCCAGCGCGCCGCGCAGCGGGAAATCCAGCACGCTGACGTTGGCATTGCCTGGCCAGGTGTGCTCGGCGATGCGCGCGGCATCGTAGTCGAACGCTTCGCCGAACATGAACATGCCCGGATGCTCGGCGCGGATGCGGCTGACGAATTCATGCCACCACGGGTGCGGCAGCCAGCCGATGGTGTCGATGCGCAGCGCGTCCACGCCCTGCGCGGTCCACTGCAGGTAGGCGCCGACCAGATAGTCCATCACCGCCGGATTGTTCTGGTTGAAGTCGGACAGCTCGGCCAGGTTGCCATCGAAGATCGAGCCGTTCTTGCCGTCGACCGGGCCGATGTTGTTGTAGAACGCATGCAGCGGGTTGTGCTTCGGGTCCAGCTTCTGCGGCGGCAGGTTCTGGTGATCGGCGATCAGCTTGCCGTCCTTGTCGAAGATCTGGCCGAACTGCGGCTGCCGCTTCGGCATGGTCCACGCCGGGGAGCCGTGGTTGCCGACGATGTCCAGCACCACCTTCAGGCCGGCATCGTGCAGGCCCTTGTTCAGCCCGGCGAAATCCAGATCCTTGCTCGGCAGGTGCTCATCGAGCTTGTAGAAATTGATGCCCCAGTAGCCGTGGTAGCCGGTCTTGCCGCGGTCGGTCAGCGTGCTGGTGCAGCTGATCGCCTTGCTGCCGGTGAAGGCTTGGTCGGGGTTGTCGACGATGGGGGTGATCCACACCGCGCCGAAGCCCAGGTTGCGGATGTACTGCGCGTTGTCCAGCACGCCGCGGAAGTCGCCGCCCAGGTAACCGATGTTGCCGTCCACCTTGTCCGGGCACGGCACCGGAATATCGAAGGTACGGTGCTTGCCGCCCTGGTCACGGTGGTCGTTGGACGGATCGCCATTGACGAAGCGATCGGTCACCACGAAGTACACCGCATCGCTGGCGAACGGTTCGGTGGTGCCGACATACGCCGGGCGCGGCGCGGCCAGCGCCTGGCCGGCAAACAGGGCTACACAGACAGCAACAGGCAACACAGCACGCATCACACCACCTCCGAACGCGACGGAACCCGCAGCACGCACACACCGGCCAGCAGCAGGCTGCAGCCGCCCAGCACCAGCACGTGCATCGGCTGGCCACCCAGCCATGCGCGCAGGGCAAAGCCGAGCGCACTGGCCGCGACCAACTGCGGGATCACAATGAAGAAATTGAAGATGCCCATGTACACGCCCATCTTCCTGGCCGGCACGCTGTCAGACAGCAGTGCATACGGTAGCGAGAGGATCGACGCCCAGGCAAAACCCACACCTACCATCGACAGCAGCAGCCAGTGCGGATCGCGGATGAACATCAGCGAGATCAGGCCGGCGCCGCCCAGCCACAGGTTCACCAGGTGGCTCCAGCGCAGGCCCACGGCACGCACCATCAGCGGGATGACCAGCGCGGCCAGCGCGGCAAAGCCGTTGTACGCGCCGAACAGCACGCCCACCCAGTTGGCACCTTCGTTGTAGGCGGCCGACTGCGGATCGGTGGAACCGAAGTGGGTGCCGGCCACCGCAGCGGTGGTGTAGATCCACATGGCAAACAGGGCGAACCACGAGAAGAACTGCACCCAGGCCAGGCGCCGCATGGTGATGGGCATCGCCCGCAGATCGTCGACGATTGCCGCCAGCATGTGGGTACCCGGCAACGAGCGGGCCACCGCCAGCAGCAGGCCGTAACCCGCACACAGGCCGGCCAGCACGTACAGCATCCTGTCGCCCTGGCGCCAGGCGATCAGTACCGCCAGCAGCAGGCCCATGCCCAGCCACAGCGCTACCTGCGACCACGGCGCCGGTCCGTGGATCGCGGCGGCGGCGTGGTGCGCCGGCGGCTCGGCATCCTCGAAGCCGGCCAGCTCGGTGGGCGAATACTCACGCGTGCTGACCACGGTCCAGGTGATCGCGGCCAGCAGCACCACCGCACCGAAGTAGAACGCATAGCGCACCGTATCGGGCACTTGGCCGGCGGCGGCCGTGTTGGCCACCCCGAAGTGGGCCAGGATGAACGGCAGGAAGCTGGCCACGATCGCGCCCACACCGATGAAGAAGCTCTGCATGGCATAGCCGGTGGGCCGCTGCCGCGGTGCCAGCTGGTCGCCCACGAACGCGCGGAACGGTTCCATCGATACGTTGATGGAGGCATCGAGCACCCACAGCGTGCCGGCGGCAATCCACAGCGTCGGCGAATTGGGCATCACCAGCAGGGCAAGCGTGGTCAGCACCGCGCCGATCATGAAGAACGGCCGGCGCCGTCCCCAGCGCGTCCACGTGCGGTCGGACAGGTAGCCGATCACCGGCTGCACCAGCAGACCAGTCAGCGGTGCGGCGATCCACAGCCCCGGCACCGCTTCCATGTCCGCACCGAGGGTTTCGAAGATGCGGCTGGCATTGGCGTTCTGCAGGGCAAAACCGAACTGGATGCCGAGGAAACCGAAACACATGTTCCAGATCTGCCAGAACGACAGCTGCGGCTTGGCGGGACGATTCATCGTGCGCCCTCGTCCGCCACCACCGGCGCTACCTTCAGCGCCTGCACCCGGGCCTGGTTGAGCACGCCGTCGCGCCCGCCCTTGCCGCCGGTGTAGTGCGCGAAGTGCTGCAGCGCGCTCATGTTGAAGCCCTCTTCCAGCTTCACGCTGCAGCGCCCCTTGGGCACGCTGAAGGTCGCGGCAGTGGATTCCTGCGCGGCCACGCTGTGCGGCAGCGTCACCGTCAAGCGCTGCACGGGTTGGCTGCCACACTGCACCGCCAGCTGCTTCACCGCGGCGGTCACCCCCGTGTTGATCGGGCCATTGGGGTTGCTGTACTGCAGGCGCAGGCGTACCGGCCCGGCCTTGGCTGCAGTGAACTGCCACTGGCGTGCACCGCGCAGCACCTGCTGCGGGCCCACGCACAGCGTCGGGCTGTGCAGCGATTCCAGTGCACCGTCGCGACGGGTCAGACTCAGGCAATGCTGCAGGCCGTCATCGCCGAGGCGTGCCACCCCCTTGCTGATCGCGGTCACCGCGCGGCCGTCCTGCCACAGCACCTGGCCCTCGGCCACCGCTACGGTCCAGCCCTGGCCGCTGCGCCGCGCCTGCGGTGCAGCCGGGGTTGCCGGCGCGCGCGCATTGGCATCGGCGGTGCTGGCGGGCAACGCACGCGACGGCGCGGCCACCAGCTGCACGGTTGTGGTGGTGCCGCGCGTCTTCACCTTGCCGGCCACCAGCAGGCCATCACCCACCCGCTTCGGCCGCTCCAGCACATAGCGCTTGCCGTTGGCGTCCAGGGTGATGCGGCGCTGCTTGCCGAACAGTTCGGGCACCAGCGCGGCCGGAAGCTTGGGCTGCACGCGGCCATCGTCCTGCACGCCGAACACGCCTTCGGTGACCATGGCCAGATAGCCGGCCACCGACCACAGCTGGCGCTCTGAGTTGACCACTGGCCCGCTCAGCGCGCCTTCGTCCACATGCACGGCCTGGCTGACCAGCTCGTAGTTTTCCATGTTGGAACCGGCCAGCGCGGCGCCGCGCATCAGCGAACGGATCTCGGCGGCAATGCGTGGCGCATCATCCAGCTGGCGCGCCGCGCGCAGCGAATAGGCGCTGACGAACGGCCAGATGGCGCGGTTGTGGTAGATCGGCTGCTGCGCTTCCTGCGGCCACACCACCGGGCTGCCGGCCGGCCCCATCGGGTAAGCGGCCAGCGCCCGTTGCGCGCGCTCGGCGGGCAGCACCTCGGCCAGGATGCCCAGCGACAGGCCCAGCAGATCAACCTTGGCATAAGGCACCGGGTGCGCGGCCTCGCCGATGTAGCTCATGTACTGGCCCATGTCCTGCCGCCAGAAGCGTGCATCAATCTGCACCGCCAGTGCGTCGGCCCAGGCCTTGTACTGCTCGGCGCGCTCATCGCCCAGCTGCGCGGCCATCTGCTGGCCCAGGCGCAGGGCCTGGTAGTGCAGCACGTTGGTGGACAGCGCGTAGGAATCGCCGATGAAGCGCACGTTCTCGCGCGTCCAGTCCGGGTAGGTCTGCTCACGCCAGTCAAGGAACGAGGTCTCGCCGCGGTACAGGCCCATCTGCGCGTCGAACACCATCGCACGGTCCTGCGCCAGCGTGCCCTGCAGCGCCTGCCAGACCTGGTCGGCAAAGGCCGCATCATCCAGCAGATGGCGCGCGGCCAGGAACCACACCACGCGGTCGCTGCTGATCGGCCAGCTACCGCCGGAACCGGTGTCCTGCGCCACGAACAGGCCGGGCGTGTGCCCGTCGCGGGCTGCCGACAGCTTGAACTGCAATGACTGCCGCGTGCGCTGCGGGTCCAGTTTCGCCAGCGCCAGATCGGCGGCAAAACTCACATCGCGGGTCCACACGTAAGGCCAGCGTGCACCGGTCTGGAAGCATTCGCAGGGCACCGGCCTGCCTTCGTCGAAGGCAGGGTCACGGATCGCGTCCACGCGGTCCTGGTCCATGTCCTGCTGGGCCAGCGCGAACAGCGCATCGAACATCACGCTGCCGGTCTGGCTGCGCATCGGCATCGGCGCAATGCGCACCTCGCCCGTCGGCGCATGCAGCACGAAGCTGCCGTTGGCTGCGGCTTCGGCGCGCGCGTGGCGGCCGTCGAATTGCAGGTCGGCCGCCTGCGCGGTCGATCCCAGCGCTGCCCCCAGGGCAGCGGTCAGGCAAATGATCTTCAGCATCGAAGCGGCGGACCGGCTTGCGCCCGTCGGCCTCCCTCCCTCTCTGCACGCGTTGTAGGTCCGCACCATCGTTGCCGAGGGGCGGGCGCGGCCCCTCCCTCAAGGTGCCTTGGGCCCATGGTAGACGCGGGGCTGTCGGCTGCGTCCAGCTGCATACGTATTCATGCCGCCCTGCGCCAGCACGCCCGCCGCGCTGGCTTATGGTCCGGGTCTGCCAACGGCGCCTTGGGAGGGGAAATGCCGATGTCACCCATTGCTGTACGTACCGCGCTCGCGCATCTGTTCGGCCTGGCGCTGCTGGGAATGGCCTCGCTGGCGCAGGCCACGCCGCTGGTTGTCAGCGTCGACTCGCCGGGCAAGGTGCTCAGGGCCAGCCTGGTGCTGGATGGCGGCACGGCGCGCTATCGCGTCGAGCGCTTCGGTCAGACCGTGGTGGACGATTCGAAGCTCGGCTTCGCCCTGCGCGACGGCCGCCTGGATCGTGATTTCGCGGTGATCGGGCAGCAGCAACGCAGCGTCGACGACCGCTGGGAACAGCCTTGGGGCGAACGCCGGGTCACCCGCAACCACTTCAACGAGCTGACCGTGCAGCTGGCCGAGACCACCGGCAGCAAGCGGCGGCTGGATGTGGTGTTCCGCGTCTACGACGACGGCCTCGGCTTCCGCTATGTGTTCCCCGAGCAACCGAACCTGCGCGAAGCGATCATCGATGACGAGTTGACCGAGTTCGCCATCGCGCCGGAATCGACCGCCTGGTGGATACCCGCCGGCGAGCCGATCCATTACGAGTACCTGTACCAGCGTACCCCGCTGCGCGAAGTGCCGCTGGTGCATACGCCGATGACCGTGCGCAGCGGTGACGGCCTGCACGTGGCGATCCACGAGGCCGCGCTGGTGGACTACGCCGGCATGTGGCTGCGCCGCACCGAGGGCCAGCGCCTGCGCGCGCAGCTCTCGCCCTCGGCCGAAGGCTGGAAGGTGCGCCGCACCCTGCCCTTGGCCACGCCGTGGCGCACGCTGCAGATTGCCGACCGCGCCGGCGGCCTGGTCGAATCGGACCTGATCCTCAACCTCAACGAACCCAATGCGCTGGGCGATGTGAGCTGGGTGAAACCGGCCAAGTACCTGGGCGTGTGGTGGTCGATGCACCTGGACAACGAGAGCTGGGCGACCGGGCCGAAGCACGCAGCCACCACCGCCAAGACGAAAAAAGTGATCGATTTCGCCGCTGCGCACGGCTTCCGCGGCGTGCTGGTGGAAGGCTGGAACCCCGGCTGGGACGGCATGTGGGTGGGCAACGGCTACGACTTCGATTTCACCCGTGCCACGCCCGATTTCGACATTGAAGCGCTGTCGGCGTATGGCCTGGAAAAGGGTGTACATCTGATCGGCCACCATGAAACCGGCTGCGCCATCGAGCACTACGAGGACCAGCTGGGCGCCGCGCTGGACCTGTACGCACGGCTGGGCGTGGACCAGTTCAAGACCGGCTACGTCTGCGACGATGGCCAGGTCGATCGCCGCAATCCAGCCGGTGGCCCGCTGTGGCGCGAGTGGCACGACGGGCAGTTCATGGCCCGCCACCACCTGAAGGTGGTGCAGGAGGCCGCGCGCCGGCACCTGTCGGTGAACCCGCATGAGCCGATCAAGGACACCGGCCTGCGCCGCACCTATCCCAACTGGATCTCGCGTGAAGGCGCACGTGGCATGGAGTACAACGCCTGGGGACAGCCACCGAACCCACCGGAGCACGAGGTCAACCTGGTGTTCACCCGCATGCTGGCCGGGCCGATGGATTACACCCCCGGCATCCTCAGCCTGAAGGGTCGCCACGGCCAGGCCATTCCGAGCACGCTGGCGCGGCAGCTGGCGCTGTACGTGGTGCTGTACAGCCCGATCCAGATGGCCGCCGACCTGCCCGAGCACTACCTGCAGCATCGCGAGGCGTTCCGCTTCATCGAGGACGTGGCGGTGGACTGGGAACAGAGCCGCGTGCTCGAGGGTGAAGTGGGGGACTACGTGACGATCGTGCGCCGCGATCGCAACAGCCGTGACTGGTTCCTGGGCAGCATCACCGACGAGCACGGCCGCGTGCTGCCGGTGTCGCTGGGCTTCCTGGAACCAGGCGTGCGCTATCGCGCCGAGATCTACCGCGATGGTGAAGGCGCCGACTTCCGCAGCAACCCGTTCGCGTTCGCCCGCGAAACCCGCGAGGTGACCAGCGCCGATGCCCTGACGCTGGTGCTGGCGCCGGGCGGTGGGCAGGCCATCCGCTTCACGCCGCTTTGAATGCATGGGTGGTGTCGGCCGCTGGCCGGCACTACCGCAAACAGGACCTGAAAGCGATTACACCCCTGCAAACGCCATTGAATACGTATGCAGGGTGATTCCCGCGAAGAATGCGCTGCCTACCATAGCGGCGACGACAGCGGCCACCGCGTCGCACGTCTCCGGGCACTCCGGGACGCTCACGAATCGATCTGCAACATTGCCTGGGAGGGGAAAATGTTGAACCACAAGCGCAGTGCGCTGAGTCTCGCGCTGGCCGTTGTGCTGGCGCCGACGCTGGCGTCGGCACAGTCCACGCAGAACACCACCACGCCGGCCGGCACCGCCGCCACCAACCTGGATACGGTGCAGGTCACCGGCATCCGCCGTGGCATCGAGAACGCGATCGCCATCAAGCAGGACGCCACCTCGGTGGTCGAGGCGATTTCCGCCGAAGACATCGGCAAGCTGCCCGACGTCAGCATCGCCGAATCGATCTCGCGCCTGCCCGGCCTGGCCGCACAGCGCGTGGCCGGCCGTGCGCAGGTGATCAGCGTGCGCGGCCTGTCGCCGGACTTCGCCACCACCCTGCTCAACGGCCGCGAAGTGGTCAGCACCGGTGACAACCGTGGCGTCGAGTTCGACCAGTACCCGTCCGAGCTGGTCAACGGCGTGACCGTGTACAAGACCCCGGATGCCGCGCTGGTGGGCCAGGGCCTGTCGGGCACCATCGACATGCAGACCGCGCGTCCGCTCAGCTTCGGTGAGCGCGTAATCGCGGTCAGTGGCCGCTACCAGAAGAGCTCGCTCGGCCGCGCCGCCAATGTCGACCCGTACGGCAACCGTTTCAGCGCCAGCTACATCGACCAGTTCCTGGACAAGACCCTGGGCATCGCCATCGGCTACGCGCACAGCGACATGCCGATCCAGGAAAACCAGGTCGGCCTGTACGAGCCGTGGACCACCGAGCACACCGACAACGGCAACCGCCCGGGTGTTGCTGCGGGCACCTACTTCTCCGACGGCATCAAGGCCCTGCGCCGCACTGGCAACAACAAGCGCGACGGCGTGATGGCCACCATCCAGTTCCGGCCGAACAACAGCTGGACCAGCACCTTCGATGCGTTCCACACCGAAGCCGAGCAGATCGACACTGCCAACCAGTTCGAGCTGAATCTCAGCAACTACAACGGCAACTACACCCCGGGTCTGCTGGTCAGCAACCCGCAGGTCAACGCCAATGGTTCGTTCACCGGCGGCACCGCCAGCGGCGTGTACCCGCTGGTGCGTGGCATGTACAACAAGCGCAAGGACAAGATCGACGCGTTCGGCTGGAACAACGAGTTCAACTTCAGTGGCGTCAAACTGGTCGCCGACCTGAACTACTCCAAGGCCACGCGCGATGAACTGAACCTGGAAAACAACCTGCAGCTGACCCCCATGCCGCAGCTGGATACGGTCGGCGTGTCGATCCGCCAGAACGGCTTCTCGCAGATCAGCCCGGGCCTGAACTACTCCAACCCCGACGCGCTGTTCCTGACCAACACCATCTACGGCTCCGGCTACGGCAAGGTGCCGCAGGTGGAAGACCGCCTGAAGGGCGGCAAGCTGGCCGCAACGATTGCGTTGCCCGAAGCGATCGCCTCGTGGGCACCGGACATCGACATCGGCGTCAACTATGCCGACCGTCGCAAGGTGAAGACCCAGTCCGAGGGCAACATCCTGCTCGGCGCGCAGGGCGATGCCAACATCGCCGCCGACCTGCAGTACCGCCCGGTCAATCTCGGTTTCGCCGGCCTGGGCACCATTCCGGCGTGGGATGTGCCGGCCGCGGTCGCTCGCTACATGACCTTCAATCCGGTCGACAACCTGGACTACCTGATTCCCAAGTCGTGGACGGTGCAGGAGAAGATCACCACCGCCTGGGCGCGCCTGAACATCAACACCGACATCGGCGTGGTCGGCGTGCGCGGCAACATCGGCGTGCAGATGCAGCACACCGACCAGAGCTCGGATTCACGCTACTGGGACAGCTCGCAAACGGCCGGCAACAACATCCAGCCCTATTCCGACGGCCGCACGTACAACGACTGGCTGCCGAGCCTGAACCTGGCCTTCATGTTCCCGCACCAGCAGACGCTGCGCTTCGCCGCCGCCAAGCAGGTCGCGCGCCCGCGTGTGGACCAGATGCGCGCCGGCCTGGAGTTCGGCGTGGATACCGGCACCGGCCGCCCCGGCGGCAGTGGCGGCAACCCGCTGCTGGACCCGTGGCGTGCCACCGCGCTGGACCTGTCCTATGAGAAGTATTTCGGCGAGAAGGCCTACGTCGCCGCTGCGATCTTCTACAAAGACCTGAAGAGCTACGTCTACACCCAGTCGGTGGACAACTACGACTTCACCGCGCTGCTGGGCAGCTACGTGCCGCCGCCGGGCATGACCTCGCCGGTGCTGACCACCGGTACCTTCTCCGCACCGCAGAACGGCAAGGGCGGCACGCTGAAGGGCCTGGAGCTGACCGGCTCGTTCCCGCTGGAGATGCTGACCGACAGCCTGCGCGGGTTCGGTGTGCAGGCCAGCGCCACCTTCAACAAGAGCGACATCACCATCCTGGATCCGGAAAGCGCCTCCAGCGTGGGCACCGATCCGATCAGCCTGCCCGGCCTGTCCAAGCGCGTGTACAACTTCACCGCGTACTACGAGCGCAGCGGCTTCGAGGCACGCGTCAGCCAGCGCCGTCGTTCGGACTTCATCGGTGAGATCGGCAACTTCAACGGCAACCGCAGCCTGCGCTACGTGGTGGGCGAGAACGTGACCGATGCGCAGGTCAGCTACACCTTCAGCGACAGCAGCGCCCTGCGTGGCCTGACCGTGCTGCTGCAGGGCAGCAACCTGACCAACGAGCCGTACCGCACCTATGCCGGCAGCAAGGACCGCCCGCTGGAGTACATCGAGTGGGGCCGCACCTACATGCTGGGCGTGAACTACAAGTTCTGAGGTCGCGCCGGGCCCTGCCCGGCGCCCCGGGCCCGGTAGCGCCGGCCGCTGGCCGGCCGCCAGTCGGTAGTGCCGGCCGCTGGCCGGCAACAGAAAACAGGGAGCAGGACCGGAAACCCGCTGCGCAGGCAGCGGGTTTTCTTTTACGCGCCGGTAGATCCCCGCCATGCGTGGATGCCTCCCACCGCAACCGTACCCACAAAAAAGGGACGGGGCGCTTCGGCCCCGTCCCCGCAAGTACCGCCACCGGAGAAAACGGTCAGCTGCGTCGTGCGCAAATCACCGCGCGCGGCGGCAGCTGGAGTTCATTGCCCTGCACCGTGCCCGCATCCGGGCCCGGTACCGCCACCTGCTGCCAGTTGCCCGGCGGCAGCGGATGGCTCACCGCCTCGGCCGACAGGTTGAAGGCCAGCAGGAGGGTTTCATCTGCAAGCATACGCTCGAACAGCAGCACTGGCTCGGCGCTTTCGACGAATCGGATGCTGCCGTGCTGCAGCGCCGGTTGGGTGGCCCGCCAGGCCAGGAACGCCCGGAAGGCGGACAGCACCGACGCTGGGGCCGCTTCCTGCACGGACACTGCCGCCGCCCGGTGCTCGGCCGGGATCGGCAGCCACGGCTGGCCCGATGTGAAGCCGGCCAGCGGCGCCTCGGTCCACGGCAGCGGGGTGCGGCAGCCGTCGCGGCCCTTGAAGTTCGGCCAGAACGTGATGCCATACGGGTCCTGCAACGCCTCGAACGGCACCTCGGCCTCGGCCAGGCCCAGTTCCTCGCCCTGGTACAGGCAGACCGAACCGCGCAGCGAGCACAGCAGCGCCACCAGCATCCGCGCCAGGCGCGGATCGGCCGGATGGCCGCCCCAGCGGCTCACCGCCCGCTCCACGTCGTGGTTGGACACCGCCCAGCACGGCCAGCCTTCGGTCATCGCCGCTTCCAGGCGCGAGACCGTGTCGCGGATGTAGGCCGCGCTGTAGTCGTCCACCAGCAGCTCGAAGCTGTAGCCCATGTGCAGGCGGCCATCACGGGTGTACTCGGCGGTGGTGGCCAGCGAGTCCTCCGAGGAGATCTCGCCCAGGCTGACCGCGCCCGGGTACTGGTCCAGCAGCGCGCGCAGGCGCCCCAGGAACGGCAGGTTCTCCGGCTGGGTGTTGTTGTAGTAGTGGTACTGGTAGGCGTACGGATTGTCCGGGCTGAAGCCGCGGCCGAAGCGCTTGTCCGCCGGCTTGGCCGGGTTGTCGCGCAGCTGCGCGTCGTGGAAGCAGAAGTTGATCGCATCCAGGCGGAAGCCGTCGACGCCGCGGTCCAGCCAGAAGCGCACGTTGTCCAGGGTCGCCTGCTGCACCTCCGGGTGATGGAAGTTCAGGTCCGGCTGGTCGACCAGGAAGTTGTGCAGGTAGTACTGCTCACGGCGCGGCTCCCACTGCCAGGCGCAGCCACCGAACAGCGACAGCCAGTTGTTGGGCGGGGTGCCGTCCTCGCGCGGGTCGGCCCACACGTACCAGTCCGCCTTCGGATTGCTGCGGTCCTGGCGGCTCTCGCGGAACCAGGCATGCTCGATCGAGGTATGGCTCAGCACCTGGTCGATCATCACCTTCAGGCCCAGCCCGTGGGCCTTGGCCAGCAGGCGATCGAAGTCATCCAGGGTGCCGAACAACGGGTCGACTTCGCGGTAGTCGGCGATGTCGTAGCCGAAGTCGGCCATGGGCGACTTGAAGAACGGCGAAATCCAGATCGCGTCCACGCCCAGCGCGGCAATGTAGTCCAAGCGTTCGATGATGCCGGGCAGGTCGCCTACCCCATCGCCGTTGGCGTCGAGGAAACTGCGCGGGTAGATCTGGTAGATGACGGCTCCGCGCCACCATGGATAGTGCGACATCGACAGCCCCCCTCCGGGCATGCAGGGCCCACCGGAAGCGGGCCGAAATCCTGTTCCGGCAAGCTTAGCGGTGGCCTTGCGGGCATGGCGCAGCCTGCATACGTATTCACGCAGGCGGCCCGCCGCCGCGGGCCGACCGACCGGGCCGGCACGCTTTGCGCCCGAATTCACGGCCAACGCCTATAATCAGCGGTGAGCCTGAAAGCCTGATCGCATGACCATCACCGAAGACACCCGCCCCGCCCTGGGCCTGCCCCAGATCCAGTCGCTTGCCGCAGCCGACATGGCTGCCGTCGACGCCCTGATCCGGCGCCGGCTGTCCTCGGACGTCGTGCTGATCAACCAGATCGCCGATCACATCATTTCCGCCGGTGGCAAACGCCTGCGCCCGATGCTGGTGATGCTGGCCGGCCGCGCGGTCGGCAACGTCGGCGCGGACCACCACCAGCTGGCCGCGATCATCGAGTTCATCCACACCTCCACCCTGCTGCACGACGACGTGGTGGACGAATCCAGCCTGCGCCGTGGCCGCAGCACCGCCAATGCGCTGTGGGGCAATGCGCCCAGCGTGCTGGTCGGCGACTTCCTGTACTCGCGCAGCTTCCAGCTGATGGTCGAGCTGGAGCGCATGTCGGTGATGCAGATCCTGGCCGATGCCACCAACCGCATCGCCGAGGGTGAGGTGCTGCAGCTGCTGCACGTGCATAACCCGGACACCGACGAAGCCGCCTACCTGCGCGTGATCGAGCGCAAGACCGCGGTGCTGTTTGCCGCCGGCACCCGTCTGGGCGCGCTGGCCAGCGGCGTGGACGAGGCCACCCAGCAGGCCCTGTTCGACTATGGCATGCACCTGGGCTACGCGTTCCAGATCGCCGACGACGTGCTGGACTACTCGGCCAACGCCGACGAGCTGGGCAAGAACCTGGGCGACGATCTGGCCGAAGGCAAGGCGACGCTGCCGCTGATCCACGCCATGGCCCATTCCGACGACGCCACCCGCGAGCGCCTGCGCACCATCGTGCAGGACGGCGATGCCTCGGCGATGCCGGAAGTGCTGGCCGCGATCCGTGCCACCGGCGGCCTGGAGTACAGCCGCGCGCGTGCCGAGGAATACGCCGAAGCGGCCGAGCGTGCGCTTGATGGCCTGGCCGACAACGATGCCGTGGCCGCCCTGCGCGGCCTGGCCCGCTACGCGGTACAGCGCTCGCATTGATGGGGAGGCGTGCCGACCAACGGTCGGCACCCACGGCAATGCCGGTTTGCTGGGTGCCGACCGTTGGTCGGCACTGGAACATCGGTGGGTGCCAACCTTGGTCGGCACTGGAACATCGGTGGGTGCCAACCTTGGTCGGCACTGGAGCATCGGTGGGTGCCGACCGTTGGTCGGCACGCGTTTGTTTACCGGAACCGCTCCTCGAAGAACTCATCCAGCGCCTTCCACGCGCGCTTGGCCGCCCGCTCGTTGTACTGGCAACCCGGCGGGCTGTTGGCATCGCGCTCGGCAAAGCAGTGCACCGCGCCGCTGTAGTTGGTGAACTCCCAATCGACCTTGGCCGCGTCCATTTCCTTCTGGAAACCGGCGATGTCCTCCGCGGTCACGCTCTTGTCGTCGGCGCCGTTGAGCACCAGCACCGACGGGTGCGTGCCCCCGGCCTGTGCCGGCAACGGCGATCCCAATCCGCCATGCAGGCTGACCACAGCGGCCAATGGCGCACCGGCACGGGCCAGTTCCAGCACCGTGGTGCCGCCGAAGCAGAACCCGACCGCGCCGATCCGGCTGGCATCCAGCGGCACCTTGCCGGCCTGCGCCTTGAGCACGTTCACCGCCTCCAGCGCACGTGCGCGCAGCAGCGGCCGGTCATTGCGCAGCTTGGTCGCCACCGGGCCGGCCTCGGCATCGGTCTTCGGCCGCACCCCCTTGCCGTAGACATCGGCCACCAGCACCACGTAATCGTCACCGGCCAGCTGTTTGGCCTTCTCGATGGCCGATTCGTTCACGCCCTTCCAGTTCGGCACCATCACCAAGCCCGGGCGCTTGTCATGCTCGCCATCGTCGTAGACCAGCACGCCGCTGAAGGTCGTGCCCTGGTGTTTCCACTCCACCGGCTGGGTCTTCATCGCCGCCCACGCCGGCATCGCCGCCAGCCCCAGCACCATCGCCACACCGCATCGCCAACGTTTCATGCGCCTGCTCCGCAGAAAAAGGGGACGGAGGGGATTAAGCCGTATTCGCCCCTCCCGCGTCGCATTCTGCCTTGGCGGCGTGACGCAGGTGTGGTGGGATACGACTTAATCCCCTCCGTCCCCTTTTTTGGCATGAACCTTGTCGATCGCTTTCTGTTGGGATTGATCCCGCGCTTGCCCGCCGACGATGCGCCGCAGTGGGCCCTTGTGCAGGGCGCCAGCAGTGGGGACCTGCAGCGCCTGCGCGCGCAGTGGCCGCAGGTGCCGGACAGCCTGCTGGCGTTGCTTGCACGGGTGGATGGCAGCCACTTCCGCGAGTATCCCGGTGGCGAGGTCTGTGTGCTGATGCTGGGCTCGGACGTGGAGGACGGCGGCTACCCGTACTACCTGCGATCGGTGGCGCAGATCTTCGAGGACCAGCAGCAGTGGGACGACAGCATCCGTTCCATCTACGAGGAATGGCTGGATGACGAACCGGAGATCCTCGGCGACGGTATCGATGCCGACCTGCCGATGAACCGCCGCCTGTGCTTCTCGCACTGCATGAACAATGGCGGCACCTCGATGCTGTATCTGGATTTCAATCCGACGCCGGGCGGCACCGTCGGCCAGGTGGTGCGCTACCTGCATGATCCGGACAGCTATGCGGTGATCGCCCCCAGCTTCGATGCGTACCTGCAGCAGCTGATTGATCGCGATTACGCGTTCATCCGGCACGATGATTGAGACCCAGCCGAGCGTGGGCTCGGCTCTACAGTAGATCCATGCCATGCGTGGATGGGTTTCCCCGGGGGTTGCCGGCCAGCGGCCGGCACTACCCGCGTTCGATCCAATGCAACGTGCCCGGCTCGAACGCCACCAGATCCGCCGCCGTCATCTGCGTCCACGACCAACAACGTTCCGGCGGTTTGGCCTGCCGCGCCCCCACCGCGCCGTCGTAGTCACGCACCAGCAGGCCAATGCGCGTGGCGCCGGACCGCAGCAGCGCGTCGATGCGCTGCAGCCACTGGTCGGCATCGCCCAGCGCTTCATCGCGACGCAACTGTAGATCCTGCGCGTGCCGCGCCGTCTGCTCGGCCTGCGCGCGGGCGATCTTGGCCTCACTCCAGCCCTTCTTCCGCCAGCGTTCGGCATCGCCCTTCCATTCCGGGGCCGCACCTGCCGATGCCAGCGCCGTCCCGCAATCGCAGTGCGTGGCACTCAGCCACGGTTGCCATCGGGGTCCGGCCGCCGCCTGCAGGCTGGACGATGCCTGGGCGAACAGACGTCGGCCGCTGCGCTGCATGATCGCGGCGGCCTCATCGTGCGGAAACGACGTCGGCAGGAACAGGGTGATGAAGGTGCACATGCGGGTGTCCGGATGCGTCCGGGGAAGCCCATGGTAATTCCATGGCGGGGTCAGAGCCCTTTCCTGCGGAAAGGGCTCTGACCCCCTCAGCCGCCCCCTCAGGCGATGCCCAGGCCCGGGATCGCGCTGATGCTGTCCGGGTCGAACCCGGCCAGTTCGGCGAAATGGCGGCCACGCGCCACGTAATCGCGGTAGGCACCAAAACTGGGCGCACCCGGCGACAGCAGCACCACCCCGCCCTGCGCACCCAGGGCGGCACGCGCCAGCGCCATCGCCTCGGGCAGATCACCCGCTGGGTGCAGGCCGAAGCGGCCGGCATCGGCCAGCGGCTGCAGCATCGAATGGATGCGCGGGCCGTTGCTGCCCATGGTCACGATCTCCACCGGCGGCACGTCGTGCGCCATGTGCTGCATGAAGTCGGTCCAGTCCAGGCCACGGTCGTGCCCACCGACCAGCAGCGCGATGCGCTGCCCGGCAAAGCACTCCAGCGCGGCCAGGCTGGCATGCGGCGTGGTGCTGATCGAATCGTTGATGTAGGTCAGGCCTTGGGCCACGCCGATGCGCTGCAGGCGGTTGGGCAACGGACGGAACGCCTGCACCGCCGGTGCCAGCGCCACCGCATCCAGGCCCAGCGCTTCCAGCGCGGCCAGCACCGCGCACAGGTTGCCGCGGTTGTGGCGGCCGGGCAGCGGCGTGTTGCGGGTATCGAACACCGCCCGCTCGCCGCGGTGCACGATGTCACCGCGCATGTGCCAGCCCTGCGGCTGGTTGAACCAGACCACCTGGCTGTCGGGCAGCGACAGTGCGGCCAGATGCGGATCAGCCGCGTTGAGCACGGCGATGCGCGGTGCCGCTTCGGTCACCAGCCGCAGTTTGTCCTCGATGTAACGCTGCTCGCTGCCGTGCCAGTCCAGGTGTTCGGGGAACAGGTTCAGCACCACCGCCACCTGCGGATGGGCGCCACTGCGCGCCACTTCACCGGTCTGGTAGCTGGACAGCTCGACAGCCCAGTACTCGGGCGCCGGCTGCGGATCCAGCACTTCCAGCAGCGGCAGGCCGATGTTGCCGACCAGGCCGGTGCGATGGCCAGCCGCGCGCAGCAGGTGCGCGACCAGCGCGGTAGTGGTGCTCTTGCCCTTGGTGCCGGTCACGCACACGGTGTCGTGCACGATGCCATCGGCACCGGCATGTTCAGCGAACCACAGCGCGGTGCCGCCGATGAAGGTGGTGCCCTGCTCCGCCGCCGCCAGCGCGATCGGCTGATAGGGGCTGATGCCGGGCGATTTGATCACCACATCGAACGCCGCCAGTGCCTCGGCCGTAGGCTCGCCGCGCACGTCCAGCCCGCCCTGCGTTTCGGCGCGCGCCGCCTCGGCCTCGGCGGCCGGGCAGAACAGGCTCAGGGCCAGCGAAGGCTGGCGAGCGCGCAGCACGGCAAACGCCGCACGGCCCTCGCGTCCCCAGCCCCACAGCGCTACGCGCTTTCCTTCAAGCTGCGAAATCTTCACGCACCTGTTCCCACAGCGCAGCCGGAATGCGGTGCTCGCCCTGCAGCTGCAGCAGCGGTGCCAGTTCCAGTTCGGCCGCCTCCAGCTGCGGCTGGATCTCGTTGCAGAAGCGCTTCACCAGCACGTCTTCCTTCCACTCCGGGCGCTGCGCCAGGGTCGCCATCGCCGCACGCGATTCGCGGCCTTCGCCGACGCACTCGAACGGCTTGTGGTCCTGGAATTCCAGCAGCGCATCGAAGCCACCGGCCTGTTCGGCATCGTCCAGCAGGTTGCGGCCGAAGATGCGCACCAGGCGGGTCTTGGGCATGAACGGGGCCAGCGCCAGGAACACGAAATGGCACTTCGGGCAGACGCCGCACCAGCGGTTCACCGGGCGCTCGCCCAGGATGTGGAAATTGCGGTTGCAGCTGGAGAAATGCGCGTCGTAGAAATCGGTCTTGGCGAACTGGCGGGCCACCGCCAGCTCGGACATCGGGCGCAGCAGCGAGTAGTACTGCAGATCGGCGGCCACCTGCTGCTGCACGTAGTTGCCGAAGGCCTGCTCGAAGGCCCAGCCCTTGGACCACTGGTGGTTCACTTCACCGGTGCCCGGAATCTGGCTGCCATAGCTGGCCGACCGCTCGTTGGAGAACACCACCTGGTCCACGCCCTGCAGCAGCGCGGCCAGCACCATGATCGCCGAGTTCACCGCAGTGACCGGAATATGGCCGTTCCAGGCGCCCTGGCGGTTCAGCTCGAACAGTTCCGGGGCCAGCGCGCGGCCCAGGTTCAGCGTCGGCAGGCCGGTACGTTCGGCACAGGCGCGGATCAGCTGCGAACCGCCGATCCAGGTCACCGTCTCGTCCACCCCGGCACGGCGCAACGCTTCAATGCTGACCAGCGAATCCTTGCCGCCGCCGATGGCCACCAGCGCATGCGGCTGCAGGCCCAGCACCGGCGCCTGCACTGCCTGGCCCTGCACCGGCAGGCGGAAACGCCCGCGCAGGTTCAGGCCGTTGCGGTAGGCGAATTCGCCCAGACCATTGAGGTAGATCGTTTCCACCAGGGCGGCGGTATCGGCATCGATCGCATAGCTGTCGATGCTGACCGTCTCCGGCACACCCGCCTTGTAGTAGCTGACACCGGCAATCAGGTGCAGCAGCTGCAGCGCGCGCTGCACGGCAGCGGCGCGCGCGTCGTCCAGCACGAACGGTGCGCCGGGCACGGAGATGGTCTCCACCATCTCCGGGCCGTCATCGAAGGCGTAGACCAGCCGGGCCACGCCGGTATCCGCAGCGAATTCGCAGCGGACGAAGCGGAAGCGGGAAACCTGGTGTTTGTCGAAAGCAGTCATGGTGGATCCAGTTCAAGCGCGGTCAGGCACGGCCCGCGCGCTGGCGCGGGGCGTGTCGGTGGGCAGGTGCAGGGCGCGCGAGCGGATCACTCGATCACGTCCTCGCGCGGCAACAGCCGCTGGTTGTAGGTGTTGGCCATCACGTAACCGTAGGCGCCGGCATCGGCGATCAGCATCACATCGTCCGGCGCGGTGGACACCGGCAGCTTGCGGCGCTTGCCGAACACATCGCTGGATTCGCAGATCGGGCCCACCACATCGAACGCCGCTTCGGCGTAACCGCCCTGGCGGCTGAGGTTCTCGATGTCGTGCCAGGCGTCGTAGAGGGCTGGGCGCATCAGCGCGTTCATGCCAGCGTCGAGGCCGACGCGGCGCACGCCGTCCTTCTCCACCACCTGGGTGGCGTGGGTCAGCAGCACACCCGATTCGGCCACCAGGTAACGGCCCGGTTCGATCGCCAGGCGGAACGCCGGGTGCAGCGCCTTGACCTCGGCCAGGCCTTCGGCCCAGGCCTCAAGGTCGAACGGCTCATCCTCGGCGGAATACGGAATCGGCAGGCCGCCGCCAATGTCGATGGTCTGCACGCTGCCGATGCGGCGGGCGAAACCGGCCAGCTCATCGCACATCAGGCGCCAGTGCTGCGCGGTCTCCACGCCGCTGCCCAGGTGCGCATGCAGGCCCACCACGCGGGTACCCAGCTCGGTGGCCGCGCGCACGAACTCGTCCACGCGGGCGATCGGCAGGCCGAACTTGGACTCCTTGCCGCCGGTGCGCACCTTGGCATGGTGGCCTTCACCCCGGCCCAGGTCGACGCGCAGCCACAGTTCGCGGTTGCGGAACAGATCCGGCCAACGCTGCAACGCTTCCACATTGTCGATGGTGACGGTGACGCCGAGCGCGAACGCCGCTTCGTACTCGCTGCGCGGGCAGAAACTGGGGGTGAACAGCACGCGCTTGGGCGACAGTTCCGGCAGATGCTGGAACACGTGCTTCAGCTCGCCGTGCGACACGCACTCCAGGCCGAAGCCTTCGGCCTCCAGCAGCTGCAGGATGGCCGGGTGGCTGTTGGCCTTGATCGCGTAGTAGCGCTGGTCGATCGGCTTGATCGCCGCCAGCGCGCGGGCGCGGGCGCGCACCGTCGGCAGGTGATAGACGTAGCGCGGCGTGCCGGCATCGGCCAGCTGCAGCAGGTGCGCGCGCTGGCCACGCCACCACGGCGTGCCACGCGGGCGCACGCTGCCGGCGATCTCGCGCCAGCGCGGGCCGAACACTTCGGTCTCTTCCACCGGCATCGCGCCGCTGTCGATCAGCTCGGCATGCAGGATCGGCAGCAGGCCATCGGCATCGGCCTCGTCGATGACGAAGGTCAGGTTCAGGTCATTGGACGACTGCGAGATCATGTGCACGCGCTCGCGGCCGAAGGTGGCCCACACGTCCGACAGCTTGTGCAGCAGCGAACGCATGCCCAGGCCCACCAGCGTGATCGCCGCGCACGGCACGATCACCTTGACCTTGCAGATCTGCGACAGGTCGGCCGACAGCGCGGCCAGTACATCGGTGTTGACCAGGTTCTCGGACGGGTCCAGCGACACGGTGACGTTGGTCTCGGCCGAACCGATCAGGTCCACCGACAGGCCGTGCTTCTTGAACAGGCCGAACACATCGGCCAGGAAGCCGACCTGCTGCCACATGCCGATGCCTTCCATCGACACCAGCACGATGCCGTTGCGGCGGCTGATCGCCTTCACGCCCGGCACCGGCGCGGCATTGCCATCGATGCTGGTGCCCGGCAGTTCCGGGCGCTCGGTATCGAGGATGGCCATCGGCACGCCGGCGTCGCGGCACGGCTTGATCGAGCGCGGGTGCAGCACCTTGGCACCGGTGGTGGCGATTTCCTGCGCTTCGTAATAGTCCAGGCGGGTCAGCAGGCGCGCGTCGGGCACGTCCTTCGGGTTGGCGCTGAACATGCCCGGCACATCGGTCCAGATTTCCACGCGGCTGGCGCCGAGCAGTGCACCGAAATACGCCGCCGAGGTATCCGAGCCCCCGCGGCCAAGAATGGCCGTACCGCCATCGGCATGGCGGGAAATGAAGCCCTGGGTGATCAGCAGGCGGGTCGGCTGTGCGCGGAAGCGCTGCATCCACTCCGCATCGGCACGCCACTGGCAGTTCACCGACAGGCGCTGCGACCAGTCGCTCTGGTTCGGCTGCGGCGGCATCGCGTCCAGCCACTGCCGAGCATCCATCCAGCCCATGTCCAGGCCCGAGGCGCGCAGATAGGCCGCGCCCAGCGTGGAGGACAACAGCTCGCCCTGGCCCAGCACTTCGGCCTGCCAGTCCAGCGGACGGCCAGCCGCGCGTGCGTCGTCAAGCAGGCCCTGCAGCGCGGCCAGGCGCTCGGCCAGCACCTCGCGGCCCAGGCCCAGTTCGTCCAGGAAGCCTTCATGGCGTTCGACCAGCGCCGCCACGCGATCACGGCTGTCCGGCGCACCGTCGGCGATCGCGGTCAGTTCATTGGTGACGCCGGACAGTGCCGAAACCACCACCAGCACGCGCGAGCCGGTCTCTTCCGCGCGTTTTTTCGCCAGCTTCCCGATCGTGTCCCAGCGGTGGCGACGCGACACCGAGGTGCCGCCGAACTTCAGTACGATCCAACGATCGACAAGGGGGGAAGCTGACATGGATAGGCTATGTGTAATGTGGGGAAGCCGCCCGTGGGGGCGGAACCTTCGATTCTAAGCCCAATGGACCCGCCGATGGCCGCCTTCCGTTACCTGCAGCTGGATGTCTTCGCCTCCCACCCCGGCAGCGGCAATCCGCTGGGCGTGGTGCTGGGCGCTGACGCGCTGTCCAGCGCCCGCATGCAGGCGCTCGCTGCCTGGCTGAACCTGTCCGAGACAGTGTTCTTCCTGCACCCCAGCGCCCCGGGCGCCGACTATCACATCCGCATCTTCACCCCCGGCAGCGAGCTGCCGTTTGCCGGCCACCCCAGCGTGGGTGCGGCCTGGGCAGCGGTCACCTGCGGCCTGGCCACCCCGCGCGCGGACGGCGCGCTGGTCCAGCAGTGCGCCGCCGGCCTGTTGCCGGTGCGGGTGAGGGGTAACGCCGATGCGCCGACCATCGAACTGGCCAGCCCACCGGCGCGCCAGCTGCCGACCGCGCCCGGCACGGTGCCGGAACCGCTGCTGGCTTTGGCCGCCGCCGGTCATCGGCCGGAACTGTGGGACAACGGCCCGCGCTGGTGGCTGCTGCCGCTGCGCGATGCCGCCGCCGTGCGCGGCCTGGCCCCGGACATGGCAGCGCTGCGTGACTGGACCAATACTACCGGCGCGACCGGTGTTGCCGTGTTCGCCGATGAAGCCGCCGCCGACCACAGCCGCGTGGTGCGCGCGTTCTGCCCGGGCGACGCGGTGAACGTACCTGAGGACCCGGTGACCGGCAGCGCCAATGCGCTGATCGGTGCCTGGCTGCGGCAGCGCCATGCGCTGCCCGGCCGTGAGGGCCGCTACGTGGCCAGCCAGGGCCGCGAGGTCGGCCGCGATGGCCGCGTGCAGGTGCAGATTGATGCGCAGGGCACGGTGTGGATCGGCGGCCAGGTGCAGCCGGTCATCGACGGCCACATCCGCTGGCTGTAGAGCCGAGCCCGCGCTCGGCTGCGGCCCACCGCAGGGCAGCCGAGCACAGGCTCGGCTCCACAACGGCGGGTTAAGCTGCGCGCCACCCGTTCCTGGAGTTTCCCCTATGCCCCCCCGCCGTTTCCTGCAGCTCGATGTGTTCTCCCCGCGCGCCGGCGCTGGCAATCCGCTGGCCGTGGTGCTGGATGCCGAAGGCCTGGACGACGCCGCGATGCAGGCCATCGCCCGCTGGACGCGGCTGCCCGAGACCACCTTCGTGTTCCCGCCGGAGGCGCCCGGCGCCAGCTACCGGCTGCGCATGTTCAGCCCGCAGAAGGAAGTGCCGTTTGCCGGCCATCCCAGCGTCGGCACCGCGCATGCGGTGCTGCAGGCCGGTCTGGCGGTGCCGGTGGACGGCGTGCTGGTGCAGGACGGCATCGCCGGCGCGCTGCCGCTGCGCGTCAGTGGCGAAGGCGCCCAGCAGCGCATCGCCATCCGCACCCCGCGCGCGCAGCTGGCCGAGATCGCCGAGGCCAGCGATCCGCGGCTGCAGGCTGCGCTGAAGGGCTGGCCGCTGGGCCCGCTGCCACCGGCACGCATGCAGGGCGGCCGCAGCTGGTGGGTGGTGCAGGTGGCCGATGAAGCGGCATTGCGCGCGCTGCGCCCGGACTGGGACGCGGTGGCCTCGCTGGCCGAATCGACCGACAGCATGGGCGTGTTCGCCTATACCTTCTGCGATGGCCATGAGGACTTCGACCTGGCGGTACGCGCCTTCGTCGGCAATGGACGCCGCTTCGAGGACGCCGCCTCCGGCGCCGCCAACGCCGTGCTGGCCGCGTGGCTGGACCTGCGCGATGCGCTGCCGCGTGGCCGTGCACCGTTCGAAGTCAGTCAGGGCCGCGAGGTCGGCCATGATGCGCGCCTGACCCTTCTGGTGGATGAGGACGGTGAGGTCTGGTCGGGCGGCCAGGTGCAGACGGTGATTACCGGCACCCTTGATTGGTGATTGCTGCTGGAGGGTAGAGCCGGCCGCTGGCCGGCTGCCACCTTGGCTTCAGCATCCTGCGATTGCCGGCCAGGGGCCGGCACTACCCGCTCAGCCCAACTCGGCCTCCAGGCTGATCGGCACCGCGCTCAATGCCTTGGACACCGGGCAGTTCTGCTTGGCGTCATCGGCGATGGCACGGAACGCGGCCGCGTCGATGCCCGGCACCACCGCTTTCACCTTCAGCCGGATCTGCGACAGTTGCGGCCCCCCTTCCAGCGACAGATCGACCTTGGCCTCGGTATCCAGCGAGGTCGGGGTGAACCCGGCTTCGCCAAGCTTGGCCGACAGCGCCATGGTGAAGCAGCCGGCGTGCGCGGCGGCGATCAGCTCTTCGGGATTGGTGCCCTTTTCCTCACCGAAACGGCTGTTGAAGCCGTAGCGGGTCTTGTCCAGCAGGCCACTCTGCGGCGTGCTCAACTGGCCCTTCCCGGACTTCAGATCGCCTTCCCAGTGCGCGGTGGCGTGTCGTGAGATTCCCATTCGTGCGGCTCCTGCGTGGTGGTGATGAACACTCACCCTCGCACGCGGCGCGTTAGTCCTGCGTCGCTCCGCCGCAGTCAGGGCGTCCGGCGCGCGCGCTGCGGATGGACGTCCGCTCACCAGCCCGCCACATATTTTCCCCTTGTTTTCAGTGGTTTCGCGCATTTCACCCTGCTCCGGGCTGCAGCCGCCGGGCGTGCCCGAGCGCCCCCATCCCCCACCACCGGCCATGTACTGAATCGGCCTGGATATGAAAAAACATGCACTTTCCGCGCTTCGGGCTATTGGCGGCGCCCGAGAGTTGCCCTACATTGCGCTTGCCGACGGGGTTCGGCGCCGACCAAACAACCAACCGTTCACGGAACAGGAAACCATGGCAAAGACCGCTAAGAAGGCTGCCCCGAAGAAGGCAGTGAAGAAAGTCGCGACGAAGGCAGCCGCCAAGCCGGCCGCTCCGAAGCCGATCAAGGAAGTGCTGACCAAGTCGGGCCTGGTTGCACACATCGCTGAAGCGTCCGGCGTTGTCGCCAAGGACGTCCGCGCGGTGCTGGCCTCGCTGGAAGGCGCAGTCGCCTCCTCGGTGCACAAGAAGGGCGCTGGCTCCTTCACCCTGCCGGGCCTGCTGAAGATCACCACCGTCAATGTGCCGGCCAAGCCGAAGCGCAAGGGCATCAACCCGTTCACCAAGGAAGAGCAGTGGTTCGCCGCCAAGCCGGCCACCACCAAGCTGAAGGTGCGCCCGCTGAAGAAGCTGAAGGACGCCGCGCTGTAAGCGCGTACCCTTCTGCTGGTTCGCAACGGGACGGCCTTGGCCGTCCCGTTTTTTTTGCCCGCGCCACGGCTGCGCGGAACCCCGCCGCGCGTGGCTCCATCGGCCGCAACACAGCGTTTCCCGGCCTGCGCCATCCCCTGCTCAGGCCCGCCACTGTTGGCCGCGTCCCACCTGCCGCAGCTGCGGAACGTACCGGGTGGAACACTGCGTGCAGCGCCGGCCGTCGCCGCCGGCCGCTTGCTTGCCTATGGTTGGCACATCCTCCACAGCTACGGCGAGCATCCCCCATGGCCAGCCCCTCCACCCGCTACCGCATCTCGGTGACGCCTATCGAAAAGGACGGGGTGCAGTGCACCGGGCGCTGCACCATCGAACTGGAGCATCGCGCCAGCCGCGACCTGATGCGCCTGCTGGAAGCCGCGCCGCGCACGGCCGGGCTGGGCGGCGACGAACGCGCCACCCTGGTGATCGCAGCACAGCTGCTGCGCGACATCGTGCAACGCCATGCCGGCAGCGAAGGCCACGCACTGGCCGCCGTTGCCGCGCAGACGCTGGCCGCGCTGGACGCGCTGGAGCAACTGCCCTCCTCCCGCTGACGGCCCGGGAATCGATACACTGCCGCCCTTCAGGTTGCCTCGGGGAGGAGGCAGGCATGTACCGTCAACTGCTGCTGGTCGTACCCCTGTTGCTGCTGGGCTGTTCCCGGCCTGCCACCACACAGGACCCTGCGGGCAAACCTGCCACCGCCACCGACGCGGGCAGCGCCACGGCGCGCACTGAAGCCGATCCGCCCGCGCTGCAGGCGCCGGCCATCGCGCCGTTGTTCGCCGCCGTCGATGCCGATGCCGAGCCACCGGCCGCGCTGCTGGACCGCTACGTGATGGCGCTGCTCAACCGCGATCGTGCCACCGCCGACGCCGCCTGGACGTTCCCTCCCAGCGACGACGCCCGTGCCGACGATGCCGCGCTGCGCCAGCTGGAGGGCGTGCGCAGCATGCGCCTGAGCACCGAACTGCCGATCGCCCGCGATGGCCAGCAGCCACCGCGGCTGCTGGAAGTTCCCGTGCAGGTGCGCGCACTCACCGCCAACGGCACCTTCCGCTTCGGCGGCTGGTACCGCGTGCAGCCCAGCGCCGATGGGCGCGCCTGGCAGATCCAGTCGGCGCAACTGCGGCCATCGCTGGACTGAACCGTTGCAACGGCATGCACGCACGATTCAGCCAGCAGGACTACTCTGTCCTTCATCCATTCCGCCATCGGTCACCACCATGCGCCTGCGTTCCCTGATGACCCGCCTCGCCGCGTCCACCGTACTGATCGCCGCGGCGATCGGCGCGCAGGCGGCGCCCTCGATTTCCGGCCGCGAACTGTCGGTCGGCGCCAGCGATGTGCAGCAGTACCTCGACGGCAGCTTCCCGCGCACCCAGGATGCGTTGGGTGGGCTGATCGCGCTGACCATGAGCCACCCGCAACTGAGCCTGCCGGCCGGCGAACGCTTGAACCTGGGCATGGACGTGGCGCTGGCCACCGCCGGCGGCAATCCGGCCAAGCTCGGCACGGTCAAGCTCAGCAGCGGCCTGCGCTACGACGCGCAGACCCAGGGCTTCCACCTGCAGCAGCCGAGCGTGGATGACTTCACCCCGGCCAGCCAGGGCGGCCGCCTCGATTCGCGCACCCGCGGCCTGCTCAACGCCTGGCTGAGCGACTACGCCCAGCGCGAACCGATCTACAAGCTGGACCCGGCCGTGGCCGGGGTGCTGGGCGCCCTGCAGGTGCAGTCGGCGCAGGTCAAGAACGGCAAGCTGGTAGTGACCTTCAACCAGAACCTGGGCAACCTGGTGCCGGCCGGCATCCTCGGCAAATGAGGTAGCGCCGGCCGCTGGCCGGCACCCTTTTCACGTGTGTGCCGGCCAGCGGCCGGCACTACCCGTTGCGGGTCAGCGCTTGGGCTGCAGCATGGTGCCGGTGCACTTGGGCGAGCCGCAACGGCACTCCCAGATCTTCTTCAGCTTCGCGGTGTGGCGCTCGGCCAGCACGATGCCGTAGTTGTAGGTCAGCTCTTCGCCGGCCTTGATATCGCGCAGCGCCTCGATGAACACCTTGTCGCCGCGGCTGTCACCGTCCTCGTCCTCCTCGATCACCGCCTCGCAGTTCGGTTCGCAGCTGTGGTTGATCCAGCGCGCATCGTTGCCCTTGTAGTTGGCATCGATCACCCAGTCGTCATTGAGGGTGAACAGGAAGGTATGACCACTTTCGACATCGCCGCTGTCATCGGCATCGACGTCGCCGTGGCTGCGCAGCAGGCCCTTGTACTGGATCACGCGCTCGCCCTGCTTGATCGGGGCCACGGCGAACACGCCGTTGCCATGGATGGCGGACTTGCGGGCTTGGATCTTCTTCGGCATCGGCACGGGCTGTTTGCAGCGAAAGGAAGGGGGATTCTCGCCCATTCCGGGTGATTGCGAAAATCACCCCGGTAGCGCAGCATGGCGCCCCCGGCAACGGCCCCGGTGTGTGCTCCCGGCCAGGCCCCAGCGCCGGCTGAATACCCGGGTTGGATGGCGGCGAAGAAAAGCGTACAATTTCAGTCCGCTTTAAGAACCACTCGCATCCCCATGTTGCGCGTCACCAAGCTCACCGATTACGCCACCGTCGTGCTGACCGTGCTCGCCGCCCGCCCGGGCGAGGTGCTCAGTGCCACCGAACTGGCCGAATTCACCGGTCTGGAACCGCCCACCGTCAGCAAGGTGCTCAAGCCGCTGGCCCAGGCCGGCCTGGTCGAGGGCCTGCGCGGCGTGCGTGGCGGCTACCGCCTGACCCGCCCGGCCCTCGAGATCTCGCTGTTTGAAGTGGTCGAAGCGATGGAGGGGCCGCTGGCCCTGACCGAATGCAGCCACGACCACCACCAGTGCGGCATGGCGCCCAAGTGCGGCGCGCGCAGCAGCTGGCGGCTGATCAACGACGTGGTATCCGAGGCCCTGCGCGATGTCAGCCTGGCCCAGATCCTGCCCCCCCTTCCCCTTGTCGATGACGAACAGCGCCGCACCATCGCTGTCGACGTCGTCTCCTGATCCGTAGGCAGCCCCCCCATGGCCACCGAAACCATCGAAAACATCGCCCACGACGACACCCCCAACCGCGAGATCCACGAGCAGCTCGGCCGCAAGTATTCGGCCGGCTTCATCACCGAGATCGAATCGGACTCGCTTCCGGCCGGCCTGGACGAGGACACCATCCGTGCCCTGTCGGCCAAGAAGGAAGAGCCGGAGTGGATGACGCAGTGGCGCCTGGACGCCTACCGCCACTTCCTGACCATGCCGATGCCGGACTGGGCCAAGCTGGAGATCGCGCCGATCGACCTGCAGGCGCTCAGCTACTACTCCGCGCCGAAGGGCCCGAAGTACGCCTCGCTGGACGACGTGCCCAAGGAACTGCTCGATACCTACGACAAGCTGGGCGTGCCGCTGCATGAGCGCGCCAAGCTGGCCGGGGTGGCGGTGGATGCGGTGTTCGACTCGGTCTCCGTCGGCACCACCTTCCGCAAGGAGCTGGCCGAGAAGGGCGTGATCTTCTGCTCGATGTCCGAGGCCATCAAGGAGCACCCGGAACTGGTGCGCCAGTACCTGGGCACCGTGGTGCCGGTCGGCGACAACTACTTCGCCGCGCTCAACTCGGCGGTGTTCTCCGACGGCAGCTTCGTGTTCATTCCCAAGGGCGTGCGTTGCCCGATGGAACTGAGCACCTATTTCCGCATCAACGCCGGCCACACCGGCCAGTTCGAGCGCACCCTGATCGTGTGCGAGGACAAGGCCTACGTGTCCTACCTGGAAGGCTGTACCGCGCCGATGCGCGATGAGAACCAGCTGCATGCGGCGGTGGTGGAACTGGTCGCGCTGGAAGATGCGGAGATCAAGTACTCCACCGTGCAGAACTGGTACCCGGGCGACGAGAACGGCGTGGGTGGCATCTACAACTTCGTCACCAAGCGTGCCGAATGCCGCGGCGCGCGCAGCAAGGTCACCTGGACCCAGGTCGAGACCGGCTCGGCGATCACCTGGAAATACCCGTCCTGCGTGCTGCTGGGCGACGATTCGGTGGGCGAATTCCACTCGGTGGCACTGACCCACCACCGCCAGCAGGCCGACACCGGCACCAAGATGATCCACGTCGGCAAGCGTACCAAGAGCAAGATCGTCAGCAAGGGCATCAGCGCCGGCCGCGGCCAGAACACCTACCGTGGCCTGGTCAAGGTGGACCGCAATGCCGATGGCGCGCGCAACTACACCCAGTGCGATTCGCTGCTGATCGGCAAGCAGTGCGGTGCCCACACCTTCCCCTACATCGAGGTGAAGAACCCGGGCGCCACCGTCGAGCACGAGGCCACCACCTCGAAGATTTCCGACGACCAGCTGTTCTACTGCCGCGCCCGTGGCATCAGCCAGGAAGACGCGGTGTCGATGATCGTCGACGGCTTCTGCAAGCAGGTGTTCCGCGAACTGCCGATGGAATTCGCAGTGGAAGCCAAGAAGCTGCTGGAAGTCTCGCTGGAAGGTTCGGTGGGCTGATCGCCCGCCCCCTGCCCCCTCGCAAACGCATTCTCTTTACCGGCGGGCCACGGCCCGCCACACGGAAACCCCCACCATGCTGAAGATCGAAAACCTCCACGCCCGCATCGGCGACAAGGAAATCCTCAAGGGCCTGTCGCTGGACGTGAAGCCCGGCCAGGTGCACGCCATCATGGGCCCCAACGGCGCCGGCAAGTCCACCCTGGGCAATGTCCTGGCCGGCCGTGACGGCTATGAAGTGACCGAGGGCAGCGTGCAGTTCGACGGTGTGGACCTGCTCGACCAGGACCCGGAAGCGCGCGCCGCGGCCGGCCTGTTCCTGGCGTTCCAGTACCCGGTGGAAATCCCGGGCGTGAACAACACCTACTTCCTGCGGGCCGCACTGAACGCGCAGCGCAAGGCGCGTGGCGAAGACGAACTGGATTCCATGCAGTTCCTCAAGCTGGTACGCCAGAAGCTGGCCGTGCTGCACCTGAAGGACGAGCTGCTGCACCGTGGCGTCAATGAAGGCTTCTCCGGTGGCGAGAAGAAGCGCAACGAAATCTTCCAGCTGGCCGTGCTGGAGCCGAAGCTGGCGATCCTGGACGAGACCGATTCGGGCCTGGACATCGACGCGCTGAAGAGCGTGGCCGACGGCGTCAACGCACTGCGTGCCGCCGACCGCTCGTTCCTGGTCATCACCCATTACCAGCGCCTGCTGGACTACATCAAGCCGGACGTGGTGCACGTGCTGGCCGACGGCCGCATCGTCAAGACCGGCGGCCCGGAACTGGCGCTGGAACTGGAAGCGCACGGCTACGATTTCCTCAAGGATCGCGTGGTGCGCGAGGCGGCGGTCTGATGAGCGCGCTGCTCGACTCGATGGCCCAGGCCTTCTGCGGCAGCGATGCGCGCCGCGAAGTGCTCGACGCGGCCCTGCGTGACGGCCTGCCGGCCGCCCGCAACGAAGCCTGGAAGTACACCTCGCTGCGCCAGCTGGAGCGCCGTGCGTTCGCCGCCGCACCGCTGGCCCCGCCGGGACTGGATGCCGCGCTGCTGGAGGACATCCCGGCGCCGCGCCTGGTGTTCGTCAACGGCCGCCTGGATGCCGCGCTGAGCGATGTGCAGGCACTGCCGGCCGGCGTGCAGTTGCAGCCGCTGTCGGCTGCGCTGGCGGCCGGCGAGGACGCCGTGCGTTTCCTCGGTCGCCGCTACGAGCGCAGTGAGGAGATCTTCGCCCGCCTCAATGCCGCACTGGCCGATGAAGGCGTGGTGCTGCGTGTCGACGAAGACGTCCAGGTCGAAACGCCGCTGCAACTGGTGTTCGCCAGCGTCGCCGGTGATACCGACCTGGCCTGGCACCATCGCCACCTGATCGAACTGCGTGCCGGCGCCAGCCTGGGCGTGGTCGAGCACCGCTTCAGCGTGGGCGATTCGGCGCACCTGGACAACACCGTGCTGCACGCCCATGTCGCCCGCGATGCCGTGCTCAAGCATGCCCGCGTGCAGGCTGGCAGCGCGCGCCAGACCAGCTTCCTGCGTACCGACGCGGTGCTGGCACGCGATGCGCAGTACCACCGTGTCGATCTGGAACTGGGCGCCGCGCTCAGCCGCCACGAATTGAACGTGCGTCTGGAAGGCGACAACGCCCAGCTGACCGCCAATGGCGTGCTGCTCGGCACTGGCCGCCGCCACGTCGAGACCCGCCTGGGTATCGACCACATCGCCCGCGATACGAGCTGCGAACTGCTGTGGCGCGGCGTCGCCGCCAACCGCAGCCGCGTGGTGTTCCATGGTGGCATCCAGATCCGCGAAGGCGCCGACGGCACCGATGCGAACCTGTCCAACAAGAACCTGCTGCTGTCGGCCGATGCCGAGATCGACACCCAGCCGACGCTGGTGATCGATGCCGATGAAGTGAAGGCCGCACACGGTGCGACCGTCGGCCAGCTCGATGCCAATGCGCTGTTCTATCTGCGCTCGCGTGGCCTTCCGCAGGCCCAGGCGCAGGCGCTGCTGAGTGCCGCGTTCTGCCACGAGCCGCTGAAGGTGCTGCCCGACGCGCTGCGCGAGCAGCTGGCACGCCGCCTGGACAAGGCCCTGGCCGAGGCGGGTGTGGCATGAACCTGTCCACCCCGCGCCCGATCGAAACCCCCAGCGGCGCCCCCGACTGGGACCGCGTCCGCCTCGACTTCCCGCTGCTGATGCGCGAAGTGCACGGCAAGCCGCTGGTCTATTTCGACAATGCCAACACCGGCCAGAAGCCGGTGCAGGTGATCGGCGCGGTGGACGAGTTCTACCGCCGCTACAACGCCAACGTCAGCCGCGCCGTGCATGCGCTGGGCAGCGAAGCCACCGACGCCTACGAAGGTGCACGCAACAAGCTGGCGCGTTTCCTCAACGTGCGCCCCAGCGACCTGGTGCTGTGCAGTGGTACCACCTTCGCCATCAATCTGGTGGCGTATTCGTGGGCCCTGCCGCGGTTGAAGGCCGGTGACGTGATCCTGGTTTCGCGCATGGAGCACCACGCCAACATCGTGCCGTGGCAGCTGGTCGCGCAGCGCACAGGCGCCACCATCCGCGTGGCCGAGATCACCCCCGATGGCGCGCTGGACCTGGATGCGCTGCGTGCGGCGATGACCCCCGAGGTCAAGCTGCTCGCCGTCACCCATGTGTCCAATGTGCTGGGCACGGTCAACCCGGTGCGCGAGATCTGCCGCGAAGCGCGCAAGCGCGGCATCATCACCGTGGTCGATGGCTCGCAGGCAGTGCCGCACCGCAAGGTCGACGTCGCCGCGATCGGCTGCGACTTCTACGCCATCACCGGCCACAAGATGTGCGGCCCGACCGGTACCGGTGCGCTGTGGGCGCGCCGCGAGCACCTGGACGCGATGCCGCCGTTCCTCGGCGGTGGCGAGATGATCAAGGAAGTGAGCTTCGACGGCACCGTGTTCAACGATGCCCCGCACAAGTTCGAAGCCGGCACCCCGAACATCGCCGGCTTCATCGGCCTGGGCGTGGCCGCCGACTACCTGCAGCAGCTGGGCCAGGACAACGTGGAAGCGCGCGAAGCCGAACTGCTGGCGCACTTCACCGAAGAACTGCGCCGGGTTGACGGCCTGCGCATCATCGGCGAAGCGCCGGAGAAGGCAGCGGTGGTCTCGTTCCTGATCGACGGCGCGCATGCGCACGATCTGGCCACCCTGCTCGACCTGGAAGGCGTGGCCGTGCGCTCGGGCCAGCACTGCGCGCACCCGCTGCTGCAGTACTTCGGTGTGGCGGCCACCTGCCGTGCCTCGCTGGCGTTCTACAACACCCACGCCGAGATCGAGCGCTTCATGACCGCGCTGACCAAGGTACGCAAGCTGCTGGGCTGAGCCGGAACAGCGGGGTCAGATCCCTTTCGCCCCGCGAAAGGGATCTGACCCCACCTCCGCATAACACCTGCGCCACCCGGCACACCGGGGTCAGATCCCTTTCGCTCCGCGAAAGGGATCTGACCCCATCAGCGAACCGGCCAACCGTCGCTGTGACTGCAATGCTTGCCGGATCGCCGCCACATCCGCGGCAGGAATACCCTCCTCGATGAACGCCGCATAGCGCCTGCGCCGTTCATCCAGATCCAAGGCAATCAGCTCGAATGCCGAATGCGGCTTGAGCAGCGCATTCGGCCTGCCGTGCGCATTCGCCCGATAGCTCGACCAGCGATAGTCCCCTGGGCGCGCCACCCTCCCCGCACGGACAGGGTTGAGCTCGATGTAACGCTGGCAGGCCAGCAGATAGCGATCCGTATCGACCAGCGTCGAGTGGAAACGCCCCTCCCACAGGGTTCCCGTGCGGCCCTGCCGATCATTCACCCGCCGCACGTAGGTCCGGCTCACGGCCTGCATCATCCGCGACAGCCCGCCGGAGACATCAGGGGTCGCCAGCAGATGAACGTGATTGTCCATCAGCACATACGCGTGGACCCGGCAGTGCTGCTGGTCCGCGTGCTGACACAGCAGGCGCAGGTAGGCCACGTGGTCGCCATCGGTGAAGAACACGGGCTGGCGATTGTTGCCACGTTGAACAACATGTTGCGGGTAACCGGGCGCATCGATGCGTGGTGGCCTTGGCATGGGTGTCTCCTGGGAACAGGGGTCAGAGCCCTTCGCTGCGCAAAGGGATCTGACCCCGAGCATCTGCCGGCTCTGCGCCCGTGACAGTCGGTCCATGGCCTGGCGTTGGGTCAGTAGACGCCGGGGTCAGATCCCTTTCGCATCGCGAAAGGGCTCTGACCCCACGCTGCTCCCCCATTTGCGCCCGCCCACCGCCCACCTAGAATGGGCCGATGAGCACCCTGACCTTCCGCGCCGCCACGTCGGCCGACATCCCCGCCCTGATCACCCTGGTCACCTCGGCCTACCGAGGCGACGCCAGCCGCGTCGGCTGGACCACCGAAGCCGACCTGCTGGACGGCGCCCGCATCGACGCCGAAGGCATCCAGGGCGACCTCGACCGCCCGCGCTCCACCATCCTGCTGGCCGAACGCGAGGGCCAACTGGTGGCCTGCGCCCACGTCGCCGATGTCGACGGCAAGGGCTACTTCGGCATGTTCTCGGTCGACCCGGCCCAGCAGGGCGGCGGCGTCGGCAAGCAGCTGATGGACGCGGCCGAAGCGCACGCCGCGCGCGAATGGAACGTGCCGGTGATGCAGATGACGGTGATCGACGTGCGTGACGAACTGATCGCCTTCTACGAGCGCCGCGGCTACCGCCGCACCGGCATCAAGAAGCCGTTCCCGTACGGCGACGAACGCTTCGGCATTCCCAAGCGCGACGACCTGCGCTTCGAGATTCTGGAAAAGCCGCTGGCCGGAGCCGCCGCGTGAGCGATACCTGGACCTTCGTCTGTGCCGGCAACGAGCTGCTGCCGGGTGAAATGAAGAGCGTGTTCGACGAAGTGACCGGCACCCCGATCGTGGTGTTCAACCTCGACGGCGAGCTGTACGCACTGGAGGACCAGTGCACGCATGAAGAGTTCGAACTATCCTCGGGCGAGTTCAACACGGCCGAAGGCAGCGTGGAGTGCGTGCTGCACGGCGCGCGCTTCGACGTGCGCGATGGCCGCGCCCTGTGCGCCCCGGCCTATACCCCGGTGCCCAAGTTCCCGGTCAAGCGCGAGCACGACGCGGTCTGGACCCGCGACGACCGCGATTGAGGCAGCGCTCGGCCTACAGGGATCGCTCTCGGACGCCCCTACCGAAGAGCATCCCACCACCGGGTGGATCTACCAGAGCGTCCTGAGCGGCGCCCCAGAGCCCTTCCGGGCCATCCGGATCGCCCGCCGAATTGCGCACATGCGAATCATTATCGTTTATGTTATTCTGCGTAACATCTTCGTAACGACTCCACCTCTGCGCCATGGCTTCGCCCGCGCCCACCGCCGCGTTGTGCCAGCTCGCCCGCCACGGGTGGCCGCTGCTGGTGGCGGTGTTGCTGACGCTGCTGCTGGGCTGGTCGGCACTGCACGAAGGACGTGGTACGGCAACCGCCGCCATGAACACGGTGCACGCCCCGGGTGCCGCGCCCGCGTCCCCACCACATGCACTGCCGCACGAACAGGCCATGCACCGCGCGGAGTCCGAACCTGATGGCAGTCGCGGCGGCAAGCCACCGGTGCTGCGACGGCTCTGCCTGCAATTCCCACAGAGTGCCCCTGCGGACGCTCCGGCGACGCTGACACCGGCGCCTGCGCTGCACGCGCCGGACCGACGCCAGCCCCCCTCACAGGCACCACCCGCGCTGCTGGCCTGACGCTCTGCTGCGCGCTGCGCAGTCGTATCCGCACGTTCCCCTTTTCGCTCCATGCCCTGCTGCCGCGCCGCCTGCGCCGGCCGCCCCTTCCTGTTCCCTCTCTGCAGACGCCCATGAAACCGATCAAGAGCCGCAAGCACGCTTCGCCGCTTCGTACCCTGCCGCTGGCCACCGCCAGTCTTGCCGCCGGCCTCGGCCTGGCGGCCCTTCCCGCGCTGGCCCACGCCGAAGCCGCCGACAACGCGCGCACCCTGGACAAGATCGATGTGCACGCCACCCGCGGCTACAAGGCTGACAAGGTGGCCTCGCCGAAGTTCACCCAGCGCCTGCAGGACACCCCGCAGACCATCCAGGTCATCACCAGCGACCTGTTCAACCAGCAGGGCGCCACCACGCTGACCGAAGCGCTGCGCAACAGCCCCGGCGTGGGCACCTTCTATGCCGGCGAGAACGGCAACACCACCACCGGCGACGCGCTGTTCATGCGCGGCTTCGACACCTCCAACAGCCTGTACGTGGACGGTGTGCGCGACCTGGGCTCGATCTCGCGCGATGTGTTCAACATCGAACAGGTGGAAGTGACCAAGGGCCCGGCCGGCACCGACAACGGTCGTTCGGCACCGACCGGTGCAATCAACCTGGTCAGCAAGCAGGCCAACCTGCAGGACGCCACTTCGGCCAGCATTTCGCTGGGCAGCGACCAGCAGCGCCGTACCACGGCCGACTGGAACCAGTCGCTGGGCGCCACCAGCGCGCTGCGCATCAACGGCATGTGGCAGGACAGCGACCAGCCCGGCCGCGACCACGTGCAGAACAAGCGCTGGGGCATCGCACCGTCGCTGGCCTTTGGCCTGGGCACTGCCACGCGCTACTACCTCAACCTGCTGTATGTGAAGCAGGACAACGTGCCCGATGGCGGCGTGCCCACTCTGGGCTTGCCGGGCTGGACCCCGCAGCCGACCCTGGAAGCGCTGGCCGGCCACCCGGTCGATCCGGAAAACTTCTACGGCACCCGCGCCGACCACGATGACGTGACCGCGAAGATGGCCACGTTCCGCTTCGAGCACGATTTCAACGACAGCGTGCGCCTGACCAACACTGCGCGCTGGGGCCGCACCGAACAGGACTACCTGCTCACTGCCTTCATGGGCACCGGCGTGCGCGGCGCGGGTGGCCGACCGACCGGCAACATCAGCTATACCAACCCGGCTGACCTCTCCAGCTACGCCATCGCGCGCAGCCTGCCGACCTTCAAGGACCAGCGCAACACTATCCTCACCGATCAGCTGAACCTGCGCGCGGACTTCGCCACCGGCGCGGTCGGCCACGCGCTGAGCGCCGGCCTGGAGTTCACCCGTGAGGAACTGGACAGCTACGGCCAGGCCGCTACGGCCGGTACCAGCTGGCCCGCCGCCAACCTGTACGACCCGGACTGGAACGTCAGTGGCCTGAGCTGGGCGCACAACGGCGCCGATGCGCACGGCAAGACCACCACCTCCTCGGCCTACCTGTTCGACACCCTGTCCTTCGGTGAAAGCTTCCTGCTGACCGCGGGCGTGCGCGCCGACCACTACAAGACCGAGTACGCCAGCGCTTCGGTGTGCGGTGGCCGCGGTGGCCCGGCCTGCGGCAGCAACCCCACCGGTACCGTGCTGCGCAATCCGACGCTGGAAGCCAGCGACACCCTGCTGAACTGGAAGCTGGGTGCACTGTACAAGGTCGGCGACACGGTCAGCCTGTACGCCAACTACGCCATTTCCCAGCAGCCGCCGGGCGGTGCCAACTTCCAGCTGAGCAGCTCGGCCAGCAGCGCCGACAACCCGAAGCTGGACCCGCAGAAGGCCAAGACCTTCGAAGTGGGCAGCAAGTGGGGCTTCATGGACGATGCGCTGGCGGTGAACCTGGCGCTGTTCCAGACCGACGTGGACAACGAAATCAACACCACCGTGCTGGATGATGCCGGCAACCCGACTCAGACCGGCAGCAAGCGCGTCAAGGGCGTGGAGCTCTCCGCAGTCGGCCGCCTCACCGACAACTGGTCGGTCAGCGCCGGTTACAGCCATCTGGACACCGAAGTGAAGGAAGGTGCCAAGGTGGCCGCCGACGGCACCACCAACCTGACCTATACCCCGGACGACACGTTCACCGGCTGGACCAGCTACATCCTGCCCTACGGCATCACCGTGGGCGGCGGCGTGCGCTATGCCGCCGGCATGCACCGCGGCACCGACGGTGCGGTGGGCACCCCGTCGTTCACCAAATCCTACGTGGTGTACGACGCTGTCGTGTCCTGGGCGATCAACGAGAACATCTCGCTGCGCTTGAACGGCTACAACCTGTTCGACAAGCAGTACGTGGCCAGCATCAACAAGAGCGGCTACCGTTACACCCCGGGTGCCCCGCGCACCTTCCTGCTCAGCGCGGACATCCGCTTCTGATGCATTGCGCGGGGGAGCCACGCTCCCCCGCGCCCCAAAAGGAACCGCCATGCTGCTGCACATTCCCGACGTGCTTTCACCCCAGGACGTGGCGCAGGCACGCAGGCGGCTCGACGCTGCAGACTGGACCGACGGTCACGAGACCGTCGGTACGCAGGGCGCAATGGTCAAGCACAACCAGCAGCTGGCGGATGCCTCGCCCCTGAAAGCGGAGCTGGGCCGGGACGTGCTGGCCGCACTGAGCCGCAGCCCCCTGTTCTTCGCTGCAGCGCTGCCCCTGAAGATCCTGCCGCCGCGCTTCAACCGCTACACCGGCGGCGGCACCTACGGCTTCCATGTCGACGGCGCGGTGATGAACCTGGGCAACGGCGAACAGCTGCGCTCGGACATCTCCTGCACCCTGTTCCTGTCCGATCCGGACGAGTACGAGGGCGGCGAGCTGATCATCAGCGACACCTACGGCGAGCATGAAGTGAAGCTGCCGGCCGGCGACCTGATCGTGTACCCGTCCAGCAGCCTGCACCAGGTGCGCCCGGTCACCAACGGCGCGCGCGTGGCCTCGTTCTTCTGGGTGCAGAGCATGATCCGCGATGACGTGCAGCGGCGCCTGCTGTGGGAAATGGACGGCTCGATCGAGCGCCTGCGCCAGACCGGTGGCGACGCTGAGGCGGTGCTGCAGCTGACTGGCGTGTACCACAACCTGCTGCGGCGCTGGAGCGAGGTCTGAGCCGTTTGCGGCCGCCCCGTGATCGTTTGGCAATCATTCTCATTTGCAACGGCTAACAGCTCTCATTACAATCACGCCCCGTTGATGCCGGCCGCTGCCGGCGACCGCCCGGGGACCCCTGCTTGCTGCGCCCGCTCCGCCCTCGCCCACTGATCCATCGCAAGATGGGCACCGCCATGCGCGGTCAGCGTCCCGCGCTGGCCAGCCTGCTGGCGTGGGTGGCGATGCTGGTGCTGCTGCTGGGCACCCTGCCGCTGTTGCCGCATCCGGCCACAGCGATGGCCGTGCAGGTCCCGCTGGAAGAACGTGGTGGCGAAGGCCCGTTGCAGGAAGAGGCCCCGGCCAAACTGCGCCGCTGCGCCTCCACCCCGATGAAAGCGGCCGAGAAGGCGCCGCCGCCGCTGTTGCTGGCCAGCCAGTGGCTGCGTACCGAACTTGAACTCGTACCCGCCACGCCGGCCATGCCCGGCGTGCGCCCGGACTGGCCACTGGCCGCTCCGGACACGCCCTGGGCCGACGCGCCGGGGCGTCGCCAGCAACGCGGCCAGGCGCCGCCGCTGGCCTGATCCACGGCCCGACGTGACCGCCTGCGCGGTCGCGTGCACACGCCGCCGCCTGCTTCATCCCTGCCGCCCCTGACCGGGCTTTCCCTGCTCTGCCGTGCGCGCTCCGCACCCGGCATCGCGCTGCCTTACATCCTTCGAGGTATCTGCCATGGCCCAGCGCCATCGTGTCCGTTCGTCCCTGTCCCGCCCCCTGCTGACCAGCGCCGTGCTGGCGGCGATGGCGGCCCCTGCTTCCGCCCATGCAGAGATCGCCGGCGCCCCGCAGACGCTGGACAAGGTGGTGGTCACCGCCTCCGGCTTCGAACAGAAGGTGGTCGATGCACCGGCCAGCATCAGCGTGGTCAGCCGCGAGGAACTGAGCAAGCGCCCGTACACCAACCTGGTCGACGCGCTGCGCGATGTCGAAGGCATCGACGTCGGCCTGGAAGCCACCGACAAGAACGGCCGCGCCACCATCTCGATGCGCGGCCTGCCCTCCGAATACACCCTGGTGCTGATCGACGGCCGCCGCCAGAGCAACGTCGGCCAGCTGTACCCGAACAACTTCGGTGGCGGCCAGTTCGCCTACCTGCCGCCGCTGGATGCCATCGAACGCATCGAAGTGGTGCGCGGCCCGATGTCCACCCTGTACGGCTCGGACGCCATGGGCGGCGTCATCAACATCATCACCCGCCGCAACCAGGACAGCTGGCACGGCGCGCTGACCCAGGGCTTCACGGTGCAGCAGGACGACCAGTTCGGTGATGCACGCACCACCGACCTGTATCTCAGCGGCCCGCTGCTGAAGGATCGTCTGAGCCTGGCGGTGCGCGGCAGCTACTACGACGCCAAGGCATCGAACCCGGAATGGGATGCACTGACTCTGCCCGACGGCACGCTGTGGGAGCGCAGCATCGGCTTCGGTGGCGGCGGCAAGTCGGTGGCCAACACCAACTGGAACACCGGCGTGCGCCTGGACTTCCACGTCAACGATGACCACGAACTGTGGCTGGACTACGACGTGTCGCGGCAGAAGTACGACAACAGCCAAGGCCAGACCGGCACCCTGGACAGCCTGGCCAGCCTGTGGCGCGTCGGCAACGCAGTCATCCCCAATCCGAACGGCAACGGCACGGTCACCCGCCGCGTGGTGCAGCCGCGCGTGGGCTACACCGCCTACCAGCGCTACGAGCGCGACCAGCTGTCGCTGACCCACCAGGGCCGCTACAGCTTCGGCACCTGGCAGACCTCGCTGACCCACAGCAAGAGCAGCAACCTGGGCCGCTCGCTGCCGCTGACCCTGGACGAGCGCGCCAACCTGCAGACGCTGTGGAACGACGTGTGCCGCCGCACCGGCGCGGCCAACAACTGCGCCGCCGGCCGCAACAATGCCCTCACCGCACTCAACGCCAGTGAACAGGCCCGCCTGCAGGCGTTCCTGCCGCGTCCGCTGCGCACCATGGAACTGGAAGGCTACGTGCTCGACACGATGCTCGACCTCGACTTCGGCGCGCACAAGCTCACCGTCGGCGGCCAGTACAACGACACCGACATGATCGACGGCGTGTTTGGCATGGACGGCGCCGGCTACCGCAGCAACACCAGGCAGAAGCACCGCATGTGGGCGCTGTTCGCCGAGGACAACTGGGCGCTGACCGACACCCTCACCGCCACCTTCGGCCTGCGCTACGACGACCACAACATCTTCGGCAGCCATCTCAGCCCGCGCGGCTACCTGGTGTGGAACGCCAGCGATGCGTGGACCTTCAAGGGTGGCGTCAGCACCGGCTACAAGACCCCGCGCCCGGACCAGCTGTTCCCGGGCATCACCGGCTTCGGTGGCCAGGGCGTGCTGCCGCTGGTGGGCTCGCCCAACCTGAAGCCGGAAACCAGCACCAACTACGAGCTGGCCGCCTACTACGAAGGCCAGCGCTGGGGCTTCAACGTCACCGGTTTCATCAACAAGTTCGAAGACAAGATCGCCAGCGGCGGCACCTTCCCGAACTGCGAAGTGGCGCCGGCCGGCAGCGGGTACTGCGTGGACATCGGCCCGGGCTGGGCCGCGCTGGGCTACAGCACCTTCACCCAGAGCGTGAACATCGAAAAGGCCGAGACCCGTGGTGCCGAACTGGCCGGCCACGTCGACCTGCTCGACAACCTGCAGCTGCGCGGCAACTACACCTGGACCAAGAGTGAGCAGACCAGCGGCCCGCAGAAGGGACTGCCGATCACCGGCACCACCCCGGCCAAGCACATGGCCAACGCCAGCCTGAACTGGCAGCTCAACGAGGCCATCAGCCTGTCGCTGATCGGCGAGGGCCGCTACGACCGCTACCGCGACACGCTGCTGGACGCCAACGGCGTCAGCCAGACCCGCTACTACGAGGACTACACGATCTTCCATCTCGGTGGCAGCTGGAAGGCCACGCCCTGGCTGACGGTGAACGCGCGGGTCAACAACCTGTTCGACAAGGACTTCGTCTCGCAGTCGTGCCTGCTGATCAGCCCGAGCGAGTTCAACTGCGTGGACGACTACGCGACCAAGGATCAGCGCCGCAGCTACTGGATCTCGCTCAACGCGAAGTTCTGATCGCCCCGCACCGCGCTGCTTCGGTAGATACCAACCTTGGTTGGCACCGCCCTGCCCTGGTGGGTGCCAACCTTGGTCGGCACCGTTTCATCCACGCATGGCGTGGATCTACCGACCGGCGGTAGCGGTAGTGCCGGCCGCTGGCCGGCAACCGCCACTACCCCGTCTGGGATACAGAAAGATACGCAATTGCGAGCTATTCTCATCAATGATGTAATGGGCAGTCCCCGTCCGCCCCGAACCGTGCCGTGAGCCGTCCCGCCTCCTCCACCGTGCAGCAGCAACAGAGCCGTGGCTTCTGGCTGCGGACGCTGCACCAGTGGCACTGGATCAGCTCGGCGGTGTGCCTGATCGGCATGCTGCTGTTCGCGGTGACCGGGCTGACCCTCAACCACGCGGCGAAGATCGAAGCCACGCCCCAGGTGCAGAACCAGCACCTGGAACTGCCGCCCGAACTGCTCGGCCAGCTCGGCACGCGCGAGGACGGCAACGCACCGATTCCGCGCCCGGCGCGGCACTGGCTGGATGCACAGCTGGGCATCGCCATCGGCGGCCGCCCCGCCGAGTGGTCGGCCGAGGAGATCTACCTGTCGCTGCCACGCCCCGGCGGCGACGCCTGGCTGAGCATCGATCGCGAAACCGGCGCGGTGGAGTACGAATCGACCTCGCGCGGCGTGGTGTCCTACCTCAACGACCTGCACAAGGGCCGCAACGCGGGCCCGGCGTGGGGCTGGTTCCTGGACCTGTTCGCCGTGGCCTGCCTGGTGTTCTGCATCACCGGCCTGTTCCTGCTGCACCTGCATGCGCGGCAGCGGCGCATGACCTGGCCGCTGGTCGGCCTGGGCCTGATGATCCCGCTGCTGATCGCCCTGCTGCTGATCCACTGACTTTCCCTCGTTCCCGGAGCCGCTCCATGCGCGTCACCCTGACCATCGCCCTCAGCGGCCTGCTGGCCACCTCGCCGGCCTACGCCGCCACCCTCGACATCAACGTCGAAGTGCCCAAGCTCAACGTGGCCGAATACCACCGCCCGTATGTGGCGGTGTGGCTGGAAGGTGCCGACCAGAAGGTCGCGGCCAACCTGTCGGTCTGGTACCAGCAGACCAGCAACAGTGAGGGCCACGGCACCAAGTGGCTGCCCGACCTGCGCCAGTGGTGGCGCAAGAGCGGCCGCACGCTGCAGGTGCCGGTGGACGGCGTGACCGGCCCGACCCGCCCGGCCGGCAAGCACGCGCTGTCGTTCAACGACAAGCAGCCGGCGCTGAAGCAGCTGGCACCGGGCAACTACACCCTGGTGGTGGAAGCGGTGCGCGAAGTCGGCGGCCGCGAACTGCTGAAGATCCCCTTCACCTGGCCGGCCACCGCCGCGCAGAACGGCAAGGCGCAGGGCGCCACCGAACTGGGCCAGGTCACCCTCGCCGTAAAGCCGTAACTGCCTGAGCCGGGGTCAGAGCCCTTTCCGTTGGAAAGGGATCCGACCCCGGGGTCGGATCCCTTCCGCAGGAAGGGCTCTGACCCCACCCACCCAACGTCCCTGGAGTCTTCCGCATGAAGCGCACGCTCGTCCTCGCCGCCGCTCTGGCCGCTGCCCTTCCCTTCTCCGCCCTGGCCCACAAGGCCTGGCTGCTGCCCTCGCAGACCGTGATCGCCGGCAACGCGCCGTGGATCACCGTCGACGGTGCGGTCTCCAACGACCTGTTCTACTTCAACCATGTGCCGCTGCGCCTGGAATCGCTGGTGATCACCGCGCCGGACGGCAGCAGCGTGCAACCGCAGAATGCTTCGACCGGCAAGTACCGCAGCGTGTTCGATCTGGAACTGAAGCAGGCGGGCACCTACCGCATCGCCTCGGTCAACGACGGCCTGTTCGCCACCTACGAACAGAACGGCGAGCGCAAGCGCTGGCGCGGTACCGCCGCCACCTTCGGCGAACTGCCCAAGGACGCGAAGAAGCTGGAAGTGAGCCAGTCGGTTGGCCGCGTGGAGACCTTCGTCACCAACGGTGCGCCGAACGCCACCGCGCTGAAGCCGACCAACCGTGGCATCGAGCTGGTTGCCGTGGGCCATCCGAACGACCTGTTCGCCGGCGAGGAAGCCACCTTCCGCGTGCTGGTCGATGGCAAGCCGACCGCCGGCCTGGAATTCGAGATCGTGCGTGGCGCCACCCGCTACCGCAACGCGCAGGACGAGCTGAAGCTGACCAGCGACGCCAAGGGCGAGATCAAGGTGACCTGGCCGGAAGCCGGCATGTACTGGCTGGAAACCGGCACCGAAGACAACAAGACCTCGGTCAAGCAGGCTGCCAAGCGTCGCCTGAGCTACGTTGCCACGCTGGAAGTGCTGCCGCAGTAATGTGGACCGCGATGCCGGGCACATCCCGGCATCGCGCCCGCACCGCCCCGCCATGACCGATTCCCTGCACGACATCGCCCGCCTCGGTGGCACCACCATGGGCACCACCTGGAGCGTGTCGCTGGTCGCACCGCGCCAGCGCGACCTGCACCCGCTGCACGCCGGCATCCAGGCGCGACTGGATGAGGTGGTCGCGCAGATGAGTACGTGGGAGGCCGGCTCGGACCTCAGCCGCTTCAATCAGGCCGCCGCCGGCCAGTGGTGCACGCTGCCGGCCGAGACGCGCCGGGTGCTGGCCTGCGCACAGGCCATCGCCGCCGCCAGTGACGGCGCCTTCGATCCCACCGTCGGCCCCCTGGTTGCGCTGTGGGGCTTCGGTGCGCATGCCGGTGAACGCCGCCAGCCCGACGTCGCTACGCTGCAGGCCACGCGTGAACGCTGCGGCTGGCAGCACCTGCACTGGCAGGACGACGCACTGCTGCAGCCGGGCGGACTGGAACTGGACCTGTCGGCGATCGCCAAGGGCTTCGGTGTCGATCACGTGGCCGACTGGCTGCGCAGCCAAGGCATCACCGCTGCACTGATCGAAGTCGGTGGCGAACTGGCCGGTTACGGCCGCAAGCCGGACGGCCAGCCGTGGCGCGTGCTGGTGGAATCGGCGCCGGAAGAAGACGCACACACCGAGACACCACCGCGGGTGCTGGCGTTGGACGGCAGGGCGGTCGCCACCTCTGGTGACCGCTGGCACCAGTACCAGGCCGACGGCCAGGCTTTCAGCCACAGCCTCGACCCGCGCACCGGCATGCCGGTACGCCAGGTCGCCGCCGCCGTGACCGTAGTCGCCGACGACGCGATGCACGCCGATGCCTGGGCCACCGCCTTGACCGTGCTCGGCCACGATCAGGGCCTGGCGCTGGCCGAGCGCGAAGGCCTGGCCGTGCGTTACCTGCAACGGGCCGTCGATGGCCCGCGCGAGTTCCTCAGCAGCGCCTTCCAGCGCCTGCTCGACGAGCAGGACGCATGAGCGCACGGCCGTCGCGCGCGCTGCTCGGCAACACGCTTGTACTGATCGCGCTGGCGCTGATCGGCTGGGCGCTGCTGCGCCTGCACCTCGGCGAATCCTGGTGGCAGGGCGCGCCGCCGGGACGGCAGCAGTTGATCGCCGCGGCCGCGTCCACGCTGTATGCGCTGGCCTGCGCCGCACTGTGGTGGCGGGGCCGCCCGCGCGACGACGCCGCAGCCGGCGATACGCGGCCGCTGCTGTTGGTCTGGTCCAGCCAGACCGGCTTTGCCCGCGAACTGGCTGAACGCAGTGCCGAGGCATTGCGTGGTGCCGGCGTGCCAGTGCGTGTGCGCGGTCTGCACGAGGTGGACGCCGCACTGCTGGCCGACAGCCAGCGTGCATTGTTCATCGCCAGCACCACTGGCGAAGGCGACCCACCCGATCATGCGCTGCCGTTCCTGCGCGGGGTGATGGCCGCGCCGCCTTCGCTGCAACACCTGCACTACGGCGTGCTCGCACTGGGCGACCGCAGCTATGGCCATTTCTGCGGATTCGGCCATCAACTTGATCAGTGGTTGCGCAGGCAAGGCGCGCATCCGTTGTTCGATGCGATCGAAGTCGACAACGCCGATCCGGCCGCGCTGCGCCATTGGCAGCAACTGCTCGGCCAGCTTGGTGGCGGCGCCAGCGAGTTGCCCGACTGGAGCCCGGCCGAGTACCAGCCATGGACGCTGCAGCAGCGCGCGCATCTGAATCCCGGCAGCCCCGGTGGCGCGGTGTACTGGCTGCGCCTGCAACCGCCGGGCAATGCCGATGGACAGTGGCAGGCCGGTGACATCGCCGAGATCGGCCCGCAGCATGCGCGCCACACCGCGCGTGCCTGGCTGCAGGCGCAGGGCTTGGACGCAGATACGGTGCTGGACGATGGACAGACACTGCTGGCCCGCGTCGAACGCTCGCACCTGCCCTCGCTGGTTCCCCCCGGAGATCTATCGGCGTTGCTGGCGACGCTGCAGCCGCTGCCGCATCGCGAATACTCGATCGCCTCGGTGATGGCCGACGGCGCACTGGAACTGCTGCTACGGCGCCAGCTGCGCAGCGATGGCACGCCCGGCATCGGCAGCGGCTGGCTGTGCGACCACGCCGTGATCGGCGAGCCGGTGCAGCTGCGCCTGCGTCGCAACGACAACTTCCATGGCGTCGCCGCCGACGTGCCACTGCTGCTGATCGGCAACGGCACCGGCATCGCCGGCCTGCGTGCCCATCTGCACGAACGTGCCCGCAGTGGCGCGCGCCGTACCTGGCTGCTGTTCGGCGAGCGCACCGCAGCGCACGACTTCCACTTCGGTGAAGAACTGCAGGCGATGCAGGCCGACGGCACGCTGGCGCGATTGGACGTAGTGTTCAGCCGCGACGGCGGCGCGCACCGTTACGTGCAGGACCGGTTGCTGGCCGAGGCGGCGACGCTGCGGCAATGGGTGGATGAAGGCGCGACGATCCTGGTCTGCGGCAGCCTGCAGGGCATGGCCCCGGCCGTGGATGCAGTGATCGAGCAGGTGCTGGGAGCGGACGGCAAGGAAGCGTTGCTGCTGGCCGGTCGTTACCGGCGGGATGTGTATTGAGGTCGCCGCATCCACGCATGGCGTGGATCTACTGTAGAGCCGAGCCATGCTCGGCTGGCCGCGCCCACCGGCGCCAACGAATCATCACGCCGCCGCACTCACCCGGATCGCCAACACCTCGCCGCCGCCCTGCACGGCATGCCGCTGCCGTTCACCCGCTGACAGCCACGCAGTATCGCCGGCCTGCAGCGGCGGCAGGCCACTGTCAGCACCGAACTCCGCGTGCCCGGCCAACAGGTGCAAGGCCCAGGCCACGCCCGGCTCGCAGAAGAAGAACATCGAGCCCACCAGCGGCCGGTGCAGCAGTTCGGCCTGCAGCAGATCGCGCTTCCACATCAGGTTGAAGTCGTGGGTGATGCCATCCACCAGTTCGCCCTGCAGCGCTTCCTCGCCGGCAAAGCGCACGCGCCCATGTGGCGGCAGCACCTCGGCCACACGGCCGTCTTCAAAGCGCAGGCGCACGCCATTGCCCTGCAACAGCACCAGTTCACGCTCCACACCGGGGAAGGCGGAAAACGCGGCATCCTGTTCGATCTCGGCCACCGACAGGCGCAGCGCCCAGTCGTCGCCCTGCGCGGGCAGGCGCAGGATCTCGCGCGTCCAGCCCAGGCTGTTGCGCCAGCGTTCGCGGCGGTAGTCCAGGCAGGAGATGACCTGGCTCGGAGTGTGCAGCAGAGAGTCGACGTTCATCGGCGCATTGCATCACGCCACGCGCCATCGTGCATCACCGCGTGGCGAGCGTGCTCTGGCCACCACACTCGCCGCCCAGCAGCTGCGAGTGCTTCAGCCAGTCCTGGTCGGGGTAGTAGGCGAACACCATCGTGCCGCCGCGCAGCGCATCGATGAGGGGTTTGGCCACCGACAGGCGCACTGCCGGACAACCCAGGCTGCGGCCCAGCCGCCCCTGCAGCTGCGCGGTCGCCGGGTTCACGTAGGGCGCGCCGTGGATGACGATCGCGCGCTCGCGCGCGCGGTCGTTGAAGCCCGGTTCCAGCCCGGCCAGGCGCAGCGAATAGCCGTTGCCGCCCATGTAGGTCTCCTGCGCGGTGAACGCGCCGAGACTGGACATGAAACTGCCATCACGGTTGGAGAAGTGCTCGGTGCGGTTCTCGCCGCTGTTGCGCCCATGCGCCACCCATTCCTCGAACAGCAGGCGCTGGTGGGCCAGGTCGAACACCCACAGGCGCGGCTCGGTGGACGGCCGCGAATAATCGATCACGCTGAGGCGATCACCGTTGATGCCCAGCTCGGGGCGCTGCAATGCACAGCGCATGGCGTGCGCCGCCAGCTGCAACACGTGGCGGTCGGCCTTGGGCGCACTACGCGACAGCAGCGCAGCCAGATCATCGGCGCTGGTGGCGAGGGCGGGCGTCTGTGCCAGCGCCGGGGCGCTGGCCGAGGTCGCCAGCAGGCCGAACGCGGCCAGCCGGCACAGGCGGGATGCAGTCATGGGCACAACGAGGGGGCTCAGTTGCCCTTGAGGGTGGACCCTGGCGGCTCGGATTCCAAGACCGGCTGCATTCCGGATTCAGCCGGGCTTGGGCGGACCGCCGGCAGCGAGGTCACCAGCAGGGTCGTGCCCGGCACCAGCACCTGGTACAGCTGACGGGCGAAATCGGCCGGCAGCGCCATCGGCAACGACGGCGTGGCCAGCAGGTCCGGGGTGGCCTGGGCACGGTCCTGGCCCAGCAGCGGGTAGGCCGTCCACTGGTGCAGGCGCTGGTTCACATCCAGCGGGCTGGGCGTATCGCTGTAACCCTGCCCCATCACGAACAGGGTGGTGCCCTGGAACGCCGGCAGCGCGTCCGCCTTCAGCGGCGACTCGCCGATCATCACGCCATCGCGCAGCACGTACAGACGCTGGTCGTGCAGGCTGACCAGGATGCCGACCTGCCCGGCCGGGGCTGCGCCGTCGTTCCACCAGGCCTGCGCGCTGGCGCCGCCCTCGGTTTCCGGCAGCGCCTGGCCGCGCGCGTTCACCGGCGCCAGCACCGACGGGTAGGCCAGCGTCATCGGCGAGCTCTTGGCATCGGCCACGACCACCGTATCGCCGCGCTGGGTTTCACTGAACAGCTTCTGCGCGAAGGCCTGTGGCAGGCGCACGCAGCCATGCGAGGCCGGATGCCCGGGCAGGCTGCCGCCGTGCAGGGCGATGCCGTCCCAGGTCAGCCGCTGCATGTAGGGCATCGGCGCGCTGTTGTAGAGGTTGGATTTGTGGTCCTTGTCCTTCTGCAGGATGGTGAACACCCCGGTGGGTGTTTCATGCCCGGCCTTGCCCGAGCTGATCGTGGTCAGGCCGATGGCGATACCGTTGCGGTAGACGTAGGCACGCTGCTCGTCGAGGCTGACCACCAGCACGATCGGGCCGGTGGGCGAGATTTCCGGGTGCCACAGGTACTCGCCCGGCTTGAGGTCGGTCGGACCGCGTACCTCCGCGGTGCTGGCGGCCGCAGCCGCAGGTTTGGCGGGCGCGGCGGCACTGGCCATCAGCGGCAGGGCCAGGGCCAGGGCGAACATCAGCGTCGTGGGGCGGTACAGAGGCATCCAGCGGCGGTCCTTTCCATGCGAGGCGGTTACCGTACCTCATCGGCGCGTGGTGGCCGCGGCAAGAACGGACGCCACAAATGAAATTGCCCGGCGACACAGCCTTGTGTCGTACCGGGCAATCGTTACATCCCTGTCGGCCTGCTGCCGTCCCCTCGCTTCCTGCGCTGTGGGGACAGCGTTGCATCCTGCACGCGACCGCGTTCGTCCTGCTTGTATCTCAGCCCCTTCCACAGGTCTGTGATGCCACCGTCCTGGTGATTGGTGCCGCGTCCTGCGGCGGTCGGTGGGCACGGCCTTCCTGCCCGTGCCCGATGAACCAGCGTCCTGCCGGTTCCGACGATCCTGCTGTCAGCGCCTGGGTACGGTTCGCACCGGTACCGATCCGGGTACCGGATCCGCCGGCAACGCCCTGTTGCCTACGGTGATCCGCTGTCGATTCCGTTCGACGATTGCTTTCCCTATCCCCTTCACCTGCGTCAGGTCCTCGACGCGGTGAAACGGGCCGTGTCTGCGCCGGTGCTCGACGATCGCCTCGGCCTTGACGGCTCCGACCATCGTCAGTCCCTGCTGCAGCGCCCGGGCATCGGCCCGGTTGATGTCGATCGGAGCAGCGGCGTGCGCCCCTGCGATCCACATTCCCAGTACCAGTGCCCTTAACACGACAAACCAAGGCACGACGTGTATCTCCTTGTGGTTCGGGTGGCCCCTCCCGGCAATCCCGCCGGTAGGAACAGTGTCCGTCTCCACATGTGCACAGCCTATCGGTTTCCCGCGTTCCAGTAAGCCAGCCAAATACCCGACGTGATGTAGGAAAAACCCTACCCTCGGCACAGGCGTAGAATGGCCGGATCACAGCCCATGCAACCGGAGTTTCAGATGGACAGCGCCAAGCTCGGCCAATTCGTCAATGACAAGTGGGACAGCGAGATCGTCCCGCAATTGGTCGACTACATCCGCATTCCCAACAAGTCGCCGATGTTCGACGCCAATTGGGTGCAGAACGGCTATATGGAACAGGCAGTCACCCTGATGGAGAACTGGGCCAAGGCCCAGCAGCTGCCCGGCCTGAAGGTCGAGGTGGTGCGCCTGGAAGGCCGTACCCCGCTGATCTTCCTGGAAATTCCGGCCACCGGCGCCGAGACCGGCGACGACACCATCCTGCTCTACGGCCATCTGGACAAGCAGCCGGAAATGACCGGCTGGGACGACGACCTCGGCCCGTGGACCCCGGTACTGCGCGGCGACAAGCTGTACGGCCGCGGCGGCGCCGATGATGGCTACGCGATCTTCGGCTCGCTGGCGGCGGTGCTGGCGCTGCAGGCCCAGGGCCTGCCGCACGCCCGCTGCGTGGTGCTGATCGAAGCGTGCGAAGAATCGGGCAGCTACGACCTGCCGGCCTACGTCGACCACCTGGCCGACCGCATCGGCAAGCCGTCGCTGGTGGTCTGCCTGGATTCGGGCTGCGCCAACTACGACCAGCTGTGGTGCACCACCTCGCTGCGCGGCCTGACCGGCGGCAACTTCACCGTGAAGGTGCTCAACGAAGGCGTGCATTCCGGCGATGCCTCCGGCGTGATCCCGTCCAGCTTCCGTCTGCTGCGCCAGATCCTTTCGCGCATCGAGGACCAGGACACCGGCCGCATCCTGATCGACGGCATGAACGTGGAGATTCCGGCCGAGCGCCAGGAACAGGCCAAGCGTGCTGCCGAAGTGGTCGATACCGAGATCTTCGAGAAGTTCCCGATGGTCGACGGCCTGCGCCCGATGAACGAAGACCTGACCGAGCTGGTGCTCAACCGCACCTGGCGCCCGGCGCTGTCGGTCACCGGCATCGGTGGCATGCCGCCGCTGGAATCGGCCGGCAACGTGCTGCGCCCGCAGACCTCGGTGAAGCTGTCGCTGCGCCTGCCGCCGACCGCCGATGGCAAGGCCTGCGGCGAACTGCTGAAGGAAGCGCTGCTGCGCGACCCGCCGAACGGCGCGCAGGTCACCCTGGACCTGGAAAAGGCCTCCACCGGCTGGAACGCCCCGGCCATGGCGCCGTGGCTGACCCAGGCCATCGACGACGCCAGCCAGGCCTTCTTCGGCAAGCCGGCGATGTACATGGGCGAAGGCGGCTCGATCCCGTTCATGGGCATGCTGGGTGAGAAGTTCCCGGGTGCGCAGTTCATGATCACCGGCGTGCTCGGCCCGCACTCCAACGCGCACGGCCCGAACGAGTTCCTGCACATTCCGATGGGCAAGAAGGTCACCGCCTGCGTGTCCAAGGTGATCAGCGAGCACTACGCCGCCAGCCTGCGCGGCGAGACCAGCGGTTCGCCAGTGGCCGCCGACAGCGGCACCCGCCACGGCGACCACGGCTGCTGCTGATCCGGCACCCGTGACGGACGCAGCCTGGCCTTGCTAGGCTGCGTCCACACTCAAGCGGAATCCGCGCGCATGAATGGTCTGTTCGGCAGCAGCAGCTGGCTGTACATCCTGCTGGTCGGCTTCTTCGTCGGCCTGCTCGGGCGCTTCTTCATGCCCGGCAACAACCGCATGGGCTGCCTGCTGACCATCGTGCTGGGCATCGTCGGCGCGCTGGTGGCCGGCTGGTTCGGCCAGTACATGGGCTGGTACCGCCCCGGCGAGCCGGCTGGTTTCCTCGGCGCCGTGATCGGCGCGGTGGCCGTGCTGGCCTTGATGCGCCTGTTCAGCCCACGCCGCTGACACCCCCTTTCCTCTCTCCTGAGCGTGGCGCGCCTGGCGCGCCCGGAACTGCCTGCATGACCGAACCCGCCTCCGACCCCCAGCGCAGCGCGCAGCGCCTGCAGTGGGCCCGTACCCAGCTTGATGATGCCAACGCGGTGGTCGAGCGCGCCTCGGTCGATGCCGGCATGCGCAGCTACTGGCGCACCACCAGCACGCGCGGCAGCCACATCGTGATGGACGCGCCGCCGGGGCTGGAAGATCCGCGACCGTGGCTGCGCATGCGCGGCCTGCTGCATGACCATGGCCTGCGCGTGCCCGCCTTGCTTGCCCAGGATCTCGATGCCGGTTTCCTGCTGCTGGAGGATCTCGGTGGCCCGACGCTGGCCAAGATCCTCGACGAACGCAATGCCGATGAATGGTTCGGCCGTTCAATCGAACAGTTGCTGCGCCTGCAGGCGATTCCGGTGCCGGCTGATTTCGGCCAGTTCGGCGAAGCACTGCTGCAACGCGATGCCGGGCTGTTCGACGAATGGTTCCTGCAGCGCCATCTGAACCTGGAACTGGACTGCGGTGAAATCGAAGGCCTGCAGCTGGTGCATCGCCGGTTGATGGACAACGCATTGGGCCAGGCCCAGCTGATGACCCACCGCGACTACATGCCACGCAACCTCATGCCGGTCGACAATGGCCCTGCGGTGCTGGATTTCCAGGACCTGGTGCGTGGCCCGATCGCCTACGATGCGGTGAGCCTGTTCAAGGATGCGTTCCTGAGCTGGCCGCTGCAGCGCGTGGACGAATGGCTGGCGCAGTACCACCAGCGCGCGCTGGATGCCGGCCTGCCGGTGCCCGACCGCGCTACCTTCCTGCGTGATGCCGACTGGATGGGCATCCAGCGCCACGTCAAGATCCTCGGCCTGTTCTGCCGCCTGCGTTACCGCGACAACAAGGGCCATTACCTGGATGACGCGCCGCGCTTCATCGGCTACCTGGAGGAAGTGCTGCCGCGCTATCGCGAGCTGGCACCGCTGCAGCAGCTGCTGGAAACACGCATCAAGCCGGCGCTGGCCGAACTGGCTGCACCGATGCGCGTGGCCCGATGAAGGCGCTGATCTTTGCCGCGGGCCTGGGCGAGCGCATGCGCCCGCTGACCCTGCACACGCCCAAGCCGCTGCTGCAAGTGGCGGGCAAGCCGCTGATCGTGTGGCACCTGGAGCGCCTGGCCGCGCTGGGCGTGCGCGAGGTGGTGATCAACACCGCGTGGCTGGCCGAGCAGTTTCCGGCGGTGCTGGGCGATGGCAGCCAATGGGGGCTGCACCTGCATTTCCTCCACGAAGGGGCGACCCCGCTGGAAACCGGCGGCGGCATCCTCAATGCACTGCCGGTGCTGGGCGAGGCACCATTCCTTGTGGTGAACGGCGACATCTGGACCGATTTCGATTTCGCCGGCCTGCCGCGCGAACCGCAGGGCCAGGCGCACCTGGTGCTGGTCGACAATCCGGCCCAGCACCCACACGGTGATTACCGGCTGGACCCGCAGGGCGGGCTGCATCACGACCGCGAAGGACCGTGCCTGACGTATGCGGGCATCGGCGTGTACCGCCCTTCGATCGTGGCCGATTGGCGCGAGGTGATCGGCGATGCGCCGGGCAGCGAGCGGATGCCACCGAAATTTTCGGTCGTGCCGCTGCAGAAGCACTTCATGGCGCAGGGATTGATGACGGGTCAGTACCATCACGGGCGCTGGACCGATGTCGGGACGGTGGATCGCCTGCGTGCGCTGGATGCGGAATTGGCGGCGAACGGCTGAGCCCCTCGTGGCGGGTTGCGTAGAGCGGATCGCGTGCTTGGCCGGGCGGGTGGGCCATGCAGGGGACGCTGCAAGTACGTCCCTGTAAGCTCGATGGCGCCATCCATGGCGCCAACGCCCCTGCATGGCCCACCCGCCCGGCCTCTGACAGTTTCCGTGTACGTCCAGCCACGGAAAAGAAAAAGAAAATCAAAAGCGGGTCGCTTCGCTGCGCTTGCTCTGGTGTCGACCAAGGTCGACACCCACCACAAGCAAGACTCGTGTCGACCAAGGTCGACACCCACCAACAGCCGCGGGAACCTGTCGAAGGCGGGGCGCTGTGGGCTTGCGGGGTGTGAGCCGCATGGATGCGGCGACCAAGCCCCCATGGACGGGTTTACGGCGGCCCCGCAAGCCCACAGCGCCCCGCCTCCCCTCAGGAAGCCAGCTTTTGAAGTTGACGTTGACGTCGCTTCTGCTGTTGCCGGCCAGCGGCCGGCACTACCGCGGGTGCAGGGCGCAGCCCTGCAAACACACCCATCCTCAGTAACGAGGGCGGCCTTCTTCCAGCACCTGGCGCAGGAACGGCACGGTGATCCGCCGCTTGGCCGCCAGCGATTCGCGGTCCAGCCAGTCCAGCAGCGTGATCAATCCACCCAGTTCACGCCCGGTGTGCGACAGCAGCCACTCGATGGCGGCCTCGTCGATCGCCAGCCCACGCCGCAGCGCGCGCTCGCGCAGCACCGCCGCGCGGCCTTCCTCATCCAGCGGCTGCAGCAGCACGCGCACGCACTGGCCCAGCCGCGAACGCAGGTCCGGCAGCACCAGGCCCAGCGCTTCGGGCGCCTTCTGCGCCGTGTACAGCACGGTCACCCCGGCAGCCCGCGCGCGGTTGTGGAAGTCGAACAGCGCGATCTCGTCCTCGCGATCGCCGGCCACCTCATCCAGGCCATCCAGCGCCACCAGTTCACGCGACTCCAGCCCGTCCAGCGCCGCGCGCACACGGCCGGCGGCGCTGGCCAGCGGTACATAGGTCGGCAGGCGCCCGGCCTGCTCGGCACTGGAGCACATCGCCAGCGCCTGATGAGTCTTGCCGGTGCCCGCCGCCCCTTCCAGGTAGACCCAATCGTGGCTGGCGCCCACTGCGATCGCGCGCAGCTGCGCCAGCGCGCCATCCGGCGCGCCGATGAAGGTCTCCAGGCGCTGGTCCCGCGGGTAATGCAGGGCCAGCGGCAGTTGCGGCACACCCATCACTTCAGGTCGGGGCCCTTGTCGTTCGGAATGATGATATGGGGGGTATCGACCACGCCATCAAGCACGATTGCCGGCTTCTCGCCCACGTACAGCTCGCTCTGCCGATAACGCTGGTGGGCGTAGCGCAGCAGCACGTTGGTCACCGCCGCCACCGGCAGCGCCAGCAGCATGCCGAGGAAGCCGAACAGCTGGCCACCGGCCATCACCGCGAAGATCACCGCCACCGGGTGCAGGCCGATCTTGTCGCCGACGATGCGCGGCGTGAGCACGTAGCTCTCCAGCAGCTGGCCAACGGTGAACACCACACCGACCAGGATCAGCAGCTTCAGGTCGAAGCCCTGCGACTGCACCAGCGCGGCCACGATCGCCATCACGATGCCGGTGGTCGCGCCCAGGTACGGGATGAAGCTGATCAGGCCGGCAATCAGGCCGATCAGCAGGCCCAGCTTGAGGCCCACCAGCGACAGACCGCCGGCGTAGATCACGCCCAGCGCCAGCATCACCAGGAACTGGCCGCGGATGAACGCGCCCAGCACGTCGTTGGACTCGCGCGCCAGCGCGCTGATGGTGCCGATGTGGTTGCGCGGAATCACCGACGCCACCCGCTCCACCAGCTTGTCCCAGTCGCGCAGGAAGTAGAACGCCAGGATCGGCAGCAGCAGGATGTTGACCACCCAGGTCACCATCGCAAAGCCCGAGCGCGAGACGTAACCCATGAACGTGGTGGCGAAGCCGCCGGCCTGCTGCCAGTGGCTGCGCACCCAGTCGATCAGCCGATCCGGGTCCAGCCACTGCATCACTTCCAGGCCGGTCTTCTGCTCGAACCAGGGAATGCCCTTTTCCATCAGCCACGCCTGCGCCTGCGGCGCGACCGCGATCAGGGTGGTGATCTGGCGTTCGATCATCGGCACCAGCACCAGCAGCAGGGCCACGATCACCAGCACCATGGCCGCAAACACCAGCACCACGCCGGTCATGCGCGAGCGGCCAGTAGCCTCGATGCGGTCCACCAACGGGTCACCCAGCCAGGCCAGGGCCAGCGCCAGTACGAAAGGGGTCAGGATCGGCGCCAGCAGCCAGACGATCCAGCCGACCAGGCCGGCGAACAGGATGTACTTCATCCGCCGCAGGAACTGCGCGATTTCCGCTTCCGGGGTCAGAGTCATCGCAGGCGGTACTCGTTGCTGACCGGCGCGGCCACAGGGGCGCCGCTGGTCTCATCGATCGGGGTCGGCAGCGCCGGCAGCGTGGCACTCGGCACCAGCACACCGTTGTCGCCCAGCATGCGGTTGAAGCCGGCCAGGCCGGTGGTCATCTCCAGGCTCAGCTCCAACTGGCCGGCCGAGGCGTGCAGCGGGGTGACATTGCGCACCACCGGCACCTCGCGCAGGCCGGCGGCCAGGCGCAGGTAATCGTCGGCGCTGTTGATGCCGGTCACCACCACGCGGTAGGTCCCGGCCTGGCCGGTGGCTACGCCGGCCTTGGCATAGCGCTTGACCAGCGCGTCGGCGGCGCCATCGGCACCGGCGGCCATCGCACGCATGGCGTTGGCGTCCTTGCTGGTCCACTTGTTCAGTTCACGGCCGTTGTCGACGAACACCCAGTCCGCCTGCCAGCCGCCATTGGCGCGGTACAGCTTGCCGATCAGCTGCATCGGCGGCGAATAACGCGACGAGGCACGGGCCACCGCAGCGCTGTCCTGGCGCCAGATGGCCCCGGCCAGCGCCTGTTCGGCGGCACCGCCACTGGGCAGGCCCAGCTTGTAACCGCGTTCGATGGCGCGGTTCAGCAGCGGGCGGGCGGCATTGGCCTGCTGCACGCTGACCAGGCGCGGGCCGCTGCCGTCATCCACCGCCAGCCACAGCACCGGCTTCGGTCGCGGCTGCGGCCACAGCGGCAGGCCCAGGGCGGCGACCAGCGAATCGACGTCATCCTCGCGGAAACGGGCCACCAGCAGGGTGCGGAAGCTCGGCGCGCCACTGGCGCCCACGCTCTGGTCCTGTTTGTAGTCGTAACTGGCCACGTAATCCTTGGCGTTGCGCAGCGCCTGCACCACGCCGGGGCGGGACATCACGCTGCGATCGCCAGACAACTTGCCCAGAACCACGCTCAGCGCGCGGGCCAGGGCGCCGTTGCGATCGGCTTCGGCCTGGCTGTTGACGGGCACTTCGGCCTCGTACGCGCCGGTGGCGGTGGCGACATCACCCTCGGTGCGCAGGCCGCTCTGGGCCATCGTGGCCACCGGCAGGCTCAGTGCAATGAGCAGGGTCAGAATCAGGCTGCGGCGCATCAGGACATCCATTGGCTCGACGTATCCGGGGGGAATTGTTGCCCGAATACGGACTTTGCGCCAATGCGGCCTGTTAAAATCGCCCGTTCAACCCCTGCCAGCGCCGACGCCCGTGACCAACACCCCGTCTTCCGCCCCCTCCCCCCTCACCTACCGTGACGCGGGTGTCGACATCGACGCCGGCAACGCGCTGGTCGAGCGCATCAAGCCCCTGGTCAAGCGCAGCTTCCGGCCGGAAGTGATGGGCGGCCTGGGCGGCTTCGGCGCCCTGTTCGACCTGTCCAACAAGTACCGCGAGCCGGTGCTGGTGTCGGGTACCGACGGCGTGGGCACCAAGCTGAAGCTGGCCCACCAGCTGAACCGCCACGATACGATCGGCATCGACCTGGTCGCCATGTGCGTGAACGACGTGCTGGTGCAGGGTGCCGAACCGCTGTTCTTCCTGGATTACTTCGCCACCGGCAAGCTGGACATCGACACCGCCGCGGCCGTGGTGGGTGGCATCGCCAACGGCTGCACCGAGGCCGGCTGCGCCCTGATCGGCGGCGAAACCGCTGAAATGCCCGACATGTACGCCCCCGGCGAATACGACCTGGCCGGCTTCACCGTCGCTGCGGTCGAGAAGAGCGAGCTGAAGGACGGCGCCAGCGTGGCCAACGGCGACGTGCTGATCGGCATCGCCTCTTCCGGCCCGCACTCCAACGGCTATTCGCTGGTGCGCCGCATCTACGACCGCGCCGGCCGCCCGGCCGATCTGGAACTGGAAGGCGGCGTGAAGCTGGTCGATGCGCTGATGGCGCCGACCCGGCTGTACGTCAAGCCGATCCTGTCGCTGCTGAAGTCGCACGGTGCGGCCATCCACGGCATGGCCCACATCACCGGTGGCGGCCTGACCGAGAACATCATCCGCGTGGTGCCCGACGGCCTCGGCCTGGACATCCAGGCTTCGTCCTGGACCCTGCCGCCGGTCTTCCAGTGGCTGCAGAAGGAAGGCGCGGTGGCCGACAGCGAGATGTGGCGCACCTTCAACTGCGGCATCGGCTTCGTGCTGATCGTCGCTCCGGATCAGGTGGCGGCCGTGTCCGAGGCAGTCAAGGCGCAGGGCCTGGAACACTGGACCATCGGCCAGGTGGTCAGCGCCGAAGGCGCCGAGCGCGTCCACATCGGCTGATCCCGGCAACCCAGGAGCCCGCATGGACGCAACGCCCCCCCTGCCACCCGCTCCGGTACCGCCGCCGCTGGCGACGGTGCCGGTGTTCACCGCCCAGGATGCCGACCACCTGCGCATGCTGGCCATCGCGCACTACGTGGTCGGTGGCCTGATCGCACTGTTCTCGCTGATCTTCATCCTGCACATCGTGATCGGTATCGCCGCCCTGACCGGCAGCCTGCCGATGAAGTCCGGCGGCGAGCCCTCCTCGCTGGCCGAACAGCAGCTGATGGGCTGGGTGTTCACCATCCTCGGCTGCGTCATGGTGTTCGGGGGCGTCACGCTGGGCGCGTTCGTCGCCTATGCCGGGCGCTGCCTGGCACGCCGTCGCCGTCATCTGCTGTGCCTGATCGTGGCCGGCCTGGCCTGTCTGGTCGCCCCGATCGGCACCGCGCTGGGCGTGTTGAGCCTGATCACCCTGTTGCGCCCGCAGGTCAAGGCGGCCTTCGATGCACCGGGCGCTGCCCTGTGAACGCCGCAGGCCATCCGCCACCGCTGCCGCAGCAGACCCTGGCCCAGCTGCAGCTGGCCAGCCATCTGCAGACGTTGAAAGTGCTGTTCTACGCGCTGGCGGGGTTCCACTGGCTGGCCGCACTGGCCTTCACCGCCTTCATCGGTCTGGTGGCCAGTTCGCGCGGGCTCGACGACGGCGCCGTGCTGGCCACGGTCTATGCGGCAATCGCCGTGCTGGCCGCGGTGCTGGGCTTCGTGCAGCTGCATACCGCCCGCCTGCTGTCGCGCCGCTCCGGTCTGGCCGCGTGCCGGCGTGCGGCCTGGCTGGCCGTGCTGGCCGGGCCGTTGGGCATGGCGTTGACCGCCTATGCACTGGTGTTCCTGTCCAAACCGGAGATGGCTGCCCTGTTCGACCGCGGCGACCATCTCAGCGTCTGAGCCGGCCGGCGAATACCCGTCCCTTCCTGATCGACCCGACATGTCCTCGCCTGCCCTCGCCCCTCCTGCCTCCGCCTACCGTGCATCGGGCGCCAAGAAGCTGGCGTTCGCCGCCGTGCTGGTGGTGTTCGCGATCAGCTGGATCCGGCCGCTGTGGCCGACCGAACAGGCCCTGCACAGCACGCTGACCGTGCTCGGGCTGGTCGCCCTGTTGTGGGTGGACCGCCGTGGCTGGCTGGGCAATGGCGCCTTCATCGCCATCTGCGGCTTCATCGCCCTGCATTGCGTGGCGGCGCGCTGGCTGTACTCCAACGTGCCCTACGACGCGTGGATGCAGACGCTGACCGGCTGGTCGCCCAATGCGGCGTTCGGCTGGCAGCGCAACCACTTCGATCGCCTCATCCACTTCCTGTACGGCGTCTGCTTCACCCCGGCACTGCTGCAGCTGGCCCGCCATGCCTGGCCGGCACTGCGCCGGGGCCACGCCTTCACCCTGGCGGTGATGACCATCATGTGCTCCAGCCTGGTCTACGAATGGTTTGAATGGGCCATCGCGCTGGCCCTCTCCCCCGATGCCGCCGAGGCCTACAACGGCCAGCAGGGCGACCTGTGGGATGCCCACGCCGACATGCTGATGGCCACCGTGGGCAGCCTGTTCACCTGGCCGCTGATCCGCCGGAGTTCCCCGTAATGAGTGCTTCCCCCCCCCGTATCGCCGTGCTTGCCTCGGGCCGTGGCAGCAACCTGCAGGCCATCCTCGACGCCATCGGCAGCGGCCGGCTGCGCGCCGAGGTGGTCGGTGTGTTCTCCGATCGCCCCGCGGCCGAGGCGCTGCAACGCGTCGATGCGGGCCTGCGCTGGGCGCATGCACCGAAGGAATTCAGTGACCGCGCCGCCTATGAACAGGCCCTGGGCGATGCGCTGGCCGCAGCGCAGCCGGACTGGATCATCTGCGCCGGCTACATGCGCATCCTCGGCGCGATCTTCGTGCAGCGCTTCGCTGGCCGCCTGGTCAACATCCATCCCTCGCTGCTGCCGCTGCACAAGGGCCTGGACACGCACGCCCGGGCGCTGCAGGCCGGCGATACCGAGCATGGCGCCAGCGTGCACCTGGTGGTCCCCGAGCTGGATGCCGGTGCCGTGCTGGCCCAGGTGCGGGTGCCGGTGCTGCCAGGCGATGACGCGAACAGCCTGGCTGCACGCGTGCTGGCGGTGGAGCATCCGCTGCTGATCGCCACGCTGCAGCTGCTGTGCAGCGGCCGCCTGGCTGAACGGGACGGGCAACCCTGGCTGGATGGTCACCCCCTGTTTAACCCGTTGGCTCTAGATTTCGCCGGGAACCTGAACCGGTAACCGGCTTGCACACGCCCCGCTGACTGCGCGGCTGGCATCCTGCCCCCTCCTGCGGTCCCTGCCCTTCATGAAGACCACGACCCTGCTGCCCACTTCATTGTTGCTGTCGCTTGCCGCGTTCCCCGGCCCGGGCTGGGGACAGGCGCAAGCGCCCGCCACAGCACCGGCTGCGGTGCCCATGGTGCAGGCGCCGGCCGAACCGCCGGTGCCGATGCCTCCTGCCCTGGCCTGGGAGCCGCCGCCGTTGCAGCCGTTCAGCGCCACCTACCAGGCCTTCTACAAGGGCAAGGAGGCCGGCGACGCCAGCATGCAGGTCACCCACACCGGCGGCAGCCAATGGCGGGTGGACATGCAGGTGGTCGGCCGCCGCGGCTTTGCCAGCGTGCTGGGCCTGAACATCGAGCAGAGCACCGTGTTCGAGGAACGCGGTGGCACCTACGCGCCGCTCAGCCAGAGCACCGTGCGCAAGGGCCTGTTCCTGGGCAAGAAGGCGGTCGGCACCTACAACTGGCAGGCCGGCACCGCGCAGTGGAGCGGCGATGTGAAGAAGGACCGCGCGCAGCCGATCCCGCTGCAGCCGGGCGACCAGAGCGCCCTGCTGATCAACCTGGCGATCATGCGCGATGCGCGTCCGGGCGCGGCCATGCACTACCGCTACGTGGACATGGGCAAGGTCCGCCAGCATGACTACCAGGCGGCAGCGCAGACCGAGAACGTCGAGGTCGGCGACCTGTCCTACAACGCGCTGAAGGTGTACCGCACCAACGGCGGCAACAACGAAACCATTCTCTGGATCGCCAACGGTGTTCCCACCCCGGTGCGCATCCTGCAACGCGAAGACGGCGAAGACCGCGTCGACCTTCGACTGATCGAATACCAAGGAGTCTGAGCATGAGCACCCTGACCCGCCCCCTCACCTGGATCGCGGCCGCCGCGCTGTCGATGGCCAGTCTGCCGGCCATGGCCCTGCAGCCGTTCAAGGCCGATTACCTGGCCAGCTACATGGGCATGCAGGCCAACGGCAGCATGACCCTGAGCAGCGAAGGCGCCAACAAGTGGCGCTACACGCTGCAGGTGAAGAACCAGCTCGCCGACCTCAGCCAGAGCACCGTGTTCGAGGAAGTGCGCGGCCAGCTGCGCCCGCTCAGCAGCCAGGACCGTTCGGCCCTGCTGGTGAAGAAGCGCAACGTGCAGGCCAACTACAACTGGACCAGCAACCAGGCCACCTGGACCGGCGACATCAAGCCGGACCGCGCCGGCCCGATCGCGCTGAAAAGCGGTGACATGGATGCGCTGCTGATCAACCTGGCGATCGCCCGCGACCTGGCCGCCGGCAAGCCGCTGACCTACCGCATGGTCGACGAAGGCCGGATCAAGAACATGACCTACCGTGTGATCGGCAAGGAAGCGATCACCGTTGGCGGCAAGAGCTACGACGCCACCAAGGTCTCGCGTGCCGACGGCAACAAGGAGCTGATCGCCTGGATCGTGCCGGAGTTCCCGGTGCCGGCGCGCATGCTGCAGCGTGAGGGTGGCCGTGACGCGCTGGACCTGACCATCAAGGCGATGAACTGACCGGAGATCCACGTCATCCACGCATGGCGTGGATCTACTGGAAACCTGAAGTAGATCCACGCCATGCGTGGATGGATGCCCCAGAAAAAAACGCGCGCTTTCGCGGGCGTTTTTTACTTCTTTTCCTCGGCCGCGGCCGGCGCGAACTCGGTGCGGCAGTCCACGCGGATCTGCTCACCGGTGCTGCGCCAGACGAAGGTGCGGCAATGGCGGTTGCCGTCCTGGCTGTCATTCACCGCCACCGCGTAGAACGACTGGATGATCTCGTCACGGCTGACCGTGCCATCGCCATTCCAGTCCATGTCCTTCTGCTCGATGCCCTGGGTGATGGCCAGGTTGGCGTACCAGGCATAGCCCAGCCACGCCAGCACGATCAGCACCAGCGCCAGCAGCGCCTTGCGACGCGGGCTGAACTTCCCGCGCAGAATCATGGCACGCGCCGGATGGTGGCACCGAGCGAAGACAGCTTCTCTTCGATGTTCTCGTAGCCACGGTCAAGGTGGTAGATGCGGTCGATGGTGGTATCGCCGCTGGCCATCAGGCCGGCCAGGATCAGCGACGCCGACGCACGCAGATCGGTGGCCATCACCGGCGCACCGCTCAGGTGTTCGCTGCCCCGCACGATGGCGGTATGGCCTTCGACCTGGATGTCCGCGCCGAGGCGCAGCAGTTCGTTGACGTGCATGAAACGGTTCTCGAAGATCGTTTCATTGATCACGCCGACACCGTCGGCCACGCAGTTGAGCGCCATGAACTGCGCCTGCATGTCGGTGGGGAACGCCGGGTACGGCGCGGTGGTCAGGTTCACCGCCTTGGGCCGCTTGCCCTGCATGTCCAGGGTGATGGTGTCTTCGGTGGTCTCGATCTTCGCACCGGCTTCGACCAGCTTGGACAGCACCGCGTCCATGGTGTTCGGGCGCGCACGGTTGACCGTGACCTTGCCGCCGGTCATCGCCGCGGCCACCAGGAAGGTGCCGGTCTCGATGCGGTCGGGCAGCACTTCGTGGCGGCCACCGGACAGGCGCTCGACGCCTTCGATGACCAGGCGCGCAGTGCCCAGGCCTTCGATCTTCGCGCCAAGGGCGATCAGGCAATGCGCCAGATCGGTCACTTCCGGTTCCATCGCGCAGTTGTCGAGGATGGTGGTGCCTTCCGCCAGCACCGCGCCCATCAGCACGTTCTCGGTACCGGTAACGCTGACCATGTCGAAGGTGAAATGGCCGCCCTTCAGGCGCTTGGCGGTGGCCTTGATGAAGCCGTTCTCGACCACGATGTCCGCACCCAGCGCCTGCAGGCCCTTGATGTGCTGGTCCACCGGGCGCGAACCGATCGCGCAGCCACCGGGCAATGACACTTCGGCGGCGCCGAAGCGGGCCAGCAGCGGGCCCAGCACCAGGATCGAGGCGCGCATGGTCTTGACCAGCTCATACGGCGCGACGTGCTGGTTCACCGAGCGCGGATCGACCACGATCGCACTGCCCCGCGACAGGGTGCCCTGGTCGATGGTGACCTTGGCGCCCAGTTCGCCCAGCAGCTTCACCGTGGTGACCACATCGTGCAGGTGCGGCACGTTGGTGATCTCCACCGGCGCATCGGCCAGCAGGGTCGCGCAGAGAATGGGGAGGACGGCGTTCTTGGCGCCGGAGATGCTCACTTCACCGTGCAGCGCAGCGCCGCCGGTCACAACGATCTTGGCCATGTATTGGGGATCTTCTGCGGTTCAGCCGGCTTCGGCCGGGGTCACGGTTTTCAGCGCCAGCGCGTGGATCGCGCCGCCCATCAGGTCGCCCAGGGTGGCATAGACCATCCGGTGGCGGGTCAGCGGCATCTTGCCGGCAAAGGCCTCGCAGACCACGGTCGCTTCGAAATGCACGCCATCGTCGCCACGCACATCGGCGCGGGCGCCGGGCAGGCCGGTTTCGATCAGGTTGCGGATGGTGTCGGCGTCCAACGGGCTTTCCTAATAAAATGAGCGCTCATTCTACTTCCGCTGCGTGGCGTCCGCATGGCCGAGTCCCTCCTGCCCCCCCGTTCCGTCGATCCGGCCAGCCTGGTCGCCAGTGGCCGCCGTGTCTTCGAGATCGAGCAGCAGGCCCTGGATGCCGTCGCCGGCCGCCTCGGCGAGGCCTTCCAGCAGGCCTGCCAGGCGATCCTGGCCAGCCGCGGCCGGGTGGTCGCCACCGGCATGGGCAAGTCCGGGCATATCGCGCGCAAGATCGCCGCGACCCTGGCCTCCACCGGCACCCCGGCGTTCTACGTGCACCCGGGCGAGGCCGGCCACGGCGACCTGGGCATGATCACCGAAGACGACGTGGTGCTGGCCCTGTCCTATTCGGGCGAGTCGGACGAGGTGCTGATGCTGCTGCCGGTGCTCAAGCGCCAGGGCAACGTGCTGATTTCCATGACCGGCCGCCCGCAGTCGAGCCTGGCCACTGCGGCCGACGTGCACCTGGACGTGAGCGTGCCGGCCGAGGCCTGCCCGTTGGCACTGGCCCCCACCTCCAGCACCACCGCCTCGCTGGCGATGGGCGATGCGCTGGCAGTGGCCCTGCTCGACGCCCGTGGCTTCACCGCCGATGATTTCGCCCGCTCGCATCCGGCCGGCAGCCTCGGCCGCCGCCTGCTGCTGCACATCACCGACGTGATGCACACCGGCGAGGACCTGCCCAAGGTCCCGGCCGACGCCAGCCTCAGCGAAGCGCTGGTGGAAATGAGCCGCAAACGGCTCGGCATGACCGCCGTGGTGGACGCCGATGGCGTGCTGATCGGCCTGTTCACCGACGGCGACCTGCGCCGTGCGCTGGACAGTGCGCTGGATGTGCGTACCGCCAGGATCGCCGATGTGATGACCCGCAACCCACGCACCATCGGTGCCGACCAGCTGGCCGTGGAGGCCGCCCGGCAGATGGAAACCCAGAAAATCAACGGCCTGATCGTGGTCGATGGCCAGGGCCGGGCGGTCGGCGCCCTGAACATTCATGACCTGTTGCGGGCCCGGGTGGTTTAACCGACAGTCCGTAGACCCCATTCAGTCTGTAATGCCCTTCCTGCCGCCACCGAGTCTGTCGCCCTGATGCCCTGGTCCCCCCTGTCCGCCTTTCCCGCTCCCTTGCACGCCACGGCGGCCGGTATCCGCCTGGCCTGCTTCGACGTGGACGGCACCCTCACCGACGGTCGGCTGTACTACGACAAGGACGGCAACGAGAGCAAGGCGTACTTCGTGCAGGATGGCCTGGGCCTGAAACTGCTGCAGCAGCACGGCATCCACCCCGTGCTGATCACCGCGCGCAACAGCCAGTCCGCGCTCAAGCGCGGCGCCGACCTGGGTATCGATACCCAGATCGCGGTGGGCGACAAGCTGGCCAGCGTGCAGGCGTTGTGCGCCAGGCACGGCATCGGGCTGCACCAGGTGGCGTTCATGGGCGACGATCTGCCTGACCTGGCGCCGCTGGGCGCGGTCGGGCTGGCGGTGGCCCCGGCCAATGCCCACCCGTGGATTGCCGAGCGCGTGCACTGGCAGACCCGGGCCGAGGGCGGTCGTGGCGCGGCCCGTGAACTGTGCGACATCCTGCTGGCCGCGCAGGGCCACGTGGACGCCGCGCTGGCGAGGTTCGGCGCATGAACCTGCCGACACTGAACTGGCGCACCATGCTGGGCATCGGTCTGCTGCTGGCGGCGCTGCTCAGCAGCTGGGCCGCCCTGCGCAACCGCGACAGGGGCCCGGCCAACGACAGCCAGGAACTGGGCGTGGACTACGTGCTGCACGATTTCCAGATCGTGGCACTGGATGACCAGGGCAAGGAATCGACCACCCTGCGGGCGCCGCTGCTGGAGCGCCAGCGCGGTGACCAGACCATCTCCATCGCCACCCCGTTGTTCGAGATGCCCGACAAGGATGGCAAGCACTGGACCCTGCGTGCCGAAACCGGTTGGCTCAGCGCCAAGGGCGATGAAATGAAGCTGCGCGGCAATGTCGCCGGCGACAGCCCGGCCGGCCCGGGCGTGGTGCCCACCACCTTCCGCACCGACCACCTGGACGTGTTCCCCAAGGACAGCCGCGCCCGCACCGATGCCCTGGTCACCATGACCCGTCCGGGCATGGAACAGTCCGGTGTGGGTTTCGAGGTGGATTCGAAGAACAACACGTATCATTTCCTCAGCCAGTCCAAGGGCCGCTACACGCCCCGACGCTGATTCCGCCGCCCGCCTGCGACGTCTCCGGACCGGCGCAAAGCGGACAGCCCACCCACCCGCCCCCGGTCCGCCGGGTGGCCCCACTGGTAGAACGGACCCCGATGAAGATTCCCTTTGCAGCCGTACTCGCGCTCGGTCTTCTTGTGCCCAGCGCTGCCTTCGCCAAGTCCACCGACCGCAACGAAGACATGCACATCGATTCCGGCGCACAGTCGGGCATGCTCACCGGCGACGGCAAGACCGTGCTGTCGCAGGGCGTGATCATCACCCAGGGCACGCTGGACCTGCGCTCGTCCGAGGCCGAGATCTACCTCAAGGACGGTGAAGCGGTACGCGTGGTGTTCACCGGCAAGCAGGCCAAAATGAAGCAGCAGCTCGATGACGGCACCTGGATGGACGCGCTGGCCGACCGCATCGACTACGACATCAAGACCGAGATCATCACCCTGACCGGCAACTACAAGGTCACCAGCGCGCGCGGCACCAATGCCGGCCAGCGCATGATCTACAACACCCGCAGCGGCGAGATGAACTCCGGTGGCGACGGCAGCCGCGTGCGCACCGTCATCCCGCCCAAGAACAAGACGCCGGCGGCGGCGCCGGCCGGGAGCAAGAAGTAATGCTCGTCGCACAGGGCCTGCGCAAGAAGTACAAGCAGCGCGAAGTCGTCAAGGACTTCGGGCTGACTCTCGACGCCGGCGAAGTGGTCGGCCTGCTGGGCCCCAACGGTGCCGGCAAGACCACCTGCTTCTACATGATCGTCGGCCTGGTCGCCGCCGATGCCGGCAGCATCGTGCTCGACGGCAAGGACATCACCGGCGACCCGATGTACACCCGCGCCAAGCAGGGCGTGGGCTACCTGCCGCAGGAACCGTCGGTGTTCCGCAAGCTGACCGTGGCCGACAACATCCGCCTGGTGCTGGAACTGCGCGAAGACCTGGATTCGGCCGGCCGCGAGCGCGAATTGAACAGCCTGCTCGACGAGCTGCAGCTGGGCCACGTCGCCGACCAGCTCGGCGCCAGCCTGTCCGGTGGCGAGCGCCGCCGTTGCGAGATCGCCCGCGCCCTGGCCGCACAGCCGCGCCTGATCCTGCTCGATGAACCGTTCGCCGGTGTCGATCCGATCTCGGTCGGCGAGATCCAGCGCATCGTCACCCATCTCAAGCAGCGCGGCATCGGTGTGTTGATCACCGACCACAACGTGCGCGAGACCTTGGGAATCTGTGACCGCGCGTATATCCTCGCCGAGGGCAGCGTGCTCGCCCAGGGGTCGCCGGAGGCGATCCTGGACAACGCCGACGTACGTCGCGTTTACCTTGGGGATTCCTTCAAGCTGTGATCGCAGGCGCCGGGTCCCTTTCCTTCCGTTCGGCACAGGCATGAAGACTCGGCTGCAGACATCGTTGGGACAGCACCTGGTGCTCACGCCCCAGTTGCAGCAGGCGATCAAGCTGCTGCAGATGTCCACCACCGAGCTGGAGCTGGAGATCGCCCAGGCGGTGGAAAGCAATCCGCTGCTGGACTGGGCCGACGGCAGCGACGGCAACGCGGCCAACGAAGGCAGTGACGACAGCGACAGCGAGGCCCCGGCCGAACGCAGCGACAGCGGCGACGACTGGGCGCCGGCCGAGCTGGACTGGAGTGCCGCCGGCAGCGGCGGCAGCTTCGATGACGATGACGACACCGGCAGCGCCGCCGAGCGCGTGGCCGAAACCGAAACCCTGGCCGACCATCTGCTGTGGCAGCTGCACCTGTCGCATCTGTCGGCGCGTGACCGCAGCATCGGCGCGGCGCTGATCGATGCACTGGACGACGACGGCTACCTGCGCGAGCCGCTGGCAACCATCGCCGAAACCCTGCTGCCGGCGATCCATGCCGACGAGGATGAGATCCTGGCGGTACTGCACCGCATCCAGCGTTTCGATCCGGTGGGCGCGGCCGCGCGTACGCTGGGCGAATGCCTGCAGCTGCAGCTGGAGGTGCTGGACGAGGACACGCCCGGCCTGGCGCTGGCGCGGCAGATTGCCGCAGGCCCGCTGGAACGACTGCCGCGCAGTGGCGTGTCCGGGCTTGCCCACGAACTGAAGCAGCCGCTGGCCGAAGTCGAGACCGCCGTGGCCCTGTTGCGCTCGCTGGACCCGCGCCCGGGCACGCAGATCGCGCCGCTGTCGCAGGACACCTACGTGGTGCCGGACGTCGTGGTGTGGCGGCAGAACGGTGTCTGGCGCGCGGCACTGGCCGGGCATGCCGGGCCGAAGGTGGTGATCCACCGTGGCTATGAACAGTTGATCCGCCGCTGTGGCGACGCCGATGCAGGCTATCTGCGCGCCCAGCTGCAGGAAGCGCGCTGGCTGCTCAAGGGCCTGCAGCAGCGTGGCGAGACCCTGCTGCGGGTGGTGCGCAGCCTGATCCTGCAACAGGCCGGATTCCTCGAATTCGGCGAACAGGCGCTGCGCCCGCTGACTCTGCGCGAGATCGCCGCCGAACTGGGCCTGCACGAATCGACGGTGTCGCGCGCGATCGCCCGCAAGCATGTGCGCACCCCGCGCGGCACCCTGCCGCTGCGTGCCTTCTTTGCCTCGGGCATCGATACCGACGGCGGCGGCGAGGCCTCCAGCACCGCCATCCAGGCGATGATCCGGCGCCTGATCGACGATGAGAACCCGCGCAAGCCGCTTTCTGACGCCAAGCTGGCTGACCTGCTCAAATCGTCGGGAATTCCAGTAGCGCGGCGCACCGTGGCGAAGTATCGTGAAGCCATGAACATCTCCGCCTCGCACGAAAGGGTCAGAATCGCTTGACGCACCGCCGCGCCCGGCGGAGAGGTTCATTGGCACATCCGAACACAGGAGAAACCCGATGCGCATCGAAACGTTTGGCAAAGACGTCGAAGTCACCCCGGCCCTGCAGTCCTATGTAGAGGAGAAGCTGGCCCGGATCGGAAAACACTTCGACCAGCACTGCGAAGCGCGGGTGACCCTCAAGCTGCAGAAGACCGAGCACCACGTCGACGCCAGCCTCAACATTCCGGGGCAGACCCTGCACGCCGAGGCCGGCGGCCAGACCATGTATGCCGCGATCGACGTGCTTGCGGACAAGCTTGACCGCCTGGTGATCAAGCACAAGGAGAAAAAACAGCAGCACGCACCGCTGCCGGTGGGCGACAATGGCGGCTGATCGCCACCGTTTCCCGCAGACATGCCCCTGAATGACCTCCTGGCGGCCGTGCAGACCCAACTCTGCACGGCCACCGACCGCGACAGCGTCCTGCAGGCCGCCGCCGGGTTGCTGGCCTGCCGCCAGGCCAACGCCGAACAGATCTACCTGAACCTGTGCCAGCGTGAAGCGCTGGGCAGCACGGCGATCGGTCACGGCATCGCCATCCCCCACGGCCGCGCGCCGACCCTGGATCGCCCACGCGGCGCCCTGCTGCGGTTGGCCACCCCGGTCGACTTCGGCGGCGACGAACCGGTCGACCTGGTATTTGCGATCGCCGTCCCCGCCCATTACACGCACCAGCACCTGATGCTGCTGTCCGAGCTGGCCGAACTGTTCTCGGCGCCGGCGATCCGCCAGGCGCTGCGTGACGCCGGCGACGCCCGGGCCCTGCGCCAGGCGCTGGACCTGCCCCCACCTGCGAGCGCCGCATGAATACCAGCATCACCGCACGCGAACTGTTCGAACAGCAGCGCGAGCGGCTCGGCCTGCGCTGGGCCGCCGGCCAGTCCGGCGAAAAGCGCGAGCTGGAGGCCGGCAACACGGTCTCGCGGCGCCCGTCGCTGGCCGGCTACCTCAATGCGATCTACCCCAACAAGGTGCAGATCCTGGGCACCGAAGAGCTGTCCTGGCTGGATGCGCTGGAACCGCGCCAGCGCTGGGAAACGATCGAGAAGATCATGCAGTCGCATCCGCTGGCGCTGGTGCTGACCCGCAACCAGCCCTGTCCGGAAGACCTGCGCGCCGCCGCCGATGAATCCGGCACGCCGCTGTGGCTGTCTCCCAAGCGCGGCCACGAGCTGCTCAACCATCTGTCCTACCACCTGGCGCGCACGCTGGCGCCGCGGGTGATCCTGCATGGCGTGTTCATGGAGATCTACTCCATCGGCGTGCTGATCACCGGTGAGGCCGGCTCGGGCAAGAGCGAGCTGGCGCTGGAGCTGCTCAGCCGTGGCCACCGGCTGGTGGCCGACGACGCCCCCGAGTTCACCCAGATCGCCCCCGACGTGCTCGATGGCACCTGCCCGGAGCTGCTGCAGGACCTGCTGGAAGTGCGCGGCCTGGGCGTGCTGAACGTGCGCGAGATGTTCGGCGACACGGCTGTAAAGAAGAACAAGTATCTTCGGCTGATCGTCCACCTGACCAAGCCGATGACCGAACCCACGCCGCATGGCTACGAGCGCCTGACCGGCGATTCGGGCACCCGCCATGTGCTGGACCTGGACGTGCCGCTGATCACCCTGCCGGTGATGCCGGGCCGCAACCTGGCCGTGCTGACCGAGGCGGCCACCCGCCTGCACATCCTGCGTACCAAGGGCATCGACCCGGCGGCGATGTTCATCGCCCGCCACAGCAACCTGCTGGAACGGCGAACGCCCTGACCCCCTGCCCTGCCAAGAGCCTGTCCATGAGCACCGTCCCTCCCACCGCCCCGACCCTGATCATCGTCAGCGGCCTGTCCGGCTCGGGTAAATCCGTCGCCCTGAAGACCTTCGAGGACCAGGACTACTACTGCTCGGACAACCTGCCGATCCACCTGCTGCCGGACTTCGTGCGCAGCCTGCTGGACAACCACGACGGCCGCGCGCCGCGCCGCTTGGCGGTGGGTATCGACGTGCGCGGCCAGGCCGACCTGAGCCAGCTGGGCGACTGGCGGCAGCTGGCCACCGACGCCGGCGTTGAAGTGAAGGTGCTGTTCTTCGAGGCCAGCGACGAGACCGTGCTCAAGCGCTATGCCGACACCCGCCGCCGGCATCCGCTGAGCCAGCTCGGTCTTTCTCTGCCCGAGGCGATCGCCCGCGAACGCGAACTGACCGCGCCGTTGCGGCGCGAAGCCGACGCGGTGATCGATACCAGCAGCCTCAATGTGCATCAGCTGCGCCGTCGCATCATCACCGAGTTCGCGATGGGCCATGCCACCAGCCTGTCGCTGTTGTTCGAATCGTTTGCCTACAAGCGTGGCGTGCCGGCCGAAGCAGACTTCGTGTTCGACGCACGGGTGCTGCCCAACCCGCACTGGGATCCCGACCTGCGCGCGCTCAGCGGGCGCGAACCCGGCGTGCGCGACTACCTGGAGGCGCAGCCGGATGTGCAGCGTTATCTGGCCCAGCTGATGGACTTTCTCGATACTTGGCTGCCGAAGCTGGGCGACGGCACCCGCAGCTACGTGACCGTGGCCTTCGGTTGCACCGGTGGCAAGCACCGCTCGGTGTTCCTGGCCGAGCGCATGGCGCGGCATGCGCGCGAGATGGGCTGGGAAGACGTGGCGACCTACCACCGCGAACAGGATTGAGGGCGTCGGCCGGGCTGCGCCCGGCACCCGCTGGTAGTGCCGGCCGCTGGCCGGCAACAGCAACAGCAACAGCAACAGCAACAGCAACAGCAGCATTTCGTGGGATGGCGGGGCGGGCCAGCAAGCGGGGGACGCTGCAAGTACGTCCCTGTAAGCTCGGTCGCCGCATCCATGCGGCTCACGCCCCCGCTTGCTGACCCACCCCGCCTTCGACAGGTTCCCGCCATCTGTAGGGACGGCGTTCTGCGCTGCTGTGGGTAGGTGTCGACCTTGGTCGACACGGTAGATCCACGCCATGCGTGGATGAATCGGAACCCGTGGCGGGTCAGAGCCCTTTTCCCATGGAAAAGGCATCCGACCCCGGCATCGCTGAATACGGGACACAGTGCCCCTCTCCTGCTGCTATCGCCGATTCACCTTGACCTGTTAACGTGCAGTAATGACCTGTGGCATTCTCCTCGTAACACACCCTGGGGTCGGGACCGCCCTGCTTGATGTGGCGACCCGGCTCCTGCGGCAATTGCCGCTGAAGACCGAAGCTTTCGAAGTACCGTTCGACGCAGACCTGGACGCCCTGCTCCCGCTCGCCTCGGCCGCCCTGCGGCGGGTAGATGGTGGTGCAGGCGTGCTGATCCTGACCGACCTGTACGGTGCCAGCCCCGCCAATCTTGCCGGGCAGCTGGCCCGGCTGGGGACCCCGGTTCGCCGGGTGTCGGCGCTGAGCCTGCCGATGTTGCTGCGGGTGATGAATTATCCGGAACAGGGACTGGATCAACTGCCCGCCACAGCCGCGGCGGGTACCCGTAATGGAGCGATAGTCGACGATGCTTGAACGAGAACTCACCGTGAGCAACCGCCTGGGCCTGCATGCCCGGGCCACCGCCAAGCTGGTGCAGACCCTGGCGCCTTTCCGCTGCAACGTGACCATGGCCGCCAAAGGCCGTGAGATCAACGCCAAGAGCATCATGGGCGTGATGCTGCTGGCTGCCGGCCAGGGCACGCCGGTCACCGTGCGCATCACCGGCGAGGACGAGTCGGCCGCGATGGATGCGGTGGTGGACCTGTTCGAACGCCGCTTCGACGAGGACAGCTGAGCGTGCCACGCGCACGCGCCGGCCAGCCTTCTTCCGGCCTGCGGCCGGTGCAGCTGCTGGCCGGCCACGGCGCCGCACGCGGCACGGCGATGGGCCGCGCCCGGGTGCGCCTGCCGCATGCGCTGGAGGTAGCCGAACAACGGGTGGCGCCCAGCCAGGTGGAGGCCGAACTGGCCCGCCTGCACCACGCAGTGGCCGCCGCACGCACCGAAATGCACGAGCTGCGCCAGCGCCTGCACGGTGCCCTGAGCCAGGAAGTGGGCGAATTCCTCGACCTGCACGCCCTGCTGCTGGACGACCCCGAGCTGCTGCACGGGCTGGATGAGCTGATCCGCAGCGGTCCGTACAGCGCAGGCTATGCCCTGCGCGTGCAACGCGACCGCCTGGCCAAGGTCTTCGATGGCATGGACGATGCCTATCTGAAGAGCCGCATGGACGATCTGGACCATGTGATCGGCCGCATCCATGCCTTCCTGCAACCCGAGCGTGCGCCGGTGGTGAAGGGCCTGGCCGGCGAGATCCTGGTCTGCGACAACATCGCCCCGTCCGAGCTGGCCCAGCTGCAGGCACAGGGCGTGGTCGGCATCGTCACGGCGGCCGGCAGCGCGCTGTCACACAGCGCCATCCTGGCGCGCAGCCTGCATCTGCCGTTGATCGTGAACGTGCCGCAGCTGCTGAGCCGCGTCGCCGATGGCGATGTGCTGATCATCGATGGCGCCGACGGCAGCATCACCGCCAACCCGCTGGCCGACAACCTGCGCGACTACCGCGCGCGCCTGAAGGAACACGCACGCGAACAGCGCGAGCTCGGGCGGCTGCGCAGCAAGCCCAGCCGCACCCGCGACCAGGTCGACATCGCCCTGCTGGCCAATGCCGAATCGCTGGAGGATGTGACCCAGGCCCATGCGCTGGGCGCCCAGGGCCTGGGCCTGTACCGCACCGAATTCCTGTTCCTGCAGCGTAACGAGCTGCCGGACGAGGAAGAGCAGTTCCAGACCTATCGCGACGCCGCGCTGGGCATGAGCGGGCGGCCGGTGACCATCCGCACGCTTGACCTGGGTGCGGACAAGGCCGACCGCACCGGCCTGACCCTGAGCAACGAGGAGAATCCGGCGCTGGGCCTGCGTGGCGTGCGCCTGTCGCTGGCGCGGCCGAAGGTAGCCGATACCCAGCTGCGTGCGATCCTGCGTGCATCGGCCTACGGCAAGCTGCGCGTGCTGCTGCCGATGATCAGCACCCGCGAGGAACTGCTGGCGGTGCGCCGGCGCATGCTGAAGCTGACCGAGCAGCTGCGCGGCGAAGGGCACATGGTGTCCGAGCATGTGCCGCTGGGCGCGATGATCGAAGTCCCCGCCGCCGCGCTGGCGCTGGAGAGTTTCATCGATCTGGTCGACTTCCTGTCGGTCGGCACCAATGACCTGGTGCAGTACCTGCTGGCCGCCGACCGCAACAACGAAGCGCTCGGCGAGTTGTATTCACCCCTGCACCCGGCCGTGCTGCGCCTGCTGCAGATGGTGATCGAGACCGGCGCGCGCCATCGCATTCCGGTAGCGGTGTGTGGCGAGATGGCCGGCGATGCACGGATGACGCCACTGCTGCTGGCGCTGGGCCTGACCGAGTTCAGCCTGCATCCGGGCACCCTGCTGGAAGTGCGCCGCGCGATCCGCGAGGCCGATCTGGCCACGCTGCGCGCGCGCGCACCGAAGTTGCTGGCCGCCCGCGACCGCCGCGCCATCGAGCGCTGGCTGGCGCTGGTGGTCGACGCGCCCTGACGCGCCGTCCGGCGGGGTCAGATCCCTCTCCGCCGGAGAGGGATCTGACCCCATTCCCCGGCGGCTATGCGCTGAAACATCCCCTTGCGATAATGACGCGCTGAACACCCCTGTTGCCGCATCCTTGCCGGGATCGCGGCTTTTCTTATCCCCGCGGGAGCTGCGATGGCTGAAGCTGTACGCCACGACAAGACTGCGCGCCAACTGCGGATGCTGTCCGATGCACTGGACAGTGGCCGCCTGGGTCCGGTGCGCCGCCTGGTCAACACCCTGGCCCCGGCCGAGATCGGCAACCTGCTCGAATCGCTGCCGCCCGGCAAGCGCGAGGTGGTGTGGGGCCTGGTCGATCCGGAAGATGACGGCGAGGTGCTGGTCCACGTCGGCGACGACGTGCGCGAGAGCCTGCTGGCCGACATGGACCCGGACGAGATCATCGCCGCGGTCGAAGACCTCGACATCGACGATCTGGCCGACCTGGTCGAAGACCTGCCGGACACGGTCATCGACGAGGTCCTCAAGTCGATGGACCGGGAGAACCGCGAGCGCCTGGAACAGGTGCTGTCCTATCCCGAGGACAGCGCCGGGCGCCTGATGAACCCGGACGTGGTGACCGTGCGCGCCGACGTCAACGTCGACGTGGTGCTGCGCTACCTGCGCCTGCGCGGCGAACTGCCCGACCACACCGATCATCTGTTCGTGGTCAGCCGCCGCCACCAGTACCTGGGCCGGGTGTCGCTGGCGGCACTGGTGACCCACGAGGACACCACCCCGATCAACCGCCTGATCGACGACGAGCAGCCGGCCATCGACGTCGGCGAGAGCGATCAGGAAGTCGCCCGCCAGTTCTCCGACCATGACTGGATCTCCGCGCCGGTGGTGGATGACAACAACATCCTGATCGGCCGCATCACCATCGATGACGTGGTCGACATCATCCGCGGCCAGGCCGAGCACCAGGCGCTGGGCGCCGCCGGTCTGGACGAGGACGAGGACCTGTTCAGCCCGGTCTGGCGCGCGATGCGCCGCCGCCTGATGTGGCTGTCGGTGAACCTGTGTACCGCCTTCCTGGCCTCCAGCGTGGTCGGCCATTTCGAAGGCACCATCGACAAGCTGGTGGCGCTGGCGGTGCTGATGCCGATCGTCGCCGGCCTCGGCGGCAACGCCGGTACCCAGGTGCTGGCACTGATGGTGCGCGGCCTGGCGCTGGGCCAGGTGGGCGCCTCCAACGCCCGCACCCTGCTGTGGAAGGAAGTCCGGGTCGCGCTGTTGAACGGCGTGATGCTCGGTTCGGTGCTGGGTCTGATCGTGCTGGCCTGGTTCCACTCGCCGGGGCTGTCGGCGGTGATCGCCATCGCACTGACCTGCAATCTGCTGTTCGCCGCGCTGGCCGGCGTGCTGGTACCGCTGACCCTGAAGCGCTTCGGTTTCGACCCCGCGCTGGCCAGTGGCATCTTCCTCACTGCGGTGACCGACTCGATGGGGTTCTTCACCTTCCTCGGCCTGGCCACCCTGGTGCTGCTGCACTGATCCCTGCACGGTCAGATCCTCGACCTGCTCCAAACCCAGGGTCGGATCCCCGCTGCGCGGGGCTCTGACCCGATCCCCACTGGATCCCCCATGGCAACCACCATCGAAAACTACTTCCAGCCCGGCTGGCGCGACCAGCAGCACACCTGCCCGGCCTGCGAATGGAAGGGCAACTCGCGCGCAATGGAGATGGAGCTGGACGAAGACGCCACCGAGTACGACTGCCCGGTCTGCGAGAACCCGCTGCTGGTGGTCCTGCACCCGGACCTGGCGCAGGTGCAGGCGGCGGCCGCCGACGGCAATGCCGAGGCCCAGGAGCAGCTGGACATCATCGCCAGCTTTCCACACCCGCAGTGACGCGGCGCACGATGCCGCGCTGACGGCAGCGGACTACGATGCAGTGACCTCGCCGCTTCTGGAAGCCCCATGCTCCGTTCAATCTCGCGCTGGCTGCCAGCCCTGGCCGTTCTGATGTTGACCGGCTGCTCCTCGATGCCGGACAGCGCGCGAGGACATTTCGAAGCGCGCGCGGTGAAGGTGGACGGCGAAACGGCCTACTACCAGGTGTTCGTTCCGGCGGCGGCGGCGCGCACACCCGGCTCGCTGCCGGTGGTGCTGTTCCTGCATGGATCCGGCGAGCGTGGCGGCGATGGCGTCAAGCAGACCCACGCGGGACTGGGGCCGCACCTGCGTGCGCATGCGGCCGATTTCCCGGCGCTGGCGGTGTTTCCGCAGGTGCCGGGGCGCGAGGAATGGAGCGGGCGCAACAACCGCGTGGCGCTGGCCGCGCTGGACGCCGCCATTGCCGAGTTCGGCGCCGACCCGGCGCGCCAGTACCTGACCGGCATGTCGATGGGCGGCTATGGCAGCTGGAACATCGCGCTGGACGACCCACGCCGCTTCGCGGCGATCGTGCCGGTATGTGGCGCGGTACTGGCCCCGCGTGCGGTGCGCCCGACCCTGTTCGTCGAACAGGTCGCCCACGAGGCCGACCCGTACGCGACCATCGCCCAGCGCCTGCGGCACACCCCGATCTGGATCTTCCACGGCGCGCTGGATGACGTGGTGCCGCCTGCCGATGACCGTCGCCTGCACACCGCGTTCCAGGCCGCCGGCGCGCGCGACGTGCGCTACACCGAATACCCCGACGGCAACCACAACGCCTGGGATGCCACCTACGCCGATCCGGCGATGTGGGCGTGGTTGTTCGCGCAGAAGCGCTGAGCCACCGCTTCTGCTGGGAAACATCTGTTGGTGGATGCCGACCGTTGGTCGGCATGGATGTTGGTGGGTGCCGACCGTTGGTCGGCATGGATGTTGGTGGGTGCCGACCGTTGGTCGGCACTATCTCTCCGTTTCGGGGAAATCCATTGCTTGGCAACTCACATCGATCTCCCATCGGCACCAGGCATACGGATACTCCCCCACGCAGCTCGCCAAGTTCGCCCTGACCGGGTTGGCGACGATGTACATCGCATGACGAAACAGTGATTCTTCAGAACGAATGGCGTGATCGTGATAGCTCGATTGCCAGAATCGTCCTGTTCTACCCAGCATGCGATTGATCCGCAATGCACTGCTCGATTTGAAGCGTTGCATGATGTAGTCCAGTGAGAACGCGCGGAGCTCCACCAGCCAATGGATGTGGTCCGGCATGACCACATAGGCAAGCGAGTGCGTCAGACCTTCAGCATCAATGCGGCGGACCACGTCCATCACCATCAGCGCCGCATTGGCATCGTCGAAGTAGCGTCGACGACTCCCGGTAACGGTGGTCAGGATGTAGGTCTGCCCGATCCGGGAATGACGGCCAAGGCGTAGACGTGCACAGCTCATGGGCCCAAGCTTGTGCCCGCCGCCAGCTTGCTTCCATCAGGTAAACGCTCCGATGGAGGTAGGGCTGCGGCCAATCAATGGTCGCGCCCAGGAGTTCACGTGACGTGTTGCTCTGTGCCGACCAACGGTCGGCACCTACCCAAGCAAATCCAGGGGGATCAGCCCAGCAGGGTTTCCAGCACGGCCATGCGCACGGCGACGCCGTTGGCGACCTGGCGCAGCACCCACGACTGCGGGCCGTCGGCCACCTCGTCGGTCACTTCCACGCCGCGGTTGATCGGACCGGGGTGCAGCACCGCCGCATCCTTGCCGGCACGCGCCAGGCGCGCGTTGGTCAGGCCGTACTGCGCGTGGTACTGCTCCAGCGACGGCACCAGGCCCTCTTCCATGCGCTCGCGCTGCAGGCGCAGCATCATCAGCGCATCGACGCCTTCCAGCATCGCGTCGAAATCATCGCCGACCACGCAGCCCTTCAGGGTCTCATCGTCGGGCAGCAGCGACTGCGGGCCGCATACGCGGATCTCGCCCACGCCCAGCGTGCGCAGCGCGTGCAGGTCGGTGCGGGCCACGCGCGAATGCTTCACGTCGCCGACGATCACCACCTTCAGCTTCGAGAAATCCGGGCCCTTGGCCTGGCGCAGGGTCAGCATGTCCAGCAGGCCCTGGGTCGGGTGCGAACTGCGGCCGTCGCCGGCGTTGATCAACGCCGTGCCCTCGCCCGCCGCCTCGGCCAGTGCGGCCACGGCGCCGTCATCGGGGTGGCGCACCACGAAGCCGCGCACGCCCATCGCTTCCAGGTTGCGCAGCGTGTCGCAGGCGGTTTCGCCCTTGCGCGTGGACGAAGTGGAGGCATCGAAGTTCAGCACGTCGGCGCCCAGCCGCTGCGCCGCCAGCTGGAACGAGCTGCGGGTACGCGTGGACGGTTCGAAGAACAGCGTGCACACCGCCGAACCGGCCAGCACGTGGCGCTTGTTGCCGACGCGGCCGACTGCGGCATCGCGGATCTGCCCGGCACGGTCGAGCAGCTGCAGCAGGGTTTCGCGCGGCAGGCCCTCAAGGGTCAGCAGGTGGCGCAGGCGTCCGGAGGCATCGAGTTGCTGGGCGGTCATGGCGGGAGTCGTGCAGTCAGGGAATGGGAGTGGCGTCGTCCGGTGACGACAGCCAGCGGTCGATGATCACCGCCGCGGCCACCGCATCGAGGGCGGCCGCGTCACGGCGGCGCCTGCGCCCTTCGGCGCGCTCGACAGCGAAGCGGCGGGCAGCCTCGACCGAGCTGGAGCGCTCGTCGATCATCACCACCGGCAGCTTGAAACGTTCCCGCAGCTGGCGGGCAAAGCCCTGCGCGCGCTTGCGGTTGGGCTGGTCCTGGCCATCGAGGGTGAGCGGGTCGCCCACCACCAGGCCATCGGGCTTCCATTCCTTGAGCAGCCGTTCGATCGCGGTCCAGTCCGGGCCGTTGCCATGCACATCAACTACGGCCACTGCGCGCGCATGCGCGGCGAAAGCACTGCCGATGGCCACGCCGATCCGCCGCGAGCCCACGTCGAAGCCGAGCACGGTGCCATCACGGCGGATGACGGCCGGCTCAGACATGGCCGCTGTAGTCCGTCAGCCGGAACAGGTCCACGCCGATGCGCGAGGCCGCGCCCTGCCAGCGCTGCTCCAGCGGCAGCTGGAACACCAGTTCGGCATCGGCCGGCACGGTCAGCCAGCTGTTCTCGGCCAGCTCGCTTTCCAGCTGGCCGGCGCCCCACCCCGCACAACCGAGGGTGACCACGGCGTTGGCCGGGCCTTCGCCACGCGCCATCGCTTCAAGGATGTCGCGCGAAGTGGTCAGGTACAGGCCTTCGCCCACGATCAGGCTGGAATCCCACGCCCGTGCGTCGTCGTGGATGACAAAGCCGCGTTCGGGATGCACCGGGCCGCCGTTGAGCACCATGCGTGCCTGCAGGTCGCCATCACCGGTGCTGATGTCCATCTGCGCGAGCACTTCGCCCAGGGTGTACTCGGACGGCTGGTTGACCAGCACGCCCATCGCCCCGTTCTCGTCGTGCTGGCAGATCAGCGCGACGCTGCGGGCAAAGGTCGCGTCGAGCAGCGACGGCAGCGCGACGAGCAGGTGATCGGCAAGGGAGGTCGGCGTTACAGGCATGGCCCCATTCTAGCGGCTGGGCGCGCCGGGCGCCTCCACTCGACGGTCACGGCGCGCATAATGACGTCCCACCGCGCAGGAGTTCGACGTGTCCGGTTACTGCCTCATCGCCCCGGGCCATCCGGTGCACGACTACTACCACGCCAACGAGTACGGCTTCCCGCAGCGTGACGAGCGCGAACTGTTCGAGCGGCTGGTGCTGGAGATCAACCAGGCCGGGCTGAGCTGGGAAACGATCCTGAAGAAGCGCGAGGGCTTCCGCGCGGCCTATGACGGTTTCGATGTGGACCGCGTGGCAGCTTATGCCGAGCAGGACATCGAACGCCTGCTGTCCGATGCCGGCATCATCCGCAACCGGTTGAAGGTGCTGGCGGCGATCCACAACGCGCAGGTGATCCAGCAACTGAGGGCCAGCCATGGCAGCTTCGCGGCGTGGCTGGATGCGCATCACCCGCGCAGCAAGGCCGACTGGGTGAAGCTGTTCAAGAAGACGTTCCGCTTCACCGGCGGCGAGATCACCGGCGAGTTCCTGATGAGCCTGGGCTACCTGCCCGGCGCCCATGCCGAGGACTGCCCGGTGCAGGCGCGGCTGCTGAAGCTTTCACCGCCGTGGTTGAAGGCCGCCGCCCGCTGATGCAAATCCGCCGGGCATGGCCCGGCGCTACCACGCGTGGGTTCCGGTAGTGCCGGCCGCTGGCCGGCACCCCCGTTGAACCCTCACACCCCCATGTAACGGCCCGGGCGGTGGTTGAACATCAGCACCAGGCTGAGCACCACTGCGCCGATGGCCGAATACAGCACTTTCGACGGCGACAACACGAAGAACGCAGCCACCATCAGGCACGCGTCGTAGGACATCTGCACCTTGCCCGCGCTCCAGCCACGGGTGCGCTGCAGGTACACCGCCAGGATGCCGATGCCGCCGAGGCTGGCGCGGTGGCGGATGAAGAACAGGATGCCCAGCCCGGACAGCGCGCCACCGACGATCGCCGAATACAGCGGGTGGATGTGCGAGAAGTCGATCCAGCGCGGCAGCAGGTCGGTCAGCACGCCGCAAGCGGTGACCGCGGCAAAGGTCTTCAGGGTGAATTCCCAGCCCATGCGCCGCACCGCCACCCAGTAGAACGGCAGGTTGACCAGCACGAACACCACGCCGAAGTTCCAGTCCAGCGCGTAGTGCAGCAGGAAGGCCATGCCGGCCATACCGCCGATCATCAGCCCGCTCTTGGCGAAGATGGCCAGCCCCAGCGAGGCCACCATGGTGGCCAGCACCATGCCCTGCACATCCTCGGCGATCGAGTGGCGCAAGGCTTTTTCATCGGCGGTGGTACCGGCGCTGTCCGGCGGCGGGGTCAACGGACCGGCGGTGACCAGGTGGCCGTCGGCGTCGTCGCACGGCGCGGGGCCATGGGAAGGGAGGGACATACGGGTGGGGGAACAGCAGGTGGGGAGCGATATTAGACACGATCTGCATGACAGTTGCAGATGAAATCGTTCAGCTGAATGCGCCCCACCCTGCCTTCCGCCTCCCCTTGATCAGCCCTTGCCAGCCAGGTGGTGCGCCACCAGCGCATTGGCGTGCCCATGGCCCAGTCCGTGCTCGCTCTTCAGGAAGCTGACCAGTTCCATGTGCTTGAGCCCCTTCTTCTTCGACAGCAGGCCGAACCAGTGTGCCACCGGCTGCCCGTAGGTCTTCTCGATGGAGGGGAAGTACGAGGCCGGGCCTTTCGGCTTGGTGTCAGTGCTCATCTGCAGCTCCCATTGAAGTCATTCATTCGACGAACCACAGACGCAGAAATCGACACACCCTCACGTAGTGGTGCCGGATCCCGTGCCGACCAGCGGTCGGCACCCACCAACAGCAGCGGGAAACTGTCGAAGGCGGGGTGGCTCAGGTTGCGGGGGCGTGAGCGCCATGGATGGCGCGACCGAGGCTACATGGACGTACTTGCGCCGTCCCCCGCGACCTGAGCCACCCCGCCTCCCACGGGAAGCCAGCTTTTGACGTTGCCGTTGACGTTGATTCGGCAGGTGCCGGGCGCAGCCCGGCCGTATCATTCGCGCATGCCCCGTGAAAACCTCAACGACCTGCAGGCCTTCGTCCACGTCGCCCGCGAGGGCAGCTTCACCCGGGCGGCCGCGCAGCTGGGCGTCTCCCAGTCCGCGCTCAGCCATGCCATGCGCGGGCTGGAACAGCGCCTGGGTGTGCGCCTGCTGACCCGCACCACGCGCAGTGTATCCACCACCGAAGCCGGCGCCCGCCTGCTCGACACGCTGGTTCCGCGCCTGGCCGAGATCGAGGACGGGCTGGCCGCGCTGGCCGAGTACCGCGAGCGCCCGGCCGGCACCATCCGCATCAACGCGACCGGCCATGCCGCCGAGTACATCGCCTGGCCGCGACTGGCGCCGCTGCTGCAGCAGTACCCGGACCTGAAGGTGGAACTGACCGCCGACTACGGCCTGGCCGACATCGTTGCCGAGCGCTACGACATCGGCATCCGTCTGGGCGAGCGGCTGGCCCGGGACATGATCGCCGTGCCGGTCAGCCCACCGCTGCGCATGCGCGTGGTCGGCGCCCCCAGCTATTTCCGCCAGCACGTGGTGCCGCAGCATCCGGACGAGCTGGCCGCGCACAACTGCGTCACCCTGCGCCTGCCGACCCACGGTGGGCTGATGCCGTGGGATTTCGGCAAGGACGGCAACGAACTGAGCGTGCGCGTCAGTGGCCAGTGGATCTTCAACAGCATGGGCATGACCCGCGCCGCCGCACTGGCCGGCAGCGGCCTGGCCTGGCTGCCGGAAGACCAGGTACAACCGATGCTGGACGATGGACGGCTGCTGTCGGTGCTCGACGATTGGTGCCCGCACTTCGATGGGTACTACGCGTACTACCCGTCCCGCCGGCATGTAACGGTGGCGATGCGCACGGTGCTGGATGCGCTGCGCGAGCCGATGAGGTGAGGGTCAAGGAGTGCGGACCAACGGTCCGCACCCACCACCAACGGTCCGCACCCACCACCAACGGTCCGCACCCACCACACTCTGCACCCACCGGGCGGTCAGCCCTTGGCCTGTGCCGCACGCTGCGCGTTGTACCGCTCGCCGACGATCGCGACTTCCTCCAGCGCCTGTGCGATGCGCTGCCGTTCCTCCGGCGCCAGCTGCAGCGCGGCCGCGCCCAGGTTTTCTTCCAGGCGGTGGATCTTGGTGGTGCCCGGAATCGGCACGATCCAAGGTGCCTGCGCCAGCAGCCAGGCCAGCGCCACCTGTGCCGGGGTCGCACCGCGCGCAGCAGCAATCGTGCTGATGCGGTCCACCAGCGCCTGGTTGGCGCGACGCGCTTCCACCTCGAAACGCGGCACGGTGTTGCGGAAGTCGTTGGCGTCGAAGGTCGTATCAGCGTTGATCGCACCGGTCAGGAAGCCGCGGCCGAGCGGGCTGAACGGCACGAAGCCGATGCCCAGTTCCTGCAGGGTCGGCAGCAGCTCGCGCTCCGGCTCACGCCACCACAGGGAGTACTCGCTCTGCACCGCCGCCACCGGCTGTACCGCATGCGCGCGGCGCACGGTGGCGGCACTGGCCTCGGACAGGCCGAAGTGGCCGACCTTGCCCTCGGCGATCAGGTCGCGCACGGTACCGGCTACATCTTCGATCGGCACGTTCGGGTCGACGCGGTGCTGGTAGAACAGGTCGATATGGTCGGTACGCAGCCGCTTGAGGCTGGCCTCGGCTACCGCACGGATGTTCTCGGGACGGCTGTCCAGGCCGGTATCCACCCGCGCATCCTTGAAGCCGAACTTGGTGGCGATCACCAGTTTGTCGCGGTACGGCGCCAGCGCCTCGCCGAGCAGGTCTTCGTTGGTATACGGGCCGTACACTTCGGCGGTATCGAAGAAGGTCACACCGCGCTCGACAGCGGCGTGCAGCAGCGCGATGCCCTGGCTGCGCTCGACCGGCTGGCCGTAGCCATGGCTCAGGCCCATGCAGCCCAGGCCCAGGGCGGAAACCTTCAGGCCGCTGCGGCCGAGTTCACGTGTCTGCATCGTCGTGCTCCAGAGGGGGAGCGCTGACGATACGCCTGCAAGGGCGGCGGATTGAACCGACGCGATGGCAGTCGGTCATGACTGGAATTCATCAATCAGCCGCGGTACCCGTCATTCCATCGACTGCAGGGTGTCGGCGCATCCCGCCAGTTCCACCATCATCCTGCCAGCATTGCGGAACGTCGGATCCCGCGGCACCCATCGCGCGAACCAGCGCTGCTCGCCGTCCACCACGGACTCGAAAATCCACGATGAACCATCGAGTCCAGCGCTCGAATCTTCGCCCTGCAGCAGCGCAAACGCGCTGGCAATGGCCTTCCACTCCTGCGCGCTCAGCGCGCGGGGCGGAGAACATGTCCCGCCCTTGATGAGGGTGGCTGGGCCGTCGGACGGCGATGCGGGAATCTCGAAATCGCGTGCACTGCGCCCGACGATCCACGCCTGGCCCGCTGCGTTGCGCTGCGCGCGTATGACCACACCCGGGAAGAACGCGGGTTCCCAGACGAAGCGATACGCCTGGACCGGTACGCTGCCACAGCGGAACGACGGCTCCGGCAAGCCATCGAGATCCCGCAACCGGTCGTTGTAGGACGCCCTTGCAAACCCGGTGAAATCGACGAACGGAAGCGGGTCCCTGCTGCGCCTCTGTGCGGGCGGTGGCAGCAGATACCAGGCGTGCGCCTGCGGATCGTCGCAGTCCCCGGCCGGGGCGGCGGACTCGGGAGTACGCGCACAACCGACCTGCAACAGCACGGCCATTGCCAACATCACGCGCGCCGTTTCACGCATGCACACCTTCCTGACAGGTTCACGCCGGAATACAGCAGGCGTTGTGGTCATCACGAAGCAGAAGGCGCCCGCAGGCGCCTTGGTGGTCACCGGATCTCGGAAATCTCCACGCCATCCAGCCCCTGCGACAGCGTGCGTGCGTCGCCGCCCTGGCTGAGCTTGATGCGCAGGCGTACCTCGTTCTGCGAATCGGCGTAGCGCAGTGCGTCCTCGTAGCTGATCTCACCGGCCTGGTACAGCTCGAACAGGCTCTGGTCGAAGGTCTTCATGCCCAGCTGGACCGAATCCTTCATCACTTCCTTCAGCTTGTGGATCTCGCCATCGCGGATATAGTCCTGCACCAGCGGCGTGCCCAGCAGGATCTCCATCGCCACCTTGCGCGAACGACCATCGGGCGAAGGCACCAGCTGCTGCGCCACCACACCCTTGAGGTTCAGCGATAGATCCATCAGCAGCTGGTTGCGGCGGTCTTCCGGGAAGAAGTTGATGATGCGGTCCATCGCCTGGTTGGCGTTGTTGGCATGCAGCGTGCACAGCACCAGATGGCCGGTTTCGGCGAAGGCGATGGCATGGTCCATGCCCTCGCGGGTACGCACCTCGCCGATCATGATCACGTCCGGCGCCTGGCGCAGGGTGTTCTTCAACGCCGCTTCCCAGCTGTCGGTATCAATGCCCACTTCGCGCTGGGTGATGATGCAGCCTTCGTGCTTGTGCACGAATTCGATCGGGTCTTCGATGGTGATGATATGGCCGGTCGAATTATGGTTGCGATAACCGATCATCGCCGCCAGCGATGTCGACTTGCCGGTACCGGTGGCACCGACGAACAGGATGATGCCGCGCTTGGTCATCGCCAGCGTCTTGATGATCGGCGGCAGGCTCAGCTCTTCCACGGTCGGGATGCGCGTCTCGATGCGACGCAGCACCATGCCGACCTGGTTGCGTTGGTAGAAGCAGCTGACACGGAAGCGGCCGACACCGGACAGGCCGATGGCGAAGTTGCATTCGTGGGTCTTTTCGAACTCTTCGCGCTGCGCCGGGGTCATCACGTTGAGGACCAGGTCGCGGCTCTGCTGCGGCGTCAGCGGGGTCTGTGTGATCGGCGAGATCTTGCCGTTGACCTTCATCGCCGGCGGCATGCCAGCGGTGATGAACAGGTCCGAGGCGCGCTGGTGCGCCATCAGCTTGAGGAACGAAGTGAAATCGATGGTGGTCGCGGTGGTGTTCACGGCGGGCTCCCAATGGGGCATGTACCAGGAAACGGTCGGTGGAGGAAACAGCACGGCAACGGCGGCGCGGTGGCGCACGCCGCCCGTGGTCGTCCCGCCTTACTCGAACAGGCGCTTGTCCTTGGCGTAGTCGCGGGCCTGATTGCGGGTGATCAGACTGCGCTTGACCAGATCCTGCAGGTGCTGGTCCAGGGTCATCATGCCGTACTGCTGGCCGGTCTGGATGGCCGAATACATCTGCGCCACCTTGTCCTCGCGGATCAGGTTGCGGATGGCCGGGGTGCCCACCATGATCTCCCACGCTGCGGTACGACCGCCGCCGACCTTCTTCAGCAGCGCCTGCGAGATCACCGCGCGCAGCGATTCGGACAGCATCGAGCGCACCATCGGCTTCTCGCCGGCCGGGAACACGTCGATGATGCGGTCGATGGTCTTGGCCGCCGAACTGGTGTGCAGGGTGCCGAACACCAGGTGGCCGGTTTCCGCAGCGGTCAGCGCCAGGCGGATGGTTTCCAGGTCACGCAGTTCGCCCACCAGGATGATGTCCGGATCTTCACGCAGTGCCGAACGCAGTGCTTCGTTGAAGCCGTGCGTATCGCGATGCACTTCGCGCTGGTTGATCAGGCACTTCTGCGAGGTGTGCACGAATTCGATCGGATCCTCGACGGTGAGGATGTGGCCGTATTCGTTCTTGTTGATGTAGTCGATCATCGCCGCCAGCGTGGTCGACTTGCCCGAGCCGGTCGGACCGGTCACCAGGATCAGGCCCTGCGGCTGCTGGATCACCTCGCGGAACAGCGGCGGGCAGGCCAGGTCCTCCAGGGTCAGCACCTCGGAGGGAATGGTACGGAACACCGCACCGGCACCACGGTTCTGGTTGAACGCGTTCACTCGGAAGCGCGCCAGCGACGGGATCTCGAACGAGAAATCCACTTCGAGGAATTCCTCGTAATCGCGGCGCTGCTTGTCGGACATGATGTCGTATACCAGCGCGTGGACCTGCTTGTGGTCCAGGGCTGGAATGTTGATCCGGCGCACGTCGCCGTCCACGCGGATCATCGGCGGCAGGCCTGCGGACAGGTGCAGGTCGGACGCTTTGTTCTTTACGGAAAACGCCAGCAGTTCGGCGATATCCATGAGCGGCTACTCCCCAATAACGGCTTCGACTGGAAGGATCTTTCCCCGGGCGGCAGTATAGCCTCCTGATTCAATGGAACGCGTTACGTGGCCACTCCCCTGCCCCAGATCCTGAGCAACCTGCATGCCGCCGCCGCAGCGGCCGGCCGGCCCGACCCGCGTCTGCTGGCGGTGTCCAAGACCCAACCGGCCGAGGCCGTGGCCGCGCTGGCCGCCCAGGGCCAGCAGGCGTTCGGCGAGAACTACGTGCAGGAAGCACTGGCCAAGATGCAGGCGCTGCAGCACCTGGCGCTGGAATGGCACCTGATCGGCCATCTGCAGTCGAACAAGGCCGACGCCGTCGCCGCCCACTTCGACTGGGTACAGAGCGTGGACCGGCCCAAGCTGGTGACCGCGCTGGCACGGCATCGCCCCGAGGCGCGTGGCCCGCTGAACGTGCTGATCCAGGTCAACATCGACGACGAATCCAGCAAGCACGGCTGTGCACCGGAGGACGTGGCGGCACTGGCCACCGCGATTGCCGCCGAACCCCGCCTGCGCCTGCGTGGCCTGATGGCCATTCCCGCGCCGTGGCCCGAGGCCGAGCGCCGCCGCGACGCGTTCGTGCGCATGCGCACACTTTTCCAGTCACTGGCCACCCAGCACCCGCAGCTGGACACGCTGTCGATGGGCATGAGCAGTGACTACGCCGAAGCCATCGCCGAGGGCGCCACCCTGGTGCGCATCGGCACCGCCCTGTTCGGCGCGCGCCCGCGCCCGGCCTGACATTCGAAGGAGACCCCCATGGCAACTGATTCCATCACCTTCATCGGCGGCGGCAACATGGCCCGCAGCCTGATCGCCGGCCTGATCCGCCAGGGCGTGCCTGCCGCACGCATCCACGTCGCCGAACCGGTGGCCGAACTGCGCCAGGCACTGGCCGCCGACTTCGGCGTGCAGGTGCACGACAACGCCGCCAACGCGGCCACGCAGGGCGGCACCTGGCTGCTGGCGGTCAAGCCGCAGGTGCTGCGCGAGGTCTGCCAGTCACTGCAGGCGCTGGCGCAGGACAACCGGCCGCTGGTGGTTTCCATTGCCGCCGGCATCACCAGCGCGCAGCTGCAGCGCTGGCTGGGTGGCCAGCTGCCGGTGGTGCGTGCGATGCCCAACACCCCGGCCCTGCTCGGCGCCGGCGTCACCGGTCTGTTCGCCACGCCGGCGGTGGATGCGGCACAGCACGCGCAGGCCGAGCAGATGCTGGCCAGTGCCGGGCGCACCGTGTGGATCGACGACGAGGCGCTGATGGATTCGGTCACCGCCGTCTCCGGCAGTGGCCCGGCCTATGTGTTCCTGCTGGCCGAAGCGATGGAAGCGGCGGCCATCGCCCAGGGACTGCCGGCCGAGGCGGCACGCACGCTGGTGGTGCAGACCCTGCTGGGCGCCTCGCGCATGCTCGATGAGGCTGGCGAAAGCCCGGCGGAACTGCGCCGCCGCGTCACTTCGCCGAACGGCACCACGCAGGCCGCGATCGAAAGCTTCCAGGCCGCAGGTTTCGAGGCGCTGGTGGACAGCGCCCTGCGCGCCGCGCAGGTGCGTGGGCAGGAACTGTCTGCGGCGAATGATTGATCCCCTGAGGTCAGATCCCTTTTCCGAGGCAAAGGGATCTGACCCCATCTACCGCGCCAAGGTGGTCATGACGAAATCCACGAAGCACTGCAATCGCGGGCGCGGCCTGCGATCGGGCAGGTAGATCAGGTGCATCGGCCGCGGTTCGGGCAGGTAGTCGCGCAGCAGCGGCTTCAGGCGCCCGGCGGCGATTTCGGCCGCCAGCAACGCGGTCGGTTGCAGCACCAGTCCCGCTCCGGCCACGGCCGCTTCGCGCAACGCGAACCCATCGTTGCAGGTCAGGCGCGCTTCCCAATCCACCTGCTCGCCATTGGCCAGCTGCCAGCCATGGCCTCCGCGCCAGGCCAGATGGCTCAGGCAATCGTGCCCTTCCAGATCGGCAGGCGTGCGCGGCGTGCCGCGCCGCCGCAGGTACGACGGCGCCGCGCACAGGCTCATCGCATACGGCGGCAGCGGCCGCGCCACCACCTCCTGTGACGGCAGCGGACCCACCCGGATCGCCACATCGAACCCATCCTCGATCAGGTCCACGCGCCGGTTGCTCAGATCCAGCTCGATGTTCAACTGCGGCTGCGCGCGCAACAGGCCGGCCAGTCGCGGCGCCAGCACGCAGCTGCCCCAGGTGGTCGGCGCGCTGACCCGCAGCAGGCCACGCGGCTGCACCTGCAGGCCGGCCACATCGGCCTCGGCCTGCTGCACCTGCTCCAGCACCTGCCGGCACCCGGCCAGGTAGGCGCTGCCGGCTTCGGTCAGGCGCTGGCGGCGGGTGTTCCGTTGCAGCAACGCGGTGCCCAGGTGTGCCTCCAGCTGCTGGATGTACTTGCCAACCATCACCGCCGACACCTGCAGCTGCTCGGCGGCACCGGCAAAGCTGCCGCACTCGGCCACGGCGACAAACGCGTGCATGCAGCGCAAGGTATCCATTACTAACCCACCGTTAGGAATCTGCGAAGCATACGCCACTTACCTAACCCGACTGTGACGGCGCAGACTGCGCCCATCCCCACTCGCAAGGAACGGCCATGAAGATCCTCCTCGTCGGCGCGAACGGCACCCTCGGCCAGGCAGTCGCGCGCCAGCTCGGCCAGCAGCACCAGATCCTGTCTGCCGGCCGCCACAGCGGCGAACTGCGCGTCGACCTGACCGACGATGCCAGCGTCGCCGACCTGTTCGCGCGCACCGGTACGGTCGATGCGGTGATTTCCACCACCGGCGCAGTGCACTTCGGCCCGCTGCAGGAGATGACGCCGGCGCAGTTCAACCTTGGCCTGCAGGACAAGCTGCTGGGGCAGGTGCGATTGGCGCTGGCCGCGCAGCATCATCTCAACGCGGGTGGCTCGATCACCCTGACCAGCGGCATCATCAGCGCCCATCCGATCCGCGATGGCGTCAACGCCACGGCGGTGAATGCCGCACTGGAAGGCTTCGTGCGTGCCGCCGCGCTGGAGCTGCTGCCGCGCGGCCTGCGCATCAACGTGATCAGCCCCAACGTGCTGGTCGAATCGATGGCCGACTACGGCCCCTACTTCCCGGGCTTTGAAGCGGTGACCGCACAGCGCGCAGCGCTCGCGTTCCAGCGCGCGGTCGAGGGCATCCAGAGCGGTGAGACGATCACCGTCTGGTGATCCGCCGGGCATGGCCCGGCGCTAGCGGGAGCCGGCCTCTTCTTCGCTCATTCCCAGCGCATCGGGCCGTCGCCGCGTTCGCCGAGGATGTCTTCGGGGTTGGCCAAGCGGCAGCGCTTCAGCGACAGGCAACCGCAGCCGATGCAGCCGGTCAGTTCATCGCGCAGCAGCTGCAGCATATGGATGCGCTGTTCCAGTTCGGTGCGCCAGCGTGCGGACAGCTTGGCCCAGTCGGCCTTGGTCGGTGTCCGTCCCTCGGGCAGGCTCTCGAATGCCCGCGCGACCGCCTCCAGCGGCATGCCCACCCGTTGCGCCACACGGATCACCGCCAGCCGGCGCAGCACGTCGCGGTTGTAGCGGCGCTGGTTGCCGGACGTGCGCAGGCTGCTGATCAGGCCCTTGCGCTCGTAGAAGTGCAACGCGGAAATGGCCACGCCACTGCGCTGGGAAACCTCTCCCACGCTCAACTCCTGGGATGCCATGCCTTGACCTCAACTACGGTTGAGGTGTCATGCTGCTATCTTCGCCGCTCGTTGACAAGCGCGGCCCGCCCCTGCCTGGTATGAACACAACACTCTCGCCCGCCGACACGCACCCGCCGGCCGCCATGTCGATCCTGTCCTCCCGCTACCGCGCCACCACCCTCGGCATGGTGGCGCTGGTCGCACTGCATGCGTTCGAGGCGCTGGCGGTGGCCGCAGCGATGCCGACCGTGGCCGAGGCGCTGGACGGCCTGCGGCTGTATGCGCTGGCCTTTGGCGGCACGCTGGCCACCAGCGTGATCGGCATGACCCTGGCTGGGCGCTGGGTTGACCGCCATGGGCCGGCGCGCCCGCTGTGGTATGGCCTGGCCTGCTTCGTGCTGGGCCTGCTGCTGGCCGGCTTGGCGATGCGCATGGGCGTGCTGGTGGCCGGGCGCCTGCTGCAGGGCCTGGGCGCCGGTGCGATCTCGGTATCGCTGTATGTGATGGTCGGCCGCAGCTACCCCGAACCGCTGCGGCCAAAGGTGTTCGCAGCGTTCTCCGCAGGCTGGGTGGTGCCGTCGATGATCGGCCCCGCGCTCAGCGGCCTGATCGTGCAGCACCTGGGGTGGCGCTGGGTGTTCCTGGCGGTCCCGCTGCTGGCGGTCCCGGCGGCCCTGCTGTTGCGCCCGGCGCTGGCGCGGCTGCAGCCGCCGGCGACCAGCAGCGATGACGGTGGGCGCGGCAACGTGGTGCGCTGGGCCAGCGGTGCGTCGCTGGCGGCGCTGCTGCTGTATTTCGGCGGCCAGCAACGCGGTGTGACCGCCCTGCTGTGCATCGGCGTGGCGATGCTGGCACTGCTGTTCTGCGTGTACCGGCTGCTGCCGCCGGGAACCCTGCTGCTGCGCCGCGGGCTGCCCAGCGTGATCGCGCTGCGCGGCATCGCCGCTGCGGCCTTCTTCGCCTGCGAGGCCTACCTGCCGCTGCTGCTGCAGCGCGAGCGCGGGCTCACGCCCAGTGGCGCCGGCGCCGTGCTCAGCCTGGGCGCGCTGGGTTGGTTTGCCGGTTCGTGGCTGCAGGGCCACCAGCAGCGTGGCTGGTCGCGCCAGCAGTTGCTGCGCGCCGGCACCGCGATGATGACGGTCGGCATCGCCACCACGCTGGCGGTGCTGTTCAACGCAGTGCCGCTGCCGTTGTCGCTGCTCGGCTGGGCCGTGACCGGCTTTGGCATGGGCATGATCTACGCCAGCCTGTCGGTGCTGACGCTTTCGCTGTCGGCGCCGCATGAGCAGGGCGCCAACACCTCCGCCCTGCAACTCAGCGAAGCATTGTCGGTGACAACCGCGCTGGCGGTCTCCGGCGCGCTGTTCGCGCTGTTCGTGGACAGCGCACCGCACACCGGCTACCTGCTGTGCCTGGCGATCACCTTCGGCCTGGCAGTGCTGGCTGCGGTGATCGCACGGCGGGTGTAGCGCCGGCGCATTGCGGGATTGCCGGCCAGCGGCCGGCACGTTGCCTGCCCTGCGCTCCACACTGTCGTGCGGCAAGGGGAATGCAGTTGGTAGGTGTCGACCTTGGTCGACACTGCCGGCCAGCGGACGGCACTACCGGAACTTCCGGCCGGCACGTTGCCTGCGCTCGGCTCTACACGGTCATGCGGCAAGGGGAATGCTGTTGGTAGGTGTCGACCTTGGTCGACACTGCCGGCCAGCGGCCGGCACTACCGGAACCTCCGGCCGGCACCTTGCCTGCCCTGGGCTCCACACTGTCGTGCGGCAAGGGGAATGCAGTTGGTAGGTGTCGACCTTGGTCGACACTGCCGGCCAGCGGCCGGCACTACCGGAACCTCCGGCCGGCACGTTGCCTGCCCTGGGCTCTGCACGGTCATGCGGCAATGGGAATGCTGTTGATAGGTGTCGACCTTGATCGACACTGCCGGCCAGCGGCCGGCACTACCGGGCAGCGGCTCCCATGTCATCGATATCCCGATGCAGGATGCGGCGCACTTCCAGCACCGCCTGCGGGGTCTCCTGCACGCTGTGGCCGGAAATGATCACCTTCTCCGACAGCGCGCCCGGCAGGTGCGCGCTCCAGTACGGCACCAGCCCATCGTCGGACTTCTGCACCGGCAATTCCGGTTTGCGCTGGGCGATGATCGAGTGGTACTTCAGGCCGGCCTCGATCGGCAGCTGTGCGGCCGCCTTCACGAACGGATCGCTGGCCTTGAGGTTGTCGATGCTGTTGGGGATCTTCGGCTTGGCGGTGCCGTCAACCTGCTGTTCGGCCTGCGCCAGCGCCAGGAACACATCCTCGAACTTGCCGAGGATGGTCAGCGGCAGGCGCACCAGCCGGCCGATCAGGCGCCCGACCTTGTTGCCGGCAATATCGGTGCCCTGGTGCGGTGCGGCGATGAAGATCGCGCGCTCCACGTTCGGTTGCGCCTTGAAATGCAGCAGCGGCCCCAGCTTGTTCTGCACGCGCTTCAAGCGCTCGCCCTTCAGGTCGTAGTTGGCCAGCAAATCATTCCACAGCACGTCTCCGGAATCACTGACCAGCAGGCGCGCCAGCACCCCGCCCATGCTGTGGCCGATATAGACCATGTCCTTCGATGCACGCGTGCTGCCGTTGGGATCGAAATGCTTCAGCGTGTCGTTGAATGCATTGGCGATCTCGTAGCGGTTCAGCGCGATCGGCGCATTGGTCGGGTAATAGACCTGCCACACCTGGAACTGCTGGCGCAGTTCGGGGTCGCCCATGATCTCGTTGGCCAGATTCACCCACGCTTCCGGGCTGCTGGCCAGGCCGTGCAGCATGAAGATGATGCGGCGGTTCGGGTCCCACGGCTGCATCAGGTAGATATGCGGTTCGCCGATGCCCTCGCTCATGCCGAACAGGGTGCGCAGCGACTGCCGGGCGAAGCCACTCTGCGCCAGCCACAGGCCGTAGGCAGCGGTGAAGTTGCCGGCCAGCGGCACCTGTTCGCCATGCAGGGTGATGCGCTCGGTGGCTTCGGGCGAATAAGCGTCCAGCTCGACCCGGCGCGTGCGCATCACATCGTCCAGGTTGCTGCCCTCGAAGCGCAGCAGCGCGGTGACATTGATCGAAGACATTTCACTGAACTCGGGTACCGAGTCGTCATGCCGATGGCGGCGACCGCGGCGCGCATCGTCTTCGTCATCCGGCGCGCTGTCGGCCTTGGGGCCATCGGGTGCGATCACCGGTGCGACCAGTTTCGGCGGGTCCATCACCATCACCAGCTCGGCACCGAAGCCGTCGCGGCGATAGGTGCTGCGCAGGCCGACGAAGCTGACCGTGCCGGCCGGCACCAGCTGCGCCGGGATGCTCTTCAGGTTCAACTGCTGGTAGTTGGAGGCCAGTGACCAGCTGCCAACCGAGAGCGGCTTCGTATAGTCCTCGCCGGCCAATGCCGCCGCACGCGCGCGCACGAACAACACCACCGCGGCCTTCTCGGCCGCATAGTTGTAGTAGTCGCGCACCTGGGTCTGCCGATCCTCGAAGGCACGGTCGGACGGTGATCGGCCGCTGTAGAACAGGTAGGCATATGCGTAACGCGCCGCTTCCAGCCAGGCATCCAGCGCCGCGTCACTCATCGGTGGATCGCCGGCGGCGGTCTTCTTCGGGGTCAGCGCCAGCGCCGCCTTCACCCACAGCTCGGACAGCGCCGACAGCCGCTGCTCAACGTTGAGGTCATCGGTCATCAGCAGCGTGCTGCGGCAGACCAGGAAGTCCTTTTCGCACTGCGACTCGTCCAGGCCCGCCGCGCTGAGCGTCTCGCGCGCGGCGGGGCTGAGCTTGCCGGTGTTGAGCACGTCGGCGCGCTTGTTGACCAGCGAATCGCTGGAGGTGACCTGCTTGACGGTGACCATCGCACAGCCGCTGCTGCCCAGCAGCAGGAAGGCGGCGAACAACGCCGGCAGCAGGCGCTGCCAGCGGGAGGGGAAGAATGGGGTCATTACTGCGGGTCCTGCTCGGTGCCGGGCACGCCCTGGCGGATCACGGTGGAGAAATGGTCGCCGTTGCCCAGGTCCAGCGCACGCTGGGTGATGCGGCCCTTGTCATGCAGCTCGGCGTACGGCACGCCCGGGGTCAACGCGCCGACCTCCTGCGCGTACTCGGCCAGATAGCCGGACAGCAGCAGGCGGTAGTCCAGCGGCAGACGCGGCGCGATATGCCGGGCCAGGTCGAAGACGATGGTGGTGCAGTTGCTGGTCAGCGTGTTGTAGAAGCCCGGCTTCGCATCCAGCTCGCGCGCCTGCGCGATGTAGGCCGCGAACAGTGCCTTCAGCTGCGCGCGGTCCATGCCGTGCAGGCGGTACAGGTAGACATCCTCGCCACGCGCGTTGGTGCGGGTGCGGATGATGTCGGTCTCCTCCGAGGCGACCAGGGTCATCTCGAATTTGCGGAAGAAGCCGCCCAGCGCCGAGAACGATTCGCCGCGCTCCTTGCGGATCTCCAGCGAGAACACCACATGGCGACCGTCGTCGAAGCCGAACGAGATCAGCGTGTGGGCGATCGCCGGGCCCATCCAGTACGACAGCACCAGGTCGGCCGAGCGCAGCTGGTCAAGATCGTACTCGCGGCGCACCCAGCGCGCGTCGTAGTCGGTCTCGCTGCGCCAGGTGAAGTCACGCACGTTGTCCAGCACCACATGGCGGCCGTCGAATGACACCACGTGCAGGCGCTGGGCAACATCGTCGGCCCATACCCGGTCCTGGCGCGGGGTCAGCAGCAGCCACCACAGCCCGGCCAGCGCCAGCGATGCGCCGAAGGCCAGGCCCAGGCGGCGCGTGCCGTGGCCGCGCGCCACCTGCCACGCGGCCCACAGGGCGAGCAGCAGCCACAGCATCGCCACGCCCGTGGCCAGCCAGCCCGGCCCCGGCAGCTGATAGGCCAGCAGGCCGGTCACCCACAACGCCGCCAGCGCCATGGCACTTCCTGTCATCCAACGTCCTGCGGCGTTCACTGGCATCCTGTGGCGGTCTTGAAGCCGCATAGTTAGCCACAAGCCGGCTCAGCGTGGCATCTACGGCCCGTTCAGGCCAGCCGGCGCAGGGTCTTGGACCACGTTCCACCACACAGGAGCAACAATGGGCATCACGTCCGTAGCCGGTGTTCCGGTCCAACCCCGGCACCGCGCCACCTGCCACTGCGGTGCGGTCGAACTGCTGCTCGATCTGCCCGATGGCATCGTCGACCCGCGCCGCTGCGACTGCTCGATGTGCCGCCGCCGTGGCGCCATCGCCGCCAGCGTCACCCGCGCAGGCCTGCAGGTGCTGCGCGGGCAGAACCACCTGCAGCGGTACCAGTTCAACACCCACGTGGCCGAGCACTACTTCTGCGGCGTGTGCGGCATCTACACCCATCATCGCAGGCGCTCCAACCCCGACCAGTACGGCTACAACGTGGCCTGCCTGGAAGGCATCGACCCGTTCGCGCTGGGCGTGATCCCGGTCAACGACGGGGTCAACCACCCCGCCGACCGCAGCGCCTAGTGGCGGCTGCGCCGCGGCGGTGCGGCGACCTTCTGCCAGGGCGCCATGCCGCTGCGGCCGGCCCGCACGGGGCGTTTCAGCCAGGGCCGGCGGGGCATCGCCGGCGGCTCGGTGGCAGCCGGGGCGGGCACGGGCCTTCGGCCGGGCCAGAGATGGTCGAGCAGCCACATGGCGGGTCTCCGTGGGGGACGGGGACGATCGATACTGGGCCCACGTCGGCATGCACGGCGTGATGCGCGGACGACCTCCAGATGACACGCCATTGAGAATCATTTGCATCATTCGCGGTCGATCCCGATAATCCGCGGCGATCTCCTGTGGACCGACCGCCATGCCCGCCCGCCGCACCCTGTTGTCGCTTGCGCTCTGCCTTCCCGCCTGTGTCACCGCTCCGCTGGCCCTGGCCGATGACGCACCTGATGCGCGCACCCTGGACCGGGTCAGCGTCGTCGCCGACCGCGCCAGCACCGCGACCAAGACCGATACCGCGCTGACCCAGACGCCACAGGCGATCAGCGTGGTCACCCAGCAGCTGTTCACTGATCGCGGCGCGCACAACCTGCAGGAAGTGCTGCGCTACAGCGCCGGCGTCACCGCCGACGCCTGGGGCCTGGATACCCGCAACGATGCCACCTCGATGCGCGGCCTGGACCCGGTGCAGTACCTCGATGGTCTGCGCCGCAGTTATGGCTTCAGCCCGCTGGCACGACCGGAGATCTACGGCCTGGAACGGGTGGAGGTGCTGCGCGGCCCCTCTTCGGTGCTGTACGGCGCCGGTGCCACCGGCGGCATCATCAATGCGATGAGCAAGCGCCCCACCTTCGCCTCGCCCAGCGGCGAGCTCGGCGTACAGCTCGGCAGCTTCGACCGGCGCCAGCTGCAGGGCGATCTCAACGGCACGTTGAACGCCGATGGCAGCGTGGCCGGACGCTTGGTCGGGCTGGTACGCGCGTCGAACATGCAGACCGACACGCTCAAGGATGATCGCGTCTACCTGGCTCCGTCGATCAGCTGGCGCGGCGAGCGCAGCAACCTCACCCTGCTGGCCAGCTACCAGCATGACAAGACCGGCTCCAGCCAGCAGTTCCTGCCGCTGGCGGCAACCCTGCTGGCGCCGCCCGGGCGCCGCCTGGATCCGTCCACCTTCATCGGCGATCCCGACTTCGACCGCATCGACTCGCGCGTCTACAGCCTGACCGCACTGTTCGACCACAGCTTCAGCGACGTGCTCAGCCTGCGCTCGGCGCTGCGCTACATCGACGGCAGGACCACGCTGCAGCAGATGTACGTGGACAGCTACAGCAACCCGGCCGATCCGTTCATCGACGCTGCGCGCCGCGTGGTCAACCGCACTGCCTACGGTACCCGCCCGGACGTGCAGATCCTCAGCGCCGACAACGCACTGCAGTTCGACTTCGCCACCGGTGCCTTCCAGCACCTGCTGCTGGCGGGCGTGGATTACAGCCAGTACAAGGAACAGCTGCAGCGCCTGGATGCCACCGGCACGCCGATCGACATCTACGACCCGGTGTCGGTGGCGCCGACGGTGCGCGGCTGGGAGCGCCAGCCCGACCAGACCTCCACCCAGCTGGGCCTGTACGTGCAGGACCAGATCCGCTGGGCCGACCGCGTCTCGCTGGTGCTGGGTGCGCGCCGCGACCATGCGCGCTCCAAAACCGAGGGCCAGCCCAGCCAGACCGACAACGCCACCACCTATCGCGCCGGCCTGATTGCCGACGTGGGAGCCGGCGTGTCGCCTTACCTGAGCTACAGCGAATCGTTCCTGCCGGTATCCGGCCAGGACCTGTTCGGCCAGGCCTTCAAGCCGATGCGCGGCCGCCAGGGCGAAGCCGGCATCAAGTGGCAGCCGGCACGCAACCTGCTGCTGACGATGGCGGCCTATCGCATCACCGAAACCAACCGGCAGACCAACGATCCGGACAACGTGCTGAACGTGGTGCAGACCGGCCAGATCCGCTCCAAGGGCATCGAGCTGGAAGGCCAGTTCCAGTTCGCCAACGACCTCACCGTCACCGCCGCCGTTGCACGCAACGAAGCCGAAGTCAGCCGCAGCAACTTCGCGCTGGAAGTGGGCGAGCGCCTGAACGATACGCCGCAGGACCTGGCCTCGGCCTGGGTGTCCAAGGGCTTCCAGCTGGATGATGCCGCGCGCCTGCGCCTGGGCCTGGGCGTGCGCCACGTCGGCAACACGGTCTCGCTGGGCAACGGCGGGCGCATCGTCACCCCCAGCTACACGCTGGCCGATGCACTGCTGGAGGTGCAGGTAACCGATTGGACGATGGCGTTGAACATCACCAACCTCACCGACAAGCGCTACTACGCACCGTGCCGCACCTTCGGCGACTGCTTCGCCGGTTATCCGCGCGTGGTCACCGGCACCATCAGCTATCGGTTCTGAGCACCGCCGGCGCTGGCCGCCGCAGCAGCAGGTGCAACAGCACCGCGCATGCGGCGGTCAGCACCGCCAGCACGCGCAGCAGCGCCGCCAGTGCTTCGGCGCTGGCCTGCTGCAGCTGCGTGGCGGTCATCGCCGGCAACAGCGCTGCGGCCTGCGCCTGCGCGCCGGTGGCCAGATAGGCCGCCGCCCTGGCCACCGTTGCCGGCGACGCGCCGTGCAGCCGCTGGCCGATCAACAGCGCGATCAAGGCAGTGACCGCCGCCAGCGCAATGCCCTCGCCGGCCACCCGCACCGTGCCGAAAATGCCAGCCGCCATGCCAGCGCGCTGCACCGGCACCACACTCACCGACAGGCCATCCATCAGCCCCCACGGCAGCGCAGTGCCGGCACCGATCAGCAGCAGCAACGGCATCCACTGTGCTGGCGAAGGATGCACCGCCTGCCGCGACAACAGGTACAGGCCCATTGCACCGGCCAACAAGCCGAACGTGCACAGCGGCGCGCTGCCGATCCGTTGCGCCCAGCGCGCGGCCAGCAGGGGCAGTACCAGCATCGGTGCGGACAGCGCCAGCATCTGCAGGCCGACCCAGGCCGCGCTCTGCCCATGCACGCCCATCAGCTGCAGCGGCAGCACCACCAGCAGCACCACATAGCCAAAGCAGGTCGCCACCGGCAGCAGCTGCACCCCCAGGAACGCCGGTTGCGCGAACAGGGTCAGGTCCAGCAGCGGTGACGCCTGCCGACGTTCGAGGGCGACGAACGCCACACCCAGCAGCAGTGTCGCCAGCATCGCCATCCGCACGCGCAGCGACTGCGCGCCGAATTCGCCCAGCCACAACAGGGCCAGGGTCAACGCCGCCAGCATCAGGCTGAAGCCGAGCATGCCGGCGATGTCCAGCCGGCCGCGCTCGCCGTGGCTTTCCGGCAACACGCGTGCGCCCAGTGCGAAGGCCGCCAACGTCAGCAGGCCGCCGGCGGCGAACACGCTGCGCCAGCCCAGTGCCTGCAGCAGCAGGCCGGCAAGCAGCGGCCCCAATGCCAACCCCGCACCGAACGTCGTACCCAGCAGGGCGAAGACGCGGCCACGCGCCGGCCCCTGCCAGGCCTGCGCCAGCGCCGCCGTGCCGGACGCCAGCGCCGCAGCGGCGGCAACGCCCTGCAGACCTCGCGCCAGATCCAGCCAGGGCAGCGCCGGTGCCAGGCATGCAGCGCCGGTGGCGGCGGTGAACCCGGCCGTGCCCAGCAGGAACAGCCGTCGCCGCCCATAGCGGTCGGCCAACCCACCGGCAGCGAGCAGGAGGCTGCCGAAGGTCAGCATGAACGCATTGGTCACCCACGCCAGTGCCGTCGGCGAAGCCGCAGCGGAGCGGGCCAGCACGGGGACCGCAACCGCGCCGGCCGAGAACGAAAGCGGCAGCGCCAGCGCGGCCAGGCAGACCGCCAGCAGCGCCCAGCGCTGCTGCGTGCGATCAGATTCAGGGAGCATCGAAACCGGGGCCATGCGGGCCTCCTTCCATCAGGGGCATTGATGATGGGCAGGCCGCTATTGCTGAAAAACAGGCTGGATGGACGTTGATTACGGCCAGATGTTCCGCAATCATGCCTGCATGGACTCCATCTCTGCCCTGCTCGCCTTCGTCCGAACCGCCGAGGCCGGCAGCATCATCGGCGCCGCCCGTGTGCTCGGCCTGTCGGCTTCGGCGGTCGGCAAGCGCATCGCACGCCTCGAACAGGACCTGGGCACGCGGCTGTTCCATCGCACCACCCGCCGCGTGCACCTCACCGACGAAGGCGAACTGCTGCTGCAGCGCTGCCGGCGCGCACTGGACGAGCTTTCCGAGGCACAGGCGGATCTGGCGCAACGCCAGCACGCACCCAGCGGCCTGCTGCGCATCGGCCTGCCCACCATCGGCTACCGGTTCCTGCTGCCGGTGCTGCCCGGCTTCCAGCAGCGCTACCCGCAGGTACAGCTGGAACTGGATTTCAACGACCGCATCGTCGATGTGGTCAGCGAAGGCCTCGACGCGGTGATACGCAGCGGTGAACTGGCCGACTCCAGCTTGACCGCACGCCGGCTGGGTGGCTTTCGTTTCATGCTCTGTGCCGCGCCCGGCTATCTGCAGGCGCACGGCACGCCGGCCGACGTGGGCGACCTGCGCATGCATGCAGCACTGCGCTTCCGTTACCCGACCACCGGAAAGCTGCATCCGTGGCGGCTGCCGGGGATTGAAGGTGACGCCGGAGCGCACCTTCCAACGGCGATGACCTGCAACAACATGGAAGCCCTGCTGGCCGCCGCCATCGGTGGCATGGGCCTGGGCTGGATGCCCGACTTCCTGGCCGCCGACGCACTGGCCGACGGCCGCCTGCAACGGGTGCTGCCCGCGCTGCCCACCTACGAAGGGCAGTTCTCGTTGCTATGGCCTGGTGGGCGCCACCCCAGTGCACGGCTGCGGGTGTTCATCGACTATGCCGCTGCGCATCTGTTCCGCAGTGACAAGGGTTAGCTGACCCGCCGTATCAGCCACTGGTCGCCGCCTGCAGAAAATTGCCCAGCACCGGCGAGGGCTGTTGCGGGCGCACGCAGAACTGCAGGGCGAAGCGCGCTGCATCGCCTTCCAGCTCGCGATAGACGATTTCTTCCGGACGGAAGCTGGCCATGCTGGCCGGCACGATCGCCACCCCGGCTTCCACCGCCACCAGCGACAGCACCGCGTGCATGCCCTGTGTTTCCTGCACCACGTGCGGAGTGAAGCCTGCGGCGGTGCACAGGCCCAGCACCTGCGCATGAAAACCGATGCCTTCGCCCGCTGGCCACGATACGAACGGTTCGTCGGCCAGCATCGCCACACGGACCTGCGCTGCGTCGGCCAGTGCATGTGCACGCGGCAGCGCAATCGCCAGGCGGTCGTGATCGAAGTCGTGCAGCAGCAGCTCGGCGGCCGGAATCGGTGGAATCAGCACGCCGACGTCGATGCGCTGCTCCCGCAGCCATTGCTGCTGCTGGCGCGAGGTGGCTTCGTGCAGATGCAGCTGCACCTGCGGATACTGCTGGCGAAAGCGGCGGATCAATCCCGGCAGGCGTCCATACAGTGCGCTGCCCACGTACCCCACGCGCAGGCTGCCACAGTGCCCCGCTGCAGCCTCACGGGTGCGCTGCAGCGCCTGCTCGGCCTGCTGCAGGGTGGCCCGCGCTTCCACCAGCAAGGTCTGCCCGGCCGCGGTCAGGCCCAGGGTGCGGTTGCCGCGCACGATCAGCTCGCTGCCCAATACGTCTTCCAGACGCCGGATCGCCGCGGTCAGCGGCGGCTGTGACATGTGCAGGCGGGCCGCAGCGCGGTGGAAGTGCAGTTCTTCGGCCACGGCCACGAACTGACGGAGCAGGCGCAGGTCGATCATCTGGATGCAGGCAATGGAAACCTGCCTAGCCTACGCCCTCAGCTGCGCACGTCCACGCTCGCGCGGGCGATGGCCGGCCACTGCAACGCCACCGCTTCGATGCTGTCGGCACTGATCGCGCGCAGATCACGTGGGTAGGCCACATGCTCGGCCTCCTGCAGGCGCAACGCGTGGAACTGCCCGTTGCTCGCGCGCAGCGCCCACCCGCCCTGCTGGCAGCGCGGCGAGGCGAGGTAGGCCACGCCATGTGCGACCGCCTCCGGATGCAGTTCATCCGGCTCACCGTCGATGCCCCACATGCGCGTCTTGGCCACCGGCGACACCGCGTTGACCACGATGCCGTGTGCGGCCCCTTCCAGTGCCAGCACATTGACCAGCCCGAGCGCGGCCAGCTTGCCCATCGCATAGGCGGACAGCCCACGCTGTGCGTACTGCGGATACAGCGCGCGATCGGAGGTGGTGATGACGATCCGCCCTCCCCCGGCATCGCGCATGGCCGGCCATGCCGCCTGCGCCAGCCACAGCGGCGTCTTCGCCGCCAGGCACAGCATCCGCTCCAATGCCTCGTCCTCGATGGCTTCCAGCGCCTGGTACTCCACCCATCCGGCGTTGTGGATCAGGAAGTCGATGCGGCCATGCTGCTGCAACAACGAATGCAGGACAGCGTGGCAACTGGCGCGATCGTCGATCGGTCCGCTTGCGCCCTGCACCGACAGGCCCTGCGCCCGCAGCGTCTCGACACTGTGCAGGATGTGCTGCGGGTCGCGACCACGGCCATCGGTACCCGCACCCACGTCATGCATCACCACGTGCGCACCGCGCTGGGCCAGCAGGCGGCTGTAGGCCAGGCCCAGCCCACCGGCGGCACCGGTCACCAGGCCCACCTGGCCCTCAAAGGAAATAGGGGAAATCGGCTGCATCCGCCCAGCTTCAACCAGGAGCGACGGCGCTGGCCAATACCGTTGGCCACCCACCACGATACGCCCACGCTATCGCCAGAAAAGGGGACGGAGGGGATTAAGTCGCAATCGCCCACGAAGTGCCAGAAACGACTTAATCCCCTCCGTCCCCTTTTTTCAGCGGCTGAAGCGGCGGGCGCCGGCCACGCAGATCACCGCGGCCAGCGTCACCAGCACCATGCCCAGGCTGACCGACTCGTGCAGCAGCAGTGCAGCCAGCGCCAGGCCGAAGAACGGTTGCAGCAGCTGCAACTGGCCGACGGCCGCGATGCCGCCTTGTGCCAGGCCGCGGTACCAGAACAGGAACCCAAGCAGCATGCTGAACACCGCCACGTAACCCAGCGCGCACCATGCCGAGGCGTCCACCGCAGCAAACGAGACCGGGCGCATCAGCACCGTCAGCGGCAACATCACCGGCAACGCCAGCAACAGCGCCCAGCTGATCACCTGCCAGCCACCGAGATGACGCGCAAGCCGGCCGCCCTCCGCATAGCCCAGCCCGCACACCACGATCGCCGCCAGCATCAGCAGGTCGGCCTGCAGCGAGGCCTCGATACCGTTGCGGGCCGCGTAGCCGACCACGCAGGCACTGCCCAGCAGCGAGAACAGCCAGAACGCCGGGCGCGGACGATCACCGCCCCGCAGCACGCCGAACAAGGCCGTGCTCAACGGCAGCAGGCCGAGGAACACGATCGTGTGCGCCGAGGACGCATGGCGCAGGGCCAGCGCGGTCAACAGCGGAAAGCCCACCACCACGCCCAGGCTGACCACCGCCAGCCCGGGCAGGTCTGCGCGCCGGGGCCAGGGCTGGCGCAGCAGCAGCAACAGTCCCAGCCCGAGCACGGCGGCGATGCTGGCGCGCGCGGCGGTGACGAATCCGGCATCCAGCTGCAACACCGCCAGTCGGGTGGCCGGTAGCGAGCCGGCAAAAATCACCACACCAATGAAGCCATTGACCCACCCACTCGCCGACCGTTCCACACCTGTGCTCCCGCAATGCCGGGCGATGCCCGGTGGACGTCCATGGAAGCATCGACCGCCGCGTCTCCCCAGCTACAATCCAGTACAGTTTCAAGAAACTGTACTGCTCACACTTCCACTACAGTCCCGCTATGAACCGCCCCCTTACCCGCATTGAATCGGTCATCCACACGGTCCGCAGCCGCATCAGCGCACGTGTGGACGGGCCGGGCTCGCGCCTGCCCTCGGTGCGCGCGCAGGCGGCGGCGATGGGGGTGTCGGTGTCCACCGTGGTCGAGGCCTACGAGCGCCTGGCAGCGGAAGGCGTGATTGCCGCCCGCGCCGGGTCCGGCTTCTACGTCAGCGGCCCGGTGGCGCCGTTGGCCCTGGCCGAGATGGAACCGCGGCTGGACCGTGCAGTCGATCCGCTGTGGGTGTCACGACAATCGCTGGAAACACCCGCCGGCCACCTCAAGCCCGGCTGTGGCTGGATGCCCAGCACCTGGCTGTACCACGATGGCATGCGTCGCGGCCTGCGCCGGCTGGCGCGCGTCGATGCACCGCAGCTGGTCGACTACGCCGGACCGCTCGGGCTGCCCGCCCTGCGCCAGCTGTTGCAGCGGCGTGCGGCCGTGCTGGGCATCGACGCGCCGATGGAGCAGATCCTGCTCACCGAATCGGGCACCCATGCCGTCGACCTGATCTGCCGTTTCCTGCTCAAGCCCGGCGACTGCGTGCTGGTTGATGACCCCAGCTACTTCAACTACCACGCCCTGCTGAAGGCGCACCAGGTACAGGCGGTGGGTGTGCCGTACACGCACACCGGCCCGGATCTGGACGCGTTCGCGCAGGCCCTGCAGGCGCACGCGCCGCGGCTGTACATCACCAATTCCGGCCTGCACAACCCGACCGGCGCGATCCTCTCGGCCAGCACCGCGCATCGGTTGTTGGGGCTGGCCGAACGCAGCGAACTGATCATCATCGAAGACGACATCTTCGCCGACTTCGAGCTGCACCCTGCGCCGCGGCTGGCCGCGCTCGATGGCCTGTCGCGGGTGATCCATGTCGGCAGTTTCTCCAAGACGTTGTCGGCCGCCTCGCGCTGCGGTTACATCGCCGCGCGCCCGGAGTGGATCGAGGCGCTGACCGATCTGAAGCTGGCCACCAGCTTCGGCGGTGGCCACCTGATCGCGCAGCTGATGCACATCGCATTGACCGACAGCGGCTATCGCCGCCACATGCAGTCGGTGCGCTCGCGCCTGGCCGATGCGCGCCGGCACACATTGCGGAAACTGCACGCGCTGGGCATCACCGCGTGGCTGCAACCGGAAGCCGGCCTGTTCCTGTGGTGCCAGCTGCCCGATGGCCGCGATGCCGCTGCGCTGGCGCGGCAGTGCCTGCGCGAGGGCATCGTGCTGGCGCCGGGCAATGCCTTCAGCCAGTCGCAGCGCGCGGCCGACTATCTGCGCTTCAACGTTTCGCAGTGCCAGGACCCACGGATCTGGCAAGTGCTGGCGCAGGCGCTGCGCTGAGCTGGTAATGCGCCACCAGCGCGTCCACCACCACGCGCACGCCCGGCAGCTGGCCGCGACGATGCGGCAGCAGCACGCTGGTGGTCACCTCTCCGGCATGCCACTGCGGCAATACCTGCTGCAGGCGGCCGGCGGCAATGGCCGCCGCACACAGGCTGTGCGGTAGCACGGTGATGCCCAGACCGGCTTCGGCCGCCGCGATCAGCAGCTGCGATTCGTTGCCGACCATCGCCACCTTCGGTTCCACCTGCACGCTGCGCGCGGCCGGCCCGTGCAGTGTCCAGCGCGTTGCGTGGCGCGCGGTCAGCAGCCCGGCATGCCCGCGCAGCTGCTCCGGCGCATCCAGCGCAGACGCGGCGGCCAGGTATGCGGGCGCCGCCACCAGCACAATGCGTTCGCTGCCCAGCGCGCGCTGCACCAACCCCGAATCCGGCAAGGGGCCGAAGTGGCTGCGCAGGGCGATGTCGATGCCTTCCTGCGCCAGATCGATGAAACGATCACTCACTTCAACTTCGATGCGCAGCCGCGGATAGCGCCGGGCCAACGCGGGCAGGCATGCGGCGAGCTCGCCCTGCACCACCGGAATCGAAGCACTGATGCGCACGGTGCCGCTGGGTTCGGCCTGGCGGTCGCGGACGATGGCCTCGGCAGCCTCAACCTCGGACAACGCCGCGCGTGCGCGCTCGAAGAACTCCTGACCGACCTCGGTCAGCGCGAAGCGGCGCGAACTGCGCTGCAACAGGCGCACCTGCAGATGCTCCTCCAGCAATGCCACACGCTTGCTCAGGGTCGAGCGCGGCAGGCCCAGATGACGGCCGCCGGCAGCAAAGCCGCCCTGCTCCACCGCAGTGACGAACAGGGCCAGGTCGTTGAGGTTGAGCATGCGCAACGTCCATAGGCGTGGACTTCAGGATGCCATTTGAATGGCTTCTGCCGCAATGTCCATGCAGGCACGCTTTCCCTACCCGCCGCACCGCGGCTTCAACCGGAAACCTGCCATGACCCCGATCCTCTTCTACGGCGTGCCCTCGGGCTGCTCGTTCGGCTCCATCGTTGCCCTGGAATGGCTGCGTCAGCCCTACCAGCTGTGCCGCATCGACATGCCCGGCCAGGTACAGGGCGAAGACTATCGCCGCCTCAATCCGCTGGGAGAAACGCCCACCCTGCGCACCGCCAACGGTGAACTGATCAGCGAAAGCCTGGCCATCCTCAACCATCTGGCCGCGCGCGGCATCGCCCAGGGCTGGGGCTTCGCGCAGGGCACGCCCGGCTTCGACCGCCTCAACCAGGCGCTGGCCTACCTCAACACCAGCTTCTTTGGTGCCTATGCCCCGCTCTGGCACGCGCTGGAACATGCCGAAGGTGCCGACGGCGAAGCCCTGCGCCGCTACGGCACGGAAAAAGTACGCCACGTGCATCAGGCGCTTGAGCAGATGATCGGCAACGGCCCTTGGCTGCTGGGCGGACAGCGCAGCCTGGCCGACGCCTACTTCGCCGGCATCGCCCGCTGGAACGACTACCACCAGGTGGTCGACCGCCGCGACTTCCCGAAGCTGCAGCAGCTGTTCGAACGACTCCAGGACGATGCCGGTGTGCAGTTCGCGCACGCCATCGAGGCGCAGCGGACGGCAACCAGCAGCGGCGGTTTCCTTGGCGAGCTGCGGCTGCAGGATGTGCTGGAAGCGGAAGCGGCCTGAGCGCTCACCTGCCTGTGCGGCAGCGGCGCGCAATGCCCCTTGCGCGCCGCGCTACAGTGGTATGTCGCCCGTTGCAGGAAACCGCGCATGTCCACGTTCTCCGATCCGCAGGCGGTAGCCCGCTACGCCGAAGGCCCACTGCGCCAGGTGCCGGGCTTCCTGGCCCTGCAGCAGATGAGCCAGTTGCTGCTGGCCGAACGGGTTCCAGCACAGGGCCGCGTGCTGGTGCTCGGCGCCGGTGGCGGGCTGGAGCTGAAGGCCTTTGCCGAGGCGCAACCGGGTTGGCAGCTGCTGGGGGTCGACCCGGCCGCGCCGATGCTGGCCCTGGCCGAGCAGACTTTGGGCCCGTTGATATCGCGTGTGCAGCTGCTGGAAGGCTATATCGACGATGCCCCGGACATGCGCTTCGACGGTGCCAGCTGCCTGCTGACCCTGCATTTCCTCGATGCCGCGCAGCGCCTGCACACACTGCGTGAACTGCACAGGCGCCTGCAACGCGGCGCGCCACTGGTGGTGGCCCACCACAGCGTGCCGCAGGATCCGGCCGGCAAGCGGCGCTGGTTGCAGCGCTACGCAGCCTTCGCCGAAGCGTCCGGCGTGGCACGCGCCGATGCGCAGCGCGCGATCGAGGCCATCGCCGAGCGGCTGCCGTTGCTGGCACCCGAGCAGGAGGTCGCGCTGCTGCAGGAGGCCGGCTTTGAGGGCGTAGAGCTGTTCTATGCAGGTTTCAGCTTCAGGGGTTGGGTGGCCTATGCGGCTTGACGCCTTGGTGCAGCCGAGGCCAGGTCTGGATGCGGCGTCGGCCGTCGAGCAAGCTCGACGCTACGAAGGCTGAAGAGACGTCGAGCAAGCTCGACGCTACGGGTACGCTCAGGGCACCACGGTGATGCCGATGCGCTGCATCAACAGCGCCACCTGCTGCACATCCAGCGTGGCGCCGCGCAGGTTGGTGCTGCGCAGGTCCAGCTCGCCCAGCTCCGAGTTGGTCAGATCGCAGTCGGCGAAGTTGGCGCTGTTCCAGTCGATGCCCTCGAACTGGCCACCGGACAGGTCCGAGCCGGCGAAGCTGGCACCGCTCACATTCGCACCGTCCCAGCAGTTCTCCCACAGCTCGCACTTTTCCAGCGTCACCCGCGAAAAATTGGCATAGCGCAGGTTCGATTTCTTGATGAACGCACTGCAGAACCAGCTGCGCGTGGTGATCTGGTTCATGAAGCTGGCGTTGCTGAAGTCCGCACCCTGCGCGCGGCACTCGCTGATCTCCAGGCCGAGCGCCTTGATGAAGTTGAAATGGCACAGGCTGAGGTCGCAGCTGCGGAAGCTGGCTTCCTTCAGCGTGGCGCCGTTGAAGCGACACCCCAGGCGACTGTCAGCATCGTAGAAGCTGCAGTTGATGAACTCGGTGCCGGTCAGGTCGGCGCCGGAAAAATCGCATTCGTGGAACTGCTGGTCGACCACTTTCTGGCCGGTGTACTGGTCCGCGCCGATGCGCAGCCTGCGGTGAACGGTGGAGGACATCAGGGATTCCATGCCAGAAGCGCAGCCATGATGCCGGGCCACTGCCGCATTCCAAAGCCCTACGCCGGCACGGATTCACCCGCTCATCGACCGCGCCATCGCTCAATGCCCGTTGTTGCACGTTCATGCACGAACATGCACACTCGCACCATGAGCTCCGAACCCAATTCCCTCCCCGCCGAGCGCACCCGGCTGATCCTCGAGGAACTGCGCCAGCAGGGCCGCGTGGTGGCCGCCGAGCTGGCGCGTCGTTATGCCGTCTCCGAAGATTCGATCCGCCGCGACCTGCGCGAACTGGCCGCCCAGGGCCTGTGCCAGCGCGTCTACGGTGGCGCCGTGCTGCCGCCACCGAAGGAACGCCCGCTGCGCGAGCGGCTGACCCGCGACCGTGGCGACAAGGCCGAACTGGCCGCGCGCGTCTGTGCCCTGCTGCAACCTGGCCAGGTGGTGCTGCTCGATGCCGGTTCGACCAACCTGGCCATCGCCCAGCAGTTGCCGCCCGAACTGGCACTGACGGTGATCACCAACGCGCCGCAGATCGCCACCGCCGCCAGCCTGCATGAAGGCACGTCGGTGCAGCTGATCGGCGGCCGCCTGGCCAGCGGTGGCGGTGCAGTCGGCGCCGAAGCACTGGCCCAGGTGCAGCGCCTGCGTGCCGACGTGTACCTGCCCGGCCCGTGCGCGGTGGACGGCGACACCGGTGTGTGGGCGATGGATGCCGAAGAAGCCACATTGAAGCGTGCCATGGTGGCCTGCAGCAGCCGTGTCATCGTCGCCGCCATCACCGAAAAGCTCGGCGCCCGTGGCCACTGGCAGATTGCCAGCCTGGACGAAATCGACGACCTGGTGCTCACCACCAGCGCACCGCCGGCCTTGGCCGCGCGCTTCCGCGCCGCCGGCATCGCGGTGCACCCCACTCCCCCCTGACCGTACCGCTCATGTCCCTGGCCAACCGCGCGCGTGCCGAACAGCACGCGACCCGCGCTGCTTTCTTCATTCCCGGCTTCGCCACCGCGCTGTGGGCCACGCTGGTCCCCTTCGCCAAGGCACGTACGGAGATCAACGACGCCACATTGGGCCTGGTGCTGCTCTGTCTCGGTGCCGGTTCGCTGCTGGCGATGCCGCTGTCCGGCGTGCTGGCCGCGCGCCTGGGCTGCCGCCGGGTGATGGTGGCCAGCAGCCTGCTGATCTGCCTGACCGTGCCCGGGCTGGCACTGGCCGATTCGGCGTGGCTGCTGGGCCTGGTGCTGTTCGTGTTCGGTGCTGCCGTGGGCGCGATGGACTGCACCATGAACGTACAGGCGGTGATCGTCGAGCGCGAGGCACGGCGCGTGATGATGTCCGGCTTCCACGCCTTCTTCAGCATCGGCGGCTTCCTCGGTGCAGCGATGATGACCCTGCTGCTCTCCGCGCAGCTGCCACCGCTGGCGTCGGTGCTGATCGGTGTGGCCGCAATGCTGCTGGCGATGCTGGCGTCGGCGTCGTACTGGCACAGCGAACGCATGCCCCACGACACCCCGATGCTGGCGATGCCCCATGGCATCGTGCTGTTCATCGGCGTGCTTGCGTTCGTGGCCTTCCTCGGCGAAGGCGCGATGCTGGACTGGAGCGCGGTGTTCCTCAGCGATGTGCGCCGCGTCGATGCCAGCCTGGCCGGCATCGGCTATGTGACCTTCACCCTGACCATGACCGTCGCGCGCCTGTTCGGCGATGCACTGGTGGCGCGGGTGGGACGCGAACGCGCCATCGTGTTCGGCGGCCTGCTCGCTGCCAGCGGCGTGCTGGTGCTCACGCTGGTCACGCCCTGGCAGGCTTCACTGGCCGGTTATGTGCTGGTCGGCCTTGGCTGCGCCAACATCGCGCCGGCGCTGTTCTCGCTGGCGGGCCACCAGACCCGCATGCCCGGCGCACTGGCGATCACCGCCGTCTCCACGCTGGGCTTTGCCGGCATTCTTGCCGGCCCGGCACTCATCGGCTTTGCCGCCAACCACTTCGGCCTGATCGCTGCATTCATCGGTGTGGCCATCGCACTGCTGCTGGTGGCGGTGTCCACGCGCTGGCTGCGGGTGTAGCGCGCGGCATCAACGACGCCGGCGCCGCAGCTTCATCCGCACCCGGCGGTAACCGATCACCGTGGCGGTCGCGCACAGCGCGGTGCCGGCCGTGCTCAACAGCAGCAGCACGCCCAACCGCGCCGTCTCCTGCCGCAGCATCGCCGGCAGGTCCCAGCTGTGCAGGAAGTAGAACAGCCAGCGCCCAACCCGCTCACGATGCCCCAACGTCAGCAGTGGGTCACCGCTGGCCAGGTCGACGTAGACGCGCGTTGCTTCGGCATCACCGAAGTCCGCCACCGCCACCGGGAAGCGGCGCACCGCCGCACCGTTCATCGCCTCCGGCGCACGTGGATAGAAATAGGCATCGGCTGCAGGCAGCAGCGCGAACCGGCGCATCGGCGCGGCGGACATCGCCTGCGCCTTCTGCTGCAGCCATGCCAGCGGCAGCCACTGCATCACCCGAAGATGCCCTTCGCCCGCGGCCACGATGCGCGTATCGCCTTGCCCGTCCAGCAGCAGCGCGAACAGCTCACCGCCGATGCGCCGCCACTGGATCTCCACCGGCATGAACGGCCCATCATGGGCCGCAGCCAGCAGCGCTGCCGGTTCGCCCAGAGCGCCATTCACCGCCACCGCATCGCCGCGATACTGCGCCGTGTCGATCGCCCCGCGCGTACTGCTGAACACGCCCAGTGGATTCATCGACATCAGGCCACTGAAGATCCAGGTGAACACAAACGCCGCAGCCATCAGGCCGATCAGATGATGCCAGCGCATCCACGGCTCGACGTACGGCGTTTTCGCACCGGAACGATAGTGGCCAGCGAAGCGCCAGCGCCACACCCCCACCACGATGCCGCTGACCGCCGCCAGCGTGCACAGCGAGGACAGCACGATCACCGCCCACGTCCACACCGGGTCCACCGACTGCATGCGCAGGAAGTACAGCCAGTGCAGCCACGCCCCCACATAGTTCCAGCGCTGCTGCACATGCGGTGCATCCAGCACCACCTCACCGGTGCGCGAAGACACATACAGGTCACCCGGCTGCGCACCGCCCACCTCCACCCGGTACAGCGGCCGATGCGCGTCCAGCGCACGCGAATGGGTCCAGCGGTCCTCATCCACGCGCATCGCACCGACGAAGGCTGGCCCGCCGGCAAACTGCGCCGCCGAGGCTTCGGCGCGCTGTGCCGAGACCGGCAGCAAAGCCTGCCCGGTGTGCGCCGACCACGCTCCCACGTGGTTGCCACTACGCACCACGTAGGCAGGCTCACCGCGCAGCGTGGTCAGCGCCACGCTTTCCGGCTCCGCCTGTACTGCTGCCGGTAACGCCGACAAGCCAAGCAGCCCGTGCGCATCGCCCAGCACCGGCAACGCCGCCAGCCGCTCGCCCGGCGTCAGCTTCGGGTAGCCCACGAACAGCATCACCATGCCGCTGACAAACCACAGCAGCATCAGCAGGCATCCGCCGATGCCCAGCCAACGGTGCACCAGGTAGGTCCAGCGCTTGGCAGTGGATCGCAACGACATGGCCGGCGCCCTCAGAAGCGGTGGTCGAGCGTGAACTCGACGCGGCGGTCCGCGCCCAGCAGCCACTGTGTGCTGGTGTAGTAGGCCGTCGCGTAGTACGCCTTGTCGAACACGTTGAACAGGCGCGCGCTCACCCGCGTGCGCGGTGCCGCCTGCCAGCTCAGCGCCAGGTCGGTGGTGCTGTAGCCCGGCAGCTGCAGGGTGTTGGCGTTGTCGGCGTAGCGCTTGCCGACGTAACGCGCGCCACCGGCCACGGTCCAGTCGGGCAGGAACTGCCAGCTCAGCCACACATTGGCCAGCCGCTCGGCCACGTTCGGCGGCACGTTGCCATCGCGCGACACCACTATCGCCGGCGAACCGGTGGTTTCCAGGAAGTCCTCGAACTCGGCCTTCAGCAGCGTGGCGTTGGCATCGAGCGACCAGCGCGGCGCGAAGGCCCAGTTCAACGAGGCTTCAATGCCGCGCGAGGTCTGCGACCCTACCTGCACCCGGCGATCGGGCAGCAGCGGGTCGCGGCTGAGCAGCCCGGTCTTGCGGATCCGGTACGCCGCCAGTGTCCACTCGCCACCGTCGAAGGCCTGCTTCAGGCCCACCTCAATCTGTCGGCCCTTGGCCAGGTCGAAGGCACCGTTGGCCGGGCTGATCATCAGCAGGCCACTGACCGGGTCGGCCGCCTGCGAATACTGCGCGTACAGGCTCAGCGTCGGCTGCAGCGCAAATACCGTGCCGGCGCGCCAGCCGGTGCTGTTGTAGGTCTTCGAGAACGCGTTCTGGCCGCTGATCAGATCGGTGCGATCGATGCGCGCGCGGTCATGGCGCAGGCCGCCCAGCACCGACCAACGCTCGCTCAGCGTCAGATGGTCTTCCACGAACAGCGCGTACTGCTCGGCACCGTTGCGGTAGCGCGGCAGATTCGGCGCATCGCTGGCGAACTGACCCGGCACCGGATGGAACGGATCGACCGGGCCGGAGCTGCCCGCATAGGTGTTGTTGGTGTGCTTGAAGTGCGCACGGTTTGCGTCCAGACCCACCGCGAAATTGTTGGCCAGGCCGCCCATATTCCCTTGCACACGCAGCGTCGAGGTCAGCCCGGTCTGGTCCTGGTTGTGGGTGATCTGGGTGTTGCCCGAGCGGTCAACCAGCCCGGTGCGCGGGTTGTAGACATAGGCTTCGGCGTTGCGCCAATCGCGCTGGCTGTCGATCTGGTAGACGCGCGTGCGCCATTCCACCTTCGCGTTAGGCGTCCACAGCGCATCGAGCTGGGTCCAGCGGTCACGGAAGCGGATATCACTGTCTTCCACGTTGTAGTTGCGGTGGCGCAGCGCGTCCAGCTGGCGTCCGTCCACCAGCGGCGTGCCGAAGTAGCGCATCGGCTTCTGATGGCCCTGCGCATGGGTCAGGGTCAGCTGCAGGTCGGTACGCGGCTGCCACAGCAGCGCGCCGGAGAAGGTGGCATCGCTGTTGCGGCCACGGTCCACCCAGCCACCGCTGTAGTTGCCACTCACGTCCAACCGATAGGCCAGCTCCGGCGTCAGCGCGCCACCACTGCCGAAGCCCAGGCGCGCGGTGTCCTCACTGCCCACCGTCACGCTGATCTCGTTGTCGATGACACCGCGCGAGGGCTTCTTCGGCACGATGTTGATCACCCCGCCGATCGCACCATCGCCGTGGATCACCGAGGCCGGCCCGCGCAGCACTTCGATGCGCTCGATCGACCAGGGATCGAAGGGGAAGGTGATGCCCACGCCGCCGTACTGGCGCAGCCCGTCGTACAGGCGCATCACCGAAGCGCCATCGGTGAAGCCACGGCTGGACAGCGCACTCAGGCCGTTGCCCGGGTGCGGCATGGCACTGATCGCACCGGCCCGGCTGATCGCATCGTTGAGGTTGCTGTCGCCGCGCTGCTCAAGCTGTTCGCGCGAAATCACCGTCAGGCTGGCCGGCGTCTGCAGCACGCTCAGGCCCAACGCAGAGCCGGCGCTGGCGGTGGCTGACAGCTCGCCGCTGCGGGTATCGATCACGCGTACGGTATCCAGCGTGGTCGGTGGTGCCGCGTCGGCAGCAAGGGCAGAAGTGGAGTGCAGCAGCAGCGCGCAGGCGACAGACAGCGCCGCCCGGCGCAGGCGCGCGGAGTTGGGGTTCGTTTTCATTGTTTCACGGCATGCAAGGCCACCCCGCAGAAGCAGGGCAACTCAAGGAGTTCGGGAAACGCGCACGCAGTAGTGCCAGGCCATGCCTGGCAGCTCGGAAGCATCAATCCAACGGCGTACGCGCAGGTCTCAGACGGCCATCAAGGCGGGCGGCCCACGCGCTCCCAATGTGCCACTAACGCGTTGTGGCAACGTGCGCACCGCACCGCGCAGCGCGCGGCACACCGCGGCCATCGGCACCAGCAGCAACAATGCCGCTACCAACAGCGTGATCAACCGCGCTGCGATCAGGCAGTAATCGCAATCCACACCCATCTCATGATCGGCATGGGGATCGGCAGGCGGCTTAGGCGTCGATTCGCCGTGCGGCATCGCCATCGCGTGGTGGTCGTGATGGCCTTCCATCGCGTGCTGTGCATGCAGGGAATGATCCATCGCCGCCACCGGCACCGCCGCGGCCACGTGCCCGTGCGCCAGCCAGCGGCTCACCAGCGGGGCGAGCAGCACCAGCAGCAGGGCAAGCCAAGCCAGGGCCTGGAATCGGCGGTGGAGGACAGAATGACGCACGCGGCCATTCTACGGGCCCGCAGCCAACCTTGGACCCCGTTCAGGGTTTACCCCCTGCGACACGGTGACGCAGGCCTGCCCTCCCCCGCGCACGCCGTCCATTCAGTAGATCCACGCCATGCGTGGATGCTTTTCGCCCATCAACTCACGTACTGCGCCACGCCATTACCAAACGACCAGTTCTCCTTCTTCACCTCCACCAGATTGATGAACACGTCTTCGCGGCGGATACCCACCGCCGCGTGCAGTCCATCGGCGATGCCGGCGTACAACGCCTTCTTCTGCTCCAGCGTGCGCCCTTCGTTCCAGGTGATCTGAATGCAGATGAAGTCGTCGGTGCGGTCCACGCCCAGGTAGCCGGGGTCGTAGATCAGCGTGCCGGGCGCGTGTTCCTGGAAGATCTGGAAGCGGTCGTTTTCCGGCACGCCCACCGCGCGCATGGCCTGGTAGATGGTTTCACCGACACGTTGCAGGTAGTCGGCGGATTTTCCTTTGCGAAGATCGATGCGGGCGAGCGGCATGGCGGGGCTCCAGCGTGGATGGGCACGGCAATGGGCTGAGACTACGCCTGCCCGGGGCGGTGGGACAGCGCAGGGATGGAACCCTCTGCCTTCACCCGTGGCACATTCCCGCCCGCGCGCGCTGGGTGACGCGATTGACATGGCGGCGCCGCACAGGAGTCGTCATATGCACGGTCGGCATGGGCGGCGATATGCGCCATCAGTGATGGGCTGCACAGCGGGCGGGTGCAGCAGGGCACAGAACGGTGAACGCTTGGTGCGCCTGCACTCAGTTGAGAACTTTCCTTACAGACCACTGTGATTGTGCGATCCGATGATCTCCGGGCCGAGGCAGATGCCTAGGCCGGGATTGGCGTCTCGAAAAAGCAAACCGAACGGATAGGTTGCGCAGCAGTGCGTAGCCGCAAGAATGCACCAACTGCCCTCAATGGCGGGCGGTGCGTGGGGATCACTCGATCCGCCGGGTGATTTCTCACTCCGTTGTGTTTGCCCCGGCACGCCAACCCGCACCGTCCGCCACCTTCACTCTGGAAGGTGGCTCCACGCCAGTGAGGGTTTCGCCATGACCAACCGCACCGCCGTCCATCCCCGCCTATTCGCTTTGATCGGCGACATCGCCGCCGACGTGCCCGAGGACCTCGCACGCGAGATCGAGTGCGCCTTGCACGAACAGAATGTGCCCGTGCAGTCGCCTGCCTTCTTCACTTGCCTCAATGCCATCAACCAGGCCGACGGCGATGACGGACAACCGTGCTGCAGCCTCACCCTTTGCGCCAGCAATCACGCCTCGCTCCGCCGCTCGCTGTCCGGGCTCAGTGCATTGCTCGATCTGCTGCAGGCGGGCGATCGAGCGCGCGCCGAAGGTGGCGCAGACCAGCAGTTGGGCGCCTTCCACACTGATGGATTGATCGTGGCCGCGCGACAACTGGTGCGCGAGGCGCATCACTGCCTCGCCGAGGACCACACCTGACCGGCCCGGATGTGCTCCCGCTACAATCGCGCAGGGAACGCAGGAGGCCGCAATGGACGCCGAACACCTGGAGTACTTCAAGGCCGCACTGGAAGGCCGCGCAACCGTGGGTTGGAACGTATGGTTTGCCGCAAACCAGCACGCGCTGGCACAACAGCTGAGCCGCCCTGCACTGCTGCGCTTGAAGTTCAGCAAACTGGATGAAGCCGAACGCCTGCTCGCCGAGGCCGGCATCGTGCCCGGCAGTACGGCGGGCAAACGCTACGAAATGTACTGCGCCCAGTTCTCGGCGGATGTGGTGGATGCGAACGGTCGCCCACTGCCGGCCATCTGGCGCGCAGCGCACGGCGGAGCCATCGGCCTGCTGGCCGATGGCGAGCGGGAGGCCGGACAGGCGAAGCTGCTCGCGGAGTTCCGCCGCGTCCGCAAGCGTGGGCTGCAGCAGGCCCATGAATGGTTGGCCGATCTGTGCTTTGAAGGCGAGATGGAACTGACCAGCGGCAATGCCGAGGTCGGCCGTAGTCTGCTGGCGGTGGTGGTGCAGGCCGGTAGCGGCCACGACCTGTTGGATGCTACAGCGATGATCGCGCGCGAGCTGCTGGAGGAGCACGGTTGAGGCGGTGCGCGCATTCGGCTGATCTGCTGGATCGCAGGCAACAAAAAAGCCCCCATTGCTGGAGGCTTCTTTCGTTCTGCAACATGGTGGGCGGTACAGGGATCGAACCTGTGACCCTTGCCGTGTGAAGGCAATGCTCTACCGCTGAGCTAACCGCCCGGTGTGTTGCTGAGCCGCTCATTATAGGGGCTTTTCAGAGGCCGTCAACAGTTTTTCACATTCGTGTTCACGGGTGTTTCGGTGGTTCCGCCGGGCATGGCCCGGCGCTACCGGAATCACATCGTATGGGTCGGCTTGTCCGAGCTGGTCAGGCCGGCCAGCAGGGTCTCGATCTTGTGGCGTACGCCCTCGCCTTCGGCGCCGTCGGCCAGCTGCACGCCGATGCCGGCGGTGCGGTTGCCCTGCGCGCCGGCCGGGGTCACCCAGATCACCTTGCCGGCCACCGGCAGGCGCTCGCTGGAATCGGGCAGGGTCAGCAGCAGGAACACCTCGTCGCCCAGGAAGTAGCGCTTGGGCGTGGGCACGAAGATGCCGCCATTCTTCACGAACGGCATGTACGCGCTGTACAGCGCGGCTTTATCCTTCACAGCCAGGGACAGGATGCCCTGGCGGGCGTTGCTGGCACTCATCGATTTCCCCTTGCGGCAGGCCGCTCGTTCACCTTGTTCCAGGCCAGCAGCAACTCGACCACGGCAAGGTCTGCACGCACCGTGGTGCGCAGCAGGTCGCGGGTGCGGTTGGCCGCATCGAACCAGGCTGCAAGCTTGTGCAATCGCTCCGGCGTGGTCAAGGCATCGGTGCTGGCCTGGGCCAGCGCCAGGTCGGCGGCAAAGCGCAGGCGCAGCGCCGCGTTGTCATCGCCGCACCACTTCTGCGCCAGTTCCACCGCACCGGTCTTGCCGGCGGCCAGCTGTTCCAGCTCGCGACCGACCTCGCGGCGCAGGCTCAGGCCGTCTTCGCGCAGCCAGTTGTCGGCCTGGCCGGGATGGCCGCGCGCGGCCTCCAGCGCTTCACGCGCCGACGCCTCGCTGTGGCCCTGCTGCTGCAGCCAGGCCAGCGCTTCGTGCTGCGGCGGCAGCTTGAACTCCAGGCGCTGGCAGCGGCTGCGGATGGTCTGCGGCAGGCGCGCCGGGTCGCTGCTGATCAGCCACAGGTAACGGCCGGGCTGCGGTTCTTCCAGGGTCTTCAGCAGTGCATTGGCGGCCGAACGGTTGATCGCATCGGCCGGGTCGACAATCACCACCTGTGCCACGCCGTACTGCGGAGTCAGCGCCAGCTTGTCGGTGATCTCGCGCACCTGCTCGATCACGATCTCGGTGCGCAGCTTGTCGCCGCTCTTGTTCGGAATGAAGCTGACCAGCTGCAGGTCCGGATGCGTGCCGGCCGCGATCAGCTGGCGCGTGCGCGTGGCATGCGCGGCATCACCGCGAGCCAGCACGTGGTCGGCCAGCGCCAGCGCCACCTCGCGCTTGCCCAGCCCGGCCGGGCCGCAGATCAGCAGGCCATGGCCGAGACGATCGGCATCGAGTGCGGCCACGGTCTGGTCGAAGGCGCGCTGCTGCCACGGCGAAAAGGTGCTCATGCGCCCTCCCCGTCCTGCAGCCAGCGCTCGACCTGCGCGACCACATCGGCGGCCACGCGGGCCTGCACCTGGCCGGCGTCGATCAGCGCGAAGCGCTGCGGGTCCTGCTGCGCGCGGCTGCGGAACACTTCGCGCACGCGCTGGAAGAAATCATCCTGTTCGCTTTCGATGCGGTCCGGCCACAGGTCGCGCCCGTTGGCGCGCGCGCGGCCGACGGCCACGTCTACATCCAGCAACAGGGTCAGCCCCGGCAGCAGGCCAACCGCGCGGCGCTCCAGGTCGGCAATCCACTGCGGGTCGAGGCCACGGCCACCGCCCTGGTAGGCGTAGCTGGAATCGGTGAAGCGATCACTCAACACATAGGCACCGCGCTGCAATGCCGGCTGGATCACCTGGCGCACATGCTGCGCGCGCGCGGCGAACACCAGCAGCAGTTCGGCTTCGGCGCTGAGCGGCTCGGCGGCGATCTCGGCATCGGGCTTCAGCACCAGGCCGCGGATGCGCTCGGCCAGCGGCGTGCCGCCGGGCTCGCGGGTCAGCACCACTTCGTGGCCGTGGCTGCGCAGGCAGTCACGGATGGCATTGATGGCGGTGGTCTTGCCCGCGCCCTCGCCGCCTTCCAGGCTGACGAAACGCGGGTGGCGAAGCAGCGCGGGACTCATTGCGCCGGGGTCTCCTGGGTACGTTGCTGGCGCAGCTGCTGCAGGTAGCGGGCCACTGCGGCGTTGTGCTGGTCCAGGCTGGGCGAGAACACGTGCGCGCCACTGCCATCGCCGACGGCGACGAAGTACAGCGCATCGCCCGCAGCCGGCTGTGCGGCCGCCATCAGCGCGTCGCGGCTGGGCATGGCAATCGGAGTCGGGGTCAGGCCGGCACGGGTATAGGTGTTGTAGGGCGTATCGGTGGTCAGGTCACGGCGGCGGATGTTGCCGTCATACGCCGCACCGATGCCGTAGATCACGGTCGGGTCGGTCTGCAGGCGCATGCCGATCTTCAGGCGGCGCATGAACACCCCGGCAATCTGCGGGCGCTCGCTGGCCAGCGCGGTTTCCTTCTCGATGATCGAGGCCATCGTCAGCAGTTCATACGGCGTGTTGATCGGCAGGTCCGGCGCGCGGTTTTCCCAGGCTTCGTCCAGTGCCTTTTCCATCGCGGCATGGGCGCGCTTGAGCACGTCCAGATCGCTGTCGCCGCGCTGATAGATGTAGGTCTCCGGCAGGAAGCGGCCTTCCGGATGCTGGCCGCCGAAACCGAGGCGCTGCATCAGTGCGGCGTCATCCAGGCTGTCGGTGGTGTGCAGCAGCGGTTCGGCGCGCTTGAGCGCGGCACGCACCTGGCGGATGTTCCAGCCTTCGATGATGGTGAGGCGGTGCTGCAGCACCTTGCCGGCGCGCATGCGCAGCAGCAGCTCGCGCGGGGTCAGCTCGCCACTGAGTGCGTACTCGCCCACCTTCAGCTTGCCGGCCGCATCGAGCTGGCGCGCCAGCAGCTGCCACTGGGTGTCCTGGCCTTCATCCACGCCGGCCTCGCGCAGCTTGCGCAGCACGCTGTTCATGCCATCGCCGCTGGCGATGACCACGCTCTCGGCGGAGGGCGTGATCGGAGCATCGGCGAAGCGGGTCTGCTGGTAGAAGAACCACGCGCCCGCACCGGCCACGACGGCGGCCAGCACCACCACCAGCGTTACCACGAACAGACACCCGCGCTTGGCTCCCGCCATGGACTACCTCTGAACTCGATTCCGTCGTGCAGGATACCGTGCCGGTGGTGTGGGGTCATGACCGGGGCCTGTGCCCGTGCCGACCAACGGTCGGCACCCACCACAACAATGACACCCACCGGCACCCACCAACATGACCGCCGGGGTCAGAGCCCTCGCGCGGCGCGCGGGGAATCCGACCCCGGCCGAATCAGCCTTGCTGGCCCAGCGCGCGCAGCAGGCCGCGGGCCTTGGCGCGGGTCTCGTCCAGTTCCTTGTCCGGGTCCGAATCCACCACGATGCCGGCACCGGTGCGGAAGCTCACCTCATGGCCGTCCACTTCGGCAGTGCGGATCAGGATGTTCAGGTCCAGGTCGCCATCGCGGTTCAGCCAGCCGAACGCACCGGTGTAGGCCCCGCGCGGCACCTGTTCCAGCTCGCTGATGATCTGCATGCAGCGCACCTTCGGGCAGCCGGTGATGGTGCCGCCCGGGAACGTAGCGGCGATCACCTCGCCGGGAGTGACTTCCGGGCGCAGGTGGCCGCTGACGTTGCTGACGATGTGGTGCACATGCGCGTAGCTCTCCACGGTCATCAGCTCATCGACCACCACGGTGCCGGGCTGGCAGATGCGGCCCAGATCATTGCGCTCCAGGTCGATCAGCATCACGTGCTCGGCACGCTCCTTGGGGTGGCCGACCAGCTCCTGGATGCGCGCGGCATCATCATCGCCCTCGAAGCGCGGCCGCGTGCCGGCAATCGGCCGGGTCTGCGCATGCCCGGCATGCACGGAGACCAGCCGCTCCGGCGAGGAGCTGACCACGTGACGGCCGTGTGCGCTGAACAGGCCGGCGAACGGCGCCGGGTTGGCGCGGCGCAGCTGCGCATACAGCGCCTGCGGGCTGACCGGCGCGGCGAACTGCGCGCTCCAGCGCCGCGACAGGTTCACCTGGAACACGTCGCCGGCGCGCAGGTAGTCGATCACCCGGCGCACGCCATCGGTGAAGCGCTGCGGCGCGTCTTCGCCGACCGCCTGCGGCGGCTGCCAGCCCTGCCCTGCATCCGGCAGTGCCTGCGCGGCCAGCGCCACCAGCGCGTCCAGCAGCGCCTGTTCGCCCGCTTCGGCGATGACGAAGCTGGCGTCGTTGTGATGGTCATGCAGCACGGCGGCCGGGCAGCGCAGCGCCAGCGCAGTCGGGCGGCCGTCGTCCCGTGCACGGGCCGGCAGCACCGGTTCGATCTGGCTGGCCACTTCATAATCCAGCATCAGCGCCCAGCCGCCACGGAACGGCAGGCTGTGGCTGCCATCATGCGGCAGGCGCTCATGCTGCCAGGCACGGTCCAGCGCCTGCAGGAACGTGCCGGGCTGCACTACGTCGTGCAGGTCGCGCACCTGGCCATCGGCGTCCAGCCGCAGGCCATCGCCCTGCGCGGCCAGCAGCAGGCTCCAGCGCCCCTGGGCGGTGCCCGAGGCGGTGGATTCCATCAGCAGCGGGAAACGCGCCGGGTCGTGCTGCTGCAGGGCCAGCAGGTCGATCGGGTGCGGCAGCGGGTGGATCAGCGGTGCGTGGGTCATGGCGGCCAGTTCGGGGGTTCAGATGCACGGAAGCCGCCTTGCGGCGGCCTCCGTGGTGCACGGCGTTGATCCGATTCTCCGGACGCCGAACGGTAGAGTCGACTGTTAGTCGACTATCGCGCGCAGCGCGGGAATTTGGCTTCCCGCGAAGAGCAGTCGACTAACAGTCGACTCTACAACCTACCGCACCGGTCAGACGCGCTTGAAGATCAGCGTGCCGTTGGTGCCGCCGAAGCCGAAGCCATTGGACATCACCACGTCCACCTTGGCCTGGCGTGCTTCGTTGGGCACGTAGTCCAGGTCACAGCCTTCGCCCGGCTGCTGCAGATTGATGGTCGGCGGAATGACGTTGTCCTGCAGCGCCATCACCGAGAAGATCGCTTCCACGCCGCCGGCCGCGCCGAGCAGGTGGCCGGTCATCGACTTGGTGGAGCTGACCATCATCTTGTAGGCGTGGTCGCCAAAGGCGGTCTTCATCGCCATCGTTTCGCCGAGGTCGCCCAGCGGCGTGGAGGTGCCGTGCGCGTTGAGGTAACCGACCTGTTCCGGGGTCACGCCGGCGTCCTTCATCGCCATCACCATGCAGCGCGCGGCGCCTTCGCCGTTCTCGCTCGGGGCGGTCATGTGGTACGCGTCGGAGCTGGCGCCGAAACCGGCGAGCTCACAATAGATCTTCGCGCCACGGGCCTTGGCGTGCTCGTACTCTTCCAGGATCAGGATGCCGGCGCCGTCGCCCAGCACGAAGCCGTCACGGTCCTTGTCCCACGGGCGCGAGGCCTGTTCCGGAGCGTCGTTGCGGGTGCTCATCGCCTTCATCGCGCAGAAGCCGCCCAGTGCAGTCGGCGAGGAGCCACGCTCGGCACCACCGACCACCATCACGTCGGCATCGCCGTACTGGATCATGCGCATCGCGGTACCGATCGAATGGTTCGAGGTCGCGCACGCCGACACCGCCGAGAACGACGGGCCCTTCAGGCCGCTGATGATGCTCAGCTGGCCCGGCAGCATGTTGATGATGGTCTTGGGCACGTAGAAGGGCGAGATCTTCTTGCCCTCGTGGAACTCGATGGTCTGCTCTTCGATACCGAGCAGGCCGCCGATGCCGGCGCCGACGATGGCGCCGATGCGCTCGGCATTGGCTTCGGTGATTTCCAGGCCCGAGTCGTGCAGGGCCATGAACGAGGCACCGAGGCCGTAATGGATGAACGGGTCCATCTTCTTGGCATCCTTGCCGCTGACCCGGTACTTGCCGAACAGTTCGTTGTCGGCGGTGATGTCAAAACCCTTGACCTCACCTGCAATCTTGGTGGTGAACCGGTCCAGGTAGGCATCGGCAACGTTGGTCAGCGGACCGATGCCCGAACGACCGTGGGTGATGCCTTCCCAGCTGCTGGCCAGATCATTGCCCAACGGCGAGACGATACCCAGGCCGGTTACGACGACGCGACGCTTCATTGCTGATTCTCCTGACCCGAAGGTTCAATCGGGTAACACGGTTTGCTTCGGTGTGATGCTCAAACACACGGGGCCGCAACTGCGGCCCCATGGGGTGCGGTGCGCGGCGAGCGGAGACCCGCGCGCGCACTGCCGTCTGACATCAGGCCTTGACGTGGGCCTTGATGTAGTCGATGGCGGCCTGCACGGTGCTGATCTTCTCGGCTTCTTCGTCCGGGATCTCGCACTCGAATTCTTCTTCCAGGGCCATCACCAGCTCGACGGTGTCCAGCGAGTCAGCGCCCAGGTCATCGACGAACGATGCGCTGTTGGTGACTTCTTCTTCCTTGACGCCAAGCTGTTCGACGACGATTTTCTTGACGCGTTCTTCGATGGTGCTCATGGGATCTCGCTCCAGATGGAGTTGTGGTTCAAAAGTGGTCGCCATCAAAGGCGATGGCCGTGGGATAGTGTAGTGGAAACCGGCGCGGCCTTGCATCGCAGCAAAAACCTCAGCAGATCAACCACTTGCGGCGCAATCCCTGCGCCCCTTGCTTACGGCATGTACATGCCACCGTTCACATGGAGGGTTTCGCCGGTGATGTAACCGGCAGCCGGGCTGGCCAGGAAGGCCACCGCATGGGCGATGTCTTCGGGCGAACCCAGGCGTTCGAGGGCGATGTCGTTGATCAGCGCGGTACGCGCCTCTTCCGGCAACGCCTTGGTCATGTCGGTGTCGATGAAGCCCGGTGCGACCACATTGACGGTGACACCGCGCGAACCGATTTCCTTGGCCAGCGACTTGCTGAAGCCGATGATGCCGGCCTTGGCCGCGGCGTAGTTGGCCTGGCCGGCGTTGCCGGTCACGCCCACCACCGATGCGATGTTGATGATGCGGCCCTTGCGCGCCTTCATCATGCCGCGCATGACCGCCTTGCTGGTGCGGAACACGCTGGTCAGGTTGGTGTCGATGATCGACGCCCAGTCCTCGTCCTTCATGCGCATCAGCAGGTTGTCGCGGGTGATGCCGGCATTGTTGACCAGGATCGAGATCGCACCGAATTCCTTGGCGATGCCATCGAGCACGCTGTCCAGCGCGGCGGCGTCGGTGACGTTCAGCGCGCGGCCGTGACCGCCGTGGGCGGCCAGGCGCTCACCGATCGCGGCGGCGCCGGATTCGGTGGTGGCGGTGCCGATGACGGTGGCGCCCTGGGCGGCCAGCAGATCGGCGATGGCGGCACCAATGCCACGGCTGGCACCGGTGACCAGTGCGATTTCACCCTGCAGGGGCTTGCTCATGATGTTTTCCTCAGGCGGGAGCGGCCGCCGTACCCGCACCGCGTGCAGCGGCCACCGGTACGGTCGGCAGGAACAGGGAAGGTCAGGCCGACCATGCCTCGCGGGCGGCTTCGAAGTCGCCCGGCGTGGCCAGCGAACGGCCGTCGATGGCCTTGTCGATGCGCTTGACCAGGCCGGTCAGCACCTTGCCCGGGCCGCACTCGGCAACCTGGGTGATGCCACGGGCGGCCAGCGCCTGCACACAACCGGTCCACTGCACCGGCTGGTACAGCTGCTGCACCAGCGCGGTACGGATGGCATCAACGCCGTCATGCACCTTGGCATCGACGTTCTGCACCACCGGCAGCTGCGGCGCCTGCCAGGACAGCCCAGCCATCACTTCGGCCAGGCGGTTGGCGGCTTCGCGCATCAGCGGGGTGTGCGAGGGCACGCTGACGGCCAGCTTGACCGCCTTGCGCACGCCCTTTTCGGCCAGCAGCGCCAGCGCGCGGTCGACCGCCTCGGCGTCGCCACCGATCACGATCTGGCCCGGCGAATTGAAGTTGGCCGGCACCACCACCTGGCTGCCTGCGGCTTCGGCACAGACGTCCAGCACCAGCTGGTCTTCGGCACCGAGCACGGCGGCCATGGCGCCGACACCGGCCGGCGCGGCTTCCTGCATCAGCTGGCCGCGCAGGCGCACCAGATGGGCGCCGTCATGCAGGCTCAGCGCGCCGGAAGCGACAAGGGCGGTGTACTCGCCCAGGCTGTGGCCGGCCAGCACCGACGGGCGCGGACCGCCGACGGCGTTCCAGGCGCGCCACACGCCGATGCTCGCGGCCAGCAGGGCCGGCTGGGTGTATTCGGTACGGTTGAGCATTTCCTCCGGTCCGCCCTGGGACAGCGCCCACAGGTCGACACCGGCACCGTCGGATGCCTCGGTGAAGGCTTCACGCACCTGCGGGTGCAGTTCGGCCAGCTCGGCCACCATGCCCACAGACTGCGAGCCCTGGCCGGGGAAGACAAAAGCGAGGGTGGATACGGTCACGCGGTCATCCGCTTGCTGCAATCGAAGCGGGCCATGATAAGGGCGAATCCGCTGTGTCGTCTGTACGTGCGCGTATGCAGGCGTATGGAGCGCGGCCGGGCAGGCGCAACGGGGTCAGATCCCTTTTCCGCAGGAAAAGGGATCTGACCCCTGTCAGCCATCAGCAGAACAGCTGCAGCACGTCCAGATCGCCGTCGGCGAGGAAGTCCACGCACAGCCCCACCAGCATCAGCACGCCGGCGGTACTGGCGCCATGGGTGATGAAGATCGAATGGGCCAGCGCGCGCGCCGAACGGCCCAGCTTCATGCAGACCCGGGCCAGGCTGCGCAGGCGGCCACTGACGGCGTGCACGTGCTCGCGCACCGGCGCCTGAACCTCGCCCATCGCCTCGGCCATCATCGCCTGCAGCTGCTCGGGGCGGTCGGCGTAGTACTTGGCCACGCCGTAGCCGAACATCAGCCAGTCACGGGCCTGCGCTTCGGCCAGATCCATCACTTCCAGCGGATCTTCCTCGAAGTCGATGAAACCGACCTTTTCCCCATCCCAGGTGAGATTGCGCGGCAGCGGCTGGCCGAAGTAGGCGCCACGCGCGTGTGCCTCGGCCAGGGACTGCATCGCGGCCATCACCAGGCGGTCGCGCTGTGCGTCGTCGGCCTCGCGCAGGCAGGTATTGAACGAGCTGCCGTTGTCGCCGATCACCAGCGCGGCATGGCCGCTGCCCAGCACACCGGGCACGTTCACGCCCTGCGCCTGCAGTTCAGCCAGGCGACGGGCCTCGGTTTCGCGCGCGGCATCGCCGCCCCGGTGCGGTGGCGGGCGCAGGGCATCCAGATGAAAGCGGCGGGCGATGACATTGAGCAGGCCCAGGGCCAGTGCGCGGCTTCCCTTGCCGTACTGCTTCAGCCAGGCGCGCTGCCCTTCAATGACGATGGGCTCAACCATGACAGGACCTCCTAAACGCGTTACGGCCCCAGAGGGGCCGTAACGACAGACTTCACGTTGTCGTAACTTGCACTATCAATAGCGCAGCAGGGCCGAACCCCACGTGAAGCCGCCTCCGAAGGCTTCCAGCAGCAGCAGCTGGCCACGCTCGACCTTGCCCGAGCGCACCGCGGCGTCCAGCGCCAGCGGCACCGAACCGGACGAGGTGTTGCCGTGCTTGTCGACGGTCACCACCACCTGCTCCATCGACATGTCCAGGCGCTTGGCCGTGGCTTCGATGATGCGCAGGTTGGCCTGGTGCGGAATCAGCCAATCCAGGTCGGATTTGTCCAGGCCATTGGCGGCCAGGGTTTCGTCCACGACCGAGTCCAGCGCCTTGACGGCGTACTTGAACACGTCGTTGCCCTTCATGTTGATGGTGCCACCACCATTGGCGCCGCCCTTGAAGCCGGTCGAGACGCCTACCGGGTTCCACAGCAGTTCCTTCTTGCTGCCATCGGCATGCAGGTGGGTGCTGAGGATGCCGGTCTCTTCGTCGGCCTTGAGCACGACGGCGCCAGCGCCATCGCCGAACAGCACACAGGTGGTGCGATCGTTCCAGTCGACCATGCGGGTCAGCGTTTCGGTGCCGATCACCAGCACATGCTTGCAGTCGCCGGAACGGATGAACTTGTCGGCCACGCCCAACGCGAACACGAAGCCCGAGCAGGCGGCGTTGACGTCAAAGGCAGGGCACCCCGCAACACCGAGCTTGGCCTGGATCAGGCACGCGGTGGAGGGGAAAATGAGATCAGGCGTGGTCGTGCCGACCACGATCATGTCGAGCTGCGAAGCGTCGATGCCTGCCGCTTCAAGTGCGCGCAGCGCGGCCTGGTAGCCGAGATCGCTGGTGGTTTCGCCTTCGGCCGCGATGTGCCGTTCACGAATTCCGGTGCGCGACTGGATCCACTCATCCGAGGTTTCGACCATTTTTTCCAGGTCGGCGTTGGTCAGGACTTTTTCCGGCAAATAGCTACCGGTGCCCGCGATCCTCGAGTAGATCCGCTTGCTCATCATGTTTCCTGTTGCGCGGGCCGCCGATCACCGGCACGCCCGGGAAAGAAGGCAAAGGCCGCTGCCCGGAGGCAGCGGCCTTCCCGGCACATCAATCTTCTTCGACGGCCGAGGTCTTGGTCTGGATGACCTTCTTGCCGCGGTAGAAACCGTCAGCAGTGATGTGGTGACGCAGATGCACTTCGCCGGTGGTCGGGTCGGTCGACAGCTGCTTGGCGCTCAGGGCGTCATGCGAACGGCGCTGGCCGCGACGGGACGGGGTAACACGGGATTTCTGGACAGCCATGGGATTGCTCCAAACTCGGTTCGTTTTGCTTCGTCGTTTCGTCGCACAGGACGCCAGCGCCCAGCACACTTTTCGCTTTCGCCGCAGCCGCCGACGACAACCGGCTGCTATTGCTTCTTCAATGCCGCCAACGCCGCAAACGGGTTGGCCTTCTTCGTTTCTTCTTCGCTCGGCGCCCAGTCCTTGTCGACTGCTTCACCGTCGGGCGACAGCGGTACCACCGGCACCGCCAGCACCAATTCGTCCTCGACCAGATCCAGCGGCTTCAGCTGGCCATCTTCCGGCACCAGCAACGCCTCGTATTCCTCCGGCAGGGACGATTCCTCGTCCTCGTCGCGGATCAGGCCAAGCCTCTGGGTCACCTTCACCGGCAACAGGAATCGCTGCATGCTGCGCTGACAGATCAGCGGCAGCGCGGTATCGATGGTCAGTTCCACATAGGATACCCGCAAGACGTCGTCGCGACCGAATTCAAGCGAGTAGACACACTCGCCGTCGGTATCGGCGACCAACCCCTGCAGGCGGGTCAATTCAGCCAGGGAGACCTGGCCGTCGAAGCGCCTTCGCGCTACAACCATCCGCCAGGCATCCAGCGTTTCGGGCACGTTCGCGGACATAAGCCGCTGAATACTAAGGATCGGGGCGGCGACTGTCAAATGCCCGCCATACAGGGTCTTGCTGCGGGCACCAGCGACGGGCCAGACTGCCCCGCCCTGCCCCGGTATTGTCGCATGTCACTGGTCCTGGCCTCCACGTCCCGCTACCGCCGCGAGCTGCTGCAACGGCTGGGGCTGCCCTTTGACTGCGCGCGCCCGGAGGTGGACGAGACTCCGCTGCGCGGCGAGGCCCCGCAGGCCCTGGCCGTGCGCCTGGCCGCCGCCAAGGCCGCCGAGGTGGCCGCCCGCCATCCCGGCGCCTGGGTGATCGGCTCGGACCAGGTGGCGGACCTGAACGGACAGCCGCTGGGCAAGCCTGGGACGGTCGAGGCGGCCTGCGCGCAGCTGGCGGCGATGTCCGGGCAGACGGTACGCTTCCATACCGCCATCAGTCTCACCCGTGACGGAGAATCCCTGGCCGCGCTCGACATGACCGAGGTGCGCTTCCGCACGCTGGAACAGGCGGAGATCGCCCGCTACGTGGCCGCCGAACAACCGCTGGACTGCGCCGGCAGCTTCAAATGCGAAGGTCTGGGCATCAGCCTGTTCGAGGCGATCGACAACCGCGACCCGAGCGCGCTGATCGGCCTGCCGCTGATCGCGCTGTGCGGCTTGCTGCGCAAGGCCGGGTTCGCGGTGCCCTGAACGGTAGAGTCGAGCTTGCTCGACTGCTTTTTCGGCCTCTGCAACAAACGCAGTCGAGCAAGCTCGACTCTACAAAAGCGGACGCCTCAGCGAACCTCGAACGGCTGCTCCTGCCATTCTTCAACGCTGCCATCACGCCCGTGCAGGCGCAGGCCCAGCCAATGCCGGCCGGGTTGAAGCGTAGTGGTATCCAGCGCCGAATCGAAACCCACCGCCGGATGTTGCGGATCGGTGCTGTCCGGCCAGGTGTGACGGACGTCGAACACGCGTCCATAGCGCGCATCGCCGATGCGGCGGCCATCGACCAGGATCTCCACGCGCTCCAGCCCGACACCGTCCTTGAACGCCCATCCCTTGATCGCCAGCGTGCCGGACACCCGCTGGCCGTTGGCCGGCGAATCCAGCCACGCCATGGCCGGGGTGACGCAGGGGCCCGGCGCGCGCTGCGCAGGCAGGCGGAACAACAGGAAGCGCTGGAATCCATGATCGCTGCTGACCACACGCGGTGCAGGCAACGGCCCCACCTGCTCGCAGATGGCGTGGTAGCGCGCCAGCAGATCGCGATAGCGTTGATCGCTGGGTGACAGCACCAGCAGCATCGGTGCAGCACGCTGGCCATCGTGCAGCAGGTTCCACTGCGCCAACTGCGCGGTCCGCCCGTGCTTGTCGTTGAGCGGATGCGGCAGCACCTCGATGTCACCGGTACGCAGCTGGAAGCCCAGTTCGGCGCCCACCTTGAAGTTGCCCGCCAGGATGCGCGTGCCCTGCGGCATCTGCCGCAGTTCGTCGCGCACCGCCACGGCCAGCGGCTGCCAACCGGCGAAGTTGCGCGGGTAATACTTGCTGCCGGCCAGCTGCTCGCGCAGCGCCGGGGTCGACGCCATCAGGTAGTAGCCGAAGGCCAGCACCGCGCCGGCCGCTGCCAGCCACCACCCGGCGCGGCGCAACCAGCGCGGCCAGCCGTTGAGCACCACCGGCACCGCCACCAGCAGTGCCAGGTAGCCCGGCAGCGGCCAGTGGAAGCTGATCCGTTCGACATCGGTGAAGAAGCCGAGCACGAAGATGCCCAGCGTCGACACGCCGCCGACCAGGCCGAAGTAACGCCACTGCACTCGTGCGCCGCCACCGCTGCGGGTACCGGCCAGCGCCACCTTCCACATCGCGATGCACAGGATCGGCGTCACCAGCATCGGCTGGATCACCAGGAACCACAGCCCGTTCCACTCGAAAGCCCAGGGATGGCGCTCGACCACCTGGAACTTCAGGCCGGCATCGTGGTTGTCCGCATTCCACGCCAGCAGCGGCAGCCACGCCAGCACGCCCACCGCCAGCGCCACCCAGACGCGCGGGTCGGCCAGCATGCGCCGGCCCTGCGGCAGCGCCAGCAAGGCGATGAAGCCAACGCCGATGACACCGATGAAACGGTAGTGGCTGAGCGCACCGATCAGCAGGCCCAGTGCCAGCTTCATCGCCGAGGACGCATCCACGTTGTGCAGCAGGCGTGCGCCGGCACTCAGGCAGATCACCGCCGCCAGCGCCATCGGCACATCCGGCACCGCCAGCAGGCCCAGCGTGGCCGACAGCGGCATCAACAAGGTCAGGCTGCCGGCCTGCCAGCCGGCGACGTTGCCGAACCAGCGCGTGGCAATGCGTACCACCAGCAGCGGCAGCAGCGCGCCGATGGCCAGGAACGGAAGCCGCAACCCGAGCACGTGCCCGCCACCGATCTCCACGCCCAGCCGCGCCAGCCATGCGGTCAACCCGGGCAGATCGGAATAGGCGGCGGCCAGGTGCTGGCCTTCCTGCCAATAGAACGCTTCATCGACAAAAAGCGGCAGGCGCGCAGCCACCACCAGCTTGGCCGCTGTGACCAGCGTCCATAACCAGAGAAATATCGTTCGTGCGCGCTGTTCGCCTTGCATTGCTCTATGGATAATCGATGGATTCCAGACGTGAGACGATCATGCCAGCTTCGTCCCCCAATCCCAGCATGCTAACCGATCAACTGCGCCAGGCCCTGCGGGAGGCACAGGATCAGGTGAACGCACTGGTGCTGGGCAAGGTGCCGGAAGTCAGGCTGGCCTTTGTCGCCCTGCTCTCCGGCGGCCACCTGCTCATCGAGGATCTGCCTGGTCTGGGCAAGACCACACTGGCGCACGCGCTGGCCAGCAGCCTGGGCCTGGGCTTCCAGCGTGTGCAGTTCACCTCCGATCTGCTGCCGGCCGATGTGCTTGGCGTATCGGTGTACGAGGCCGGCAGTCGCCAGTTCCAGTTTCATCCCGGCCCGGTGTTCACCCATGTGCTGCTGGCCGACGAGATCAACCGCGCTCCGCCACGCACTCAGAGCGCCCTGCTGGAGGCCATGGCCGAACAGCAGGTCACGCTGGACGGACAGACCCATTCGCTGCCCGATCCGTTCTTCGTGATCGCCACCCAGAACCCGGTTGATCTGTCCGGCACGTTCCCGTTGCCGGACTCGCAGCTGGACCGTTTCCTGCTGCGCCTGGCGATGGGCTATCCCAGCGCACAGGCCGAACGCGAACTGCTGCGGGGTACCGATCGTCGCGACCTGATCGCGCGTGCGGTGCCGAAGCTGGATGACCGTCAGGTGCGTGCGCTGCGCGAGGCGGTCGGCCAGGTGCATGCCAGCGACGCGCTGATCGACTACGTGCAGGCACTGCTGACCCGCAGCCGCCAGCACGCCGGCGTACGCGTGGGCCTGTCGCCGCGCGCCGGCCTGGCGCTGCTGCGCGCGGCGCGGGCGCACGCGCTGCTGCTCGGCCGCAACCACGTGGTCCCCGAGGATGTGCAGACCCTGTTCGTGGCGGTGGCCGGGCATCGGCTGGTTGCCGAGGCCGAATCCAGTTCGGGACCGGCCATGGCGCGGGCGATCCTGCAGACCGTCGCGGTGGATTGAACATGGCCTCGCGTTGGGCACGCCTCCAGCTGCTGGCCCGCCCACGCAGTCCCGAAGCCCTGCCGCAGCGGCTGGACCGCCACCGCATCTATGTACTGCCCACCCGCTTCGGCCTGTTCGTCGCCGGCGTGTTGGCGGCGATGCTGCTGGGCGCATTGAACTACAACAACAACCCGGCCCTGTTGCTGGCGCTGTTGTTGGCCGCTGCGGCCATCGCCAGCGCCATCGCCGCGCACCTGCAGCTGTCCGGTGTGCAGGTCGATGCGATCGCCGCCGAACCGGTGCCGGCCGGCCAGCCGTTGCGCCTGCGGGTGGACCTGTCGCTGCGTGATCCGCGCCCACGGCATGGGCTGCATCTGCAACTGGGCGACAGCCAGGCCTGGGCATCGCTGCCGGCGCACGGCCGCTGCGAGGTGGAACTGGATGTCCGCAGCGAGCGACGCGGCTGGCTGGAACTGCCGCGCATCCGCCTGTCCACCACCCAGCCGCTGGGGCTGGTGCGGGCGTGGTCGTGGGTGTGGCCGGAACAACCGCTGCTGGTCCATCCGCTGGCCGAAGCGATGGCACCGGCGCTACCCGAAAGTGGCAACGACCCGCTGCACACCCGCGCCCACGCCAGCGGTGAAGAACTGCACCAGCTGCGCGCCTACCGCACCGGCGATGCGCCGCGCAGCATTTCCTGGAAGCACTCGGCGCGGCGTGACAGCCTGCTGGTGCGTGAGTATGAGAAGCCCATCGGCATCGACGTGGTGCTGGACTGGCACACGCTGGCGCCACTGGGCGGCGAAGCACGCATCGCGCGGTTGGCACGCTGGGTCGACAGTGCCGAGCGCGAAGGACGCCGCTACACGCTGCTGCTGCCGGCACATCCGCCCTTCGGGCCCGGCCAGGGCGCCAGCCACCATCAGCTGTGCCTGCGAGCACTGGCCCTGATGCCCCATGACTGACACCGCCATCGAACTTGATCGCGCCACGCGCAACGCAACCCTGGCCAGTGCCGCGCTGGCCCTGTTGCCGCTGCTGCTGCAGCTGCCGCCGGTACTGGCGACGTTGATCGCCGTGGCCGCCCTGCTGACCGCCGCGCTGTCGTGGCGGCGCGTGCTGCCGATGCCGCTGCGCCTGCTGCTGGTGCTGGGCATGCTTGCGGCGATCGTGTGGCAGATGGGCCTGGTGCGACCCGGACGCGATACCGGCTGTGCGCTGCTGGCGGCGATGCTGGCCATCAAATCCAGTGAACTGCGCAGCCTGCGCGATGCCCGCAGCCTGCTCGGATTCGCCCTGTTCTCGCCCTTTGCCGCATTCCTGCTCGACCAGGGGCCGCTGACGACCACCCTGGCCGCGCTGGCCGGGGTCAGCGCGCTGCTGGCACTGCAACGACTTGCACAGGATGAGGGCCACGCCGGCCGCCTGCCGCTGCGTGGCCAACTGCGGGGTGTCGGCCGCCTGCTGGCGATCGGCCTGCCGCTGGCACTGGCCTGCTTCTGGCTGTTCCCGCGGCTGGCCACCCCGCTCTGGGGCGTGCCCGAGCGCGCGGTGGGGACACCGGGGCTGTCCGACAGCATGGAGCCGGGCCAGTGGCTGGACCTGATGTCCGATGACACACCGGCACTGCGCGTGCAGTTCTTCGGCGCGACGCCCGAACCGGCACAGCGTTATTGGCGTGGCCCGGTGCTGACCGCCTTCGATGGCCGGCGCTGGACCCGGGACCGTGCCAGCGCGCGACGGCCGGCGCCGCAGGTGGAGGCCGCGGCCAGCGGATGGGACTACCAGATCGACTACGAGCCGACCGACCGCCGCCAGCTGGTGGCGCTGGACCTGCCCAGCCAGGCGCCGGCCGGCAGCCAGCTCGATGCCGACATGAGCCTGGGCAGCGAACGCCCGCTCACCTCGCTCAGCCGCTGGCGCCTGCACTCGGCGCCGGTGCAGCGCTTCGACACCAGCCTGTCGCCCTACCTGCGCCGCGCCACCCTGCAGCTGCCTGCCGGCTTCAACCCGCGCACGGCGAGCTTGGCCCGGCAGTGGCGGCAGCAGGCCGGCGCCGACGATGAAGCTCTCGTGCGCCGCGCACTGCAATGGATCAGCACCGACTTCTCCTACACGCTGGATACGCCGCCGGCCGGCCGCGACCCGGTGGACGAGTTCCTGTTCGATCAGAAGGCCGGCTTCTGTGAACACTTCAGCTCCTCTTTCGTGGTGCTGATGCGCAATGCCGGCATTCCCGCGCGCGTGGTGACCGGCTTTGCCGGTGGCACCCGCAACCCGATCGGCGACTACTGGGTGGTGCGCCGGATGGATGCGCACGCCTGGGCCGAAGTGTGGCTGCCGCAGCGCGGCTGGGTGCGCATCGACCCGACCGCTGCGGTGGCGCCGGAGCGCATCCTCGATACGCTCGATGACCGCCTGCTGGCCGCCGCCGATACCCCGCTGCAGCAGCGCTGGCTGCAACTGGGCCAGGTGGGCGACTGGCTGCGCCGCGGCTGGAACGACCTGGTGCTGTCCTTCGACGCCCAGCGCCAGCAGCAACTGCTCAAGCCTTTGGGCCTGGACGATCTGGCGCCTGCCCAGCTGCTGGCCGGCTTTGTGATCGCCGCGTTGATGGCGCTGGCCTGGATGGCCTGGCTGCTGGCCCGGGGCGAACGCGAGCGCGACCCGCTGCTGCGCGCCTGGCACCGTCTGGGCCGTCGCTACGCCCGCTTCGGGCTGGCCCGGGAGCCGCACGAAACCGCGCACGACTGGGCGCAGCGGGTGCATGCCGCGCGGCCCGATCCGGCCCTGCTCGCACTCAGCCAGCGTTTCGCTGACGCGCGTTACGCTGGAACTTGCACCGACCTCGCTTCATTATTGCGGGACCTGCGCAGGCATCGCCCGACTTCCGGAGCCTCCCCATGAACACCAAGTTCCTTCTCACCGCTGTGGCCACGCTGGCCCTGTCGGCCTGCGCCACGGCCCCCAAGCCGCTGCAGGGACAGTTCAGCCTGGTTTCCCCCCGCGACTCGGTCGCTACCCAGCAGGTCGGCACGCCGGTCCGGTGGGGTGGCCGCATCATTGAAACCAAGCCCGGCCAGGGCGAGACCTGCTTCCAGATGATCTCGCGCCCGCTCAACGCCAGCGGCCGCCCGAACACCACCTCCTCCGATGCCAGCGATGGCCGCTTCATTGCCTGCCGCGCCGGCTTCTACGACCCGGCCGTGTTCGAGGCAGGTCGTGACGTGACCTTCATCGGCAAGATCGATGGCTACCAGAACACCCGCATCGGCGACTACGACTATCGCCTGCCGAAGCTCTCGGCCGATGTGATCTACCTGTGGCCGGAACAGCGCCAGGTCGATGTGGTGCCCTACCCCTACGGCCCGTGGGGCCCGGGCCCGTATGGCCCGTACTGGGGCGGCTACGGCCGTTGGGGCTGGTGGTGATCGCCACGCGCCACGCTTGACGGAAAAGGCCGCCTTCGGGCGGCCTTTTTTTTCATCCGCGCATGGCGTGGATCTACTGGACGGATGCCGGGCGCATCACCGCCCCGGCGTACCGAAATGCCCCAGCGGCGCACCGGCCAGCAGGTGCATGTGGATGTGGAACACGGTCTGCCCGGCGTCCTCGCGGCAGTTCATCACGATGCGGTAGCCGTCCTGCGCGAAGCCTTCGCGCCGTGCATATTCGGCCGCAGCCAGCGCCAGCTTGCCGATCAGGTGCGCCTGCGACGGCTGCAGGTCATCCAGGGTCGGGATGATCTCGTTCTTCGGAATGAACAACACATGCACCGGTGCCTGCGGCGCGATGTCCTTGAAGCCCAGCACCTCATCGTCCTCATAGACGATGCTGGCCGGGATCTCGCGGCGGATGATCTTGCTGAAGAGGGTTTCGGTGCTCATGGTCGGCCTAGGCGGAGATGTCATCGGCATTGTAGGCCGCCCGCGCCGGGCAATGCCCGGCCTGCACTCAATCGCGGAACTCGCTGCGCGTTCCGAACGCGTGCGACAGCGTGCCGCGGTCGACGTACTCCAGCTCACCGCCCAGTGGCAGCCCCTGGGCCAGGCGGCTGGGTTGCACCTTGCGCGCCCGTGCCAGCTGCGCCAGGTAATGCGCCGTCGCCTCGCCCTCGACCGTGGCACTGGTGGCGATGATCAGCTCCTGCACCTCGCCTTCGGCCAGGCGTTGCTCCAGCTGCTCCAGACCCAGCTCTCGCGGCCCGATACCATCGAGCGGCGACAGCCTGCCCTGCAGCACGAAGTACACACCGCGGAAGCCGGTAGCATTCTCGATGGCCAGCCGGTCAGCCGGTGATTCGACCACGCACAACTGGCTGCGCTCACGGCTGCTGTTGGCGCAGGTAGGGCACAGATCGGTTTCACTGAAGTCGCGGCACTGCGCGCAATGACCAATGCGTTCCACCGCCAGCGCCAGCGTTTCGGCCAGGCGCTGTCCACCTTCGCGCTCACGTTCGAGCAGGTGGTAGGCCATGCGCTGGGCGGTCTTCTGGCCAACGCCAGGCAGCACCCGCAGCGCATCGATCAGTTGTTCAAGCAGGGGTGCGGACACGGCGGCATGCTTTGTAGAGTCGAGCCATGCTCGACTGAAGGGCTTGGTAGCGTCGAGCTCGCTCGACTGCTTCATGCATGAAGTCGAGCAGGCTCGACGCTACCCTCGATCAGAACGGCAGCTTCATGCCCGGCGGCAGCTGCATGCCGGCGGTGGCCGAGCCCATCTTCGACTTCGACTCGGCATCGATCTTGTTCGAGGCGTCGTTGAAGGCGGCGGCGATCAGGTCTTCCAGCATTTCCGGATCGCTGGTCAGCGATGGATCGATGCGCACCTTGCGGCACTCCTTGGCGCCGGTCAGGGTCACGCTGACCATGCCGCCACCGGCACTGCCGGTCACTTCGATCTTGGCGATTTCTTCCTGGGCCTTCTGCAGGTTCTCCTGCATCTTCTGGGCCTGCTGCATCAGTTGGGCGATGTTTCCGCGCATGGTGTCTTACTCGTCAAAAGAACGGATGGAATCGGAAACGACCCGCGCACCGTGCTGTTGGATCAGCACCTGCACTTCCGGGTCGTCCATGAAAACAGCCTCTGCCAGCTGCTGCCGCTCGCCACGCTGGCGGTCGGCACGCTGGTGCAGGGTCTCGGCCGGAACGTGCTCGGTCTCCACGGTCTCGACCACGATCTTCGGCGCCTGGCCGAGCGCCTTGGCCAGCATCTCGCCCAGGGCGCTCAGCGCGCGCTCCGAACGCAGGTATTCAAATCCGGGCGAAAGGCCCAGTTTCAAGGTCCCGTGCTGGCAGCTGATGAACGCGGCGTTGGCGGCCAGCTGCCGTGACGGGCCGCTCAGGCCGCTGTTGGCCACCAGGTCCAGCCAGTCTTCGGCCGTGGCCAGCTCGCTGACATCTTCCTGCGGCGCGGTCTCGAGCATCGCGACGGGCTCGGCTGGCGCGATGGCAATGCCTTCGGCGCGGAACGAACGCCCCGGCTCGGCTGGCACTGCTTCAGCAGGCGCGACGGCCGGAGCCGGCGGCTTGTGCCAGGGCGCGACCATGGCCGCATCCGGGCCCGCCATCTCGGCCGCCAGCGCCGCATCACGGGCCTCGGCTTCGTCGGTGGCCCACGGCGGCAGATCATCGGCCGCCCCAGCGTCAGCGGTGGCCGTCGGCAGCGCGGCCTCCGCCTTCAGCGGCGGCGGCGACACGGGCTCTTCCACCGGAACCGGCTCCGGCTCGGGGTCCGGTGTCGGCTCCGGTTGCGGGGCCGGCTCAGGTTCGGGTTCAGGCTCACGCGGCGCAGCCTGTACCGGCGCGGGCGTCTGCGCTGCGGCCGAGGCGCCAGCGGCGGCCGGCGCCGCTTCGGGGGCAGCTGCGCCACCACCGGCAGCAGTGCCGCCCTGCACGCCACCGCCAGCAGCATCGACCGACGTCGGCACCGGCGGCACCGCTGCGGCCGGACGGAACGCCAGCATGCGCAGCACGGCCATTTCAAAGCCCGCGCGCGGGCTCGGCGCCAGCGGCAGGTCACGACGGCCATTGAGCGCCATCTGGTACCAGAGCTGCACCACTTCCGGGCGCAGGCGCTCGGCGAATGCAGCCGCATCCAGACCTTCCGCAGTCGCGGCACCGGGCACCAGCTGCTGCACCTGGATGCGGTGCAGGCCTTCGGCCAGCGCTTCCAGCACGCCACTCCAATCCGGCGAGAACTCGGCCAACGCGGCCACTACCTGCAGCAGGCGCGGGCCATCGCCCTCGGCCAGCGCATCGAGCATGGCCGTCACCTGGGTGCGATCGACCGTGCCCAGCATGGTCCGCACCACGTCCTCGCGCAGTGCACCACCGGCGTAGGCGATGGCCTGGTCGAGCAGCGACAGCCCATCACGCAGGCTGCCGTCGGCGGCCTTGGCCAGCTGCACGATGGCACTGCCGTCGGCCTCGATCTCCTCGGCGGCCAGGATGCGGGTCATCTGGCCCTGGATCTGGTCTTCGTCCAGGCGCTTGAGGTTGAACTGCAGACAGCGGCTGAGCACGGTGACCGGCAGCTTCTGCGGGTCAGTGGTAGCCAGCAGGAACTTCACATGTTCCGGCGGCTCTTCCAGCGTCTTCAGCAGCGCGTTGAACGCCGCCTTGGACAGCATGTGCACTTCGTCGATCAGGTAGACCTTGTACTTGCCGCGCGAGGGCATGTACTGCGCGTTCTCGATCACCTCGCGTACGTCGTCCACACCGGTGTTCGACGCGGCGTCGATTTCCAGCAGGTCGATGTAGCGGCCGGCGTCGATGTCCAGGCAGGCCGCGCACTGGCCGCACGGGTCGGCGCTGGTGCCCTGTTCGCAGTTCAGCGACTTGGCGAAGATGCGCGCGATGGTGGTCTTGCCCACACCGCGGGTGCCGGTGAACAGGAACGCGTGGTGGACCCGGCCGCTGTCGAGCGCGTTGCTGAGCGCCCGGACCACGTGTTCCTGGCCCACCAGCTCGGCAAAACGCTTCGGACGCCACTTGCGGGCAAGGACGAGATAGGACATCAGGCCACCGTTTTCCATCGGATGTTCCATTGTGCCATGCCTGTCCAGCCCCCTCGCCTTCAACGCCCCGGGATGCATCCCTGATCGGGGTGCTTGTGTCCTGCCGCGCCGCCCGCTAGAATCTGCGCCCCTGCTGAGGCGTTTGCCGATGGCAGGGATCCGGAGAGGTGTCCGAGTGGTTGAAGGAGCACGCCTGGAAAGTGTGTAAGCGTCTAAACCGCGCTTCGGGGGTTCGAATCCCCCTCTCTCCGCCAGATAAATAAAAAAGGCCGCCCTTCGGGTGGCCTTTTTTATTTATCTGGCGCGGGACGCGAAACGCGCTGCGCGCGCTTCGCCCCAAACGTTGCTGCGCAACCTTTGGGCCCCTCCCTTTGCCTGCCTCTCCCCGCCCCTGTCGGGGCAGCCCCTCAACAGAGGGGCTTGTTCCCCCAGACCGATCCGTAGATCCACGCCATGCGTGGATGGCGCGCCACCGGATGCCCCTGATCTGGCAGACGCCTTTTCCTGTTTATCTGGCGCGGGACGCGAAACGCGCTGCGCGCGCTTCGCCCCAAACGTTGCTGCGCAACCTTTGGGCCCCTCCCTTTGCCTGCCTCTCCCCGCCCCTGTCGGGGCAGCCCCTCAACAAAGGGGCTTGTTCCTCCAGACCGATCCGTAGATCCACGCCATGCGTGGATGGCGCGCCACCGGATGCCCCCGATCTGGCAGACGCCTTTTCCTGTTTATCTGGCGCGGGACGCGAAACGCGCTGCGCGCGCTTCGCCCCAAACGTTGCTGCGCAACGATTGGGCCCCTCCCTTTGCCTGCCTCTCCCCGCCCCTGTCGGGGCAGCCCCTCAACAAAGGGGCTTGTTCCTCCAGACCGATCCGTAGATCCACGCCATGCGTGGATGCGCCTGGACACCTTCCACACTCTCGCGCCCCCCTCAAACAAAACTGAACGAACCCTGAAAATTCGCTATCGTAGGCGCCTTCAATCCGACGCGTCGCCCATCGCCCATGAGCTCGACTGACAGCGCGCACGCCGCCTGCGAGAACTGCAACACTGCCCTGCAGGGCCACTACTGCCATCGCTGCGGGCAATCGGCGCACAACCCGCTCAAGCACGTGGGCCATGCCATCGAGGAAGTGTTCGAATCGTTCTGGCATCTGGATGGACGCATCTTCCGCACGCTGCGCGATCTGTGGATGCCCGGCCGCATCGCGCTGAACTACCTCAACGGCCGCCGGGTCGGCTACGTACAGCCGCTGCGCCTGTTTGTGATCCTCACGCTGTTCACCTTCTTCATCGGCAAGCTGTTCGTGCATGTCGACGATTTCGGCATCAGCAGCGGCGGTGGCCGCGACGCCCTGTTTGCCCGCGCCACGACCGTCGAACAGGTTGATGCGCTGCGCGCAGAGCAGATCACCCTGCTCGAACGGCAGCAGGCCGACGCGGCCACGGCTGGCCCGGCCGCCTTCGCCATGGCCAGGGCAGCGCTGAACGCCGCGGCGGCTCAACGCCGGGCCGAGCTGACCGGCGGGCAGCAGGATGCCGGCAGCGAGGACACCGCCTCCGGCGGGGGTTCGTTCTTCAGCCACACCGTCAACGGCAAACCGTGGGACGCCGACCGCAATCCGATCGTCATTGCCGGTTGGCCACAGTTCGCCAACCAGTGGCTCAACAAGCGCCTGCAGAACGGCAACGCCAACATCCAGCGCATGGGCGGCAAGACCGATCTGTACATGCAGGCGATCCTGACCGCGCTGCCCGGCGCGCTGTTCTTCCTGATGCCGGTCTTCGCACTGGTCCTGCGCGTGGCCTACGTCCCACGTGCGATGGGCTATCTCGAGCACCTAGTGGTGGCACTGTACAGCCACTGCTGGCTGATGATGGTGCTGCTGGCCACCTTCCTCATCGCCGGCCTGGGCACGGCTTTCGCCTCGCCCACGTTCTCGGCGGTCAGCTCGTGGCTGTACGCGCTGCTGTGGCTGGCCGTTCCCATCTATCTGCTGTGGATGCAGCAACGCGTCTATGGCGGCAACAAGGTGCTGACCCTCGCGCGCTATCTCATCATCGGTGGCATCTACCTGTGCCTGGTGAGTTTCGTGGTGATGTACGCAACGCTGGCCGGTATCTCGGCGTAAGCAGGAACAAGCAAGGCATCCAGGCAGTGAATCCACGCGTGGCGTGGATCTACCGCCGATCGTCTATCGTGAGCGCATGACACTCCGACTCTACCGGCACACGGATGCCAACGCCTGCCTGTCGATCTTCGAAGGCAACGTGCCCACGTATTTCGCGCCCGAAGAGCGCAGTGATTTCGAACGCTTCCTGCGTGAGCAGGCGATGGCCTGCGCGTTCCAGGTCATCGAACGCGATGGCCGCATCGTGGCCTGTGGCGGGCTCTCGCGCCGCGACGATGGCAGTGCCGGCTTCTGCTGGGGCATGGTCGAGCGCGCGCTGCACCGGCACGGCATCGGCCGCGAACTGGCCCGGGCGCGCCTGCACCAGGCCCAAGCGGATCGGTCGATCACCCGCATCACGCTCAGCACCAGCCAGCACACCCAGGGGTTCTACGCCGGCCTCGGCTTCCAGGTGACGCGGGTGGTAGCCGATGGCCACGGCGCAGGCATTGACGCCGTGGAGATGGAGCGGAGGGTATAGCCCTCCGCCCCGGCCCGGATCCACGCCGCGCGTGGATCCCTTGCTGCCCTACTCCCCTCAGAAGCCCACGCGCAGGTTGATCTGCCCGCCGACATCGCGGCGACCATCGCCGTGCTGGCCCTGCACGAACATCGACAGCTGGCTGTTGCGGCCCAGGCCCACCGCCACGCCGACCTGGCTGACCAGCGCATTGCGTGCCATCACCGCGCTGTAGACATCGAAGGCATTGCCGCCGACCGCGAAGCGGTTGCGGCTGGCCACGTCGGTATCACCCGAGGCGTGCTGCCAGCCCAGGCCAACCGTCAGCTGCGCCGGGAAGCGCTCGCCGCTGCCCACATCCCAGCGGCCACGCACACCCACGGTGCTGACATTGAGCGTGTCCTTGCCGCCTTCCAGCACCAGCGCGGCAGTCCCGCCCTGCTCCACTGCGCTATCACTGTCGACCCAGTGCTTGGTGAACTGCACGTACGGCTGCAGCTGGGTCCGGCCGTGGCTCCAGGTCCAGCTGCCTTCGACCTGGGCGATGGTCACGTCCGAATCCTGGCGGCTGTACAGGGTCTGGCCCAGCAGCGGCACTTCACGCGTGGTGCGCGTACGGTAGTCACCGCGTGACACGCTGCCACCGACCGCGAAGCCGTTGTTCCATTCGCCCTGTGCATACAGGCCGAAGGTATTGCCACGCAGGCGGGCGCGCGAGCTGCGTTCGTACAGGCGCGTATCCAGGCGTTCATTGCCGGCGGCCGCACCCAGCACCACGTGCTCGCCCAGCTGCCAGTCCACACCGGCCATCAGCGCATTGCGGTTGGCGCGGATCTCATCCCCGTTGCCATCGCCATCCTGCTTGAACACCTTGCCGCTGCCGGCCAGCCAGGCCGAGGCGCGCTCGCCACGCACGGTCGGCAGTTCGCTGCCCAGACGCTGGCGGATGCCTTCTTCCAGGTAGTTGTCGTACAGCAGCACCGCACGGCTGGCCGCATGCACTTCACCGGACAACTGGTCGAACGCACTGCGCGCGGTGGCCGCGTCATAGATCAGCACGGTGTTGTACAGGCCCAGCGCCGGACCACTCTGCGGCAGGCTGTCCAGCGCGGCTGCGGTGTTGTACTGGTTGCGGCTGTTGGCCACCGACGTGAACGCCGCGGTCTGCGCCACGTCGATCTTCAGGTTGGCGGTATTGGCCGTATACACCGGCGTGATGGTCAGGAACGCCGACGGCGAAGTCGCCGAGGCGAACTGCCCGCTCACCCCACCGGCCGCGTTGACCACCGTGTACTGCTGGCCCTGCTGGTAGCTGGTGCTGGGCGAAATGGTGTTCACCTGCACGGTGCTGCCGCCCACCGTCGCGCTGCCACCGACCTGCACGGTATCGCTGCCGGTGGCGCCCAGATCGATGCCCAGCGTGCTGCCCGGCGACAGGGTCAGGTTGCCGCCCACGGTGATCGTCCCGGTGCCGTTGCCGGCGCCACTGCCGTTGCCCGGCCCATTGCCCGGCGACAGCACGCCGCCGCTGGAAACGGTCACGCCACCGCCGGTGCCACCGATGGTGCCGGTACCGGACAGGGTGGTGCCGCTGCCGATGGTCCACTGGCCACCGATGGTGCCGGTGACATTCAGGCCGCCGCCGGTGACCTGGCCGGTGCCGCTGAAGCCACCGCTGTTGCCGCCCAGATTCAGCCCACCCGGGCCGGCCTGCACGATGCTGCCGCCGCCGCTGATGGTGCCGCCCAGCGTGGTGGTGCCACTGGTGTTGATGATCAGGCCACCGTTGTTGGTGATGTTGCCGGTGATCGAGCCGCTGGCGCCGCCGTTGCCGACCTGCACGGTACCGCCGGCATTGATGGTGGTGCCGCCGGTGTAGGTGTTGTTGCCGGTGAGAGTGACGGTGCCGGTGCCGGCCTGGGTCAGGCCGCCGCTGCCGCTGATGGTGCCGCCAACCGTGGTGTTGCCACCGACGTTGAACACCAGGCTGCCGTTGTTGCTGACATTGCCGGTGATGGCACCGCTGGCGCCGCCATTGCCGACCTGCAGCGTGCCACCGGTGTTGATGGTGGTGCCACCGGTATAGGTGTTGTTGCCGCCCAGGATCAGTGTGCCGCTGCCGGCCTGGGTCAGGCCACCGCTGCCGCTGATGGTGCCGCCGACGGTGGTGTTGCCACCGACGTTGAACACCAGGCTGCCGTTGTTGGTGACGTTGCCGGCAATCGCGCCGGTCGCGCCACCGTTGCCGACCTGCAGCGTGCCACCGCTGTTGATGGTGGTGCCGCCGGTGTAGGTGTTGTTGCCGGTCAGGGTCAGCGTGCCGCTGCCAGCCTGGGTCAGGCCGCCGCTGCCGCTGATGGTGCCGCCCAGCGTGGTGTTGCCGGCCACATTGGACACCAGCGCACCGTTGTTGGTGATGTCGCCGACGATCGAGCCGGTCGCGCCGCCATTGCCCAGCTGCAGCGTGCCGCCAGCGTTGATGGTGGTACCGCCGCTGTACGTGTTGTTGCCGGTCAGCAGCAGCGTGCCGCTGCCGGCCTGGGTCAGGCCACCGCTGCCGCTGATGGTGCCGCCCAGCTGCGTATTGCCGGCCACGTTGGAGATCAGCGCACCATTGTTGGTGATGTCACCGGCAATCGAACCCGTGGCGCCGCCATTGCCCACCTGCAGCGTGCCACCGGCATTGATGGTGGTGCCACCGGTGTAGCTGTTGTTGCCGACCAGGGTCAGCACACCCGCGCCGGCCTGGGTCAGCGCGCCACTGCCACTGATCGCGCCACCGACGGTGGTGTTGCCGGCCACGTCGAACACCAGGCTGCCGTTGTTGGCGACATTGCCGGTGATCGCACCGGTCGCGCCGCCGTTGCCGACCTGCAGCGTGCCACCGGCGTTGATGGTGGTGCCGCCGGTATAGGTGTTGTTGCCGGTCAGCAGCAGCGTGCCGCTGCCGGCCTGGGTCAGGCCACCGCTGCCGCTGATGGTGCCGCCCAGCGTGGTGTTGCCGGCCACGTTGGAGACCAGCGCGCCGTTGTTGGTGATGTCACCGACGATCGCACCACTGGCACCGCCATTGCCGACCTGCAGCGTGCCACCGGCATTGATGGTGGTACCGCCGGTGTAGGTGTTGTTGCCGGTCAGCACCAGCGTGCCACTGCCGGCCTGGGTGAGGCCGCCGCTGCCGCTGACCACGCCACCCACCGTTGCAGTGGTACCCAGGTTGTAGACCAGGCTGCCGTTGTTGGTGATGTCGCCCAGCACCGAACCGGTGCTGCCACCATTGCCGATCTGCAGCGTGCTGCCGCCATTGACGGTGGTACCCCCGGTATAGGTGTTGTCGCCGCTGAGGATCAGCGTGCCGGTACCGCCCTGCACCAGGCCACCGGTACCGCTGAGCACGCCGGCGAAGGTGGTGCTGGCGTTGTTGCCGCCGGTGGTCAGCGTGGCGCCACCCAGCGCAACGGTACTGCCGGCAACGCCGGCCAGACCGCCGATGCTCTGGTTGCCACCGGCGCTGATGTCCAGGGTGCCGGTGCCGGCCAGGTTCACGGTGCTGGCGCCGGACAGGCTGCCGCCCGCGCCCACCGCCAGCGTGCCGCTGTTGAGGGTGGTAGTGCCGGTGTAGCTGCTGGCGCCGGTCAGCGTCAGCGTGGCCGGGCCATCCTTGATCAAGCCGCCTGCGCCGGAAATCGCGCCGCCCAGGGTCAGATCGTTGCTGCCGAGCACGTCCAGGTTGGCGCCGGCGCCCAGGGCGACGTCGTTGGCCAGGGTCACCGCCGCGTTGGCATCGAGCGTGCCGTTGCCGGCGACGGTGAGCGCGCCGCTGCCCAGTGCCGCGTTGTTGCCGACCACCAGGCCGCCGGCGTTGAGGGTGACACCACCAGTGAAGGTGTTCGCACCTCCCAGCGTCTGCACGCCCGCGCCGTCCTTGATCAACGCGCCGGTGCCACCGATGACACCGTTGAACGTGGTGTTGCCGACGCCGCCGAGGGTGAGCGTGTTGCCGCCCAGCGACACGTCCGAGCCCGCCACGCCCGCCAGCGAGCCGATGCTCTGGTTACCGCCTGCGGAGATATCGAACGCGGTACCGGCATTGGCCAGGGTGACCGCACCGGTCGCCGCCAGGCTGCCGCCGGCGCCGATCGCCAGCGTGCCGGCGTTGATGGTGGTGCCGCCGGTGAAGGTGTTGGTGCCGGTCAGGGTCTGGGTACCGGTGCCTTCCTTGATCAGCCCACCGGTGCCCGCCACCGAACCGGCGAAGGTGCCGTTGGTGGCATCACCGATGGTCAGCGTGTTCGCGCCCAGGTTCACCGTACCGTCGCCGATCAGCGTGCCGAACTGCTGCGTACCGGCGCCGGCCGACAGATCGAAGGTGGCCCCGCTGGCCAGGTTGACGATGCCGTTGGCATGCAGGCTGGCCCCTGCCCCCAGCGCCAGCGTGCCGGCATTGATGAACGTGCCACCGGTATAGGTGTTGGTGCCATTCAAGGTCAGCGTGGCCAGGCCGTTCTTGGTCAGCGAACCGGTGCCGCTGAGGCTGCCGTTGAGGGTCAGGTCATTGCTGCCCAGCACGGTCAGGCCGGCATTGAGAACGAAGTTGTTGCCCAGAGTGATCGCGCTGTTGGAATCGAGCGTGGCATTGCCACCCACGGTCACCGTGCCGGTACCCAGCGCGGCGTTGTTGCCCACCACCAGGCCACCGGCGTTGAGGCTGACGCCTCCACCGAAGGTATTGGCACCGGTCAGTGTCTGCACGCCGGCACCGTTCTTGATCAATCCGCCGCTGCCGCTGATCACGCCGTTGTAGGTGCTGTCGGCCACGCCGCCCAGGGTCAGCGAGTTGCCGCCCAGCGCCACGCTGCTGCCGGCCACACCGGCCAGCGAACCGATGCTCTGGTTGCCACCGGCGGAGATATCCAGCGTGCCGGCGCCGGCAAGATTCACCGCGCCGGTGGAGGCCAGGCTGCCGCCGGCACCGATGGCCAGCGTGCCGCTGTTGATGGTGGTACCGCCGGTGTAGGTGTTGGCGCCGGTCAGGGTCACCGTCGCCGCACCATTCTTGATCAGGCCACCGCCACCGCTGATGACACCACCCAGCGTGAGCGCATTGCTGCCGAGCAGGTTGAGGTTGGCCCCGGCGGTGAGGTCGATGGCATTGCCAAGGGTCACCGCCAGGCTGCTGTCCAGCGACGCATCGGCACCGACGTTCAACGCGCCGCTGCCCAGTGCCGCGTTGTTGCCGACCACCAGCCCGCCACCGTTCAATGCCACGCCGCCGCTGAACAGGTTGGCGCCGCCGAGGGTGAGAATGCCCGCGCCGTTCTTGACCAACCCGCCGGTACCGGCAATCGCGCCATCGAAGGTGCTGCTGCTGACGCCGCCCAGGATCAGGGTGTTGGCGCCCAGGCTGACCGTCGAGCCGGCCACGCCGGACAGCGAACCGATGGTCTGGTTGGCGCCGGAGGCCGAGATGTCGAAGCCCGCACCTGGCGCCGCCACGTTCACTGCACCGGTCGCCGCCAGGCTGCCACCGGCGCCGATCGCCAGCGTGCCGGCGTTGATGGTGGTGCCGCCGGTGTAGGTGTTGATGCCGGTCAGAGTTTCGATACCGCTGCCGACCTTGGTCAGGCCACCGGTGCCGGCGATCGAACCGCTGAAGGTGCCGTTGGCGGCACTGCCCACCTCGATGTTGTTGGCCCCCAGGTTGACCGTGCCGTTGCCCACCAGCGTGCCGAACACCTGCGTGCCGTTGCCGGCCGACAGGTCCAGCGTGGCGCCGGTGGCGAGATTGACGGTGCCGCTTGCGGCCAGGCTGGCGCCGGCGCCGAGTGCCAGCGTACCGGCATTGATGTTGGTACCGCCGGTGTAGGTGTTGATGCCGTTCAAGGTCAGCGTTGCAAGGCCGTTCTTGGTCAGGCTGCCGGTACCGGAGAGCACACCGTTGAGGGTGAGTGCGTTGGTGCCCAGCACGGTCAGCCCGGCGTTGAGCACAACGTTGTTGGCCAGCGTCGCCAGCGCGGTGGTATCCAATGTAGCCGCGCCACCGACGGTAAGTGCGCCGGTACCCAGCGCCGCATCATTGCCCAGCACCAGGCCGCCGGCATTGAGCGTCACGCCGCCGCCGAAGGTGTTGGCACCGGACAGGGTCTGCACACCCGCCCCCACCTTCACCAACCCGCCGCCACCACTGATCAGGCCATCAAACGCGCCGTTGGCAGCGCTGCCGAAGGTCAGCGAATTGCCGCCCAGGGCCAGCGAAGTTCCCGCCACGCCGTTGAGCGCCCCGATGGTCTGGCTGCTGCCTGCGCCGGAGATGTCGAAGATCGCCCCTGCAGCGCCCAGCGTGACATCACCTGCCGCAGCCAGGCTGCCGCCCGCGCCCAACGCGAGCGTGCCGGCATTGACGGTGGTGCCACCGGTATAGGTGTTGGCGCCGGACAGTGTCAGCGTCGCACCACCATTCTTGATCAGGCTGCCATTGCCGGCCACGATGCCGCTCAGGGTCAGCGCGTTGCTGCCCGGCAGGGTCAGTGCCACGCCCGATCCCAGGTTCACCGCGTTGCCCAGCGTCACCGCAGCGCCGGCATCCAGCGAGGCGTTGCCGTTCACCGCCAGTGCGCCGGTACCCAGCGCACCGTTGGCGCCCGCCACCAGGTTGCCGCCGTTCAAGGTCAGGCCGCCAGTGAAGGTGTTGCTGTTGTTGAGCGTCAGCAGGCCAGCACCGTTCTTGACCAGGCTGCCATCGCCGCTCAGCACGCCGCCCAGGGTGAGGTCATTGCTGCCGCCCAGGGTCAGCTGCGTGCCGGCGCCGAAGTTCACCGCGTTGGCAAGGTTCAGTGCCACCGTGTTGTCGAGACTGACCGCAGCACCGACGCCGAGCGCGCCGGTCCCCAGCGCATCGGCGTTGCCCAGCACCAGCCCGCCGCCATTGAGCGCCAGGCCACCGCTGAACGTGTTGGCACCGGACAGCGTCTGGATGCCGGTACCGGTTTTGACCAGGCCGCCGGTGCCGCTGATCACGCCATCAAAGGTGGCGCTGGCATTGCTGCCGAAGGTCAACGAATTGCCGCCCAGGGTCAGCGCGGTTCCGGCCACGCCGTTCAACGCAGCGATGGTCTGGTTGCCGCCGGCCGCTGAAATGTCGAAGCCCGCACCGGCATTGCCGAGCGTCACATCGCCGCCCGCCGCCAGGCTGCCACCGGCCCCCAGCGCCAGCGTACCGTTGTTGATGGTGGTGCCGCCGGCATAGAGGTTGGCACCGCTCAGGGTCAACCGTGCCGCACCGTCCTTGATCAATCCACCGGCGCCGAACACCGGCCCAGCCAGCGTCAGGTCGTTGCTGCCCAGCACGGTCAGGTTGGCACCTGCGGCCAGGCCGATGCTGTTGCCCAGGTTCAGTGCAGCGCTGGTATCCAGCGACGCATTGCCGCCCACATCCAGTGCGCCGGTGCCCAGTGCGCCGGCATTGCCCAGCCGCAGCACACCGGCATTGAGGCCGACACCACCGGAGAAGGTGTTGGGGCCATTCAAGGTCAGCGTCGAAGCGCCGTTCTTGACCAGTTCGCCGGTTCCGGCGATGACACCGCCCAGCGTCACGTCCTGGCTGCCCAGCAGGTTCAGCACCGTGCCTCCAGCCAAGTTCACCGCATTGCCCAGGTTGGCCGCCACACTGCTGTCCAGCGTCGCGTTTGCGCCAACATTCAGTGCACCCGTGCCGAGTGCTCCGGCGTTGCCCAGCAGCAGGCCACCGCCGTTGAGCGCCAGGCCGCCAGTGAAGGTGTTGGCACCGTTGAGCGTCAGCGTGCTGGCGCCATTCTTGGTCAGGCTGCCGGCACCGGATACCACGCCACCGAGCGTCACCGCCTGCGTGCCCGGCAGCGTCAGTGCGACGCCAGCGCCCAGCGCAACGTTGTTGCCCAGGTTGAGCGCCGACACGCCATCCAGCGTCGCCGAACCATTGACGTTCAGTGCGCCGCTGCCCAGCGACGCACTGCTGCCGAGCAGCAGGCTGCCGGCATTGAGCGTCAGCCCGCCGCTGAAGGTATTGGTACCGGTCAGTGTCAGTACCGAAGCGCCGTTCTTGACCAGGCTGCCGGTCCCGGCTACCACACCGCCCAGGGTCAGGTTCTGTGCGCCTGGCAGCGTCAGCGAGCCGGTCAGGTTCACCGCATTGCCCAAGTTCAGCGCAGCGGTGCCGTCCAGCGTGCCGTTGCCGCTGACCGTCAACGCGCCGCTGCCGAGGGCACCGTTGTTGCCCAGCACCAGCCCGCCAGCCGCCAGGTTCAGGCCACCGCTGAAGGTGTTGGCTCCACTCAGTGTCTGCGTGCCGGCGCCCTGCTTGACCAGTCCGCCGGTACCGGTGATGACACCTGCCAGGGTCTGGTTGGTGGCGTCGCCGAAGGTCAGCGTCGTGGCGCCGAGCGCCAGCGTGCTGCCGGCCACGCCACTGAGTGCGCCGACGGTCTGGTTGCCGCCGGCGGACAGATCCAGCACCGCACCGACGCCACCGAGGGTGACCGCGCCGGTTGCGGCCAGGCTGCCACCAGCACCGATGGCCAACGTGCCCGCATTGATGGCGGTGCCGCCGGTGTAGGTGTTGGCACCGCTCAGGGTCAGCGTTGCAGCGCCATTCTTCACCAGGCTGCCGCTGCCGCCGATGACACCGCCCAGCGTCAGTGCATTGCCGCCGAGCACATTGAGCGACGCACCGCCGCCCAGGTTGATGCCATTGCCCACGCTCAGCGCCGAGCCGGTATCCAGCGTCACCGCGCCACCGACATTCAGCGCGCCGGTGCCCAGCGCGCCGGCATTACCCAGCACCAGGCTGCCGGCATTGAACGCCAGCCCGCCACCGAACGTATTGGCACCATTGAGCGTCAGCGTTGCCGCGCCGCTCTTGGTCAGCCCTCCCACGCCACCGATCACACCGTTGAGCGTCAGTGCCTGGTTGCCCAGCAGGTTCAGCGTTCCGCCAGCGCCCAGAGAGATCGCATTGGTCAGTGACAGCGCGCTGGTGCCATCCAGGCTCACGTTGCCACCCACACTGAGCGCGCCGCTGCCGAGTGCAGCGTTGTTGCCCAGCAGCAGGCCACCGGCGTTGAGCGCAACACCGCCGCTGAGGTTGTTGACACCCGACAGCGTCTGCACGCCGGTCCCGAGTTTGATCAGGCCACCGGTGCCCGCGCCGAACGTGCCGCTGTAGCTGGTGTTGCCCAGCCCACCGAGGGTCAGCGTGCGGCTGCCCAGGTTGACCGTGCCGCCGAGGCCGGCCAGCGAGCCGATGGTCTGGTTGGCGGCCGCGGAAAGGTCCAGGCTGGTGCCTACGCCCACGTTGATCGCGCCGATGGGTGACAAGCTGCCGCCCGCGCCAAGCGCGAGCGAGCCCCCGGTAAGGCTGAAGTTGCCGGTCAGCGAATTGGCACCGTTCAAGGTGAGCGTGCCGGCACCGTTCTTGATCAGGTTGCCGGCACCGGAAATCGAGCCGTTCAATGACAGCGCATTGTTGCCCAGCAGGTTCAGCGAACCGCCGCCGTTGATCACCAGGTTGTTGCCCAGCACGAAGCCGGCGGTAGTATCGAGCGAGGCGCTGCCGCCGACGGTCAGGTTGCCGCTGCCCAGCGCACCGGCATTGCCCAACACCAGGCCGCCGGCATTGAGATTGACGCCGCCGCCGAACAGGTTTGCAGCACCCAGCGTCACCACCCCCGTGTTGCTGATGGTCAGGCCACCGCCACCGGACAGCACGCCATTCAGGGCAAAGCCCTGCGTGCCGCCCAGGGTCAACGCGTTGTTGAGGGTGAAATTGTTGCCCAGCGCCAGGCCTGCACCGCTGGCAGCGATGGTGCCGCCGTTGACGGTGAACAGCCCGGAGCCGAACGAGGTGCTGCTGTTGAAGTTGACCAGACCACCGCCGAGGGTGATCGCGCCGGTTCCCGACCAGGGTCCCTGCAGGTTCCAGATGCCGCTGTTGACCGTCAGCCTCTGGAACCCGACGTAGTTGCTCCAGCCGATGCTGGTGGCCGGTCCGTTGTTGCCGGCATTGTCCTGCAGCACCAGCGTGTTGTTGGCCGCACCGGTACCGGCGCCGGCGTCGACGAATCCGGCGGCCGCCACCTTCACCCCGGCCACGCCCACCAGCGTGCCCGCTGCGGCCAGGCCACCGCCTGCAGCGACACTGGAGCCGGCCACGGCCGTGAAGGTATTGCCTCCTGTGGAATCACCCAGATGCACGCTGCCGCTGACCGTGCCTGCATTGGTGAAGGTATTTCCGCCCGAAGCGCCCAGGCCGACACGGCCGGTGATGCTGCCGCGGTTGGTCACGTTGGCCTGTGCACCGCCGTAGGTCACCACCGAGGTCGCATCGGCCACCTGACCCAAGCCCAGCAGCGACATTCCGATCGCACCGTCGTTGACCAGGGTGGTCGTGCCACCGGCAGCATTCTGCGCGGTCACCGCCTGGCCGCCGAAGCCGAGCAGCGTGCCGATATTGAAGATGCCCTTGATCTGGCCACCGGTCTCGTTGTTGACCGTGATCGTGCTGCCACCGGCGGTGTTGTTGCCGACCACCAGGCCGGCAGCGGCCAGGCTCAGCCCACCGGTCAGGAACGGATCGATCGTGCCGGCATTGTTGACCGTGGTGTTGCTGCCGGTCAGCGTCACCGCATTGCCGCCCAGCAGCGGCGGCACGCTGAACACTGCGCCGCTGGCGATGTTCAGGGTCAGCCCGCTGGTGCCATTGGCGTAGTTGGTGAGGTTGGTTGCGCCATCGCAATTGACCGTGGTGGTCCCCGTGCACGCAGCGAACGCCGAACCACTGGCCAGCGTGGCGGCCAAAGCCATCGCCAGCTGATGCGCCCGCAGGCGCGGTGGCCGCCCGGTGGAAACTGCACTTCCACCCGGATTCTGGGCAACCTCCGATGCAACCTGCATTACGCCAAGGGCGCGATTGAAAACCAGACGGTAAATGCGGTTCATCGGTAAATCTCCATGAAAAGACCGGATGGCACTGCGGGCAGGTTTTTTGAAGACGATGCGGCCCATCCCGGTTCCCGCTGCGGAAACAAGGCCTGGCGCATTAACTTCGGAAAATCTTCACATCTTCACGCGGGCGCGCATCGAGGACGGCGTTCCAGCGTATCCATCGGCACGGAAACTCCCCGGTTCCGCACGACGAATGGCGGCACTGTGCGACGGATGCCGCCAGTGCCGCGTGAATCACCCAACGAAATTTTATGACGTGCGTCAAATAAAACGGGCGGGTAAATCTATTTTGCCGAAAATGCACATTGCATATTCACGGCAAACAGAACCCACCCTGCATAACCCAGTCGGGATAAACCCTCAGCTGCTGGAGAGTTTCATCAGGACCAGGCCGGAAACGATAAGCACCGCCGCACCAATCCGCATCGGGCTGACCTGTTCGCCGAGGAAAACGATGCCGACCACGAATGCGCCGACCGCACCAATGCCGGTCCAGATCGTGTAGGCGGTACCCAGCGGCAGGCTGCGCATGGCCACCGCCAGCAGCCAGAAGCTGGCGATCATGCCGATGATGGTCACCACGGTGGGGGTGAGCTTGCTGAAGCCTTCGGACTGCTTCATGGACACGGCCCAGACGATTTCCAGCAGGCCGGCGAACAACAGATAGATCCAGGCCATGACGGCCCTCCTCTTGGTAGGGCCAGGCCGTCCTGGTCTTTGATTCCCGATGTGGGGGAGGTCGTTCCTCCTGGCCGGCATTCTAGCAACGGGCAACCGCCGCGGCCTGCCTGGCCGGGAACGGGTTACAGCCGATTCAGTGCGTGAAGCTGGCGTCGGTGCGTGCGCGTGCGGTAGAATACGCGTCTGCCATCGGCCAGCCGATGCGCAGTCCGGCTGTGGTCTCCGGCGCAACCCGCGCTGCTTCCCCTGATCCGTGAACTGGCCACCCATCGGGCGGCCAACGTCTCTATGGTGGCCCCGTCGGCCCCTCGCGACGCTAGGTCGAAAACCCCGCCAGGGCCGGAAGGCAGCAACGGTATCGATCGACGCGGGCGCCGAGGCCAGCCGGCGGGGCCACCGCCTTTTCTGCACTGGGGTCAGATCCCTTTGCATGGCAAAGGGATCTGACCCCGGCTTCATAATCCAGACGTTCCGACAGCCGCGTGCGATCAGCGCGCACATGCCGGGTGTGCAGCGCGCGTTCCAGCGCCTCAAATTTGGCGGCCAGCGCCGCCGGTTCCGCTCACGGCGGATCCTGCACCAGCACGTGCGGCGCGGTCGGGGTGGCCAGCGGCACGCACTGGCCCGGCTGCGCCACGCGGTGCCCGCGCGCCGCCAACGCGGCACCATCGGCCACGCTGGCGTAGTGGTAGAGCATCATCCGCGCCTGCAGTTCAGCGCTGTACTCGCGCTCCAGGTCATCCACGCCGGTGTGCGACGGGTTGCCGTGCAGGCCGCAGTCGTGGGCGATCAGCTCGTTGTCGCTGGCGAAGCGGGCCAGCATCTCCGGAATCGGCCGGGTATCGCCGCTCCAGGTCAGCGCGCCCTGCAGGCGCAGGCCATAGGCCGTCTCCGGCCAGTGGTGGCGCACCGGGAACACCTCCAGGCGCACTCCCTCGTGCCAGAACGCATCGCCCACCACGATCAGCTGGAACGCGTCCCAGAAGTTGGCACCGCCCTCGGCCAGCACGTTCGGGTAGTCACCGATGCGTTTGTGCAGCAGCGGCACCACCGTGGCCGGCACATACAGGCGCACCTTGCCGCGCCGCTGCGCATTGAAGAAGGTATCGACGAACAGCCGCTCGAAGCCGGCCACGTGGTCCAGATGCACATGGGTGACGAACAGCGCCTGCGGCATGTGCCCGTAGTGCGCCTTGAACGCGGTCAGGCCTTCGCCGCCACAATCGATGGTCAGCCACGGCCGGCCCTCGCGCTCGATCACCGACATCGGCGAACCCAGCTCGACCGCCGACGCATTGCCGACGCCGAGGAAACGCAACGACCAGTCCATCAGGTGCCCCGGTTCCAGGCCATGTCATAGGCGCGGCGCAGCCGCGCGTAGTCCTTCTGCACATCTTCCACGCTGCGTTCACCGCGCAGCTTGATCAGCGAGCGCAGCAGGCGCTTGAGATTGCGTTCGCGCCAGGCGGTGGCCGGAATACGGATGACGCCACGGTCGAAGTCGATCAGCCAGCCGTGGCCGTTGCCATCGAACAGGATGTTGTGCGCGTTGAGGTCGGCATGGTCCAGCCCGGCACGATGGAAGCGGGCGATCAGCCGACCGGTCTCCTCCCACGGCGCGCCGCGGCCGGCCACCAGTGCACGGTCGGCCAGCGAGCGCACGCCCTCGATCCGCTCCATCAGGATCGCAGCCCGGTAGCGCAGGCCCTCGCGCATGTAGAACGCGGCGATCGGCCGCGGCACGGGCAGCTTCTTCTCGCGCAGCGCACGCATCAGCCGGAATTCGGCGAAACTGCGGGTCCGGTCCGAGCCGCGCCACAGGTACTGGTCATGGCTGAGCTTGGCGGCCAGGCCGCCCCGCAGGTAGTGCCGCAGCACGCTGGCGCCGAACGGTGCATCGACGAACCAGGCACTGCCACGGCCCCCCTCGCCTACCGGCCGGGCCCTGCTGCCCCAGTGCTGCGGCGAGAACAGGCCGATCTCGGCTTGCCGCAGCCGCTCGCGGTCGAACAGAATGGCCCCGATGCCGCGACCCTCGCGGCATGGCGTCAGCGCTTCATTGGCGTCGAATGCGACCATTTCATTGAGTCTAACAACACATGGCATCAGCGTCCTCATCCTTGTGCCTCCTGCGCCTGTCCGCACTCGGCGATGTCACCCATGTCGTGCCCCTGGTGCGCACCCTGCAGGCCGCGCGCCCGGATACGCCGATCCATTGGATCATCGACAAGGCCGGCCACAAGCTGCTCGATGGCCTGCCGGGCGTCACCTTCCATGCCTACGACAAGAAGAGCGGCATGGCCGGGGTCAAGGAACTGCGCACGCAGCTGCCACCGGGGCGTTTTGAAGCGTTGCTGCAGATGCAGGTCGCCTTCCGCGCCAATCTGCTGTCGGCCTTCATTCCGGCCGAGCGCCGCATCGGCTACGACCGCAGCCGCTCCAAGGACCTGCACGGGCTCTTCATCAACGAACGCATTCCCGACCGCCCGGGCATCCATGTACTGGACGCCATCGGCAGCTTCTGCGAACCGCTGGGACTGCGCCAGACCGAGGTCAGCTGGGATCTGGCGGTACCGCCGTCCGCCTTCGAGTGGGCCGCCGCGCAGTGGCAGGACGATGGCCGCCCGGTGCTCATGATCTCGCCGTGTTCCAGCCACGTGCGCCGCAACTGGTACGCCGACCGCTACGCCGCCGTGGCCAACCATGCCGCGCAACGCGGCTGGCAGGTGGTGCTGTGCGGTGGCCGCAGCGAGCTGGAGCGCAGCATGGGCGATGCCATCCAGGCGCAGCTGCCTGCACCGGCACTGGATCTGGTCGGCAAGGACACGCTCAAGCAGCTGCCCGCCCTGCTGGCCCGCGCCAACCTGGTGATGACCCCGGACTCGGGCCCGATGCATATCGCCAACGCGATGGGCACCAAGGTGCTGGGCCTGCATGCGGCCAGCAACCCGCACCGCAGCGGCCCCTACTCGGACCGTCGCTACTGCGTGGACCGCTATGACGATGCTGCGCGCAAGTACCTCGGCAAGCAGGCGGCCGACCTGAAGTGGGGCACCAAGATCGAGTTCGACGAGGTCATGGAACTGATCACCGTCGAGGACGGCATCGCCGCATTCGAACGCTACGTGGCGGACCACCTCACCTGAGTCGATGGATCATCGGTAGCGCCGGGTCACGCCCGGCGGGTCCACCTCACCCGCGCTGCGCGTAATCCTGGTAGGACTTCTCTTCCACATAGGCCGAACCCAGCGCCAGGTTGATCGCCTTCTTGATCCGTGCGCGCTCGTCATTACGCAGATAGACGCTGCGCGCCAGATCGATGAAGCCCTGATCGAACGCCTGCGCCTTTTCCTTCAGGCGGATATCGTCCTCGATGTCCCACAGCTGCTCGTTGACCGTCTTCAGCTCGGCACGCAGCCGGGCGATGTCCTTCACCGCCGCCGGGTGCGCCATCCAGGTCTGGTCGAGCGCCGACAGCTCCTTGCGCACGTTGGCCAGCTTGCCCTCGTCACTGATGCGCTCGGACTTGATCTGCAGGATCGAGATCTTGTCCAGCAGCTCGCCGAAAGAAACGGGAACGAGAATTTCAGCGGTCATGGGGAAAGCTCCAGCAGATGATGCAGGCAGTTTAACCCGCGGCCCGCGATGGGAAGGGTGGATCCACGCATGGCGTGGATCTACTGATGCCTCTGGAGCAACAAGCCCCTCTGTTGAGGGGCTGCCCCGACAGGGGCGTCGCGTCCCGCGTCAGATAAAGAAAAAGGGCTGCCTTTCGGCAGCCCTTTTTCTTTATCTGGCGGAGAGGGGGGGATTCGAACCCCCGAGGCGCTATAAACGCCTGCCTGATTTCGAGTCAGGTACATTCAACCACTCTGCCACCTCTCCGGGTGGTCCCCGGCGGACCGGGGACGCGCATCATACGAGGAAGTGAGGCCGGCGACAAGTCATTCCAGCCAATGAAGTGAAAATTTCCTCGGCGCATGCCTTGCCGGATGCCGGCGGCCCCCCGATGATGCCTGTCTCCCCCGCAATGCCCCGCCCACGACCCACCATGATCGAATTCGGACACCTCACCCACCCCGGCCTGCGCCGCGAGCTCAACGAGGACACCTACTACGGTGACAGCGAGCTGGCCCTGTGGCTGGTGGCCGATGGCATGGGCGGTCACGCCTGCGGCGAAGTGGCCAGCGCATTGGCTCGCGAGACCATCGTCCGCGAAGTGCGGCGCGGTGCACCGCTGGTGCAGGCCATCCGCACCGCCGATGAAGAGATCATCCGCACCTCGCGCCGGCGCAATGACACGCTGCCGATGGGCACCACCGTGGTCGCCGCACGCGTGCAGGGCAATCGTTATGAAGTGGCCTGGGTTGGCGACAGCCGTGCCTACCTGTGGCGCGACGGCCAGCTGGCCCAGCTCAGCCAGGACCACAGCGTGGTGCAGGAGCTGGTCGCGCAGGGCAACCTGACCGCCGAACAGGCGCGTGCGCATCCGCACCGCAACGTGGTCACCCAGGCACTGGGTGTGACCGATCCGGCGCATCTGAATGTGGCCACCACCAGCGGTGAGCTGCGCCCGGGCATGCAGCTGCTGCTGTGCAGTGACGGCCTCACCGAAGAGGTGGATGACCGGGGCATCGCGCGCACCCTGGCCTTCGACGATGCCAGCGCGCAGGAATGCGTGGACACCCTGGTGGCGGCCGCACTCGATGGCGGCGGCCGCGACAACATCAGCGTGATCCTGGTGCGCTGCCACTGACTCACGGTAGTGCCGGCCGCTGGCCGGCTCATCGGGAAACCTCGTATCACGCAGATGCCGGCCGGCGGCCGGCACTACCCCATCCCAGGCATTACGCGCTGGCGGGCTCTTCCACCTTCGGGCCATCCCATAGGGCGTGGCCGGCCTTCTTGCGCAGTCGCTCCAGCCGCGCGGTGTGCGCTTCCCGTTCCGACGGCGTAGCCACCACGCGCGGGCGCGGCAGCAGCTTGCTGGTATCGAACGCGTGCAGCGCCGCACCGGCTCCACCGCCCTCGTCATCGCCCAGGCCGAAACCGATCTCTTCCTGGCCCGAGGTCAGCGCGATATAGACATCGCCCAGGATCTGCGCATCGAGCAGGCCGCCATGCAGCGCACGGTGCGAGTTGTCCACGCCCAGCCGCTTGCACAGCGCATCCAGCGAATTGCGCTGGCCGGGGAAGCGCTCACGCGCCATCACCAGGGTATCGATCACCGTGCAGCGGTCGGTGATCTTCCCGTACTGCGGGCCCAGCAACGAAAGCTCGTTGTCGAGGAAGCCCAGGTCGAACGCCGCGTTGTGGATGATCAGTTCGGCACCATCGATGAACGCCAGGAACTCATCGGCGATCTGCGCGAAGTCCGGCTTGTCATCCAGGAACTCCAGGGTCAGCCCGGTAACTTCCTGCGCGCCCTGTTCGAACTCACAGTCCGGCTTGATGTACTGGTGATAGTTGTTGCCGGTCGGGCGGCGCTTGAACAGCTCCACGCAGCCGATTTCGACGATGCGGTTGCCCTTCTTCCATTCCAGGCCGGTGGTTTCGGTATCGAGGATGATCTGACGCATGGGCTCAGTTTACCGGGCTGGAATCGCGGATCTGGATCGCCGCGTTGCGGGCCAGGGTATCCACCCGTTCATTGTCCGGGTCACCGGAGTGGCCCTTCACCCACCGCCAGTCGATCTGGTGCCGCAGCGTGGCCGCATGCAGGCGCTCCCACAGCTCGCGGTTCTTCACCGGGTCGCCGCCAGCGGTCTTCCAGTTCTTGCGGATCCAGCCGGGCATCCACTGGGTCAGGCCCTGCCGCACATACTGCGAATCGGTGTAGAGCACGATGTTGCACGGCTCGGTCAGCGTCTCCAGCCCGGAGATCGCCGCCATCAACTCCATCCGGTTGTTGGTGGTGTGCGCTTCGCCGCCGCTCAGTTCGCGCTCGTGGCCCTTGTAACGCAGCAACGCAGCCCAGCCGCCCGGGCCGGGATTGCCAAGGCAGGAACCGTCGGTGTGGATTTCAATGGTTTTCAATACAACTCCAGGATCAGGTAGCAACGGTGCCGTGCCAGCGCACCGGCAACGGTTTCGGCCCGGGCAGGGCCAGCGTGCGTTTTTCCGCATGGAACAGGCAAGCGGCGCGCAGCGGCGCCCAGCCACCGGGTCGGCGGCTGCCGGCGCCGCGCCAGAGCGGGCCGAGGTAACGCATATCGTCGCACTCCAGGCCATGGCGGCCGAGCAGCAGGCGGATCCGCTGCGGCGTGCGCACCACCAGTCCATGCTGGCGCCAGCGCGTGCGGTAGGGGCTGAACGGATTGAGGCTGCTCAACCACAGGTGCCCACCCGGCATCAGCACGCGTTCGCACTCGTCCAGCAGCCGGTCCGCATCGGCGGCGGTGACATGCTGCAGCACGATGGCATTGACGCTCTCGTTGGCCAGCGGCAACGGCAGCGCGCAACGCGTATCGCCGGCATAGCCGCCCCCCTCCCGGTACAGGCGCAGGCCGCGCCCGCCCAGTGCTGCGTCGCCCAGCCAGGCCGCACTCGGCGCGATCCACAACCAGGGCTGCGTAGGCAGCGCCGACAGCTGCGGCAACAGCAACTGTCGTTCCAGAATGCGCAGGGCCGCCGCCGGTTCGCTGTCGAACCACGGGGTCTGGCTCGCTTGACGGGTGCTCTGCAGCGCGGGCATGGTCCAATTCTATGCGACTGACTGCCCTGCCCGCATTTGCGGACAACTACATCTGGACACTGATCGGCGACGACGGCGCGGCCGTGGTCGTCGACCCTGGTGATGCCGCCCCGGTACTCGCACTGGCCGATCAGGGCCTGCGCGTGGACACGATCCTGCTCACCCACCACCACGACGATCACATCGGCGGCGTGCCCGCGTTGCAGGCCCGTTTTCCCGGCGTGCGGGTGGTGGCTCCCGTGGAAGAGCGCATCGCCAGCGCGACCGAGCGGATCGGCGAAGGTGAACGCGTTCAGGCACTGGGGCAGATGTTCCACGTACTATCCGTGCCCGGGCATACCCGCAGCCACATCGCGTTTCACACTGCTGAACATCTTTTCAGCGGAGATTCGTTGTTCAGCCTGGGCTGTGGACGCCTGTTCGAAGGTACGCCGTCCCAGCTGCTGGCATCGATGCGCAAGCTGGGTGCCTTGCCCGCGCAACTGCTGCTTTGTTGCGCCCACGAGTACACCGTGTCAAATGCCGTCTTCGCGCGGCATGTCGACCCCGCCAACGCTGCCCTGTGGCAGCGCCAAGAGGAGGCTTTGGCCATGCGCCGCGATGACCGTTCCACCCTGCCGGTAACCCTGGCCAACGAATTTGACTGCAATCCCTTCCTGCGTGTGCACAGCGCACCGATCCGTGCGTCGGTGTCGGCACACCTGGGCCGTGACGTCGTGGACGACGTCGACGTGATGGCCGGTCTCCGGCACTGGAAAGACGGCTTCCGCGCATGATGCGCCGAAGTCTGACGCTGGCCCTGGGGCTCGCCCTGGGGTTGGCCGGGAACGCGGGCGCGCAGTCGCTGGGCGCCGGCATCAGCCAGAACCTGACCGCCGCTGCGGCCCTGCCGCTGGATCCGGCAGCGTTGCCGGCACCGTCGGTACGCAACGGCCAGGAGATCTTCACCAGCTTCCGCGACGGCCTGGCCGAGCCCAGCTGCGACGCCGAGGCCACCAGCCCGCGCTGGCAGAAGCAGTTCGCCCATGCGCCCTCGCGCCTGGCCAACCAGGATGACGATGCCCTGGTGTTGTTCGGCTATGTGGTCGAAGAGCTGCGCAAGGCCAGCCTGCCCACCGAGTTCGCCCTCATCCCGTTCGTGGAAAGCGGCTACCGGCCCAACGCCCGCAACGGCAGCGGCCCCACCGGCCTGTGGCAGTTCATCGCCACCACCGCACGCAACCACCGCGTACCGATGAGCAACGGCTACGATGGCCGCCTGTCGGCGGTGGATTCGACCCAGGCCGCGGTGCGTTACCTGAAGACCCTGCACGGCATGTTCGGTGGCGACTGGCGCCTGGCCACGATGGCCTACAACGCCGGTGAGTACCGCGTGCTGCAATCGCTGCGCAAGGCCGGCATGAACGCGCAGAACGCCAAGCCGTCAGCGCTGCCGGGCCTGTCGCCGGTCACCTATGCCTACGTCGAGAAGCTGCATGCCCTGGCCTGCGTGCTGGAAGACGTGGAAGACCAGCCGGGCGTGATGGCCTCGCTGGACCGCACCGTACCGGTGCTGAAGGACCACACCCTGCCGGCCGGTACCAGCGTGCAGCAGTGGGCCGCACAGCGCGCCCTGGACCCGGCCCGCATCACCCGCCTCAACCCGGCCCTGGCCGGCGGTGGCCGCGCCTCGGGCACCACCCGCGTGCTGGCGCCGGTCTCGGCTGCCAATGCGACGGTGACCGAGACGGCGACCGCGCTGGTCGCCAGCGCCGCACCGGTGGCTGCCGCAGCGCCCACGCCGCAGGCCGCCAAGACCGTTGCCGCAATCGCCGATCGTCCGCGCAGCCGCCGCCACACCGTCCGCGACGGCGAGTCGGCCTGGACCATCGCACGTCGCTACGGCATGCCGGTGAAGGCTCTGCTGTCGCTGAACGGCCTGAGCGGCAGCAGCGTGCTGAAGCCGGGCGCGGTACTGCGCGTCGAAGACTGACGCGCCCGCCAGGCACTGCCTGTAGAGCCGAGCCCACGCTCGGCTTTTTTCTTGCCCTCGAAACACCGCCCGTAGAGTCGAGCTTGCTCGACCGCGCTCCCGGTAGAGTCGAGCTTGCTCGACTGCTTCTGTGTCTCCAGTCGAGCAAGCTCGACGCAACAGAACCTGGCCGAACAAGCTCCACGCTTACGCACACCCACAAAAAAGGCCCGGCAATGCCGGGCCTTTCTCGTTCACCAATAACGCAGCGCTTACAGGTTCGCTTCGGTGGTCTGGATCACGAACTTCTTGCGCATCGTCTCGATGTAGCCCTTCGCAGCGGCCATGCCGTCGATCTGGCTCAGCTGGTCCTTCAGCTGCTTCTGCTGCTCGGCGGTCACTTCCTTGATGTCGCCCGGGTTGACCTTGTTCACCGCAAACAGCAGCGCGTGGCCGTTGACATCCACCTTGCCGTAGCTCGGCTTGCCTTCGGCCGGCACCGGCGCGCTGAAGATCGCGCGGTTGATTTCCGGGGTCGGCACCGGCTGGCTGCGCGGCAGGCCCGGCATCGGGCTCAGCTGCAGCTTCTCGCTGGCCGCCAGTGACTGCAGGGTGGCCCCACCCTTCAGCTTGGCCAGAATGGCATCGGCGGCCTTGTCGCTGGCCTGGCGCTGGCGGTCGGCACGGATCGCGGCGATCACCTGCTCACGCGCCTTGTCCAGCGGCAGCGCCTGTTCCGGGGTGTGCGCGGCCACGCGGATCACCACGCTGTGGTTGGTGGCACCACCCAGGGCGATCGGGTCGCTGGCAGTACCGTCCTGCACCAGCACGTCGGAGAACGCAGCACGCAGCACGGCCGGGTCGGCGGCAATGCCGCTGGCGGTGGCACGGGTGATCGGACCCAGGGTCTGCAGCGGCAGGTTCACTTCCTTGGCCGCCGCCGCCAGATCGCTCGGGCTCTTGTTGATGGCATCGACCAGACGGCCGGCCAGATCGTTGAAGCCACGTTCGCCATCGGCCTTGAGCTGCTCGGCGGCCAGCGTGTCACGCACTTCCTCGAACGACTTGCCCTGGCCGCCACGCACCGCGGCCACCTTGATGATGTGATAGCCGAAATCGGTCTTGACCGGGCCGATCACCTCGCCGGCCTTGGCCGCGAACAGAGCGTCTTCGAACGGCTTGACCATCGCGCCACGCTCGACCCAGCCCAGGTCACCGCCCTGCGCCTTCGAACCCGGATCTTCCGAATTGGCCTTGGCCAATGCAGCAAAGTCGGCACCGGCCGCCTTGGCTTCGGCTGCGAGCTTGTTGGCCTTGGCTTCGGCACCGTCACCGGTGATCAGGATATGCGAGGCCTGGCGCTGCTCCGGCGAGGTGAACTTCGCCTTCTCTTCCTCATAGCGCTTGCGCAGGGTTGCTTCATCGGCCGGGGTCGGCGCCGGCAGGTTGCCACCGTTGATCTCGACATACTCCAGCGAGACGGTTTCGGCCTGGCGGAAATCCTTGCCATGGCTGTCGTACCACTGCTTGATCTGTGCATCGGTGACCGGCGCGGTATCGGCCGGCACTTCCGGCAGCGCGGCCAGTTCAACGTCGCGGGTCTCGCCCAGCAGCTTCAGCAGGCGCTCGGTTTCGGCCTGGGTGACAAAGCCGGAGTTCTGCAGGCCGGCCGGGATCACCGACTGCTGCAGGCTCTCGCGCACCAGTTCCTGGAACTGGGTCGGCGTACGCGGCGGATTGCCGCCGGCCAGCGCCAGGCGGTAGTTGTTCTCGTTGAACTTGCCGTTCGCATCGAGGAAGGCCGGCATCGTGGCGATGTACTCGCGCACCGCGCCATCACCGATCACCACGCCGGCCTGCTCGCCGACCAGGCGCACCACCTGCTCGTCGATCAGCTGGTCGAGCACGGCCAGCTTGTTCTGGGTGCTTTCGAACGCGCGCGGGTCGAAGTTCTCGCCCTGCTGCTGGCGCTCACGCATGCGCTCCTGCTCGAAGCGGGTGCGGAAATCCTGCGCACTGATCTCATGGTGCTGCCACAACATGCGCACCGGCCACCACGACGGTGCCGAACGCCACCAGGTCGGCGGCGCGGAAACCTTGGCCACGTTCTGTGCGCCAACGCCACCGAGGTAGCTGTTGTCGATCACGAACAGGAACGGAATCATCAGCAGCCCCAGGATCACGGTGACGATCCAGCCTGAGGTCTTGTCGCGGAGTTTCTGCAGCATGGTGAGGAATCACAAGGCCTGATTGGCGAGCCCGGCAGTGTAACCCGCTTCGTGGCAGGGACCAAAAGCAGCGCCGGCGTGGGCTGCGCACCGCTTCGCGACGGCACAAAGAAAAAGCCCCCGGCTTGCGCCGAGGGCTTTTAGAGTTGGCGGAGCGGACGGGACTCGAACCCGCGACCTCCGGCGTGACAGGCCAGCATTCTAACCAGCTGAACTACCGCTCCGCACTGAAACTTTGCAGGCGCCCAGTATATCCGAAGACTCCCTGGAAACCCAGCCCGGTGAACACTTTTTTCAAAGTTTTTTCACAGGGACTTAAGAATTCTGCAATGGCGGAGCGGACGGGACTCGAACCCGCGACCTCCGGCGTGACAGGCCAGCATTCTAACCAGCTGAACTACCGCTCCGTTCTTGCAAAAACCTTTTCGCCTTCCTCCCGAACCTTTCGGGGAGAAGACAAGGCCCCCAGCGTTGAACCGGGGCCTCGATGTAGTGGCGGAGCGGACGGGACTCGAACCCGCGACCTCCGGCGTGACAGGCCAGCATTCTAACCAGCTGAACTACCGCTCCGCGTTGTTGCTGCTTTTGTTTCCTGCCGGCCTGGACCGGGGAGAAAACAAAGCCTCCAGCTTTTGGCCGGAGGCCTCGTTGAATGGCGGAGCGGACGGGACTCGAACCCGCGACCTCCGGCGTGACAGGCCAGCATTCTAACCAGCTGAACTACCGCTCCACACTCAAACTTTTACCGCGGTGCTGTGGTGGGTGCTGAGGGTTTCGAACCCCCGACCCTCTCCGTGTAAAGGAGACGCTCTACCGCTGAGCTAAGCACCCCAGCGAGCCGCTTAGTTTACAGCATCCTTCAGGGCCTTACCAGCCTTGAACGACGGATTCTTCGAAGCGGCGATCTTGATGGTGTCGCCGGTCTTCGGGTTGCGGCCGGTGCGGGCAGCACGGTCGCGGACCTGGAAGGTACCGAAGCCAACCAGGGTGACCGCATCGCCGTCCTTCAGCGCCTTGGTGACGGCAGCAACGACGGCATCGACAGCGCGGCTGGACTCGGCCTTGGTCAGGTCGGCAGCTTCAGCAACGGCATCGATCAATTCGGTCTTGTTCATTCTCTACAACTCCTTTGGCGGTGGGTTCCGCTTATTCGACAGGGAAGCAACCGCACGCGTTCTGCATGCGGCCGCCATGTGGAAACGGTTCGCCGATTCAGTCATCGCTGACAGCGATCACTCATTCGCGAGTGCTGCTTTTATACCAGCGGCCCTACCCCCACGCAAGCTGGAAAGCCAGCAACGACGCGGGTTTCGGGCCATTGGACAGCGCGCGTCAATGCTTGACGCGCGCGCTTCCACTCGGTTTGGCCTTGCTGCGCACAGTGACGCGCTGCGCACTCTTGCGCGCCTTCTTGGGCGCCAGCGGACGCTCCAATGCCAGATCCAGCACCTCTTCGATGTACTTCACCGGCACGATCTTCAGATCGCGGGTGACGTTGACCGGGATGTCCGCCAGATCCTTGCGGTTCTCCTCCGGAATGATGACCGTGCGGATACCGCCGCGCAGCGCCGCCAGCAGCTTCTCCTTCAGCCCGCCGATGGCGGTGACGCGACCGCGCAGCGTGATCTCGCCGGTCATCGCCACGTCGGCACGCACCGGCACCTTGGTCAGCATCGACACCAGCGAGGTGACCATCGCCGCACCGGCACTCGGGCCATCCTTCGGCGTGGCACCATCGGGCACGTGCAGGTGCACGTCGTGCTTCTGCAGGAACTCCGGATCGATGCCGAAGCCGACCGCGCGCGAACGCACCACCGACAACGCCGCCGACGCCGATTCCTTCATCACGTTGCCCAGCTGACCGGTCAGGATCAGCTGGCCCTTGCCCGGCACCAGCGTCGATTCGATCTGCAGCAGGTCGCCGCCCACTTCGGTCCAGGCCAAGCCGGTGACCAGGCCGATCTCGTTCTCTTCCTCGGCACGGCCGAAGTCGAAGCGACGCACGCCCAGGTACTTGTCCAGGTTCTTGCCGGACACGCTCACCAGCGCCTTCTTCTTCGCGCCCTTCTTCGCCTTCGCCGCCGGCTGCGGGCCGGCCAGCGCGATCTCCTTCACCACCTTGCGGCAGATCTTGGCGATCTCGCGCTCCAGGTTGCGCACACCCGATTCGCGCGTGTAGTAGCGCACGATGTCCTGGATGGCATCGCTGCCGATCTCCAGCTCTTCCGGCTGCAGGCCGTTGGCCTTGATCTGCTTCGGAACCAGGTAGCGGGTGGCGATGTTGAGCTTCTCATCCTCGGTGTAGCCGGGGATGCGGATCACTTCCATGCGGTCCAGCAGCGGGCCCGGAATGTTGAGCGAGTTCGAGGTGGCCACGAACATCACTTCGGACAGGTCCAGATCCACTTCCAGGTAGTGGTCGTTGAACGCGTTGTTCTGCTCCGGGTCGAGCACTTCCAGCAGCGCCGAGGACGGATCGCCACGGAAGTCCATCGACATCTTGTCGATCTCATCGAGCACGAACAGCGGGTTCTTGCTGCCGACCTTGTTGAGGTTCTGCACGATGCGGCCCGGCATCGAACCGACGTAGGTGCGACGGTGGCCACGGATCTCGGCCTCGTCGCGCACGCCGCCCAGCGACATGCGCACGAACTTGCGGTTGGTGGCCTTGGCGATGGACTGGCCCAGCGAGGTCTTGCCCACGCCCGGCGGCCCGACCAGGCACAGGATCGGGCCCTTCATCTGCTTCACCCGCGACTGCACCGCCAGGTATTCCAGGATGCGTTCCTTGACCTTCTCCAGCCCGTAGTGATCGGCGTCCAGGGTGTCCTGCGCGGCCTTCAGGTCCTTGCGCACCTTGCTGCGCTTCTTCCACGGCACGCCCAGCAGCCACTCCAGGTAGTTGCGCACGACGGCTGCTTCGGCCGACATCGGCGACATCTGCTTGAGCTTGTTCAGTTCATTGCGCGCCTTGGCTTCCACGGCCTTGGGCATGCCGGCTTCGGCGATCTTGCGCGCCAGTTCTTCCAGCTCGCCCGGCGCATCGTCCAGGTCACCCAGTTCTTTCTGGATGGCCTTCATCTGTTCGTTGAGGTAGTACTCGCGCTGGCTCTTCTCCATCTGCGACTTCACGCGGCCGCGGATGCGCTTTTCCATCTGCTGCACGTCGATCTCGCCATCGACCAGGCCGACCAGCATCTCCAGGCGGTCGCTCACCGCCAGCGTCTCCAGCAGGCGCTGCTTGTCGGCCAGGCGCACGCTGATGTGAGCGGCGATGGTATCGGCCAGGCGCGCCGGCTCATCGATGCCCGACAGCGTCTGCAGCAGTTCCGGCGGCAGCTTGCGGTTGGTCTTCACGTACTGCTCGAACAGCGACATCAGCGAGCGGGCGATCGCTTCGACCTCGCGCGCCTCGCGACCGTCAACGGCGTCGATCTCCACCGCCTGGCCGTGCAGCGAGCCGTTGCGCTCGTCGACGTGGGTGACCTGCACGCGCGACAGACCTTCGACCAGCACCTTGATGGTGCCGTCGGGCAGCTTCAGCAGCTGCAGCACCTGCGCCAGCGTACCGACCTGGTAGAGGTCGGCCGCATGCGGGTCGTCGGTCTCGGCCGACTTCTGCGCCAGCAGCAGGATGCGCTTGTCCGATTCCATTGCCTGTTCGAGCGCGTGCATGGACTTGTCACGGCCGACGAACAGCGGGATGACCATGTGCGGGAACACCACTACGTCGCGCAGCGGCAGGACCGGCAGGTCGAGGGTTTCACTTGGGGAACGGGCCATGGGGGCTCCAGGGAAGGGGAAAACCGCCTCCGGGAGGGCATCTTCCGGAGACAAAAAAAGCCGATGGCCCCGTTATGGGGCCATCGGCTTTCAGATGCAAGGCATTCCTTGAAAATCCTTTCCAATCAACAACCTGGAGGGATCACTCGGCGCCTGCGGCCTTCTGTTCAGGGGCCGCCGGGGTCTGGTAGATCAGGTACGGCTCGGACTTGTGCTCGATCACCGACTCGTCCACCACCACCTTGCTGACGTTTTCCTGCGACGGCAGGTCGTACATGGTGTCCAGCAGGACCGATTCGACGATGGTGCGCAGGCCACGGGCACCGGTCTTGCGCTTGAGCGCCTTGCGGGCAATGGCCGACAGCGCGTCCGGACGGAACTCCAGCTCGACGTTCTCCATCTCGAACAGCTTCTTGAACTGCTTGGTGATGGCGTTCTTCGGCTCGGTCAGGATCTTGATCAGCGCCGGCTCGTCCAGCTCCTCCAGGGTCGCCACCACCGGCAGGCGGCCGACGAACTCGGGAATCAGGCCGAACTTGATCAGGTCTTCCGGCTCGACTTCGGCCAGCACCTTGCCCACTTCCTGCTTGCGCTCGCTGCTCTTGACCTTGGCACCGAAGCCGATGCTGCCCACGTCGGTGGAACGGGCCTGGATCACCTTGTCCAGCCCGGCGAACGCGCCGCCGCAGATGAACAGGATGTTCTTGGTGTCCACCTGCAGGAATTCCTGCTGCGGGTGCTTGCGGCCGCCCTGCGGCGGCACGCTGGCCACGGTGCCTTCGATCAGCTTCAGCAGCGCCTGCTGCACGCCTTCGCCGGACACATCGCGGGTGATCGACGGGTTCTCGCTCTTGCGCGAAATCTTGTCGATCTCATCGATGTAGACGATGCCCTGCTGCGCCTTCTCGACGTCGTAGTCGCACTTCTGCAGCAGCTTCTGGATGATGTTCTCCACGTCCTCGCCCACGTAACCGGCTTCGGTCAGCGTGGTGGCATCGGCCATGGTGAACGGCACGTTGAGCAGGCGGGCCAGGGTCTCGGCCAGCAGGGTCTTGCCCGAACCGGTCGGGCCGACCAGCAGGATGTTCGACTTCGCCAGTTCGACGTCGTCGTTCTTCTGCCGGCTCTCGATGCGCTTGTAGTGGTTGTACACGGCCACGGCCAAGGTGCGCTTGGCGCGGTTCTGGCCGATCACGTACTGGTCGAGGACCTCGAGGATCTCGCGCGGCTTGGGCAGCGAACTGCGCGCCGACTGCGCCTTTTCCTCAAGTTCCTCACGGATGATGTCGTTGCACAGCTCCACGCATTCATCGCAGATGAACACGCTCGGACCCGCAATCAGCTTGCGCACTTCATGCTGGCTCTTGCCGCAGAAAGAGCAGTAGAGGATCTTGCCGGTGTCCGTGGAACGACCTTGGCGGTCTTCGCTCATGCTTCGCTTACCCAGTTGCCCCACCCGCTGAACGGGGGTTCGATTCGAGAATAGCACAGGGCCGAGGGGACACCAGTCCCGCCCGACCCTGCAGGAACGGGGCCTCCATGGCCCCGTGAAGGCCGGTCAACCGGCCTGGATCGACTCATCCGGACGACGCTCCAGCACCTGGTCGACCAGACCATAGGCCTGGGCTTCAAAGGCGCTCTTGAAGTTGTCGCGCTCGGTATCGCGGGCGATCGTCTCCAGCGACTGGCCGGTGTGCTTGGCCAGCACCTCGTTCAGGCGCGAACGCAGGGTCAGGATCTCACGCGCGTGGATGTCGATGTCGGTGGCCTGGCCCTGGTAGCCGCCCAGCGGCTGGTGGATCATCACGCGCGAGTTCGGCAGCGCATAGCGCTTGCCGGCTTCGCCCGCGGCCAGCAGCAGGGCGCCCATCGAGGCGGCCTGGCCGATGCAGGTGGTGCTCACATTCGGCTTGATGTACTGCATGGTGTCGTAGATCGCCATGCCGGCGGTGACCACGCCACCCGGCGAGTTGATGTAGATATTGATGTCCTTTTCCGGGTTTTCCGATTCCAGGAACAGCAACTGCGCCACCACCACGTTGGCCATGTGATCGTCGATCGGGCCCACGAGGAAGATCAGGCGCTCCTTCAACAGGCGCGAATAGATGTCGTAGGCACGCTCGCCGCGGCTGGTCTGCTCGACCACCATCGGAACCAGGTTCAGGGCTTTGGTTCGGTTGTCCATTACGTGAGGTACCTGTCTTGGGGGGAAACAACCCCGCGCCGGCAACGACGCGGGGGATGCGGTGATCCGCCCGGGATTACTGGCGGATCGCGTCCTGGAACGACAGCTTCTCTTCGGTGTGCTGGGCACGCTCGGCGATCCAGTCGATCACCTGCTCTTCCATCACACGGTTCTGCAGGCCAGACATCAGCTGGGGGTCGTTGCGGTACATCTCAATGACCTGTTCCGGCTCTTCGTAGGTCGAAGCGATCAGACGCATCGTTTCGTTCAGGCGCTTGGGTTCCAGGCGCAGGTCGTTGGTGCGGGCCACTTCACCCACCACCAGGCCGACCAGCACGCGCTTGGCGGCCGCGTCCTTGAAGCCTTCGTGGGCGTCGGCCGGGATCTCACCGACGTTCTGGCCGTTGCGGCGGATCTGCTCGACCTGCTGGGCCAGCATGGCGCGGGCTTCGTTGTCGACCAGGCGCGGCGGCATTTCCACCGAGGAGTAAGCGGCGATCAGCTGCTCACCCACTTCGCGGCGCAGGCGGTTCATCAGCGCGCCCTTCAGCTCACGCTCCAGGTTGGCGCGGATGTCGCTGCGGAACTGCTCGACGTCGCCGCCCTTCACGCCGAAGCTCTTGATGAAGGCTTCGTCCACCGCCGGCACGACCGGCTCGGACACTTCAGCCACCTTGACGGTGACCTGCACGGTCTTGCCGGCCAGCACCGGCACGCGCCAGTCCGCCGGGAAGTCGACGTCCAGGGTCTTCTCTTCACCCTTGGCCAGGCCGACCAGGCCCTTCTCGATGGTGTCGAACATCATGCCCTGGCCGAGCACGATCGAACCCTTCTCGGTGCCTTCGGCCGGCAGGCGCTCTTCGCCGGCCTGCGACCAGGTCTCCACTGCCACCAGGTCACCGTCCTGCGCGCCACGGCTGACCGGGGCCCAGGTACGGCGCTGGTTCTGCAGGTTCTCGATCATCTGGTCGATGTCGGCGTCGCTGATCTCGGCGGTGTGGCGCACCACGGTCAGCTTGCTGACGTCGAGGTCGCCGAAGTCCGGCACCACTTCCACGGTGGCCACGAAGGAGAACTCACCCTCCTCGCCCTTGTCGATGCGCGGGCTGCCGACGATGCGCAGGTCGTGCTCACGCACGGCCGCGTCGAAGGTTTCGCGCAGCAGGCCGTCCAGCGCCTCGCCACGGACCTGCGCGCCGAAGCGCTGCTCGATCACCTTGGCCGGCACCTTGCCCGGACGGAAACCCTTGATGCGGGTGGTACGGGCGATTTCGCCCAGGCGGCCGACGATGTGGCTCTGCAGACGGTCTTCCGGCAGCGAGAAGCTCAGGCGGCGTTCCAGGTTGCCGGTGGATTCGATCGAAGCTTGCATGTTGACTCCTGCCACCGGTGGCCCAGGCCCCCGGCTCGATGATGGGATGAAACGGTTGTAAGGACACGACGTCTGGGACGCGCCTGCTTGCCGCAGCCCTTTAGTTTCGCCCAATTCGGCGTGCACTGCCAGCGCGTGCCGGTCAAGGGGGCGCCGATGGCCCGATCAGGGCGGGGACAGGCCGGCACTGGTGCGAAAGGGGGGACTCGAACCCCCACGCCTTGCGGCACTGGAACCTAAATCCAGGGCGTCTACCAATTCCGCCACTTTCGCGTGGCCGGCACAGGCGTTCATTGTCGCAGGCGGGCGCAGGAAGCGGAAGGCCTGCACAAAGCTGAATCTGCCGTCCCGAGCGACCGGCAGCCGCCCGGGACGCTCATGGATCAGGGCTGTCGGGGTTCGGCCGGCGCCGCATCCACACCCTGCCCGTCCGCCGCGTCCAGCTTGCGGATTTCAACACCGCCGTCATCGGTCCGGCGCACCTGCACCGCCTCGGACGGCGGCCCCCCTTCCATCGGCGCGGTCGGCTGCATCGGCATCGCCTCCCCGGCCGAAGCAGCCGGAGCACTCTGCGCGGCAGCATCATGTCCGGCAGCCTCACGCCCAGCCTCACACGCGGTCAGCGCCACCAGTGCGAACGGCAACAGCAGCGTCAGGCGCAGTCGATTGAAATCGGCCATCAGGATCGTCCTCCATGCATGCGCCATCGGCGCGGAACCACCATTGGGTGCGATGCAGGAGGCACTGCGGTGAGAAGCAGCGCACAGCATTGAAAACACCGATGACGCGTATGCCCCGGGTTTCATCACCGCTTCAGTAGATCCACACCTTGTGTGGATGAGGGTCGGCCACTCGCGCGGGCAAAGCTTCAGTAGATCCACGCCATGCGTGGATGAAGGCCGCGCGCGGGCAAGAAAAAAGCCACTTGGCAAACCAAGTGGCTTTCGTCTGGTGGGCTGTCAAGGATTCGAACCTTGGACCTATTGATTAAGAGTCAACTGCTCTACCAACTGAGCTAACAGCCCGAAATCGGGGCGCGAATTATGACCCGATCCGCTCGGTGGGCGCAAGCACTATTTTCAACATCGTTGAAACCAGTACTGCGATCCCGCTACTGCGGCAGATCCAAGCCAGGCGGGGATCTGCAGCGTGTGATCCAACAGAAAGAAGGAGTCACACTTAAAGAAAAAAGCCACCTGGCATACCAGGTGGCTTCCGTCTTGGTGGGCCGTCAAGGATTCGAACCTTGGACCTATTGATTAAGAGTCAACTGCTCTACCAACTGAGCTAACGGCCCGTGAAACTCAGACGCACATTGTAACGTGCATTCTGTTTATTGCAATACCGTTTCGGCTGCGCCGAGGCGGTTGAAACAGTGGGGTGGCTGAGGGGATTCGAACCCCCGACCACCGGAATCACAATCCGGTACTCTAACCAACTGAGCTACAGCCACCACTGAAACGTTTGCTCCCCCGCCGATGAAGCTGGCGTTGGAACCTTGATGCTTTGCAACCGGGCGGAACCAGAAGTCCGTCCCCCGAAGCGAGTCCGGCATTTTCCGGGAGTCGCGAAGGAATTGCAAGCGTTTCTTCACATTGATGTGCAGGCACCCGCATCAGCGATGCGTGGCCACAATTTCGCACCCTGCGGCGCAAACGGTCAGCGGCGCCAGCCGCGTTTCTGCTCTGCGGAGACCCACAACGTCAGGCGTGTTCTCCACTCTCCTGCGGCCAGGTGTGGACGCAGCGCGATGCACGCCTCCGTCATTGGCCACGCATGATCGGAAACGCGCAGTCCGGTGATGGACGCGGAACCGGATCGTCCATCCAGACAACACGACACACGGCTGTCCACCCACCACTTTGTGGCGTTGCGCCGCAGCGCTCGGACGGCCCGTCACCGCAACACCTCCGACGCCCAGTTCCGGGCGCCGGCCCCTGCCCATCATCGGCTATGCGGACGCGTGAACAACAAATGAATAAATAGTGAACGAATCGCGAATGACGCTGGGGGAGATCCGCTCATTCACCGTTAGCAGCGGGACATGGAAGGCGAGGCGGACGTTTGAAACCCTGTCCCGTCCGGCAACGAAGGTGAAACACCAGATGAGAAAACGGCAAATCGGAGTGATCGCACTGGCAGCGGTGCTGACAGTGGCGGCCGTTGCACTGTTCGTCCACCTGCAACAGGCGCCTGCAGATGCCATGCACGCGGATGCAACCAGACGCGTCGGCCCGACGCAGGAATCGACCCGGCAGGCGCAGCCACCAGGCTCCGGTGCAGCGACCGCACAGCGGCTTGAGAAGGACAGCAAGATCCCGCCCGGCTCGTACACCGCGGTGGGACCCAAGGCCTACCAGATCACCCGCGCACACGAATTCCGCCCTGCGGGCGATGCACTCGCCCACGTCAGGCAACTGATGCTGCGCTCCGATGCCGGCGATGCCACGGCCACCTACGAGATCCATCTGACCATCGAGCAGTGCCAGACCTTCACTTCGGACCGCGCCGACGTGCTGGCCGATTCGGCCGCCAGCGTCGGTGCCGGCGGCTGGTTCCTGGAACGATCCGAGCGCCTGCTCAAGGAGTGCGAATCGCTGGCGCTGGAGCGCGACATCTACCACACCGATTGGCTCTCCAAGGCTGCTGCAATGGGCTCGCAGGAAGCCATGCGCGCCTACTCGCTCTCTCCCGAGAAGGTCATCGGCTCACTGGATGACGCCATCCGGGATCCGGCCCGGCTCAGCCAATGGAAGGAGACCGCGCTCAGCTATCTCGATGCACTGGCTGCACAGGGAAACATTTCCGCACTCGGTGATCTGGAAAGGGCGTACGCCGCCGGCAGCTTCACGCAACCCGACCCTGTGCGCGCTTGGGCATACGCGCGCGCGTTGCAGAGGGTCAACCCGCGCCTGGTCACCCATGACGATCTGATGCGCTACGAGAAAGACCTGACTCAGGAGGAGAAGGCCAACTCACGAACCCTTGCTGAAAACATCTACCAGAACTGTTGCATCCTGAAATAGGGGAAAGGAAAACATGAAAACTGTGGGAATCAAGGACACTCCAGGGTTTCGAACGAAGCATCTTTCGATCCTGCTCGGCGCACTGGTACTTCTGACTGCCTGGGAGGCGTCTGCGGCCAATCGCGGCGTTCTCAACTGCAGCGAGTGCACGGTCACCGTACCGAATCCGGATGAAGCAACGTATCGCGTGCTGTCCCGGGAGCGTGAGCGCCAGAGCCCCTCGAGCGGGACCGTGTGGCAGGTCGCGAACCGGATGAAGCCCGGCGACACCCTGACGGTGTGCAATGGCATCGTCTGCGCGGACTACACCCTGCGCTACAACCAGGTGTTCGACAGTGGCACGGTTGTTTCCACCGTCCTGCCGCCCCCTGCACGTGGCGGTGGCGGTGGTGGTGGTGGCGGCGGCGGCGGTGGCGGCAGCGGCCCGATCGGCGGCGGCTGCCACGGCAACTGCGGTGGCGGCAGGGTTGATGTGGGCGAACTCGAGCAGCTGTGATTCCACGCGGGGCGCTTCAACGCAGTGCCCTGCCAGGACGCAAAAAGGCCAGCGCACCGCGCTGGCCTTTTTTTGTTGCCCACAATGTCGCGATCCGCGCATCCCCGGTGTTCCCGGGAGGGCTCCGCCAGCATCAGAATAATCTATAAGCCATTGATTCCAATGGCGCGCCCGACAGGAATCGAACCTGTAACCGCCGGCTTAGAAGGCCGGTGCTCTATCCAGTTGAGCTACGGGCGCCCGAACCGGAACGGTGTCCAATCCGACGTGATGTGGGATTGGTCGGGGTAGAGGGATTCGAACCCCCGACATCCTGCTCCCAAAGCAGGCGCGCTACCAGACTGCGCTATACCCCGGTCTTGCAATCCCCTCGGGCCGGGCCCGGGGAGCTGGTCATTGTCGCCAAGCGCATTGCGAACTGTCAACGCGGGCAGCGCGACGTGGGCGCCGACAACAGCGCCGTGCGCGGTCATCGGCTATGCTCGCGGTGATCGGCCGGATGGCCGTCCAGACCCTCATTCGCACGGAGAACGCGCATGCGCAGCGGCAACCCGGCTCTTTCCGAGTCGACTTTCCTCGACCTCGCCAACGGTTCGGTGGTGACCCGCCCCGACCAGGTGATGACCCTCAACGGCACCGCCAACAAGACCGGCATCCTGCTGCTGTTGACCGTGCTGACCGCCGCCTTCGCCTGGAACCAGTCGGTCGACGCGTACGGCCAGATGACCGGCGGTGCCGGCCTGTACGCCATGGGCGGCGCGATCGGTGGCCTGGTGCTGGCGCTGATCACCATCTTCAAGAAGGAATGGTCGCCGGTCACCGCACCGATGTACGCACTGGTCGAAGGCCTGTTCCTGGGCGCGGTCTCGGCCCTGTTCAACATGAAGTACCCGGGCATCGTGTTCCAGGCCGTGCTGCTGACCTTCGGCACGCTGGCCGCATTGCTGATCGCCTACCGCAGCGGCGTGATCAAGGCCACCGAGAACTTCAAGATGGGCGTGGTCGCCGCCACCGGCGGCATTGCCCTGCTCTACCTGGCCTCGTTCGTACTCGGCTTCTTCAACATCAACGTGCCGGTGATCCACGACGCCAGCTGGCTGGGCATCGCCTTCAGCCTGTTCGTGGTGGTGGTGGCCGCACTCAACCTGGTGCTGGATTTCGACTTCATCGAGACCGGCGTGGCCCAGCGCGCGCCGAAGTACATGGAATGGTATGGCGCATTCGGCCTGATGGTGACCCTGGTCTGGCTGTATGTGGAGTTCCTGCGACTGCTGTCGAAGATCCAGCAGCGCTGAGTCCCGGCGTGCCGTAAACGACAAGCCGCGATCCGCAAGGGTCGCGGCTTTTTCGTAGCGTCGAGCTTGCTCGACTGCTTCAGACGGTAGCGTCGAGCTTGCTCGACGGATGCCGATCCCGTCGAGCAAGCTCGACGCTACGGAGCAGGATCCCATGACCTTCCCCAGCTACCGCCCGGCCAGCAGCACCGGCAGTGACGACGCCAGCAGCGCGATGCCGGAGGCGGTCAGCAGGCTCAGCACGACCTGCCGGAAGCGCGCTTCGCTGATGCCGATGTAGACCCGCGCGCCCAACAGCGTCGGCACCGGCATCGCCGGTGCCACGATGGCGAAGTACGGCAGCATCTGCCGCGTCACCAGGCCACTTCCGACATAGGTGGCCAGGGTCACCGCCAGCATCGCCAGATTGAAATTCTGGATGACCGCGCGCTGCTCGTCCTTGCCGAAGCCCCGCAGCGTGCTCCACAGCGTCGGCACCGGTCCGGCGAAACCGCCAATGCCGCTGAGCACCCCCCCGGCCATGCCGGCGATCGCATCGCCCACGCGGCCGCCGACGGTGACCGGCGGCAACGACCGCGCCATCAGCATCACCGGGCACCACAGTGCCAGGAAGCCGCCCAGCAGCGCCTTGAACCAGACCATGTCCAGCTGCGGCAGCACCATCACGCCCAGCGGAATGCCGGCCAGCCCGCCCAGCACGAAGGGCAGCAGCAGGCGCAGGTTGAAGCCGCGGCGCACGGTGAACACTGCAACCAACTGCCCGACCAGCGCGCCGAACACCGACAGTGTGGCGGCCAGGCGCGGCTCCAGTCCCCATGCCCAGAACGACATCGCCACCATGCCGAAGGCGAAGCCGGACAAGCCCTGCACGAATCCAGCGACGATCGCGCCAAGCGCGACCAGCAGATACACCGACTCCATCACCACCTCGGTTGCAACCGCGCGGCTACCCTGCCGCGCCCACCTGTGCAGCGTAGTGCGCCGCAAGGTGCTCGACCAGCGCGCGCACTTTCGGCGCCAGTGCACGCGCATGCGGATACAGCGCGAAGTAGCGGCGCTGCCCGGCATGCCAGGCCGGCAACACGCGGATCAAGCGGCCCGCGCGCAGGTCCTCCTGTACGGTCAGTGCAGTGAACAGGCTGATGCCCATTCCGGCCAGCGCGGCGGCATACAGCGCGGGCGTGGCATCCACGCGCAGGCGCTGGCCGGCCTCGATGCTCACGCTGGCACCGCGCGGCCCCTGCAGCTGCCAGGGCAGCATTGACGGGGTGGGACTGAATCCCAGCAGCGTGTGTTGTTCGAGATCCGCAGCCTGCCGCGGCAGACCATGACGTGCCAGATAGGCCGGCGCAGCCACCAGGATGCGCGGGCAGCTGGCCAGTTCGCGCGCGACCAGCTGGCTGTCCGGCAACGTGGCGGCGATGCGCAGGGCCAGGTCGAAGCCACCACCGACCACATCGACCAGCTGGTCATCGGCCGACAGGTCCAGCGCCACCTGCGGGTAGCGCTGCAGGAATGATGGCAGCCATTGCGGCAACTCCTGGCTGGCCACCACCTGCGGCACGCTGATCCGCACGGTGCCGCTGGGCTGCGCCTGCCCGGCGCGCGCGCGGTCATCGGCTTCCTGCAGGCGGTCCAGCAGGGCGCCGGCCTCCCGGTAGTAGTCGCGTCCGGCTTCGGTCAATGACAACCGTCGGCTGTTGCGATCGAGCAGGCGAACCTGCAGGTGCTCTTCCAGCTGCCGCAGCTGCCGCGACATCGCCGAGTGCGTGGTGCCCAGGCGCTCGGCGGCGGCGGTGAAACTGCCGGCATCAACGATGGCGCGCAGCGCGCGCAGAGCGGCAAAGTGGTCCATCGGTGGTCGGCTCCACAGGGCGGGGCCCGCGACGTGCGGACCCCGCCAGCTTATCAAGCGCCGTTGCCGGCCTTGCGTACCGGCAGCGCCAGGATCGCATCGGTACGCATGACATCACCGAAGGTGTCTTCAATCTGCGCCAGTGAGGCGTCGTGCAGCACGCGATGATCGATGCGACCGCCATTGGCCAGGTCCAGGTCACGGCTGGCACTGGCATCGGAGGCCACGATCACCCGATAGCCGCGCGGCGCGGCGGCCGCATCGCGCGCGGCACCGGCCACGCAGGCGTGGGTCTGCAGACCGGTGACGATCAGCGTGTCGATGCCGGCGTCCTTCAGCACCGTGTCGAGCACCGCGGCCGAGCTGCCAGCGAACACGCTGACGTTGTCCTTCTGCACCACGGTCTCGCCCTTGCGCGGCTGCAGGTCGCGATGGAAGGCGGCATTGACGCTGCCCTGCGCGAACAGCGGCGCACCGGCTGGCAGCACGTGCTGCACGTGGATCACGCGGATGCCGTTGGCGTCGGCAAATTCGACCACCCGCTTGGCCTGGCGCAGCGCGGCCACGCCATCGGGGATGACCATGCGGCCACCGGCAAAGCCCGGTGCGGCGCTGGCATCGAAATACTCGTTCTGGAAGTCGATCACCAAGACGGCGGTCTTGGCTGCATCCAGCGCGGCCACCGACGGCGCGCCGGCCATGTGGCGGATGGTGGGGTGGGACGGCTCGGCGGAGGCAATCGGGGCAGCGGCGGCCATGCCGATCAGACTGGCCAGGCCAAAGGCGGTGAGGTTCATGGACGGATTCCTGTGCGATGGGAGTGGGGCACAGGATGCGGAGCGGTTGGCGCACGAACCAGCCATGCAACAGCACATGATCTGTGCGAAAAACGCACTGTAGAGTCGAGCCATGCTCGACTGCTTCTGCTTTTCGTCCAGGGCCGTGAAAGCGCGGCCGAGCATGGCCCGAGGCTACGGGGCCAGCTTGACCCCGTTGAGTCGCACGATCATCGCGTGGTCACGACCCAGCACCACTTCGGCGATATTGCTGCCCGCACGCACGGCACGTTCAAGTCTCGTCGGATACTTCACTGGGACGCCGGCCAGCGTCTGCACATGTTGGGCCGGAGAGATCCTGCTCCTGATCACGAACGCCGCACAGTTGCCTTCGAGCATATACACAGGCAATCCTGCCGGAAATTCGACCAACCGCAGGATGCGCGCCTCGCTCTCCCGCAGGCTGCGGAGGGGCGCCCCATGCGTGCGCAGGCGGCGCAGCGCGCGCTGGGCGCGGGACCACGGCCAGTAGAAGAAGGCGTAGATGGCCACGCCGGTAGCATAGACGGCAACGGCCGCCACGACCCACACGGCCGCCTCAGGCATCTGAAAAAGTCCTGTCGGTGAAAAGCCGCAGTTGAAAACGCAGACGGGCCGTACAACGACGGCCCGTCTTCAACGCATGCAGGACCGGACTGGACATCACCGAGACGATCTCCAGCCGGAACGCCGGCCGCTTACAGGCGGCTGGCGATGGCCTTGGCGAAGCTCATGGTGGTGCCGGTGCCGCCGAGGTCGCCGGTCAGCGAGTCCTTGGCTTCCATGGTGGCGACGATGGCCTTGCGCAGGCGCTCGGCGTTTTCCGGCTGACCGACGTGGTCCAGCATCTGTGCGGCTGCCAGCAGCAGCGCGCACGGATTGGCCTTGCCCTGGCCGGCGATGTCCGGCGCGGTGCCGTGCACGGCTTCGAAGATCGCCGCGTCCTTGCCGATGTTGGCACCCGGGGCCAGGCCCAGGCCGCCGACCAGACCGGCGCACAGGTCGGAGATGATGTCGCCGAACAGGTTGGTGGTGACGATCACGTCGAACTGTTCCGGACGCATCACCAGCTGCATGCAGCAGTTGTCGACGATCATTTCCTGGAACTCGATGTCCGGGTACTGCGCGGCCACTTCACGGGCGACGTTCAGGAACAGGCCCGAGGTCGACTTGATGATGTTGGCCTTGTGCACCGCGGTGACCTTCTTGCGGCCGACGCTGCGGGCCAGCTCGAAGGCGTAGCGCACGATGCGCTCGGAGCCCTTGCGGGTGATGCGGGTGCCGGAGAAGGCGGTCTCGCCGTCGGCCGACACTTCCTGGCCTTCGGCCAGGTAGGCACCTTCGGTGTTCTCACGAACGGTGATCAGGTCGACGTTGTCGAAGCGCGACTTGGTGTTCGGGAAGGTGTGGGCCGGACGCACGTTGGCGTACAGGTCGAAGTGACGGCGCAGGCTGACGTTGATCGAGGTGAAGCCACCACCGACCGGGGTGGTCAGCGGGCTCTTCAGCGCCACCTTGTTGCGCGCGATCGATTCCAGGGTCACCGCCGGCATCAGGTCGCCGTGCTTTTCCAGGGCCACCAGGCCGGCGTCGGCGTCTTCATACTCCAGGCCAGCGTTGAGCTGGTCGAGCACGAACAGGGTGGCGTCCATGATTTCCGGGCCAATGCCGTCGCCGCGGATGACCGTAATTTTCTGCGTCATTGATCGATGTTCCGAACAGGGGGAAAAACGCCGTCCGGACGTGCCCGGAAACGCCGGCGCAAAGGAAGTTTCACCAGCAATTATGCCTGAGCCGGGGCCGAGGTCCCAAATAGACCATGGTCCCAGTCCCTGGCCCAGGCAGAATTGCCCGCGCATTCCTCCTCTACCCCCGCCTGTCGGCGCGCCCCTTCAACAAGAAGGGGCTCCTGGGCTGGAAGATCACGGGGTAGTGCCGGCCAGCGGCCGGCCGTACCGGGAAGGGCGCAAGGTCCCGGTTCCCGGCGTTCGTCAGGGTCAGTGCTCGTGCGCTGCCGGGGCGGCGGCGCCGCCTTCGAGCTGGTCGAGGAAGTCGACCGCGCGGCGCAGGTGCGGGATCACGATCGAGCCGCCCACCACCAGGCCGACCGAGAAGGTCTCGAAAAACTCCTCACGGGTCACCCCGGCGTCCTTGCACTGGGCCACGTGGTAGCTGATGCAGTCATCGCAGCGCAGCACCATCGAGGCCACCAGGCCCAACAGTTCCTTGGTCTTCACGTCCAGCGCGCCGGCCTGGTAGGTCTGCGTGTCCAGCGCGAAGAAGCGGCGCACCACCTGGTTCGGTTCGCCCAGGATGCGCTCGTTCATGCGCTTGCGGAAGTCGGTGAACTCGGCGATGCGGTCCTTGCTGCCGTCGTCGGCCGCGCTCATGCCTGGCCCTGCCCGGCCAGCAGCGGCTCGAGCTTGCCTTCACGGTGCAGGGCCATCATGTCGTCGTAGCCGCCGACATGGACGTCGCCGACGAAGATCTGCGGCACGCTGGTGCGGCGGGTCAGCGCCATCATCTTCTCGCGCTCGACCGGGTCCAGGTCGATGCGGACCTCGGTCCACTGCTGGCCCTTGCTCTTGAGGAAGTTCTTGGCGGCCACGCAGTAGGGGCAGACGGCGGTGGAATAGATGGTGATGGCGGGGGCACCGCCGGCGGTCTGGGCTGTCACGGGAAACTCCACGATGGATCGACGGTCTACATATGGTACCGGTGCGCTGGAATTTCCACGCCACGGCCGCAACACTGTGGATTAACGAATGGTTGCCCCCTGCCCTGCCACGCTGGGCGCGCCCCGCCCGAGGACCTTCTGCTTGCGAGCCCTGCTGCTGACTACCGCCGTCACCCTGGCCCTGGCCATGCCGCTGGCCCGGGCCCAGGAGAAGCTGCCCGACATCGGCTCCTCGGCCGGCGAGCTGCTGACCCCGGCGCGCCAGGCCGAGTACGGCGCGATGATGCTGCGCGAGCTGCGCAACTACGGTTACCTGCTGGACGATCCGCTGGTCAACGACTGGCTGCAGACCATGGGCACCCGGCTCGGCTCCAACAGCGACCAGCCTCGTCAGCCCTACACCTTCTTTGTGATGAAGGACCGCCAGATCAACGCCTTCGCCACCCTGGGCGGCTACATCGGGGTCAACGCCGGCCTGGTGCTGACCGCCGAGCGCGAGGACGAGGTGGCCGCGGTGCTTTCCCACGAAATCGCCCACGTCACCCAGCAGCACGTGCTGCGCGGGGTCGAACGTGCCCAGCGCGACCAGATCCCGATCCTGCTGGGCATGCTGGCGGCGGTAGTGGCCGCCCAGGCCAGCAACAGCAGCTCCTCGGGCAACGCCACCATGGCCGCGATCAGCTCGGGCATGGGCCTGATGCAGCAGCGGCAGATCAACTACACCCGCTCCAATGAGTCCGAGGCCGACCGCCTGGGCATCCGCACCCTGTCGCGCAGCGGCTACGACGTGGATGCGATGGCCGGCTTCTTCGAGCGGATGTCGGCGGCGATGCGCGGCAACGAGGGCGGCTACAGCGTGCCGGACTTCCTGCGCACCCACCCGGTCAACATCACCCGCATCAGCGAGGCCAAGGCCCGCGCCGAGCAGATGAAGAAGGACACGGTGCTGCTGACCACCACAACGCCGACCGGCGAGCGCAGGGAACGGGTGGACCCGGCCGACCCCAGCCTGGCCGAACCCCTGTTGCGCGGCAACAACCCGTTGCTGCCGGCCAGTGTGCTGCGTGTCCCGATGGGGCAGCTCAGCCGTGGCGCCAGCGGCGACTTCGACTGGGCACGTGAGCGCCTGCGCGTGCTCAGCGCCGACTCGACCCCCGAGCTGGAGCGCGAATATGCCGACCTGGCCAAGCGCCAGAAGAACGGCCTCAACGACGCACAGCGCTACGGCCAGGCCCTGGCGGTGATGCGCGGTGGCCGCAGTGGCGCCGGCCAGGCCCGGCAGACGCTGGCCGGTCTGCTGCAGGACCATCCGGGCAACCTGTGGCTGGCGCTGGGCCTGGGCGAGGCCGAATCGCGGGCGGGCCAGGCCGCGCAGGCCAACAGCCGGTTCGAGCAGCTGCTGCGCGAGCACCCCAACAGCCGCCCGGTGGCGCTGACCTATGCCGAGATCCTCAACGAACAGGGCAACCCCGACGCCGGCAAGCGCGCCCAGGCCATGCTGCGGCCGTTGCTGTCGCAAAGTGGTAACGATCCGGTCTTCCAGCAGCGCTACGCCCGCGCCAGCGAGCTGGCCGGTGACAGCGTGCGGGCCAGCGAGGCCTATGCCGAGGCCGCTTTCCTCAGCGGGCGCCCGGAGCAGGCGCTGATGCAGCTGCAGGCGCTCAAGCGCAACCCGGCCCTGGACTACATCGGGCGCGCCCGGGTGGACGCGCGCATCGAGGCGATCACCCCCACCGTGCTGGAACTGCGCCGGCAGGGCGTGCAGGACCCGGATCTGGACCGCCGCTGAGCCGCGCATGACCGGCCGATGGCAATCGCGGCCGGTTCCGGCCGGGTAGTCACAAACATGTCATCAAACCGTAGTCTACTGGCACCACTCCAGTAACCGAGCCCTACGGTGTCCTCGTGCAGAAACGCATCCTGATCGTCGACGACGAGCCCGCGATCCGTGAAATGGTCGCCTTCGCCCTCCGCAAGGGCGATTACGAACCGGTCCACGCCGGCGATGCCCGTGAGGCCCAGACCGCGATCGCCGACCGCGTCCCCGACCTGATCCTGCTGGACTGGATGCTGCCCGGCACCAGCGGCCTGGACCTGGCCCGTCGCTGGCGCAAGGAAACACTGACCCGCGAAGTGCCGATCATCATGCTGACCGCCCGCGGCGAAGAGAACGACCGCGTCGGTGGCCTGGAAGCCGGTGTCGACGACTACGTGGTCAAGCCGTTCTCGGCGCGCGAACTGCTGGCCCGCATCCGCGCGGTCATGCGTCGTGCCCGCGAGGACGATGAGGATGGCAGCGTGGCGGTCGGCCCGATCCGCATCGACGGCGCTGCCCATCGCGTGTTCGCCAACGACCAGCCGGTGCCGATCGGCCCGACCGAATACCGCCTGCTGCACTTCTTCATGACCCACCCCGAGCGCGTCTATACCCGCGCCCAGCTGCTGGACCATGTGTGGGGCGGCAGCGTGTATGTGGAAGAGCGCACCATCGATGTGCACATCCGCCGCCTGCGCAAGACGCTGGAACCGTTCAACGCCGAAAACATGGTGCAGACCGTGCGCGGCGCCGGTTACCGCTTCTCCACTGCCACCTGAGTCTCGTCGTGCCGGCGCCGCGCACCCGCGGGTGCCGGTGCCGGCAACTCTGCTATAACCCTCGGTTCACCCCAGTGAACCGCCGCACCTCAACGACGAGATCGCAATGCCCCGCCACATCCGCTCTGCCTGGTTGAAGACCCTGGCCACCGTTGCCGCGGTACTGCTGTTCGCCGGACTGGTGGGATGGTTCACGGGCCACCTGTGGTTGTGCATCGCGCTGGGCGCACTGGCCACGCTGGCCTGGCATTACTGGCGCCTGCGCAGCGTGTTGCGCCGGCTGACCGCGCGCCAGCGCTGGGATACCGCCGAAGAAGGCACCGGTGTCTGGAACGAGCTGGACCGCCTGCTGTACCGCAACCAGGTGGAAATGCGCGTGCGCAAGCGCCGCCTGCTGGACATGCTGCGCAGCTACCGCGCCGCTGCCGCCGCGCTGCCCGATGCGGTGGTGGTGCTGGACCGCAACAGCCAGCGCGTGCAGTGGTTCAACGAAGCGGCCACCGCCCTGCTCGGCCTGCACCATCCCGGCGACCTTGGCGAAGCGCTGGTCGAACGCCTGCAGCCGATGCCGCTGGCGCATTGGCTGGCCGGCGGCCGCAATGCCGAGCCGATCCTGGACGTGCCCTCGCCGGTCGATCCGGCGATCCGCCTCAACCTGCGCCTGATTCCCTATTCGTCCGACTACTGGCTGCTGATCGCCCGCGATGTCAGCAAGCTGCTGCGCCTGGAGCAGGTGCGCCGTGACTTCGTGGCCAACGTTTCACATGAGCTGCGCACGCCGCTCACCGTGGTGCACGGCTACCTGGACATGATGGACCCGGAGGATTTCCCGGGCACCGGACCGATGCTGGAAGAGATGCGAAAGCAGAGCCAGCGCATGGCCCAGCTGGTGGAAGACCTGCTGACCCTGTCGCGGCTGGAATCGCAGGAACACAGCGAGGAGGAGACCGTGGCCATGCAGCCGATGCTGGCCACGCTGCGCCGCGAGGCCGAAGCGCACAGCCAGGGCCGCCACCAGATCAGCATCGACGATCTTGCCGGTGTCGACCTGCAGGGCTCGACCAAGGAGCTGCACAGCGCCTTCTCCAACCTGGTCACCAATGCCGTGCGCTACACCCCGGCCGGCGGCCGCATCGCGGTCGAGTTCCGCCGCGAAGGCGACGGTGCGGTGCTGGCGGTGCGCGACTCCGGCTATGGCATTCCGGCCAACCACCTGCCGCGCCTGACCGAACGCTTCTACCGTGTTTCCAGCAGCCGTTCGCGCGAGAGCGGCGGCACCGGCCTGGGCCTGTCGATCGTCAAGCACATCCTCGGCCTGCACCATGCGCGGCTGGAGATCGAAAGCGAAGTCGGCAAGGGCTCGGTGTTCTCCTGCCATTTCGATGCCGACCACGTGCGCCCACGTGAGTCCGCCCCCCTGACCACCATCGAAGAATGACGCCATGAGCAGCCTCGGATCCCTCCCCCTCCCCGTGAGCCCGGACAACGATCCGTTGCGCGACCCGGCGCTGTACATCAACCGCGAGCTGTCACAGCTGGATTTCAACTTCCGCGTGCTGGCCCAGGCGATGGACCCGCAGGTGCCGTTGCTGGAGCGCCTGCGCTTCATGTGCATCTCCTGCACCAACCTGGATGAATTCTTCGAGATCCGTGCCGCCGCCGTGCGCCATGCGCAGGAATTCGGCCTGCCGCCGGCGCCGGACGGGATGAGCCCGCAGGCCATCCTCAATGCCATCCACGAACGCGCCGCCGAACTGGTGGACCAGCAGTACCGCTGCTGGAACGAGACGCTGCGCCCGGCGCTGATGGACGCCGGCATCGGCGTGCTCGGCCGCCATTCCTGGAGCGACCGCCAGAAGCGCTGGCTGCGCGCCTACTTCCGCAACGAGATCATGCCGGTGCTGTCGCCGCTGGGCCTGGACCCGGCGCATCCGTTCCCGAAGATCCTCAACAAGTCGCTGAACATCGTGGTGGTGCTGAAGGGTACCGACGCGTTCGGCCGTGCCGGCCACCTGGCCATCGTGCGCGCGCCGCGCTCGCTGCCGCGCATCATCCAGCTGCCGGAGAAGCTGGGGGGCTCGCAGAACTTCGTGTTCCTGTCCTCGGTGCTGTCCACCTTCGTCGACGAGCTGTTCCCGGGCATGGAAGTCCAAGGCGCCTACCAGTTCCGCGTCACCCGCAACTCCGAACTGGTGGTGGACGAGGAAGAAGTGGAGAACCTGGCGCTGGCGCTGCGCGACGAACTGGTCGACCGCGGCTACCGGCCGGCGGTGCGGCTGGAAATCGCCCATGACATGCCGCGCGAGATCGTGCGCACCCTGCTGCAGAACTTCGGCCTGACCGAGAACGCGGTGTACCGCATCGACGGCCCGGTCAACCTCAACCGCATCATCCAGCTGTACGACCTGATCGCGCAGCCTGACCTGAAGTATCCGCCGATGACCCCGCGCACCCTGCGCGACAGCGACGGCATCTTCGAGATCGCTGCGCGCCGGGACCTGCTGCTGCACCATCCGTTCGATGCCTTCAGCGCGGTGCTGGACCTGATCCGGCAGGCGGCGATCGATCCCAACGTTCTGGCGATCAAGCAGACCCTGTACCGTACCGGCAAGGACTCGCTCATCGTTGATGCGCTGATCCAGGCCGCGCGCAACGGCAAGGACGTGACCGTGGTGGTCGAACTGCGCGCGCGCTTCGACGAAGAGGCCAACCTGGGCCTGGCCGATCGGTTGCAGGAAGCCGGCGTGCAGGTGGTGTATGGCGTGGTCGGCTACAAGACCCATGCCAAGATGCTGCTGATCGTGCGCCGCGAGGGCCGCAAGCTGCGCCGCTACGTGCACCTGGGCACCGGCAACTATCACAGCGGTACCGCGCGCGCGTACACCGACATCAGCTTGATCACCGCCGATGCGGACATCGGCAACGACGTGCACCTGCTGTTCCAGCAGCTGTCCGGGCTGGCCTCGAAGATGAAGCTCAAGCGCCTGCTGCAGTCGCCTTTCACCCTGCACACCGGCATCCTCGGCCGCATCGAGCGCGAGACGCGCATCGCCGCTGCCGGGCGGCCCGCTCGCATCATCGCCAAGATGAACGCGTTGAACGAACCGCAGGTGGTGCGTGCGCTGTACGCCGCCTCGCAGGCCGGGGTGCAGATCGACCTGATCATCCGCGGCGCCTGCACCCTGCGCCCGGGCGTACCGGGCGTGTCGGACACCATCCGCGTGCGTTCGATCGTCGGCCGCTTCCTCGAGCACAGCCGCGTCTACTGGTTTGGCAATGACGGCGCACCGGAGATGTACTGCGCCAGCGCCGACTGGCTGGAACGCAACCTGCTGCGCCGGGTCGAGACCTGCTTCCCGATCCTCGATCCGGAACTGGCCAAGCGGGTGTACCGCGAGGTACTGCAGAACTATCTGGACGACAACCTCAACGCATGGGAGCTTGATGCCGACGGCGTGTACCACAAGCGCGCCCCGGCCCATGACGAGGCACCGCACTCGGCCCAGATGGCGTTGATGCAGGGTCTGTGATCCGGTAGGTGCCGACCGTTGGTCGGCACGCTGGATCTCATCCAAGCATGGCGTGGATCTACCGTGTCGACCAAGGTCGACACCTACCTACAGCTGTCCCCGGCACACGACGAAGCGCCGCATTCGGCCCACATGGCGTTGATGCAGGGTCTGTGATCCGGTAGGTGCCGACCGTTGGTCGGCACGTTGGGATTCATCCACGCATGGCGTGGATCTACCGTGTCGACCGAGGTCGACACCTGCCAACAGCAAAGGCAGTCGAGCATGGCTCGACTCTACAAAAGCGATTCAACACCGGGGTCAGAGCCCGTTGCGCAGCGACGGGATCTGACCCCTCGCCGTTCCGACAGATCGCGGGGCCTGTCGAAGGCGGGGTGGGTCCGGTTGCGGGGGTGTCCGCGGCATGGATGCCGCGGCCAAGCCTACAGGGACGTACTTGCGGCGTCCCCCGCAACCGGACCCACCCCGCCCTCCCACGGACAGCCCGCCTTTGACGTTGACGTTGATTCAGCAGGTGCAGGGTGCATCCCTGCCGTACGCCTCCCACAAAATGTGAAGACCGCGCGGTGACGCCGCGACCCGGCCTTCGGCTAACATTCGCCCATGCCGCATACCACCACGACTCCGCCCGCATTGCAGGATGGCGACCTGCTGGCCGCCATCGACCTTGGCTCCAACAGTTTCCACATGGTCATCGCGCGCTACACGCTCGGCCAGCTGCGGGTGATCGACCGCCTGCGCGAAACGGTGCGCATGGCCGACGGCCTGGACGGCAAGGGCGGGCTCTCCGCCGCGGCCCGGCAGCGTGCGTTGGAATGCCTGGCCCGTTTCGGCCAGCGCATCCGCAATGTGCCGCCGCACCGGGTACGCGCGCTGGCCACCAACACCGTGCGCCAGCTGCGCTCGCCGCAATCGTTCCTGGTTCCGGCCGAGACCGCGCTGGGGCACGCCATCGAAGTGGTCAGCGGCCGCGAAGAAGCGCGCCTGATCTACCTCGGCGTGGCGCATGCGCAGCCACCCAAGCCCGGCCAGCGCCGGCTGGTGATCGACATCGGCGGCGGCTCGACCGAATTCATCATCGGCATGGGCATGCAGACCCTGGAACGCGAGAGCCTGCAGGCCGGCTGCATCGCCAGCACGCGTCGCTTCTTCCCGGGCGGCAAGCTCAGCCGCAAGCGCTGGAAGGACGCGCTGGCCGAGATCGGCCGCGAGTTCCAGCCCTTCGCCAGCAAGTACCGCGCGCTGGGCTGGCAGGAGGCGCTGGGTTCGTCGGGCACGCACAAGGCGATCAGCGAGATCTGCGCGACGATGAAGCTGAGCAAGGGCGCGATCACCGCTGAAGCGCTGCCGCAGCTGCGCGACGAACTGCTGAAAGCCAAGAAGATCGACGACATCCAGTTGCCAGGCCTGTCCAGCGACCGTCGCCCGATCATCGCCGGCGGCATCCTGGTGCTGGAAGCCGCTTTCCAGGCGCTGGGCCTGCAGAAACTGCTGGTCAGCAAGGCGGCGATGCGCGAAGGCATCCTCTATGACATCGTCGGCCGTGCCGGCGACAACGACCTGCGCGAGGAGTCGGTGGCTGCGCTCAGCCAGCGCTATGGCATCGACGCCGTACAGGCCGACCGCGTGCAGGACACCGCACTGTCGTTGCTGGAGCAGGTGCAGGAGCGCTGGGCCCTGGATGCCGACGACGCACGCATGCTCGGCTGGGCCGCGCGCCTGCACGAGCTGGGCCTGATGATCGCGCACAGCGGCTACCACGTGCATGGCAGCTATGTGCTGGAGCACTCGGACATTGCCGGCTTCTCGCGGCAGGAGCAGCAGATGCTGGCCGCGCTGGTGCGCAGCCATCGCCGCAGCGTGCCCAAGACCGCGTTCGATGCCCTGCCCGAGCGCCTGCTGCTGACCGCACGCCGGCTGGCGGCCCTGCTGCGGCTGGCGGTGCTGCTCAACCGCGCCCATGAGAACGATCCGCTGCCGGCACTGGAGCTGACCGCTGACGACAACCGGCTGTCGCTGATCGTGCCGCAGGCCTTCATCGATGCCCGCCCGCTGCTGCGCGCCGACCTGATCGGCGAGAACGATGGCCTGGCCGGGCTGGGCATCCAGTTCCGCCCCTTCGTTGCCTGAATACGCGTCCCCGTGCGGGTCACGGGGCGACAAGGTGACGCGCTTCGCGCTCCCACTTTGCGCAGTCTGGCGGTTTTTTGTGCTGCCACGCAGCACGGCGAGGCCATGACCGATTCCGTGAACCCCACGTAACCGCCTGCTTTTGTTCACGTTTCGTGAAAAGGTCGGGTGCGTCACGACATAAATGGATACGAACTCTTTACAGAGCATTAACCAACGAGACTACTATCGGGTCACCGGCTCGGTCATTGGCCATGCCGGCTTCCTTCGACGCCCGCTTTGGCGTCCTTTGCACGACCTGAGAGAGAGAGCTCGCCATGACTTCACGCACCACCGCACTGGGGCAGGCCATCCGCTACGCCCTGGCTACCACTGCAGCGCTGGCCGCCCTGCCCGCCTTTGCCCAGGACGGCAGCAACGCCAACCCGACCAACCTCGACCGCATCGAGATCACCGGTTCGCGCATCCGCCAGGTGGACGTGGAGACCGCGCAGCCGGTGTTCGCGATCACCCGCACCGCCATCGAGCAGCAGGGCTTCAGCTCGGTCGCCGACATCCTGCAGAACGTCACCGCGATGGGCAGCCCGGCGATCAGCCGCGCCAACGCGCTGACCGCAGGTGAGAACGCGGGTGGCTCGTACATCGACATGCGCAACCTGGGCACCCAGCGCACGCTGGTGCTGATCAACGGCAAGCGCCTGGGCATCAGCACCTCCGGCTACCAGGACATCTCCACGATTCCGGTGTCGGCGGTGGAGCGCATCGAAGTGCTGAAGGATGGCGCGTCGGCCATCTACGGTTCCGATGCCATGTCCGGCGTGGTCAACATCATCACCCGCTCCAATGTCACCGGTGTGACCGCCAACGTCTACCACGGCCAGTTCAGCCAGGGCGACGGCGCGCGCGACCGCTTCGACGTGGTGGCGGGCTGGAGCAATGACCGCATCTCGCTGACCGTCGCGGCCGAACATGCCGAAGAAAAGGCCGTATGGGCCAAGGACCGTGGCTTCAGCGCCTACGGCCTGACCGACCGCCATGCCGACAACCTGACCAACTGGACGACCATCAGCCAGTGGGGCCAGTTCACCGGCCTGCGGGGTGGCCCGGGCTGCACCATCAGCAGCGGCTGCAACTACTCGCTCAACCGTGGCGCCGATCCGACCAACCCGGCCAATTACCACCTCACCGATCCGTCTGCGTTCACCGGCGATGTCAGCAACGCCAACGACCAGATGCACCTGAACTTCCCGCTCAAGCGTGATTCGGTGTACTTCGACGGCCGCTTCAAGATCACCGACAACGTCAACTTCCGCACCGAGCTGGGCTACAACAAGCGCAAGGCCGTGCGCCAGATCGCCGGCTACCCGCTGCAGTCGAGCACCGCCGGCGTGGGTTCGATGTCGATCGACAGCTACTTCAACCCGTTCGGCCGCCAGCACGGCTACGCCACCCCGACCGCCGTGGCCTGGAACCGCCGCACCTGGGAAGTGCCGCGCGTGACCACCAGCGAGCTGAAGACCTACCGCGCGGTGGCTTCGTTCGACGGTTCGTTCGAGATCGGCAGCCGCTACTTCGATTGGGAAGCGGGCTACCAGTACAACCGCAACGAGCTGGAAACCATCGCCACCGGCAACCTGCACAAGGCCCGCGTCGCCGGCGGCGTCGGCCCGTCGTTCTACAATGCAGCCACCGGCAAGGTCCAGTGCGGTACCGCTGCCGCGCCGATCTCCTATGACGTGTGCAAGCCGTGGAACCCGCTGGTGCCGTACGGCACGATCGATCCGAACGGCATCGATGGCAACGCCGACCTGCAGGCCTGGCTGTTCCCGCCGGAAGTCACCACCGGCAAGACCACCAGCAAGAACTTCTTCGCCAACATCGCCGGTTCCATCGTGACCCTGCCGGCCGGCGACCTGGGCTTCGCCTTCGGCGTGGAAAGCCGCAAGGAAACCGGTGAGTACCGTCCGGATCCGCTGGCGCAGACCGGTGCCACCACCAACCTGGCCGCAGGCCCGACCGGTGGCGGCTACAAGGTCAACGAGGCGTACCTGGAAATCAACGTGCCGGTGCTGGCCGACCTGCCGGGTGCGAAGGAACTGACCTTCAACGGCGCTACCCGCTTCTCCGACTACGACACCTTCGGCAACACGCTCAACAGCAAGTTCGGCTTCAAGTGGAAGCCGTTCGACCAGCTGCTGGTCCGTGGTACCTGGGCTGAAGGCTTCCGCGCCCCGACCATCAGCGATCTGTACGGTGGTGGCTCGCAGACCTTCGCCCAGTTCAGCGATCCCTGCGACGTGCAGTTCGGCTCCTCGCGCACCAGCGCCGAAGTGCGTGCACGCTGCGCCCGTGACATCGCCAACGCTGCAACCTTCCGTCAGCTGCGCCAGGGCAACCAGCCGGTCGCCACCTCCGTCGATGCGACGCCGGTGCCGTTCGTGTCCGGCTCCAACCCGAGCCTGACCCCGGAAACCTCGACCAGCAAGACGCTGGGCCTGGTCTGGAGCCCGAGCTTCATCAAGAACTTCAACGCCTCGCTGGACTGGTGGAAGATCCGCATCGACAACACCATCGTTGCCGACAGCCCGACCCAGATCCTGATCGACTGCTACGAGCAGGGCATTGATGCACGCTGCCAGCGCTTCACCCGTGACAAGTCGACCGGCCCGACCGCCGGCATCGTCGATACCCTGCAGTTCGGCAGCCGCAATGCCGGCTTCATGGAAACCGAAGGCTACGACCTGGACCTGAACTACCGCCTGGAAACCAGCGTCGGCAAGTTCAACGCCGGCTGGGCCACCACCTATGTCAGCAAGAGCGAGTTCCGCTCGACCAACGACAGCACGGTGGTGCCGACCGTCTCCAACGGCATCGGCAGCAACTTCCGCGTCCGTTCGAACCTGGTGCTGGGCTGGGATCTGGGCAACTTCGGCGTCAGCTGGACCGCGCGCTACTACTCCGGCGTGAAGGAACAGTGCGTGGACATCCGCGCCTATCCGGACGAGTGCTCCGATCCGGGCGTGTACGCCCCGTGGTACAAGGGTGCACGCAACTACAACGAGCGTGGTTCGGTCACCTTCCACGACGTGCAGTTCCGTTACTCGCTGCCGTGGGATGCCACCGTCTCCGTCGGTGCCAACAACGTGTTCGAGAAGACCGGCCCGATCATGTACACCAAGCCGAACTCGGCCTTCTCGTACTACGGCGGCTACGACATCGGTCGCTTCGTCTACATGAAGTACCAGCAGCGCTTCTGATCCATCGCGCTGTGATGTGATGCACCACGACCACGGCCCTTCGGGGCCGTGGTTTTTTTTGCCCGGCGCCGTCCATACGGTGGCCGGCAGCGGCGTCATCCAGCGGTCGCAATACGGTCATGTTGGCTACATCGCCAGGCCCGAGCATGCCCGAAACCCGGAGGCCCGCCATGCGCTATGCCATCGTCACCGAGACCTATCCGCCGGAAGTGAACGGCGTTGCCCTTACCGTGCAGGGGCTGGAACAGGGACTGCGCGCGGCCGGGCACGAGATCGACCTGGTACGCCCCCGCCAGGCCAGCGAAGCGCTCGATTCGGCGCCGGGCACCCTGCTGGTGCCGGGCGCGGCGCTGCCCCGTTACCCGGGCCTGCGCTTCGGCCTGCCGGCGCCGATCCGGCTCGGTCGGCACTGGCAGCAGCAACGCCCGGATGCGGTCTACGTTGCCACCGAAGGCCCGCTGGGCTGGTCGGCGCTGCGCACCGCGCGCCGCCTGGGCATTCCGGTTGCCAGCGGCTTCCACACGCGCTTCGACGAATACCTTCCCGATTACGGCGTAGCCTGGCTGCAGGCCGCGGCGATGCGCTGGATGCGGCGCTTCCATAACCAGGCCGATGCCACCCTGGTGCCGACCCGCGAACTGCAGCAGTTCCTCGGCGAACAGGGTTTCGAGCGGGTGCGCCTGCTGGCCCGTGCGGTCGACAGCCAGCAGTTCGATCCGGCCCGGCGTGATCCCGCGCTGCGCGAGGAATGGGGCGTGGATGGCAACGGCCTGGTGGCCATCTATGTGGGCCGCATTGCCGCCGAAAAGAATCTCGGTCTTGCGGTAAAGGCGTTCCGCCGCCTGCAGCAGATCCGGCCGAAGGCACGCTTCGTCTGGGTCGGCGATGGGCCCGCCCGCGAGAAGCTGGCGCATGAGAACCCCGACTTCATCTTCTGTGGCATCCAGCGCGGCGATGCCCTGGCCCGGCACTTCGCCAGCGGCGACCTGTTCCTGTTCCCCAGCCGCAGCGAGACCTTTGGCAACGTGACCCTGGAAAGCATGGCCAGCGGTGTGGCGACGGTGGCCTTCGATTACGGTGCCGCACGCGAATACCTGCGTACCGGCGAGAACGGCGCGGCGGTGGACAGCGATGAGCAGTTCATCGACGCCGCCGTGCAGCTGGCGGGTGATGATGCGCAACGGCGCGAGCTCGGCAGCAACGCCGCACGTGCGATGAAGCGGCTGCATCCCCAGCAGGTGGTGGCCGAGTTCGATGCCCTGCTGGCCGAACTGGCCCAGTCGCGGAGGAGCGGTCATGCGCACCACGCCGCTTGAACTGCTGGCCGGCCGCGAAGCGCGCCTGTGCCGGCGGGCCAACCACTATTGCCGGCGCCGCCGCGTGCGTCGCCTGTTCGCGGTAATCAGCCGGCTGGGCGATGGCGTGTTCTGGTATGTGCTGATGGGTGCGCTGGTGCTGATCGATGGCTTCGACGGCCTGCGTGCGTCGGTACACATGGCCGCCACCGGGCTGGCCGCACTGCTGCTGTACAAGGGCCTCAAGCGTTGGACCCGACGCCCGCGCCCGTATGCGGCAGACCTGCGCATCCGCGCCTGGGTGGCGCCGCTGGACGAGTTCAGCTTCCCCTCGGGACACACGCTGCACGCGGTATCGTTCACCATCGTCGCGTTGGCCTACTACCCGTGGCTGGCGCCCCTGCTGGTGCCGTTCACCTGCGGCGTGGTCCTGTCGCGCGTGGTCCTGGGGCTGCATTACCCCAGCGATGTGCTGGCCGCCACCGGCATCGCCATCGGGCTGGCGTCGGCGAGCCTGGCCTGGTTGCCGCTGCCGGTGTAGCCCCCGGGGTAGCCTTCGGGGTCAGATCCCTTTTCCAAAGGAACAGGGATCTGACCCCGGCGATTCCTGCGGCGCTACCGTCATCGTTGATGCCCTAGAATGCGGGCATGACCACGTTGTTCATTTCCGACCTGCACCTGGACCCCAGCCGTCCGGAGATCACCGATCTGTTCCTGCGCTTCCTGCGCGAGCAGGCGCCCGGCGCCGATGCGCTGTACATCCTCGGCGACCTGTTCGAAGCCTGGATCGGCGACGACACGCCCTCGCCCGCCGCCGATGCGGTGGCCGATGCGTTGAAGGTGCTGTCCGACAGTGGCGTGCCGGTGTACTTCATCCGTGGCAACCGCGACTTCCTGCTCGGCGAGGACTATGCGCGCCGTGCCGGCCTGCGCATCCTGCCCGACCCGTGCGTGATCGAGCTGTACGGCCGCCCGGTGCTGCTGCAGCACGGCGATCTGCTGTGCACTGATGACATCCCCTATCAGCAGTTCCGTGCGCAGACCCGCGATCCGGCGTTCCAGGCGCAGTTCCTGTCGCAGCCGCTGGCCGCTCGCATCGCCTTCGCACAGAAGGCACGTGAGGCCAGCCAGGCCCGCCAGTCGGAAATGAAGCAGGGTGATCGCGCGCAGTTCGAGACCGTGACCGACGTGGCGCCGGCCGAGGTCGAGGCCACCTTCGTGCGCCATGGTGTGGACACCATGATCCATGGCCATACGCACCGCCCCGCCATCCATGCGCTGCAGGCCGGCGGCCGTGACCGCACCCGCATCGTGCTGGGCGACTGGTACGAACAGGGCTCGGTACTGCGCGTGGATGCCAGCGGCTGGTCGCTGGAGACCCTCGCGCGCGGCTGATGGATCGCAGGGTGCCAACCAAGGTTGGCATCTACCAGAGCAGGTGCACGCGCACTGGTAGACGCCGACCTTGGCCGGCGCCTGGGCTTAGCGGAAGGCGGCGATCGTGTGCTTGGTGTTGACCAGCACGCGCTGGTTGTCGGCGGTACTGGCATTGCCCATCGGGATGCCGTTGTGGCTGATGTTCGGGTTCGACCAGTAGTTCAGGCGCGGGCAGCTGCGGGTGCAGTTGTAGGCCATGATGGTGCGCCAGCCGGTGCCGCTGGACGGTTCATAGCGGTAGCCATGGCCGTAGGCATAGGGCGAGGTGCTCGGATCGGTGGCGATGTCATGCCGCGCGCTCTGCAGGTGGCCGATCTCGTGCGCGAAGGAGTAGTACCCGGTCGCGCAGTCCCAGTACACCGCCGCGAACGCGGTCGACGCCGTCGAGCCGATACCCGAGGCCAGGCCGCAATAGGCGCTGTTGTTGATCAGCAGTACGCCGACGTCGGCGGTGGTGGTGTTGCGGCTGGTGTGGATGCTGTCCATGTAGCCATCGCTGGTGCCACGGAACCGCGCCAGGTCGGTATCGAAGCTGCCCGACTCGCTGTAGCTGGTGGTCTCGTAGCCGGCCAGCTGCAGGGTGAGGCCGACGTTGCTGTTGGTGTAGCCCTGGTTGGACTCGGCCACCGCCAGCTGCACCAGCGACTGCATGTTGCCGCCATAGGCCGCCACCGCCGCGTTGGTTGCCACCACCAGCACTCGGATGGTGGCCGGGGTGCCCGACGATGCCTGCGCGATGCCGATGCGGTCGCTGTCGCCCATCGGGATCTTCGGCAACTGGTTGTAGTCGGCCGGATGGTCGGCCGGCATCCGCGATTCGTCCACCTCGACCAGCACATGGCGGTTGCCCAGCGGGCGCAGCCGGTACAGCTTGCCGTCCTTGCGGATCGAACCGGTGAGGGTGTTGCCCGAGCGCACCAGGATCAGCGAATTGCCCGGATCGTCCTGGCCGTTGGAGGTCGCGGCGGTCAGCTTGTCCGAAGGCGAACGGAACTGGCCATACCAGATGCTGCCGCCGTCGGGCAGCGCTTCGAGCTTGCTGCGCACTGCCTGCACGCGCTGGCCGAGCAGCTCGAATTCCAGCTGCGTCGATGCAGTGGCTGCCGCATCAACGCGGACTTCCTGCACCGTGGCCGTGGACGGGGCCGCCAGCAGCTTGCCCAGCGCGGGCTCGCTCGACGCCGAGGCGCGACTGAGTACCGTCACCGGTTCGAACAGGGGAGCCGCGTGCGCGGCCGCTACCACCGACAATCCCAACACCAGGCCACCTGCCGCTTTGCCAATCGATCTGGACAACATTGCGTCGCTCCTTGAATGATGTGAACAGCGTTGATGCAGCACGACCCGGATCTGCCGGGTTTGGCCATCTGGCCTGCGCAGGTCGTGTGAATTCAATAGATGATGAGAATGAAAATCAGGAAATGTGATCGACCGCATCTGCGTTCAGGCAGGTCAAAAGCGTCACTACACGTCGTCAACACACTACTTTCGCGCTACCGTGACGCAGCCACGACGGGGAATGCACATGGCACCATCGCAGGACACGGACGAAGCTGTCGGCTTGCTGCGGATTGGCCTGTTCTTCGACGGCACCCGCAACAACGCGCACAACCTGGCGCGCGGTCGCCCGCAGCAACCGCAGCCCCGACCCGCGCAGATGCGGGCCGACGATGACTCGACCTACCAGAGCCGGCTGACCAGCAGCTACGACAACGGCCTGACCAACATCGCGCGATTGCAGCAGCTGTATCCGGACAGCCGGCGCCAAACCCGTGCCTCACCCTCGCTGTCGATCTACGTGGAAGGTGTGGGAACCCGCGATGACGCCGACGACGATCTGATCGGACTGGCGTTCGGCATCGGCGCCAGCGGTGTGCGTGCCAAAGTGCAGCGCGCATTGCAGGTGCTGTTGCCGGCGGCGCTGGCCGCGCTTTCCGCGCGCTGGACAACGCCGCTGCGGCGCGTGCAGCTGGACCTGTTCGGCTACTCGCGCGGTGCCGCTGCGGCACGTGAGGTCGCCAACCAGCTGCAGGGCTGGGACAGCGCGCGCTGGCGGCAGCAGTTGCAGGCCTCGGGCCTGGCCTGCACGGAGGACTTCGCACCGGCCACACCGCTGGTGCGTTTCATCGGGCTGTTCGACACGGTGGTAGCGGTCAACAGTGGGCGCGCGGACGAGCAGCCGCAGATACAGCTGCGCGAAGGCGTGGCCGCGCACGTGGTGCAGTTGACCGCCCGTGACGAGCACCGCCAGCACTATCCGCTCACCAGCGTGGCGCCCCCGTTTGCCGAGATCGCGTTGCCGGGGGTGCATGCCAACATCGGTGGCGGCTACAACCAGGTGGAGGAAGGACCGAAGCTGCTGAGCCGGCCACGGCGCCAGCAGCTGCGTCGCCCCGCCGTTGCCGATTACCAGACACCGCCGCTGGCGGTATTGCAGGCCACCACGGCCTATGCCGAAGCGCAGGCCGATGCCGAGCGCTGGCGGCAACAGCTGGGGGCGGGCGCGAACGAGGTCTGGGTGGACGTCTGGCACCAGTGGCAGCAGCAGCGCCGTGCGGGGAGCCGCAGCGTGCTGCTGGCACCGACGCTGTATGTCACTGCGGCGGTGGTGCTGCGCCGGCGCATCGACTGGCGCTACCAGCTGATCGCACTACAGGTGATGCAGCAGCACGCCATCGATGCCGGTGTGCAGTGGCGTGGCCATGCCGCCGATGTTGCCGAATGGGCGTTGCCCTCCGCCCTGCAGCCGATCGCGCGTCGCCTGGTGGCTGGACAGACGCTCACCCAACCGCAGGAAGCACTGCTGCGCCGGCGTTACCTGATGCAGTCGGCGCACTGGAATTTCGACGCGCTGGGCGACACCGCACTGACCTACGCCGCTGACGCCGGGGTCAGCGAACTGCCCTACCGGCCCGGGCCCGGGCTGTTCTACATCAACCGCCCGACGGTCGACGGCAAGCGCGTGGTTCTGCCGAACGCATGAAAAAGGGGACGGAGCGAATCAAGTCGTTTGTGGCACAAACGACTTGATTCCCTCCGTCCCCTTTTTTCAGCCGGCCTGCTCGACCAGGTTGGCCAGTTCGTCGGCATCGAAGCCGGCCAACAGGCGGGCCTCCATGTTGAACGGCCCGTGCAGGTAGCCGCCGGCGTACTCCACCAGCAGTTCCTTGAAGCGTGCGCGCGGTTCGACGCCGGCGCGGTCGCAGTACCAGCGGTACCAGCGCGAACCGGCGGCGACATGGGCCACTTCCTCGCGCAGGATCACCTCCAGCACCTCGGCGGTTTCACCGTCGCCCACATTGCGCAGCTTGTCGATCATGCCCGGGGTCACGTCCAGGCCACGCGCTTCCAGCACGCGCGGCACCAGCGCCATGCGCGCCAGGCCATCGTGCGCGGTCTTTTCGCACATCTCCCACAGGCCGTTGTGCGCGGGAAAATCGGCGTAGTCGTGGCCATGGGCCAACAGCCGTTCGCGCAGCAGCATGAAGTGCCGCGATTCGTCATCGGCGCAGCTGACCCAATCGGCATGGAAGGCCGACGGCAGGCCGCGGAAGCGATATACCGCATCCCAGGCCAGATCGATGGCGTTGAGCTCGATGTGGGCAATGGCGTGGATGAAGGCGGCGCGTCCCTCCACGCCACCCAGTCCGCGTCGCGGCACTTCGCGCGGATGCACCAGCACCAGCTGCGCCGGCCGGCCCGGCATGCGGATCGGCTCCGGCGCTGGCGCATCGGTGGCCACCTTCAGGCGGCCGGCGCGGAACGCGGCGGCATGGGCCTGGGTCAGCGCCACCTTGCGCAGCGGATCGGCTTCGGCCAGGCACTGCTGTGCCGCGCGCAGCAGATCGCCTCCTACGTCGGCCACATCCACCACGCCTGGACCTCAGGCGCGGCGCTTGTGCTTGGCGTCGTCCGAACGCAGCTGCTGGATGCGCTCGAAGTAGCCCGGCTCGATGCCGGTCGGGTAATGCCCGTTGAAGCAGGACGAATCGAAGCTGCGCAGCGCCGGATTGCCTTCGCTGACCGCCGCTTCCATGTCCTCGATGTCCTGGTAGATCAGCCAGTCGCAGCCCAGGTGGGCTTCGATCTCTTCCACGCTGCGGTTATGCGCGACCAGCTCTTCGGCGGCCGGCATGTCGATGCCGTAGATGTTCGGGAACCGCACCGGCGGCGCGGCGCTGGCCAGATAGACCTTGCGCGCACCGGCATCGCGGGCCATCTGCACGATCTGCTGGCTGGTGGTGCCGCGCACGATCGAATCGTCCACCAGCAGCACCACGCGGTTGCGGAACTCCAGGTGGATCGGGTTGAGCTTGCGGCGCACCGACTTCACCCGTTCACCCTGCCCCGGCATGATGAAGGTGCGGCCGATGTAGCGGTTCTTGATGAAGCCTTCGCGGTACTTCACCCCCAGCACGTTGGAGATCTCCAGCGCGGCATCGCGCGAGGTGTCCGGGATCGGGATGATGGTGTCGATGTCGTGGTCCGGGCGCAGGCGCAGGATCTTCTCGCCCAGCTTGATGCCCATGCGCATGCGCGCCTTGTGCACCGAGACGTTGTCGATCATCGAGTCAGGACGCGCGAAGTACACGTACTCGAAGATGCACGGGGTGTGCTCGGCCGGCTCGGCGCAGATTTCCGAGAACAGCTCGCCACGCGCGGTGATCACCAGCGCTTCGCCCGGCTGCACGTCACGCACGCGCTGGAAGCCCAGCACGTCCAGCGCGGCCGACTCGGAGGCGACGATGTACTCATCACCTTCGGCATGGCTGCGCTTGCCCAGCACCAGCGGACGGATGCCGTGCGGATCGCGGAAGGCCACCAGGCCCAGGCCCAGCACCACGCTGACCACCGCATAGCCGCCCTTGCAGCGACGGTGCACGCCGGCCACCGCACGGATCGCAGCCTCCGGGCTCAGCTGGCGCTGCTGCTCCAGTTCATAGGCGAACACGTTCAGCAGCACTTCGCTGTCCGAATCGGTGTTGACGTTGCGGCGGTCCTGCTCGAACACCTGCTGGCGCAGTGCCTCGGTGTTGATCAGGTTGCCGTTGTGCGCCAGCGCGATGCCGTAGGGCGAATTGACGTAGAACGGCTGCGCCTCGTCCATGCCTTCCGAACCGGCGGTCGGATAACGCACGTGCGCGATGCCGACGCTGCCTTCCAGGGTGGACATGGTGCGGGCATCGAATACGTCGCGCACCAGGCCGGTGGCCTTCTGCACCCGCAGGCGACTGCCGTTGGCGGTGGCGATGCCTGCCGCGTCCTGGCCACGGTGCTGGAGAACGGTCAAGCCGTCATACAACTGCCCGGCGACGTTCTGGTTGCCGACGATTCCGACGATGCCACACATGGTGCGAGGTCTCCGCTGGGCTGTGCCCAGTTACAAGGAAGATGGCCGTGCCTGGCCGGGGATCCCGCCCGCGTCAGGCGCGGGCCGGGCCGGGCGCGCGGGCACCGGCTCGATGTTGCTGGGCAGTGCGGGGGCCCGCCTGGGCTCCGGCTCCACGTCCACGGGCCGCGGCCATCCGCCGCCCGCCACTACCTGGTTGAGAACGCCATTATCGCCTGTCACCGTCGGCTTGCCCAACACCTGCTGCGAAGATGGGGCGTCCTCGGCCAGAGGCAAGGGCAGCCGCTCCGGCAGCAGGGCCTGCAGCGGCAACGCCTGCGGCAATACCTCGTCCAGCTGTGGCAGTTGCGCCTGCATCCATGCCACCGCCGGTTGCAGCACCGGGCGCAGCTGCGACTGCTGCCACGCCGGCTCACCCGGCAGCGCGGTGAAGCCGGCCAGCAACAGCAGGACGCAGGCGAAGAACGCACCGCGGACCACGCCCAGCGCCCCGCCCAGCAGACGATCGACGCCACCGAGCAGGGTCAGTTTGATCACCGCCTTCAGCAGCAGGCCCAGCAGGCCCACCAGCACCACGGTGACCACGAACACGCCCAGATAGCCGGCCAGGTAATGGCCGCTGCCCGGTGGCTGCGGCGCCGCCCACCAATGGGAGGCCTGGTTGCCGAAGGTGAACGCCGCCCAGCCGGCCAGCAGCCAGGACACCAGCGCCACCACCGTACCGACGAACCCACGGATGAAGCCGAACAGGGCGGACGCGCCGATCAGCACGCCCAGCACGATGTCGATCACGCGACCCGCTCCTGCCTTCGACAGCGGCGGACTGCGCGCCCGGTCACGGGTGCGGGCGGACCATGCCGGCGACGCCGACCTTGGCGGCGACCTGCGCCTTCAGCTGCTCGGCATCGGCACGGTTGGCCACCGGCCCGACACGGACCCGATGCAGGGTGCCCTTTTCAGTGCGCACCTGTTCGACGAAGGCGCTGAATCCGGCGGCACGGACCTTGTCACGCAGCGCGTTGGCATCGTTGGCCTGGCCAAAGGCGCCCAGCTGCACGGCGAAGCCGACGCCTGCCGCGGCCGGTGCGGCCGGGGTGACCGGCGCGGTCGCCGGCTTGCTGGCGGTGGCTTCCGGCTTGGGGGCTTCCGGTTTCGGTGCCGGCTTGGGCGGTTCCGGCTTGGCCGCCGGCGCGGTGGTGGCGGTCGGCGTGCTCGGCGGCAGGGCTTCGCTGCGCACCGGGTTGCCATTGGCCGACGGTGCGGTGGCTGCGGCAGGGGTGCTGGCGCTCGGCGCGGCCGGCGCCGGGGTCGCCGCGGCCGTGCTGCCGGTGGCCGCATCCAGCGTGATGACCTCGGCCTTCACGTCGGAACGGATCTTCACCGCCTGCAGCCGGCCGGCTTCGGCCTGCGCGCGGTCGGCATACGGCCCGACGCGCACACGCCAGGCCTGGCGGCCATTGAGCGTGGTGGTTTCACTGAAGCCCGGCAGCTGCGAGCGCTGCAGGTGGGCGATCACCGCGTCGGCGTCGGCCTTGCTGCCGTAGGCACCGAAGGTGACTGCATAGTTGCCGGCGGCCACGGCCGGCGAGGTATCCACCGTCGGCGGCGTGACCGGCGCGGCGGCATCCGCCAGCGGCTTGGCCTGGCCGCTCTGCAGGCCGGTAGCGCCACCGGCCGGAGCGACCAGCGGCAGCTCACGGGTTTCGAACTGGCCATCGGCCGGTGCGTCCGGCGCGGCGATCGGCACATTGGCGACACCGCTGTCCGGAGCCGGTCCCTTGACCAGCATCGGCAGGAAGATCACGGCCAGTGCCACCAGCACGATGGCACCAATCAGACGCTGTTTCAGAGGCGTATCCACGTGAGGCAGGCAACTGTCCGGAGGTTGCGGTCGATTATACGGGTGCCGGACCGGGCGGCGTCGGCGTTGGCTGAACGTGGATCAGGCCGGCTCCTGCAGCCATTGCAGTGCAGCGGCGGCGGTATGGAAAGAACCGAACACCAGCACCCGGTCGCCGCGCTCGGCCTTCGCCAGCACCTGCGCCAGCGCCTGCTCGACGGTACCGGCCAGGGCCGCGCTGGCGGCTGCGGTATCGGCCAGCCGATCCTGCAGCTGGGCCGCGCTCTGCCCGCGCGGGCCGTCCAGGCCGGCCAGGGTCCACGCCCCCACTACCTCCTGCAGCGCCTGCACCACGCCCACCGCGTCCTTGTCCTGCAGCGCGGCGTACACCGCCAGCGTGCGGCCGCTGCACACCTCGGCCTTCAGTGCACGCGCCAGCTGGCCGGCAGCCTGCGGGTTGTGGCCGACATCGACCCGGATCTGCACGCCATCACGCTCGAAGGCCTGCAGGCGGCCGGCGATGCGCGCCGCCGCGATACCCGCCGCCCACGCTGCACGCGGCACCGGCTTGTCCAGCGCGCGCAGCGCGGCCACGGCGGCGCCGGCGTTGGCGAGCTGGATCGGACCGGCCATCGCCGGGGTCGGCAGCTCCATGCGCAGGCCAACGTCGCGCCAGCGCCAGCGCTGGGCATCGATCGGCTCGTAGAAATAATCGCTGCCACCACGGATCGCGTTGGCCCCCAGCAGGTAGGCGCGCGCCAGCACGCTGGAGGGCGGATCGGTCTCGCCGAGGATCACCGGCTTCCAGCCACGGATGATGCCGGCCTTCTCGGCCCCGATCGTCTCGCGATCTTCGCCCAGCCACTCGGCATGGTCGATGTCCACGGTGGTGATCACCGAGACGTCGGCGTCGACGATGTTCACCGCGTCCAGGCGGCCGCCGAGCCCCACTTCCAGCACCGCCAGGTCCAGCCCGGCGTCGGCGAACAGCTGCAGTGCCGCCAGCGTGCCGTATTCGAAATAGGTCAGCGTGGTGTCACCGCGGGCGGCCTCGATGGTGTTGAAGGCGGCCACCAGCGCAGCATCGTCCACGTCCTGGCCGTCGATGCGCACGCGCTCGTTGTAGCGCAGCAGGTGCGGCGAGGTGTACGCGCCGACCTTCCAGCCGGCGGCGCGCGCGATGGCCTCGATGAAGGCCACTGTGGAGCCCTTGCCGTTGGTGCCACCGACCACGATGGTGCGCTTGGCCGGCGCGCCCAGCCCCATCGCCGTGGCCACGGCGCGTACGCGCTCCAGGCCCATGTCGATGGTCGCCGGGTGCTGGCGTTCAATGTAGTCCAGCCAGTCGGCCAGGGTGGTCGGGATGTTCGTCACGGCAGCGGTTCCAGCAGAAGCAGTTGATGCGAGGGGATGGATCAGAGAGCGCGGTGCTTGGCTTCACCGAAGAACGGCGTGTGGTGGGCGCAGTCGTTCAGGCGCACCACTTCCAGGCTGTCCAGGTCGGCGCCTTCGAGCAGGTTGAGCGTGGTCGGTGCCTGGCGGAAGGTCCACAGGCGGGAAATCGGCAGGCCCAGCACCTTGCACAGGATCACGCGGTTGACCGCGTCGTGGGCGACCACCAGCAGGGTGTCGTGCTCGCCGAGGCCTTCGGTGGCACGGGCCAGGCCACGCCAGCTGCGTTCCAGTACCAGGCGCAGCGATTCACCACCGGGCATCAGCACGGTATCCGGCTCCTCGCGCCAGGCCTGCAGGCGCGACGGATCCTTCTCGTGGATCTCGCTGGCCAGCAGTCCTTCCCACTCACCGTGGGCAATTTCCTGCAGTTCCGGCTCGGTCAGCAGCATGTCGGCACGGGCCGCGCCCAGCGCCAGCTGCGCGGTGCGCTGCGCGCGCGACAGCGGCGAGGCGACGGCACGGGTGATGTCCACCGAGGCCAGGCGGGCACCCAGTGCCTGTGCCTGGGCTTCACCGATCGGCGAAAGCGGGATATCGATCTGGCCCTGGTAGCGGCCTTCGGCGTTCCACGGCGTTTCGCCGTGACGGGCAAGCAGGATGCGCATGCGAACAAGGGGTCCTGGGGGGAGGAGGTTTCCGCGTTTCGTTCACATCCTGTGAAGTACGCGGAACACGGATGATACCTGTTCGGCGCACCGGGCCGGGCCGGGCATGAAAAAACCCCGCGACGTCGGTCGCGGGGTTGGTAGATCCACGCCATGCGTGGATGAATCGCGCACCGGGCGTGCCGGCGTTGCCGGCCAGCGGCCGGCACTACCTTATTTGGCCAGGTTCAGTTCCTTCAGCAGCTGCGGTGCCGGCGCCACTTCCTGCATGATCCACTGCATGTAGCGGCTGTCGACCGAGATCATGCGGGTCATCACCGGGTCGAACACCCAGTTGGAGCTGACCGATTCCCAGTTGCCGTCGAAGGCCAGGCCGACCAGCTTGCCGTTGGCGTCCAGCACCGGCGAACCGGAATTGCCACCGGTGATGTCCAGGTTGGACAGGAAGTTCACCGGCACCGAGCCGATGCGCTTGTCTTCCAGGCCGCCGTAACGCTTGGCCTTGACCGCATCGAGCAGCGCCTTGGGCGCATCGAACGGATCCACGCCGGTATCCTTGGCGACGATGCCTTCCAGCGTGGTGAACGGGGTGTAGGCCACACCGTCCTTGGGCTCATAGCCCATCACGTTGCCGAAGGTGATGCGCAGCGACAGGTTGGCATCGGGGTAGACGAACTCGCCCTGGCTCTTCTTGTAGTCGGCCAGTGCCTGCAGGTACAGCGGACGCGCGGTCAGCGATTCGCCTTCGCGGATCTTCTTCTGCTCTTCCTGCTTCAGCAGCGAGGGCATGACCGCCACCGCGTACTGGATGGCCGGATCGCTGCTGGCTTCGAACGCGGCGCGGTCGGCCTTGAACCACTTCAGGCGCGCGTCCAGGCTGCCCAGCTCGGTGCCCGACAGCTTGCTGACCAGCGCCTTGACCGCGTTGGCATCGCTGCCGCCCAGCCAGCTGTTCAGCACCTCGTTGTTGCGCTGCGCGGCCGGCAGGGCGACGTACTGGTCCAGCCAGTAGGTCTGCAGCTGCTGGTCCATCTTCGCCACGTAGCGGCGATCCATCTGCTTCAGACCGCCTTCCAGGGTCGGCAGGTCGCGCTGCTGGTAGCCGACTTCACGCTCGGCATCCGGCTTGGCGCGCTCGATCGACAGGCGGTACAGGCCGATGGCGGCACTGACCGCCTGGGTGTTGTTGAACTGGCCGACGAACAGGTCACGCTCGCGGGTGGCCTTGCTGGTGTCCAGGTGCTTGACCAGCTGCGCGTGTGCGGCCAGTGCCGGCTTGCCGGCGGCGCCCTGCTTCTTCAGCCAGGCCAGCACGGCCGCTTCCTCGGCCTGCTTCTGGCCGGCGGCGTCGATGCGCTTGAAGCCTTCCAGCTGGCCCGAATAGTTCTTGGCCACGTTGTTCATGCTGGCCGCGGTGGCGGCGTACTTCACCTTGACGTCGGCGTCGGCCTTGCCGGCCTCGTCGATCATCTTCAGCACCGCGTTGTAGTGCTTGGCAATGGTCGGGTAGGTCCAGTTGGCGGTTTCGTTGAACTCGCCGGCCAGTGCGTAGCGGTTGGTGCGGCCCGGGTAACCCGCCACCATCACGAAGTCACCGGCGCCCAGCGGCTGGTCGGTGAACTTCAGGAAGTGCTTGGGCTGGTAGGGCACGTTGTCGGCCGAGAACGCGGCCGGCTTGCCATCCTTGCCGACGTAGGCGCGGTAGAACGAGAAGTCGCCGGTGTGGCGCGGCCACATCCAGTTGTCGACGTCGCCGCCGTACTTGCCGACGCTGCCCGGGGGCGCATAGACCAGGCGCACGTCCTTGATTTCCATGTTGCGGAACAGGCGGTAGGTGTTGCCGCCGGAGAAGGTGTACAGGCGGCAGCGGAAGCCGTCCTCGGCTTCACAGGCGGCGACCTGGGCCTTGTCGAAGGCATCCAGCGCACGGCTGCGGGCCAGCGGATCGTTGCCGGCCGCAGCAATGGCGGCCTTGGCCTGCGCGGTGACATCGGTGATCTGGTCCAGCACGTAGACGCGGGCGTTCGGGCCGGCGCTCAGTTCATCGCTGTGCTTCGGCGCGTTGAAGCCGTCCTTGATCAGGTTCTTCTGCGCGGTCGAATTGAGCTGGATGGCGCCATAGGCGCAATGGTGGTTGGTGACCACCAGGCCCTGCGGCGAGACGAAGCTGGCGGTGCAGCCGCCGAGGGCAACAACCGCGCCCATCGGGTCGCCGGTCAGGTTGGACAGCTGCTCCGGGGACAGCTTCAGGCCGGCCTTCTGCAGCGGGCCGGCGATTTCCGGCAGCTGCTGCGGCACCCACATGCCTTCAGCGGCATGGGCGACCTGGGCCAGCCCGAGGCTGGCGACGATGGAGAATGCAAGCAGGTTCGAGCGCATGGAGCGGCCCCTGGTAGTGGAACCCTCGATTGTAGCCCGCCGCCCTGCCCCGGCCCGAACCCCGGAAGTCATGGGCCCACTTCGCTCCGCCGCGCGCATGTTGGCCGCGCGCACGGGAATCGTCCAGAGGGGGCGTGGTCACCCTGGCCGGGACCGTTGGCGCCATGGATGGCGCCATCGAGCACCATGGAAGGGCTTTTGCGTGTCCCGGCCAGGGTGACCACGCCCCCTCCCCCCTGATCAGGGAGGCGCTGCTGTTTGCAGGACGTTCGAAACGCCCGCCGGCGCACGCCTTTCGTTCCGCCAAAGCACCCGCAGCGCAACATGGGAAATCCGCGCAGCACCCTATAATCCGCGCTTTCCCCCTGATGAGTTCCACCCCGATGGCGCAGCAAACGATGAAGGCCCTGGTCAAGCGCGAAGCGGCCAAGGGCATCTGGCTGGAAGAAGTTCCGGTGCCGACCCCGGGCCCCAACGAGGTCCTGATCAAGCTGGAGAAGACCGCAATCTGCGGCACCGACCTGCACATCTACCTGTGGGACGAGTGGAGCCAGCGCACCATCAAGCCGGGCCTGACCATCGGTCATGAGTTCGTCGGCCGCATCGCTGCGCTCGGCTCGGCGGTGACCGGCTACGAGATCGGCCAGCGTGTCTCGGCCGAGGGCCACATCGTCTGCGGCCATTGCCGCAACTGCCGTGGCGGCCGCCCGCACCTGTGCCCGAACACCGTCGGCATCGGCGTCAACGTCAACGGCGCGTTCGCCGAATACATGGTGATGCCGGCCAGCAACCTGTGGCCGATCCCCGATCAGATTCCGTCGGAACTGGCCGCGTTCTTCGATCCGTACGGCAACGCCGCGCACTGTGCGCTGGAGTTCGATGTGATCGGCGAAGACGTGCTGATCACCGGCGCCGGCCCGATCGGCATCATCGCTGCGGGCATCTGCAAGCACATCGGTGCGCGCAACGTGGTGGTGACCGACGTCAACGACTTCCGCCTGAAGCTGGCCGCCGACATGGGCGCCACCCGCGTGGTCAACGTCGCCAACCAGTCGCTGAAGGACGTGATGAAGGAGCTGCACATGGAGGGCTTCGACGTGGGCCTGGAAATGAGCGGCAACCCGCGCGCGTTCAATGACATGCTCGACTGCATGTACCACGGCGGCAAGATCGCCATGCTCGGCATCATGCCCAAGGGCGCCGGCTGCGACTGGGACAAGATCATCTTCAAGGGCCTGACCGTGCAGGGCATCTACGGCCGCAAGATGTACGAGACCTGGTACAAGATGACCCAGCTGGTGCTGTCCGGCTTCCCACTCGGCAAGGTGATGACCCACCAGCTGCCGATCGACGAGTTCCAGAAGGGCTTTGACCTGATGGAAGAAGGCAAGGCGGGCAAGGTCGTGCTGAGCTGGAACTGATTCACCGTGCTCTCGGCACGTTGAATCAGTCCGCGCATGTTTCCTTATCCCCGCGCCATTGGCGCGCCCCCTTGAACAACAAGGGGGCTCTCCCCCAGATGGGATCAAGAACGCTGCGGAATTGAAAAAGGCGCCCGATGGGCGCCTTTTTCTTTGGTGTTGCCGGCCAGCGGCCGGCACTACCGGTAACGCCTGCGGCGTTACTTTCCGACCGCCACGGTCAGCAGCACGCGGCTGTGCGCCAGCTTGCCCGAGTTGTCGCGGCCGTTGCCGTCGGTGCCGTAGTAGCCCAGGCCGACATTGAACAGGCCGAACTGGCGGCTGACGCCGACGTTCCAGTCGGTGTAGTCCTTGGCCAGGCCCTGTTCGAAGCTGCTGCGGCCGACATTGGCGCTCAGTGCGAAGTCGTTCGGCAGACCCCACTGGCCACCGACGCCGTAGTACCAGCCATCGGTGCCGCTGTTCCACTGGTCGTTGGTGTAGGCCACGGTCAGCTTGTAGGTCTCATCCAGCGTGGTGGTGGTGACCAGTTCGTTGTAGTTCTGGTTGCTGGCACCGATGTAGGTGTAGCGGTTGAGCAGCACGTCGAAGTTGACGCGCGGAGTGACGTCCACGCCGTAACCGATCTGGTAGTCGACCTCGGTGTTCGGGTCGCCCGGACCGAAGTCCACGCCCGAACCCCAGACACCGGCATACAGGCCGACCGGCGAGGTGTAGGTGAAGCCCGCCTGCAGGGTCGGCTTCTCGTCGGTCTGCGACACACCACGGAACAGGTAGTCCGACACGGCGGTGACGTTCCAGCTGTACGGCGATTCGTTGTCCTGGGCGCTGGCCGCGAACGGCGCAAGGGTCAGGGCGGCGGCAATGGCGAGGCAGGCACGGGCGTGCTTCATGGGCGTCTCCGGTGGGGGCGGTGGCGTGGAAGGCGGATGCGGGAACCGGAGCCAGACAGGTCCGGTTCACGAATTTTTAACCCGTTTGCTATTGCGATGCAACATGTGCCGGCCATGGCGGGGCCGCCGGTCACCCGGTCCGGGGTCACCGATGCCCGGTAGAATCAGCGGTTTCCCGTGCTGAGCCGTGCCCACGCCATGACCGACGCCTCCTCCGCCCTGACCCGCCACTATGCAGACGAACTGGACGCCATCCGCGCCCAGGGCCTGTTCAAGTCCGAGCGGATCATCACCAGCCCGCAGTCCGCCGAGATCACCCTCGACGACGGCCGCACGGTGCTGAACTTCTGCGCCAACAACTACCTGGGCCTGGCCGATCACCCGGACCTGATCCAGGCCGCCAAGGATGCGCTGGACAGCCATGGCTTCGGCATGGCCTCGGTGCGCTTCATCTGCGGCACCCAGGACCTGCACAAGCAGCTGGAAAAGCAGATCGCCGATTTCTTCGGCAAGCAGGACACCATCCTGTATGCGGCCTGCTTCGATGCCAACGGCGGCCTGTTCGAACCGCTGCTCGGCGAGAACGACGCGATCATCTCCGATGCGCTGAACCACGCCTCGATCATCGACGGCGTGCGCCTGTGCAAGGCCAAGCGCTTCCGCTATGCCAACTGCGACATGGCCGACCTGGAGGCGCAGCTGCAGGCCGCCGACGCCGCCGGCTGCAAGACCAAGCTGATCACCACCGACGGCGTGTTCTCGATGGACGGCTTCATCGCTCCGCTGGACGAGATCACCGCGCTGGCGAAGAAGTACAACGCGCTGGTGCATATCGATGAGTGCCACGCCACCGGCTTCCTCGGCGCCACCGGCCGCGGCTCGGCCGAGGTCAAGGGTGTGCTGGAGAAGATCGACATCATCACCGGCACCCTGGGCAAGGCCATGGGCGGCGCGCTGGGCGGTTTCACCTGTGCCAGCGCCGAGGTGATCGAGCTGCTTCGCCAGCGCTCGCGCCCGTACCTGTTCTCCAACTCGCTGCCGCCGCATGTGGTCGCCGCCGGCATCAAGGCGTTCGAGATGCTGGCCGCCGCCGATGACCTACGCAGCACGCTGGCCGCGAACACCGCCTACTTCCGCGAGAAGATGACCGCGGCCGGCTTCGACGTGAAGCCCGGCGTGCACCCGATCAGCCCGGTGATGCTGTACGACGCCCCGCTGGCGCAGAAGTTCGCCGAGCGCCTGCTGGAAGAAGGCATCTATGCGATCGGCTTCTTCTTCCCGGTGGTGCCCAAGGGCCAGGCGCGCATCCGCACCCAGATCAGCGCGGCGCACAGCCGCGAGCATCTGGATCGCGCGATCGATGCGTTTACTCGCATCGGCGTCGAGCTGGGCGTGATCAAGGCCTGATCAGGCCCGGGGTCGGATCCCTTTCCGCAGGAAAGGGCTCTGACCCCACCGGGCAGAGCGTGCCGACCAAGGTCGGCACCTACCGGAGCCGGGTGGCGTGCCGGCCAGGGTCGGCACCTGTCGGCGTCATTTCTTTTTCTTCTTGCCCTTCGGCTCGTCCTTGCTGGCCACCACCACCGGCTTGGCGGCAGCATCCTGCGCGTTGCCCTTGGCCACGCGGATGCCGTTGGCCTTCATCCAGGCATCGAACTGGTCGGCGGTCATCTTCTGGTCGCCGTTGCTCATCATGAAGCGGTAACTGCCGCGACCGTCCAGCTCCGGGGTCTTCACTTCCACCACCGGGGTCTCGGCCGGCGTTTCCGCCTTGGCCACCTTCTTGTGGCCGCCACAGGCGGCCAGCAATGCGATCGGCAACAGCAGGCCGGCGCAGCGCAGGGTTCGGTTGAGGGTCAGGTACATGGGCACGCTCCGTTCAAGTAGATCGAAAGCCAGGCGCCCCCTACGCCTGGAACGGTGGCCGGCAGCTGCCGGCCGCGGGCGATGATCAGCCCGCTGCAGCGGCCCCCAGCCGCTGCTGGTCGCTGACCTGCAACACCCGCCATTGGCCCTTGCCGAGATCACCGAGCGCCAGCCCGCCGATCGCGACCCGGACCAGGCGCAGCACCTGCAGGTCGAAGGCCGCCAGCAGGCGGCGGATGTGGCGGTTGCGGCCCTCGTCGAGGACCACCTCCAGCCACGCGGTCTTGTCGCCACTGCGCAGCACGCGCACGGCCTGGGCCACCAGGAACTCGCCATCGTCCTGCACGCCGGCCTGCAGGGCCGCCAGCGTCGCCTCATCGGGCAGATGGTCGACCTGCACGTGGTAGGTCTTGTCCGGCCCGGTCTGCGGGTCGGTCAGCCGCGCCGCCCATTGCGGGTCGTTGCTGAACAGCAGCAACCCTTCACTGGCCTTGTCCAGGCGCCCGACCGGGGCGATCCAGGGCAGGCCGGCACCATCGAAACAGCGGTACACGGTGTCGCGCCCACGCTCGTCCTGCGCGGTGGTCACCACCCCGCGCGGCTTGTTGAGCATCAGGTACAGGCGCTGCGGCGCGCCCATCGGCTGGCCGTCGACCTCGATCGACGGCGCCGGCTGGCCAATCGGGAATTCCGGATCGCGCACGATGCGGCCGGACACGCGTACGCGGCCATCGGCGATCCATCGCGCGGCCTCGCTGCGCGAGCACACACCGGCCTTGGACAACACACGCGCCAGGCCATGACGGACACCGGCCGGCATGGCAGCGGGCGTCGCACGCCCACGCGCTGCGTGGGAGCGGGCAGCGGGGGCAGCAGGGGGGCGGCGCGTGCGCAAGCCTCTGCTCCCCGCGCGCCTTACTTCTTCTCGCCCGGCTTGGTCTCAGCCGGTGCTTCGGCAGCGGCCGAGGCGGCCGCCGGTGCCGGACGCGCCTTGACCACACGCACACCGCGCGCCTTCATCCAGGCGTCGAACTCCTCGGCGGTCATGCGCTTGCCGTTCTGGCTCATGTCAAAGCGCCAGGGCGTGTTGTCGAATTCGGTCTGCGGCTTGTACGCCGCCGGATCGTTCGGCTTCACCGCCGGTGCGCTCGGGATGGCCTTGGCGATGTTCTGGCAACCATCGATGCGCAGACGCTGCAGCACCTGGTCCAGCGACTGCGAGGGGTCATAGCTGCTGCTCAGCACGCCGGCCGGCATGCCCAGTTGATTGCCACGGATGTACAGCTCGTCGGCCACCGGTGCGATGGTCGTGGCCGGCAACGGCAGCGGCGTAGCGCTGGTGTTGACCGAGCAATCAACCGCAGCGTGGGCGGCGGGAACCAGGGCCAGCGCCAGGACGGCGGCCGATGCAGAGCGCAGCATGAGGGGCATCCACGGAAGGAAGTGACGCGGCGAGTGTAGCAATGCCGCGACAGCTTTCAAGCGCCACTTTCAATGAATACGCCAACTTATTGGTTTCATGGACAAATTACCGACGAACGGTCTGCCCGATCGGCGTGCGGCCAGCATCCGGGCCGCACAAACAACAAGACCCGGCCGAAGCCGGGTCCTGCAGTGTCTTACCGGCAGAGCGTCAGAACTTAGTTCTGGACGTTCAGCTCGGTACGACGGTTCTTGGCGCGACCTTCCGGGTTGTCCGAACCATCCGGGTTGGTGTTCGGAGCAATCGGACGGCTCTCGCCGTAGCCGATCGGGCCGACCAGGCGACCGGCGTCAACGCCGTTCTTGGTCAGGTAGTTGTACACGGCGGTGGCGCGACGCTCCGACAGCTTCTGGTTGTAAGCGTCGGTACCCTTCGAGTCGGTGTGACCGGCAACTTCAACGCGCAGATCCGGGTAACGCTTCAGGATCTCGGTGGCTTCGCTCAGGATCGCCACGGCGTCCGGACGCAGGTTCGACTTGTCGAAGTCGAAGTTCACGCCCTTCAGGTCGATGGAGACCGGCACCGGGCAACCGTCCGGACCGATGGTCTGACCCGGCTGCGAGTTCGGGCACTTGTCGTCGCAGTTGTTGACGCCGTCACCGTCGTCGTCCAGATCGGCGCAGCTCGGGGCAACCGGAGCCGGAGCCGGAGCAGCCGCGACCGGGGCCGGGCCCAGCGGGATCACGACGCCGACCGAAGCCAGCACGTCGCCGAACCAGCTTTCGTTGCGGGCGGCAACGCTCTGGTCGTCGAAGTCAGCGCGGTAGGCCACTTCGGCGCGGACAGCAACGCGCTTGTCGAAGGTGGTCTGCAGGCCGACGCCCAGCTTGGCGGCAACGTTGCCGTCCTTGCGCTCACGCGGACCATTGTTGTCCAGCGCGGCGTACTCTTCTTCCGACTTCTGGTAGCCCAGGCCACCGACGATGTACGGGTTCCAGCCGCGGCCTTCCTTGATGAAGTGGCGACGCAGGTCCAGCGAGATGCCGTACTGCGACCAGTTCAGGTCCTGGTTGCTGTCGAAGTTCGGGTTCTGGTAGTTCAGCTCACCGTCCAGCGACCAGTTCGGGCTGATGAACTTACCCAGGCCCAGGGTCACGAACGGAGCGTCATTGGTCAGACGGTCGCTGTCCTGGAAGTTGAAGCCGGCCGAACCGGTCAGGTACCAGCGGTCATCGAACTCCTGCGCAGAAGCTGCCTGGGCAAAAGCCAGGCCGCCCAGCAGCGCTGCAGTAAGGATCTTCTTGTTCATTGAGTACAGCTCCTATTTCGGGGGTATGAAACCGGTAGAGGCATGGGCCAGCACTACTGCGTCGAAGCTCGACAGCCGATTCAGCACGCCACCGCCGCGAACATTATGCTCAGGCGGGTGAAGGTCATGTTAACAGTCCCGTAACATGTGAAGTGTTGCGCCCGACCGTCCACCGGTCCGACGTTGAAACCCTATACAGGATGATGAAAATCCGCAAGACCCTCACGCTGCAAGGGTTTGACGGGGTTTAAGTGCGGAAAACGACATACTGCGCAACACCACGGATGACCGTGTTCAGCGCATTTCCGCAAACGTGAGGAACCTTATGATGAGGGAACGCACCCAGCCGGAGCCGTAATGAAAGCTGTCGCCCTGAGTCGTGAATCCGCCCCCCTCCTGCACGATGTCCATCTGCCTCCGCCGCTGCCGCCGGGTGGCCGCGACCTGCTGATCCGGGTCGAAGCGGTGTCGGTCAATCCCGTCGATGGCAAGCAGCGTGCCGCCACCGATCCGGCCACACTCGACACCCCGCGCGTGCTGGGCTGGGACGCCGCCGGCGTGGTCGAGGCCATTGGCGACGAGGCCAGCCTGTTCGCCTCCGGTGACGAGGTCTATTACGCCGGGGATGTCACCCGTCCGGGCTGCAATGCGCAGTACCAGCTGGTGGACGAGCGGCTGGTGGCTCGCAAGCCCACTACGCTGGATTTCGCCGAGGCTGCCGCACTGCCGCTGACCACGCTCACCGCCTGGGAACTGCTGTTCCAGCGGATGCCCCTGCAGCTGGATGATCGTCGCCAAGCGGGCCAGCATCTGCTGGTGGTCGGAGGCGCCGGCGGCGTGGGATCGATGGCGATCCAGCTGGCCCACCATGCGGGCTTCGAGGTGATCGCCACCGCCTCGCGTGACGCCTCGGTCGACTGGTGCCGGCAGATGGGCGCCCGCCATGTGATCGATCATCGGCAGCGCCTGCAACCCCAGCTGCAGGCGCTGGGCATCGCCGAGGTGCAGGTCGCACTGAACCTGGCCGACACCGACCACTACTGGGATGAGCTGGGCCAGCTGCTGGCACCGCAGGGCCATGTCGGCCTGATCGTCGAACCCCGCGGCGCGCTGCGGATCGGTGATCCGTACAAAGCCAAGTGCATCGGCATCCATTGGGAATTCATGTTTGCGCGTGCGCGCTTTGCCACCGCCGACCGCATCGAACAGCACCGCATCCTCAGCCGCGCGGCCAGCATGATCGACGCCGGACAACTGCGCGGCACGCTCAGCGAAACGCTGGGCACGATCAACGCCGCCAACCTCGACATCGCCCATCAGCGCCTGGCCAGCGGACGCACGGTGGGCAAGCTGGCGCTGGCCGGCTGGGACGACTGAAGCGTCATGTAGAGCCGAGCCCATGCTCGGCTGGCGGTGCCAGCCAAAGCAGCCGAGCATGGGCTCGGCTCTACAGATTCCGCCTGTGGCGGCGGATTGGCCGGCATCTGTATCTATGCTGGCGACTTATTCGGATCTACGGTGGAAACAGATCCCCTCCCCCGAGCCCGCCATGCCCACCGCCCTGCCCCTGCGCCTGCTGCAACTGATCACCGGCCTGTTCCTGTATGGCTTCGGTGCCTCGCTGATGATCCGTGCGGCGATCGGCGTGGCGCCCTGGGATGTGCTGTCGCAGGGCATCGCCGCGCAGACGCCGCTGTCGTTCGGCCTGGCGACCAACGTGATCGGCGCGCTGGTGCTGCTGCTGTGGTGGCCGCTGCGGCAGAAGCCGGGGCTGGGCACGGTTCTCAATGTGCTGCTGATCGGTCCCTCGGCGCAGTTCGGCCTGTGGCTGTTGCCGCCAGCGGACGGCCTGGGCTGGCAGTTGGCGATGTTCTGCGCCGGCATGCTGCTGGTCGCGCTGGCCACCGGCCTGTACATCGGCGCGCGCCTGGGCCCTGGCCCGCGCGACGGCCTGATGACCGGGCTGCATGCCCGCACCGGTTGGCCGATCTGGAAGGTGCGCAGCCTGATCGAAGGCAGCGTGCTGCTGCTGGGCTGGTGGCTGGGCGGCAACGTCGGCATCGGCACCCTGGTCTTTGCCCTGCTGATCGGCCCGCTATGCGGGGTGACCCTGGGCTGGTTCGGGATCGGCCGGCCGCTGCCGGTGGTGCCGGCCGCTGGCCGGCAACCGCAATCGCCCTGAGCTGGCTGGAATGCCGGCCAGCGGCCGGCACTACCCCGCGCCCCTTGCTCCGGCGGCCGTTTCCCGGCACGCTTCGCGCTTCCGTACGCAAGCGTATCGATCATGTCGCCAGCCAACGAAGCCGCCTACCCGAACCTGTTCGCCCCACTGGACCTGGGCTTCACCCAGCTGCGCAACCGCGTCCTGATGGGCTCGATGCATACCGGGCTGGAAGACCGCGCCCGTGATTTCCCGCGCCTGGCGGCCTACTTCGCCGAGCGCGCCGCAGGCGGCGTCGGCCTGATCGTCACCGGCGGCTTCGCGCCGAACGTGGTCGGTTGGCTGAAGCCGTTCGGCGGCAAGCTGTCCTGGCCCTGGGAAGTGCGCCCGCACCGGCAGCTGACCGCCGCCGCGCACCAGCACGGCGCGAAGATCTGCCTGCAGCTGCTGCACGCCGGCCGCTATGCCTACCATCCGCTGTCGGTGGCGCCGTCGAAGCTGAAGGCGCCGATCAACCCGTTCACCCCGCGCGCATTGTCGGCCGGGGGTGTCGAGCGCCATATCGCCGACTACGCACGCAGCGCGAAGCTGGCCCGCGAGGCCGGCTACGACGGCGTGGAAGTGATGGGCTCGGAGGGCTACCTCATCAACGAGTTCATCGCCCCGCGCACCAACAAACGCACCGATGCCTGGGGCGGTGACGCCCGCCAGCGCATGCGCTTTGCGGTGGAGATCGTGCGCCGCATCCGCGAGGCCTGTGGGCCGGACTTCATCATCATCTACCGCCTGTCGCTGGTGGACCTGGTGGAAGACGGCAGCAACTGGGAAGAGATCGTGCAGCAGGCGCAGGCCATCGAGGCCGCCGGTGCGACGATCATCAACTCCGGCATCGGCTGGCACGAAGCGCGTATTCCGACCATCGCCACCTCGGTGCCGCGTGCTGCGTTCGCCGGGGTCACCGCCAAGCTCAAGCCGCATGTGAAGGTGCCGCTGGTGGCGACCAACCGCATCAACATGCCCGAGGTCGCCGAGCGCATCCTGGCCGACGGCGGCGCCGACATGGTGTCGCTGGCGCGCCCGCTGCTGGCCGACCCGCAGTGGCCGAACAAGGCCCGGGCGGGCCGCGCCGAGGCGATCAACACCTGCATCGCCTGCAACCAGGCCTGCCTGGACCACGTGTTCGAGAACAAGCTGGCCAGCTGCCTGGTCAACCCGCGCGCCGCACACGAGACCGAGCTGGTCTACCGCCCCACCCCCGCGCCGAAGAAGATCGCCGTGGTCGGCGCCGGTCCGGCCGGACTGGCCTGCGCCACGGTGGCTGCCGAGCGCGGCCACCAGGTCACCCTGTTCGATGCCAACGAGGAGATCGGGGGCCAGTTCAACGTGGCCAAGCGCATCCCCGGCAAGGAAGAGTTCCACGAAACCCTGCGCTACTTCCGCCACAAGCTGGCCGAAACCGGCGTGCAGCTGCGCCTGGGCACCCGCGCCGACGCGGCCAGCCTGGCCGGATTCGACGAGGTGGTGCTGGCCACCGGCATCACCCCGCGCAAGGTCGACTTCCCCGGCGCCGACCATGCCAAGGTGGTCAGCTACCTGGACGTGCTGCTGGGCCGGGTCGAGGTGGGCGCCAATGCGGCGATCATCGGCGCCGGCGGCATCGGCTTCGACGTCGGCGAGTTCCTCAGCCATGCCGGTGAGTCCCCGTCCCTCGACCCGCAGCGCTGGATGGCCGAATGGGGCGTGGACAGCAGCTTCGAAGCGCGTGGCTCGCTGGCAAAACCGCAGGCCGAAGCCTCGCCGCGGCGGTTGTGGCTGCTGCAGCGCAGCCCGGGCAAGCCCGGTGCGCGCCTGGGCAAGACCACTGGCTGGATCCACCGTGCCACGCTGAAGGCCAAGGGCGTACGCATGCTCGGTGGCGTCGAGTACCTGGGCGTGGACGACGAGGGCCTGCGCATCCGCGTCGAGGGCAGCGAACAGCTGCTGCCGGTCGACCACGTGGTGATCTGCGCCGGGCAGGAACCGAACCGCGCGCTGCAGGCCGAACTGCAGGCCGCCGGCATCAGTGCGCAGCTGATCGGCGGCGCCGATGTCGCCGCCGAATTGGATGCCAAACGCGCCATCGACCAGGGCAGTCGCGTCGCCGCGGCGCTGTAAGAGGCGCCTGAATGGGGGACGGAATGTGATTTCCGTCACCCCTGCTGAAGCTGAATGTCAAGCCGGGCGGTTCACGATGCGTTCGGCTATGCCCCCCTACCTTGCGCCATCTTTCCGCTCACCAGCCAGTTTCCGGTGAGCCGGCGCAGCCCCCTCGATCGGTACTGATCGTTTCTTTTGGGGCTGCCCACGGGGCGGCCCCGATGGCCGCCTCCCCATGACGCCAAGTCGTGCCCCGCTTCCCGTCGCCCTCGCGGCCGGAACCGGAGAGTGCGGCCCATACGGAGCAAGGAGTTATATGAAACTGGCCTGGATTCTCTGGCTGTCGCAGTTGTTGCCGCAGCCGGCCGCCGATTCACTGTGTCTGAGCACCACCGTGTACCTGGAAGCCCGCGACCAGACCCTGCGTGGCCAGCAGGCCGTCGCCGAGGTTGCCCTGCGCCGCCTCGACAGCGGCCTGTGGGGCGACTCGATGTGCCAGGTGGTCACCGCGCGCAAGCAGTTCGCGCCGACCATCGTCTCCCCCGGCACCCAGCTGGGCAATGACGCGGCCTGGAGCGAGGCGATGAACGTCGCCTTCGACGCCGAGCGCAACTGGGCGCTGCCGGCCGGCGAGCGCCGCGAGATCGTGCCCGGTGCCAGCCATTTCGCCGCGCTGTCCATCGCCAGCCCGAACTGGCGCAATGCCTACCAGGTGGCCACCATCGGCGATCACACCTTCTATAAGGTGCAGAACCTCAAGCCGCGACAGTCGTAACGATCCGTGCCGGCGGCAGCGTTGCCGCCCGCCGCCAGGCTCTGGGATAGTGGGCGTTTCCCGCCCGCATCACCTGGAGTTCCCATGAAGCTGTACAGCAAGCCCGGTGCCTGTTCCACCGCCGACCACATCGCCCTGCAGTGGACCGGCCAGCCGTTCGAGGTTGAACTGCTGAACAAGGACACCCTGAAGGGTCCGGAATTCCTCAAGATCAATCCGGCCGGCGCGGTACCCGCGCTGGTCGACGGCGATTTCGTGCTGCTGCAGAACGCCGCGATCATGGGCTACATCGCCGACAGCTTCCCGCAGGCCGGCCTCGGCGGCGACGGCAGCGCGCGCCAGCGCGCCGAAGCCACCCGCTGGCTGGCCTTCGTCAATTCCGACGTGCACCCGGCCTTCTCGCCGCTGTTCGCGCCGGGCAAGTTCATTGCCGACGAAGGCCAGTACGACGCCATCCGCGCCGCCGCGCACAAGCGCTTGCGCGGCCTGTTCGAGACCGCCGACAGGCAGCTGGCCGACAAGCCGTGGCTGGCCGGCTTCCGCAGCTTCGCCGACCCGTACTTCTACATCACCCTGCGCTGGGCCGCCGGCACCAAGGTCGATCTGTCCGGCCTGGACAACCTGGCCGCCTACAAGGCGCGCATGGACGCCGATGCCGGCGTGCAGGCCGCGCTGAAGGCCGAAGGCCTGGCCTGAGGCACGCCCGGGGTCGGATCCGTTCGTCCTGCGAACGGATCCGACCCCACTGCCCCCAGGCGGGGTCGGATCCGCCTGCACCGCAGGCGGCTCTGACCCCACCGCTGCGATCGGCGTGGTCAGCCGATCTGGCGGATCACCTCACCCTGGGCGTCACGCAGCAGGGTCGGCACCACTTCGATCTGCAGTGCAGCGCCCAGTGGGTAGATGCCACGCTCGGCACGCACCTCGGCCAGCGCCTGCAGCCCGTGCTCGTCCAACGGCCAGCGCGCGCTGTCCGGCCCCAGTTCGCCGCGTCCGCCCTCGTCGCCGGGGCTGAACTCCCACTGCCGCTGGCGGCTCACCAGTTCCAGCGACATGCCATGGCGCAGGCGCAACGGCAGCAGCTCGCAGACACTGGGCACCTGCCCTGCACCCAGCACCAGCGTGGTCACGCCCTCCTGCTGGCGCCAGTCCAGGGTCTCGATGAACAACATGCCGGTACTGGAGCCTTCCTGCTCGCTCCCGGCACGTACACGTGCGGCCAATACCGGATCCTCCAGCAGGTTGCCGCGATGCAGATCGGTGATCCACAGCGGCATCGCCGGCTGCAGTGCCTGCAGCACGCCGCGCGTGGACCAGCGCTTGACCGCCGCCATCTCTTCGTCGGTCAGCCCGACCAGCTGCAGGAACTGCAGGTGGCCATTGGCGGTGTCGCGCGCCGGCAACTGCGGGTCGGCGATGAAGGCCAGATGGCACAGCCGCGTGTCGGTCTCCAGCGCAATCGGGCCGTTGGCATCCAGATGGTGGCCATCCTCGAACACATTGCCACTGCCGAACACGTAACGCGCCAGGTTCTGCAACAGGTTCATCGGCCACACCGGCGGCGTGCCGTCGGCGCGCTCATCGGCTGCGGCGGCCAGACGGAAGGTCAGTTCAAATCCATAGCCGCTGGCGGCAGCGTCACTGCTCTCCTTGGCGTACAGCTCGGAGAATCCATAGGTGATGTAATGCCAGTGCGGCACCGGCGCATCCGACCAGTACACACTGATGCCGTCCAGTGGATCCTGGCCACCCAGCGTATACGGCAGCGCGGTGCCGAAATGGCGCGGTTCCTGGCCGGCATACAGCGGCGCCAGCGCGGCGTTGATCGCGTCCCAGCCCGGGGTGTCGCTGTCGTGGTGGTCGTCCTGCACGCGGGACTCCTTGTGGGAAAGTGAACCGATCACTTTACGCGCTGGCTCAGGCCTGCACGACCTGGCCACCATCGATCGCCATCGCCGCCTGGGTTTCCTGCCACCAGCGCTGCGCCAGTGCCGGGCTGCGCGCCTTGCCCACGGCAGCCAGCAGTTCCGGGCACAGGCGTTCCAGCGCCAGCGCATCGGTACAGCGCTCGATCTTCAACTGCATGAAGTAGCCCTTCAGGCCGAGATGACGCCGCACGGCGTCGCTCATCGCCTCATACAGCTGCTGGTACAACGCCGGGTCCTGTTCGCGGCCACTGCTGATGCCGCGCATCGGCACCGCCTCGGCGCTGCCACCGATCACCTCGATCAGGCCCTGCGCTGCCAGCTGCTCCAGCGCATCGTGCGGTGCGCGCAGGCCTTCGAACAGGCCGCGCAGTTCGGTATCGTCGCGATGGCCGTCGACCATCAGCAGGATTGATCGCAGCGCCGCCGGCAGACGCCGGCCACGGTCTTCGATTTCCTGACGGCCAGCAGCCGTCTTGGCGTGCAGCAATGCCATTGCATCCCCCTCCCTTGATGCGCCATGCCGGCGTGCCCTGGCGGGCACGTCCCCCTGTCTGCCATCCCCGGACGGCACGCACGTTCCCCGGCGCGCGCCGCGTGTTGCAGGTCGATGACAGGCCGAGCTTAGCGCAAGAACCGCGGGTAGTGCCGGCCGCTGGCCGGCAACCTCCGGATTGACGGGATTGCCGGCCAGCGGCCGGCACTACCGGGTCAGCGGCCCAACGCCCGGCGGATCTCCTCCAGCGCGCTGGGATCATCCAGGGTCGACAGGTCACCCGGGTCGCGCTGCTCGGCCAGCGCCTGCAACGAGCGCCGCAGCAGCTTGCCAGAGCGGGTCTTGGGCAATGCATTGACCACGTGCACATGCGCCGGGCGCGCTACCGCACCAAGCGAAGTCGTCACCGTCGCCATCATCTCTGCCACCACCGGTGCCGGATCCTCGCCACCGAGGCTCTGCTTGAGGGTGACGAACACCAGCGGCACCTGCCCCTTCAGCTCATCCTTGACCCCGATCACGGCGGCCTCGGCCACGCGCGGATGACTGGAAATGGCCTCCTCGATCTCGCGCGTGCCCAAGCGGTGCCCGGCCACGTTGATCACATCGTCGGTACGGCCGAGGATGAAGGTATAGCCATCATCGTCGCGGATCGCCCAGTCCAGCGAGCTGTACAGCAGTTCCTTGAAGTGGCTGAAGTAGCTCTGCAGGAAACGGTTGTCGTCGTTCCACACCGTGCTCATGCAGCCCGGCGGCAGCGGTGGCGACACCACCAGCACGCCCTTCTGTCCCGGCGCGACTTCTTCGCCGGTGTTCTCGTCGATCACCTTCATCCGGTAACCGAGGTTGGGGAAGCCGGGCGAGCCGAAGCGCACCGGCTTCATCTCCAGGCCGGGCAGCAGGGTCAGCGCTGGCCAACCGGTTTCGGTCTGCCAGTAGTTGTCGATGATCGGCTTGCCCAGTGCGTCATTGATCCAGTGCGCAGTCGGCTCATCCAGCGGCTCGCCGGCCAGGAACAGGTACTTCAGCGCGCGCAGGTCGTGGCGATGGATGAAGTCCGCATCATGCTTCTTCAGCACGCGGATCGCGGTGGGCGAAGAGAACATCGTGCGCACGTTGTACTGCTCGCACAGCGCCCACCAGATGCCCGGATCGGGGTTGGTCGGCAGTCCTTCATACAGCAGCGAGGTGCAACCCCCGATCAGCGGGCCGTACACGTTGTACGAATGGCCCACCGCCCAGCCGACATCGGAGGTGGAGAACATCACCTGCCCCGGTCTGCAGTCGAACACGGTTTCCATCGACTGTGCCATCGCTACCGCATAGCCGCCGACATCGCGCTGCACGCCCTTGGGCTTGCCGGTGGTCCCGGAGGTGTACAGCAGGTAGCTTGGCTCGCTGGCTTCCAGCCACTGCACCGGCACATCGACCTGCCCGATCTGCGCACGCAGCGCGGCGTACTCCACATCACGGCCCGGCACGCGCGGCTCGGCCGCATCCAGTCCGCGCGACACGATCAACACGTGCGGTGGCGGCGCGCTGGCTTCCGCACAGGCGGCATCGACCATCGGCTTGTACGGAATCAGCTTGCCACCGCGCATGCCGGCATCGGCGGCGATCAGCAGCTTGGGTCGGGCATCGTCGATGCGCAGCGCCAGGTTGTGTGCGGCAAAGCCGCCGAACACCACCGAATGCACCGCACCGATGCGTGCACAGGCCAGCATCGCGAACACGGCCTCGGCCATGTTCGGCATGTAGATCACCACGCGGTCGCCGTGGCCGACGCCGAGATGCTTGAGCACGGCAGCGAAATCATTCACTTCGCGATACAGCTGGCGATAGGTGATTTCGCGGGTGCTGTTGGTTTCGGTGGAGATGGCCACCAGCGCGAGCTGGTCGGGACGGTCGGCCAGATGGCGGTCGACGGCGTTGTAGCAGAGATTGGTTTCGCCGCCGACGAACCAGCGCCGGAACGGCGGGTTGCTGTAGTCGAGCACCTGCTGTGGCGGTTTGTGCCAATGGATGCGCTTGGCTTCCTCGCCCCAGAAGGCCTCCGGCTCGTCGATCGAGCGACGGTAGGTTTCCTCGTAGTTCATGACGCAGCCCTCCCAGACAAAGTCATGGGTTCGAGGATAGTCCGGCGCTGCCGCGCGGGCCGCCCTACCTTGGTAGGGGGTGGGTTTGTTCTGCAGGGCTTGCAGCCCTGCACCTGCAGTAGTGCCGGCCGCTGGCCGGCAACGGCAACAGCACAAGCTGGTTTCCTGAGGGTTGGCGGGATGGGTCCGGTTGCGGGGGACGCCGTGAATACGTCCCTGTAGGCTCGGTCGCGCCGTCCATGGCGCTCACGCCCCCGCAACCGGACCCACCCCGCCTTCGACAGTTTCCTGCGATCTGTTGGAACGGCGTATTGCCCTGATGGGTGTCGACCTTGGTCGACACGGTAGATCCACGCCATGCGTGGATACTTTTCGATCAGTTGTCGAAATATTCGATTCCGATGGATTTGATCCACGCAAAGCGTGGATAGACCATCCTTCACCGGAGATCTGTCGAAGGCGGGGCGGTGTGGGTTGGCAGGACCGTTGGCGCCATGGATGGCGCCATCGAGCCCCCATGGATGGGTTTACGGCGTGTCCTGCCAACCCACACCGCCCCGCCCAACAAGCAGAACACCAGAGCCACCTTGGCCTTTGACGTTGCACCGGTTCGTAGCAGGTGCAGGGCGCAGCCCTGCCGATACACCCACTCCCTAGAACGGAGCCGCAGACTCGAACGCGAGCGCTTCGCCCGTCACCGGATGAGTGAATTGCAGGCTGCGTGCATGCAGGTGCACGCGCTGCGCCGGTGCGGCGTCGTACAGCACGTCACCGACGATTGGATGGCCGAGGCTGGCCATGTGCAGGCGCAGCTGATGGCTGCGGCCGGTGATCGGTTCCAGCTCCACGCGCGTGCGCTGCGCTCCCGCGTCACGGGCCAGCACGCGCCAACGCGTCAGTGCGGGTTTGCCGCGCTCACGGTCGACCATCTGCTTCGGTCGGTTCGGCCAGTCCACGATCAGCGGCAGGTCCACTTCGCCGGCCTCGCCTTCGATCACGCCCTGCACGATGGCCTCGTAGCGCTTGCCGACCTGGCGCCGCTCGAACTGCATCGACAACGCGGCCTGCATCTCTTTGCCGCGCGCATGCAGCAACAGGCCGGAGGTCACCTGGTCCAGCCGGTGCACGGTCAGCGCGTCCGGGTACACCCCCTGCAGGCGTGTGACCACGCAGTCCTGGTTTTCTTCGCTGCGGCCGGGCACAGACAGCAGGCCGGCCGGCTTCTCGGCCACCAGCAGGGCATCGTCGATGTAGTGCAGGTGGATCATCGGTTTGCGTATCCGTTCAAACAAAAACGGGGAAGCCGAAGCTTCCCCGTTTTCTGCGGTGAGCGTACCGACCAACGGTCGGTACCCACCGTGGCGGTGGAGATACCCACCATCGCGGCGGAGATACCGGCCGTGGCCGGTACCGCCCGCATCAGCCCAGCAGGTGGGCGACGCCGGCGCGCTCTTCTTCCAGCTCGGCCAGGGTCTTGTCGATGTACTTCTGGCTGAAGTCGTCGATCGGCAGATCCTTCACCAGGGTGTACTTGCCGTTCTCGGTGGTCACCGCGAAGCCGAAGATCACGCCTTCCGGAATGCCGTAGGAACCGTCGGACGGCACGCCCATGGTGACCCACTTGCCGTTGCTGCCCAGCACCCAGTCACGCACGTGGTCGATGGCAGCGTTGGCCGCCGAAGCCGCCGAGGACGAGCCGCGGGCTTCGATGATGGCCGCGCCGCGCTTGCCCACGGTCGGGATGAAGGTGTTGGCGTTCCACTCCTGGTCGTTGATCGCATCGGCAATCGACGCACCATCGGCGGTGGCGAAACGGTAGTCCGGGTACATGGTCGGGCTGTGGTTGCCCCACACCACCAGCTTCTCCATGCCACCGACCGGCTTGCCGAGCTTGGTCGACAGCTGGCTCAGCGCGCGGTTGTGGTCCAGGCGCAGCATGGCGGTGAAGTTCTCCGGCTTCAGGTCCGGAGCCGACTTCATGGCGATGTAGGCGTTGGTGTTGGCCGGGTTGCCGACCACCAGCACCTTCACGTCACGGCTGGCGACCTTGTTCAACGCCGCGCCCTGGGCGGTGAAGATCTTGGCGTTTTCCAGCAGCAGATCCTTGCGCTCCATGCCCGGGCCGCGCGGACGCGCGCCGACCAGCAGGGCGATGTCGGCGTCCTTGAACGCCACTTCGGCGTCATCGGTGCCGACCATGCCGGCCAGCAGCGGGAAGGCGCAGTCTTCCAGCTCCATCATCACGCCCTTCAGGGCGGCCTGGGCCTTGTCCACCGGCAGTTCCAGCAGCTGCAGGATGACCGGCTGGTCCTTGCCCAGCATTTCGCCGGAGGCGATGCGGAACAGCAGGGCATAACCGATCTGGCCGGCGGCGCCGGTCACGGCAACACGAACGGGTGCTTTCATGGGGGTTTCCTCTTGCTTGCAAGCGTTTGATGGGACGCCGCGGGCGGAGCCACGCAGGCCTGGCGGGCGGCGGGGAACAGGGAAACGGCCACCCGTGGGTGGCCGTTTCGAAGGGGAATCAGGCGGCGAGGTGCTTGTTCCACTCGGCGACGCGGTCGGCCTGGGCGGCCAGCACGGCGTCGACGTCGCCTTCCAGGGTGATCGAATGGATCACATCGCCCTGCTTGACCGAATCGACGATGGCCTGGCCTTCCAGGACCTTGCCGAAGACGGTGTGGCGGCCGTCCAGCCAGTCGGTCTTGATGTGGGTGATGAAGAACTGGCTGCCGTTGGTGTTCGGGCCGGCGTTGGCCATCGACAGCGAGCCGACCTCGTGCTTCACGCCATTCTTCTCGTCTTCGAACTTGTAGCCCGGGCCGCCGGTGCCACGACCCTGCGGGCAGCCGCCCTGGATCATGAAGTCGGCGATCACGCGGTGGAAGATCAGGCCGTCATAGAAGCCGTGCTTGACCAGGTTCACGAAGTTGGCCACGGTCAGCGGCGCCTTGTCGGCGAACAGCTCGACCTTGATCGGGCCCTGGGTGGTGTCGAAAGTGGCGATGAGGGACATGAAGATCCTTGATGCAAAGGGGAATGCGTCTAGCCACCTAGTTTACACCCGCCTCGTGTCGGCGGCGGCTTCGACCATCGGTGAAGAGCCCGGCTTCAGCCTCCGGACGGGGAGCCGCGCCGCCGGCTCCTGGCGGCCTCGGCCGGGGCGGTGGTCGGCCAGCTGAATGGGCCCCATGACCGGCGTGAAATCCACCTTTTCGCGAATCGTCAAGTTCGACGTATAATGTTGGACTTCTTTTTCCAAATCCGGCGCCGACTGGCCCCCTTTCGTATGTCCATCGAAAATCTTCGCAACATCGCCATCGTCGCCCACGTCGACCATGGCAAGACCACCCTGGTCGACCAGCTGCTGAAGCAGTCCGGCACCCTGTCCGAGCGCACCGTCCTCGCCGAGCGCGTGATGGACAGCAACGACCAGGAAAAGGAACGCGGCATCACCATCCTGGCCAAGAACACGGCCATCACCTGGGAAGACAAGCGGACCGGCGTCAAGAACCGCATCAACATCGTCGACACCCCCGGCCACGCCGACTTCGGCGGTGAGGTCGAGCGCGTGCTGTCGATGGTCGACACCGTGCTGATCCTGGTCGACGCGATGGACGGCCCGATGCCGCAGACCCGCTTTGTCACCCAGAAGGCCTTCGCGATGGGCTTCAAGCCGATCGTGGTGGTCAACAAGATCGACCGTCCGGGCGCGCGTCCGGAGTGGGTGATCGACCAGGTCTTCGACCTGTTCGACAAGCTCGGCGCGACCAATGAGCAGCTGGACTTCCCGATCGTCTACGCCTCGGCCCTGAACGGCTACGCCGGCCTGGAAGACACCGTGCGCGACGGCGACATGACCCCGCTGTACGAAGCGATCATGCAGCACGCGCCGAAGCCGGAAGTGGACCCGGAAGGCGCGTTCCAGATGCGCATCAGCCAGCTGGACTACAACAACTTCGTGGGCGTCATCGGCATCGGCCGCATCCAGCGCGGCACCCTGAAGAAGAACATGCAGGTCGCGGTCATCGACCGTGAAGGCAAGAAGCGCAACGGCAAGGTGCTGCAGGTGCTGGGCTTCCTGGGCCTGGAGCGCATCGAGCAGGACTCGGCCGAAGCCGGCGACATCGTGGCCATCTCCGGCATCCAGGAGCTGACCATCTCCGACACCCTCTGCGCCCCGGATACCCCGGAAGCACTGCCGGCGCTGACCGTCGACGAGCCGACCATCTCGATGACCTTCCAGGTCAACAACTCGCCGTTCGCCGGCAACAAGGACCTGTCCGGTGGCAAGTTCCTGACCAGCCGCCAGATCAAGGACCGCCTGGACCGTGAAAAGGTCCACAACGTGGCCCTGAAGGTCGAACAGCTGGAAGACGCCGACAAGTTCCTGGTCTCCGGCCGTGGCGAACTGCACCTGTCGGTGCTGATCGAGAACATGCGTCGCGAAGGCTACGAGCTGGCCGTGTCGCGCCCGGAAGTGATCATCAAGGAAATCGACGGCCAGCTGATGGAGCCGATCGAGCAGCTGGTGGTGGACATCGAAGAAGTGCACCAGGGCGGCGTGATGGAAAAGCTGGGCACCCGCAAGGGCCAGCTGAAGAACATGGAGCCGGACGGCAAGGGCCGTGTGCGCCTGGAATACCAGATCCCGGCCCGTGGCCTGATCGGCTTCCAGAACGAGTTCAAGACCCTCACCCAGGGTTCGGGCCTGCTGTTCCACGTGTTCGACCATTACGGTCCGAAGGAACAGGGCGCGATCGCCAAGCGCATCAACGGCGTGATGATCGCCAATGCGCCGGGCGCCACGCCCGCCTACTCGCTGGGCCCGCTGCAGGAGCGCGGCAAGCTCTTCGCTGCTGAAGGCGACAACGTGTATGAAGGTCAGCTGGTCGGCATCCACTCCAAGGACAACGACCTGACCGTCAACGCGATCAAGACCAAGCCGCTGACCAACATGCGCGCTTCGGGCAAGGACGATGCGATCCAGCTGACCCCGGCGATCAAGTACTCGCTGGAACAGGCCCTGGACTTCATCGAAGACGACGAGCTGGTCGAGATCACCCCGAAGGAGATCCGTCTGCGCAAGAAGTTCCTGACCGAAAGCGACCGCAAGAAGGCTTCGCGCGGCGGCTGAGCCAGCACCCCGTGAACCCGAGCGGTTACAACCCGGATCCGCACCGGCATCCGGGTCTCCACGTCATCGCCCTGCTCGAAGCGAGCAAGGCGATGCTGGCGCTGTTGGCTGCCACCGGGCTGGAAGTGCTCGGACCGCAGCCGCTACGGCACGGCATCATGGTCCTGATCCGGCGTTTCAGCCTGGATCCGGACCATGGCACCCTGCCCTCGCTGCTGCACATGATCAGCCCCGACGCGGTGCACCTGGCCGCGGCGGGGATGATCGGCTACGGCCTGCTGCACCTGGTCGAAGCCTGGGGCCTGTGGCGGGCCAAGGCCTGGGCCTCCTGGCTGGGCTGCCTGACCGCCTCGCTGTACCTGCCTTTCGATATCTTCGCGATCATCCGCCACCCCGGCTGGCCCTCCTGGACGATCCTGGCGATCAACCTGATCGTGGTCTACGTGCTGGCCCGCGACCTGCGCAAGCGTCACCGCTGAGCACCGGCTACACTGGGGATTGGAGCCGACCAAGCCGCCCCATGCGCCCGCCCCTGCCGCCTCTGCTGATCTGCCTGCTCAGCGCGCTGCCTGCGCTGTTTTCGGCTGGCTGCAGTCCGGCCGCGTCCAGCGCACATGCCGCCGAACCTGCGAGCCGCAACGTGCCCTTCCCCTATGCCGAAACCGATGTGGCCGACCTGCAGGCGCGGATGACCGCCGGCGAACTGGACAGCACCACCCTCACCCAGGCCTACCTGCAGCGCATCGCCACCCTGGACCGTGCCGGGCCACGCCTGCGCGCGGTGATCGAACTCAATCCCGATGCCCTGAAGGAAGCCGCCGCACGCGACCGCGAGCGCCGTGACGGCCGCGTGCGCGGTGCCCTGCACGGCATTCCCGTGCTGCTCAAGGACAACATCAACGCCGCACCGATGAGCACCACGGCCGGCTCGCTGGCATTGCAGGGCTTCCGTCCTGACGATGCCTACCTGGTGCGACGCCTGCGCGAGGCCGGCGCCGTGGTGCTGGGCAAGACCAATCTCAGCGAGTGGGCCAACTTCCGCGGCAACGACTCGATCTCCGGCTGGAGTGCGCGCGGCGGCCAGACCCGTAACCCCTACCGCCTCAGCCACTCCCCCTGCGGCTCCAGCAGCGGCAGCGCGGTGGCGATGGCGGCCAACCTGGCCAGCGTGGCCATCGGCACCGAAACCGACGGCAGCATCGTCTGCCCGGCCGCGATCAACGGGGTCGTTGGCCTGAAGCCCACCGTCGGGCTGGTCAGCCGCGACGGCATCATCCCGATCTCCTTCAGCCAGGACACCGCCGGGCCGATGACGCGCAGCGTGGCCGACGCGGCGGCCGTGCTGACCGCGATCGCCGGCCGCGACGACGCCGACCCGGCCACTGCGACCATGCCCGGCCGCGCGGTCTATGACTACACCGCACGCCTGGACCCGCAGGGTCTGCGTGGCAAGCGCATCGGCCTGCTGCAGACGCCGCTGCTGACCTATCGGGGCATGCCACCGCTGATGGAACAGGCGGCCACCGAACTGCGTCGCGCCGGTGCGGTGGTGGTGCCGGTGGAACTGCCCAACCAGGGCGCGTGGGCCGAGGCCGAGCGCACGGTACTGCTGTACGAATTCAAGGCCGGCCTGGAGCGCTACTTCAACACGCACCGGGCGCCACTGCGACGCCTGGCCGACCTGATCGCCTTCAACCAGGCGCACCACAAGCAGGAGCTGGGCCTGTTCGGCCAGGAGCTGCTGGTGGAAGCCGACGCCACCGCCGGCCTGGCCGATCCCGCCTACATCCGTGCACGCAGCGATGCGCGCCGGCTGGCCGGCCCGGAAGGCATCGATGCCGCCCTCGCCGCCCACCAGCTCGATGCACTGGTGGCGCCGACCACCGGTGTGGCCTGGCCGATCCGCAGCGAAGGAGACGACTTCCCCGGCGAGAGCTATGGCGCCGCCGCCGTGGCCGGGTATCCCAGCCTCAGCGTGCCGATGGGCCAGATCAACGGCCTGCCCGTGGGCCTGTTGTTCATGGGCACCGCCTGGAGCGAACCGAAGCTGATCGAAATGGCCTACGCCTATGAACAACGCACGCGCGCGCGACGGCCACCGCACTTTGATACCGACACGCTGATCGACACCGACGAGCCGTGATCTCCGATGACGCCGGCAAATCCTGACTTCCGGTGACGCCGGCGAATCCTGAGCTCCGGTAGTGCCGGCCGCTGGCCGGCAGCTCGATCATCCCGGCGCTGCCGGCCAGCGGCCGGCACTACCGATCAAGCGCCTCCACCGGCACGATCGCCGCTTCGCCATCCTCCGCACCCGGCGAGCGCACATCCGCCGTGCGTGCACGCGGCCCGCGCGGCATGTCCTGCTCGTCCTCGTGCTGCACGCGTGCACGAACCTGCGGCAATGACTGCGGATGCTCACGCGCGAGGAAATCGAGCATGCGCTCGCGCACCAGACAGCGCAGATCGAAGGCATCACCGGAGCTGCGCGCGCTGACCAGCAGCCGCACTTGGATCGCGCGTTCACTGGTCTCGGTCACCTGGGTCACGCAGACGCGTCCATCCCACAGCGCCTCGCCACGGCAGATGCGCTCCAGCTCACTGCGGATCGCCGCGATCGGCGCGCGGTAGTCCAGCCACAGCAATGCCGTCCCCAGCAGATCCGCGCTGCGTCGCGTCCAGTTCTGGAACGGGTTCTCGATGAACCAGGTCAGGGGCACCACCATGCGCCGTTCGTCCCAGACCCGCACCACCACATAGCTGCTGCCGATTTCCTCGACACGCCCCCACTCACCTTCGACGATCACCACGTCGTCCAGCCGGATCGGCTGGGTCAGCGCGATCTGCAGGCCGGCAATCAGGTTGCCGAACACCGGCTTGGCCGCGATGCCCGCCACCAGCCCGATCAGGCCCGCCGATGCCAGCAGCGCGGTGCCGATCTTCTGCACCATCGGGAAGGTCAGCAGCACCAGCGATGCGCCGAGCACGATGATGCCGCCCATCAGTACCCGGCTGAGCACCCGCGTCTGGGTCTGGATGCGGCGCGCCTCCAGATTGTCGGCGACATCGATGGGATGACTGCGCAGGATTGCCCGTTCGCCCGCCGCCACCGCGCGAACCAGCAACCAGATGAAGCAGGCCGTGAGTGCGATATGCAGCACGTGCTGCAGGTGGCCAAGCAACGGATCCTGCAGGGGCGTGGCCTGCAATGCAGGGATCAGCAGCAGCAGCGGCCAGGCGGTCGCCATCGGCAGGCCCAGCACGCGACCGATGCGCGCGCGCCGACGATCACGCCCTTTCAATCGATGGTAGATCCACAGGATCAGCCACGCACCGATGCCACCGATCAATGCTGCCAATCCCAACGGCCATGCGTAGGCCTGTGCGCTTTGCCAGTGCACCGCTGCCACCTCCACTCGAACAGCCAAGCGGACAGCCTCGCGCATGGGGCATGAGCGTCACGTCAGTCGTTCGTAAGCAGGATGTTGGTCGGCAGGGCTTGCAGCCCTGCACCTGCGGTAGTGCCGGCCGCTGGCCGGCAACCTCAACAGCAACAGCGTGCATCCCGTGGGATGGCGAGGTAGGTCCGGTTGCGGGGGACGCCGTGAATCCGTCCATGGAGGCTCGGTCGCCGCATCCATGCGGCTCACGCCCCCGCAACCGGACCCACCCCGCCTTCGACAGATCCTTGCGACCTGTCGGGTACTGCCTTCTGTAGAGCCGAGCCATGCTCGGCTCAAATCGTTCCGAAATCGAAATATTCGATGTCGATGGAGATTCATCCACGCATGGCGTGGATCTACCGTGTCGACCAAGGTCGACACCTACCAACCGCCGCAGGAATCCGTCAGAGGTGGGACGGTGTGGGTAGGCAGGACCGTTGGCGCCATGAATGGCGCCATCGAGCCCCCATGGATGGGTTTACGGCGTGTCCTGACTACCCACACCGTCCCACCATCCCACGGAATGCCGCTTCTGCTTTTGCTGTTGAGGTTGCCGGCCAGCGGCCGGCACTACCAAGCCCTGCCGAAAACCCCTTACCGCACCTGTTCCTGCTTGCGCACGATCGCCATCGCAATCTCCAGCGACTGCTCGTAGTTCAACCGCGGGTCCACCGTCGAGCGGTACGCACGCTCCAGGTCACGCTCGGTCAGTTCGCGCGCACCACCGGTGCATTCGGTCACGTCCTCGCCGGTCAGCTCCAGATGCACGCCGCCCAGACGGGTGCCGGCGGCCGCATGCAGGTCGAACGACATCTCCACTTCGCCACGCACGTTGTCGAAGCGGCGCGTCTTGAAGCCGTTGGCCGTGCTTTCGGTGTTGCCATGCATCGCATCGCACACCCACAGCACGCGGCGCCCGTCGCGCTTGACTGCATCCAGCAGCGGCGGCAGCTTGTCGGCAATCTGTGCCGCGCCCATGCGGTGGATGAAGCTCAGGCGGCCCGGTTCGTCGTGCGGGTTGAGCACGTCGATCAGGCGCAGCAGCTGGTCCGGCGACACCGACGGCCCGACCTTGATCGCAATCGGGTTGCGCACACCCCGCAGGTACTCGACATGGGCGCCATCCAGCGCGGCGGTGCGCATGCCGATCCACGGGTAATGCGTACTCAGGTTCAGCCAGCCCTGCTGGCGCGGCACCTGCCGGGTCAACGCCTGCTCGTAGGGCAGCAGCAGCGCTTCGTGCGAGGTGTAGAAATCGATGCGGTTGAGGTTGTGCACGCGGGCCCCGGCCAGGGTCTCCATGAAGTGCACCGCATCACCAATGGAGGCCACCATCTTCTGGTACTCGGCGGCCAGCGGCGAATGCCGCACCCACTCCAGGTTCCAGTACTCGGGATGGTGCAGATCGGCGAAGCCACCATCGATCAGCGCCCGCACGAAGTTCATCGTCATCGCCGAATGCGCGTGGGCCTGCAGCATCCGCTTCGGATCCGGCAGGCGCGCCGCTTCGGTGAACGCCGGCGCATTGATCACATCGCCACGGTAGCTGGGCAGGGTCACGCCGTCGCGGGTCTCGGTGTCGGCCGAGCGCGGCTTGGCGTACTGGCCGGCGAAGCGGCCCACGCGGATCACCGGCTGGCGCAGGCCGTGCACCAGCACCAGGCTCATCTGCAGCAGCACCTTCAGGCGGTTGGAGATGGTGCCCGATTCACAGTCACTGAAGTTCTCCGCGCAGTCGCCACCCTGCAGCAGGAAGCGCTTGCCCTCCTGGGCCTCGGCCAGCTGCTGCTTCAGCGCCAGGATCTCCCAGGAGGTGACCAGCGGCGGCAGCCGCTTCAGTTCGTGCAGCGCCGCGTCCAGCGCCACCGGATCGGGATAGGTCGGCATCTGCAGCGCGGTCTTGCCACGCCAGCTCTCCGGCGACCAGGCGGCGCCAACGGCACCTGCGGCAGGATCGGACACGGGCGGAACGGCGGACAGGCTCATTGCAGACTTCCGGGGTGGGGGGCGGTCATGGTCGCAGAGCCGGCCGCTGTCGCAAAGGGCCAGGGCCGCGTCCGGCAGCCTGAACGGTGGGGAAAGGGCAACGCGAGCGGCCAGACACGGCATGTCCACGACGGCTCCAACAGGCGCATGATTTGTTACGGAGTAACACTGACATGTCACGGACCGGCCCCTCCTACGCCCCAGGCTCCGCCCCTCCCCATGAAGCCCTCGCCCCTCGCTACCGGCATCACCCTCGTCCTGGCCGTGGCCAGCCTCCCGGCCTTCGCTGCCGCCGCCAATGATGCGGCCGCGCCGGTCACCCAGCTGGACGCGGTCACCGTCCACGCCCAGCTCGACCAGGCCCGCAATGCACTGTCGCCGGACATCGGCAGCAGCCAGTACCAGATCACCGCCGAGGACATCCAGAAGCAGCCGCTGGGCGCCTCCGCGCCGCTCAGCCAGGTGCTGCTGCAGGCACCCGGCGTGGTGCAGGACTCCTACGGCGGCGTGCATGTCCGCGGTGACCACGCCAATCTGCAGTACCGCATCAACGGCGTCGTGCTGCCCGAGTCGATTTCCGGCTTCGGCCAGACTCTGGACGCCCGCACCATCAAGAGCATCCGCCTGATGGACGGCGCGCTGCCGGCACAGTTCGGCGAGCGTACGGCGGCGGTGGTCGACATCACCACCCGCAGTGGCGCCGAGCTTGGCAACGGCGGCAGTGTCGGGTTGACCGCCGGATCATTCGGCAAGCTCAACCCGAATGCCTCCTGGTGGGGCAGCCAGGGGCGCTGGAGCTGGTTCCTGACCGGCAACTACGACCAGAACGATGTTGGCCTGGAGAACCCCACCAACGCGCGCAGGCCGCTGCATGACGATACCCATCAGGGCAAGGCCTTCGCCGACCTCACCTACCTGGTCAACGACAGCACGCGCCTGAGTGTGTTTGCCGGCTTCGCCAACAACCGCTTCCAGATTCCGGTCAATCCGGGCCAGACGCCGCAGTTCGGCTATCTCGACACCACTACCTTCGATTCCAGCCAGCTGGACGAGACCCAGCGCGAGGCCACTCGCTTCGGCATGCTGGTGCTGCAGGGAACGCTCGGCGCCACCGCCTATCAGCTCTCGGCCGGGCAGCGCTACAGCGATGTGGCGTTCAACCCGGATGTCATCGGCGACCTGGTGTTCAGCGGCGTCGCCTCGCAGGTGCAGCGCAGCAACCGCGCCAACACCCTGCAGGCCGATTTCTCAACGCCGCTGGGCAACGACCACACGCTGCGCTATGGCCTGTATGGCAATTACGAGAACGCACAGGCCAGCAACAACAGCTGGGTGTTCCCGGTGGACGACAGCGGCCAGCAGTCCAGCACCACGCCGCGGCTGATCCCCGACCGCAGCGCCTTCCATGCCAGCACGCTGGCGCTGTACGTGCAGGACGAATGGAAGATCGGCGACGACTGGACGGTGAACTATGGCCTGCGTGGCGACCGCTACAAGGCCTTCGGCCACACCGAAGGCCAGCTCAGCCCGCGCGTGGGCGTGGTCTGGAATGCCAGCGACAGCACCACCGTGCACGCCGGCTATTCACGCTACTTCACGCCGCCGGCCAGTGAGCTGATCGCCAGCAGCGACATCGCCCTGTACGACGGCACCACCAACCAGCAGCCCAGCGGCGGCAACACCACGCCCCTGGCCGAGCGCAGTGACTATTACGACATCGGCGTCTCGCAGCAGCTGGGCGAACACCTGACCCTGGGCCTGGACGCGTACGACCGCCGCGTTGCGCGCCTGCAGGACGAAGGCCAGTTCGGCGCCGCGTACATCTACTCGACCTTCAACTATGGCCGCGGCCACATCCGTGGCCTGGAGTTCAGTGCCGACTACAGCAACGGCCCGTTCAGTGCCTACTTCAACGCGGCGTACAACAAGGCTATCGGCACCCAGGTCATCACCGGCCAGTACAACCTCGACCCGGACGCCCTGGCCTACGTGGCCGACCACTGGATCCACCTGGACCACGACCAGAAACTGACCTCGTCCGGTGGCCTCAGCTATGCCCTCGCCGGCCACAACCGGATCGGTGCGAACTACGTGTTCGGCAGCGGCCTGCGTTCGGATATCGAGGGCGTGCCCAACGGCGGCGAGCTGCCATCGTACCTGCAGGTGAACCTCAGCGCCGGGCATGACTTCAACGCCGACAGCGGGCATCCGCTGCACGTGCAGGTGGCTGTGATCAACGCACTGGATCGCAGCTACCAGCTGCGCGACGGTGGCGGCGTCGGTGTATTTGCCCCGCAATGGGGACCGCGTCGCGGCGCCTACCTGAGCCTGCAGCAGGACTTCTGAGGTAGTGCCGGCCGCTGGCCGGCAATTCCACGGTATGCCGGCCAGCGGCCGGCACTACCCAGTAGAGCCACGCCATGGGTGGCTACGTTCAGCGCTTGACCCTGCGCAGCGACACCACCAGCGCCCACAGCGCCAGCAGCACGAACCACACGCCCGACCACATCGGCATGGTCAGGCCCAGGAACGTCCAGTCGATGTTGCCGCAGTTGCCGGTGCCGGTCAGCACCGTGCGGAACACTTCCAGCGGACCCATCGTCTCGCGCAGGAAGCTCAACGGCGGGCCGCAGGTCGCGCCCATCTCCGGCGGCAGCATCTGCACATAGACGTGGCGCGCGGCGATGCCCACGCCCACCGCCGCAGCGATGAAGGCGAGGATGCCGTAGGTCGCCCGGCCAGGGCGGTTGGACGGACCGTGCAACGCACCGATCAGGAACAACAGGCCCAGGGCGGCGAACGCCAGGCGCTGGAAGATGCACAGCGGGCACGGCTCCAGGCCCATCTTCAGCTGCAGGAAGATCGCGTAGCCCAGCAGGCCCGCGCAGATCAGGAAGCCCAGGAAGAACTGGGCGCGGAAGGGCCAGCGCAGTGGATTCATCGTCAACGCTCAAGTGATCAGGCGCCAAGCGTAACCGAGAGCGCGCGCCATTCGAACCGCCACAGGTGACGCCTGTCGGAACGGTGAGGGTCAGATCCCGTGCCTCCGGCGCGCGATCCGACCCCGCAGAAACGAAAAAGCCCGGCAGATGCCGGGCTTTCACTGTGTCGCGTTGGAGCGGTCCGATTACTCGGCCACTTCCTCGGCCACGGCCGGACGGTCAACCAGCTCGACGTAGGCCATCGGTGCGTTGTCGCCGGCGCGGAAGCCGCACTTCAGCAGACGCAGGTAGCCGCCCGGACGGTTCGCGTAGCGCGGGCCCAGGATGGTGAACAGGTTGCCCACGGCTTCGTTGTCACGCAGACGGGCGAAGGCCAGACGGCGGTTGGCGACGGAGTCGACCTTGGCCAGGGTGATCAGCGGCTCGGCAACGCGGCGCAGTTCCTTGGCCTTCGGCAGGGTGGTCTTGATCAGCTCGTGCTTGAACAGCGAGGCGGCCATGTTCTTGAACATCGCTTCGCGGTGGGCGCTGGTGCGGCTGAACTTACGGCCAGACTTCTGGTGACGCATGGTGATATTCCTTGGTTAATGATGAGACTGTGCGGATCGTTGTCGCCATCCTGGCGTTGCTGCGTGGACTGCGGATGGTCCTGGTCGCCCGTCCTGGACGCCCTGCCCGCGAACCTGGGGTTCGTCGTGGCATGTTTGGTAAACCGGTTGAAGGCTCCACCGTTGCCGGTGGAGCCCTCAGCCATTACCGATATCAGCCCAGCATGCCGTGGCTGGCGACGCCGGCCGGCGGCCAGTTCTCCAGCTTCATGCCGAGCGACAGGCCGCGCTGAGCCAGCACTTCCTTGATCTCGGTGAGCGACTTCTTGCCCAGGTTCGGGGTCTTCAGCAGCTCCACTTCGGTCTTCTGGATCAGATCGCCGATGTAGTAGATGCTCTCGGCCTTCAGGCAGTTGGCCGAACGCACGGTCAGCTCCAGATCGTCGATCGGGCGCAGCAGCACCGGATCCACGCCGTTGTTGGCCGGCTTTGCCGCACCGCGATCGCGGTGGGTGAAGTCACCGAACACCGACAGCTGGTCGCTGAGGATGTCGGCGGCGGTGCGCACGGCTTCCTCGGCATCGATGGTGCCGTTGGTCTCGATATCGATGACCAGCTTGTCCAGGTCGGTGCGCTGCTCGACGCGAGCCGCTTCCACGGCATAGGCGACGCGGCGGACCGGCGAGAACGAGGCATCCAGGACCAGACGGCCGATGGCACGGGTTTCTTCGTCCGGACGACGACGCGCGGCAGCCGGCTGGTAGCCGAAACCACGTTCGATCTTCAGACGCATGTTGACTGCCGTGTCCTTGGTCAGGTGGCAGATCACATGGTCGCCGTTCAAGATTTCCACATTGTGGTCAACCTTGATGTCGGCAGCGGTGACAACGCCCGGGCCCTGCTTGGACAGGGACAGGGTGGCGCTGTCGCCGGAGTGCATACGGATGGCCACGTCCTTCAGGTTGAGCAGGACTTCCAGCACGTCCTCCTGCAGACCTTCGACCGTGGTGTACTCATGCAACACGCCGTCGATTTCGACTTCCGTGATGGCGAAGCCCGGGATGGACGACAGCAGCACGCGACGCAGGGCATTGCCCAGCGTATGCCCGTAACCCCGCTCCAAAGGTTCGATAACGACCTTTGCACGGGTGTCGGTAAGGCGTTCGATCTGCGGACCGCGAGGACGCAGAACCTGGTTGGCGGTAACCGTCATGTTGCGGGTTCTCCTAGTGAACCCCCGGCCGTCGCCGGGGGCTCTCCAATGTGAATTACTTCGAATACAGCTCGACGATCAGCGCTTCGTTGATGTCCGCAGGCAGATCCGAACGATCCGGAACAGCCTTGAAGATGCCGGTGAACTTGCCGGAATCCACTTCAACCCACGACGGGCTCAGGTCATGCTGGGCGGCGACGGTCAGGGCTTCCTGGACGCGCAGCTGCTTGGCAGCCTTTTCAGACAGAGCGATGGCGTCGCCAGCCTTGACCTGGTACGAAGCCAGGTTGACCGACTTGCCATTCACGGTGACGCCGCGGTGCGACACCAGCTGACGGGCAGCCGGACGGGTCACGGCGAAGCCCATGCGGTAGACGACGTTGTCCAGGCGGGTTTCCAGCAGCTGCAGCAGGTTCTCGCCGGTGTTGCCCTTCTTGGTCGAGGCCTTCTTGTAGTAGTTGCGGAACTGACGCTCCAGCAGGCCGTAGATACGCTTGACCTTCTGCTTTTCACGCAGCTGGGTGGCGTAGTCGGACAGCTTGCCCTTGCGGGCAGTGGCGCCGTGCTGGCCGGGCTTCTGCTCCAGCTTGCACTTGGAGTCCAGCGCACGCGCCGGGCTCTTCAGGGACAGGTCGGCGCCTTCGCGACGGGCGAGCTTACAGGTAGGACCGATATAACGAGCCATTTCTTATCGCTCCCTTTAGACGCGACGCTTCTTCGGCGGACGGCACCCGTTGTGCGGGATAGGCGTCACGTCGATGATGTTGGTGATCTTGTAGCCGACGTTGTTCAACGAACGCACGGCCGACTCACGGCCCGGACCCGGGCCCTTGATGCGGACTTCCAGCGACTTCACGCCGTAGTCCAGCGCAGCACGACCGGCCTTTTCAGCAGCCACCTGGGCAGCGAACGGGGTCGACTTGCGCGAACCGCGGAAGCCAGCGCCACCGGAGGTCGCCCACGACAGAGCATTGCCCTGGCGGTCGGTGATGGTGACGATGGTGTTGTTGAACGAAGCGTGGACGTGGGCAACGCCGTCAGTGACGACGCGCTTGATCTTCTTCTTGGTCTTAGCAGCGGGCTTAGCCATTTCTCAGTCCCTTACTTCTTGATCGCCTTGCGCGGACCCTTGCGGGTGCGGGCGTTGGTACGGGTGCGCTGGCCACGCAGCGGGAGGCCACGACGGTGACGCAGGCCGCGATAGCAGCCCAGGTCCATCAGGCGCTTGATCGCGATGCCGATCTCACGACGCAGATCGCCTTCCACGATGTACTTGCCGACTTCGGCGCGCAGGCGCTCGATTTCCGGCTCCGACAGATCGCGGATCTTGGTGGTCGAAGCAACGCCTGCGACTTCGCAGACCTTCTTCGAACGGGTACGGCCGATGCCGTAAATGCTTTGCAACCCGACCCAGACATGCTTCTGGGCTGGCAGGTTGACGCCTGCAATACGCGCCATGACGCGGTTCTCCAGCTGAGTGATGGCCGACAGCGCGCCTCGGGCACGCCAATCCGGCAGGATGGATCAAAAAAGTGAACTAGCGATACTAACAAGGTTCCGGTTTACATGGAAGCCCGTGAAACCATTGGTTTCATGAACCCGGCCTGGGGAGTGTGCCCAGGCTCCGGCGCCGGATGGGGTTGGACCTGGGGTTTCCCCCGGAGCCGCCCGCGCTACTCCAGCGCGGGACCACCTCATCACACCCCCACCCGGAACCGCTGCGGGGGCCGCCCTTCGTTTGTGTGGCCGGAGTCCGCGAAGCGGAGGGACCATCACGTCAGGAAGACGAAAGTATAACAGGCCAATCAGCCGCGGGCAAAGCCGCCGCGGTTGCCGCCCTTCAGGTTGGCCTTCTTCAGCAGGCTCTCGTACTGGTGCGACATCAGGTGCGCCTGCACCTGGGCGATGAAGTCCATCACCACCACCACCACGATCAGCAGCGAAGTACCGCCGAAGTAGAACGAGGCGTTCAGCTGCGTGCGCATCAGTTCCGGCAGCAGGCAGACGATCACCAGGTAGGCCGAGCCAGCCGCAGTCAGGCGGGTCAGCACGCCGTCGATGTAATCGGCGGTGGCCTTGCCCGGACGGATGCCCGGAATCAGCGCGCCGGACTTCTTCAGGTTGTCGGCGGTTTCCTGCGAGTTGAACACCAGCGCGGTGTAGAAGAACGCAAAGCCGGTGATCAGCGCAGCGAACACGATCATGTGCAGCGGTTCGCCCGGGCCCAGGGCATTGGCGACCCTCTGCAGAACCTGGCCGAAGCTGCTCTGGTTGGCCGCCTGGCCGGACCACATGGCCAGGGTGGCCGGGAAGGCCAGCAGGCTCGAGGCGAAGATCGCCGGGATGACGCCGGCCATGTTGAGCTTCAGCGGCAGGAACGAGGTCTGGTTCATGTACGCGTTGCGACCGCCCTGGCGGCGCGCGTAATTGACCGTGATCCGGCGCTGGCCACGCTCGACGAACACCACGAAGAAGGTGAAGGCGAGCACGACGATGGCGATCAGCAGCAGCTGGATGAACTGGATGTTGCCGTCGCGGTAGGCATCGAAGGTGTGGATGACCGCACCCGGCAGGCCCGCCACGATACCGGCGAAGATGATCAGCGACACGCCGTTGCCGATGCCGCGCTCGGTGACCTGCTCACCGACCCACATCAGGAACATGGTGCCGGCGGTCAGCGCGACCACAGCGGTGAGCACGAAGCCCATGCCCGGCGCGTACACGACCGGAGCGCCCGACGGCGAGACCTGGCCCTGCAGGGCCAGCGCGATCGAACCGCCCTGCACCACTGCCAGCAGCACGGCGCCGATGCGCGAATACTGGGTGATCTTGCGGCGACCGGACTCACCTTCCTTCTGCATCGCCTTCAGGGCGGGGAAGATGTGCACGGCCAGCTGCATCACGATCGATGCCGAGATGTACGGCATCACGTTCAGCGCGAAGATGCTGAAACGGTGCAGGGCGCCGCCCGAGAACATGTTGAACATGTCCACGATGCCGCCGCCCTGCTGTTGCATCATGGCAAGCATGGCATCGGGATTGACGCCCGGCACCGGCACGTAGCAGCCGATGCGATAGACGATCAAAGCCCCGACGACGAACAGCAAACGTTGGCGAAGTTCAGTGAACTTGCCCATTCCGCCCGCGAGGTTACCGATGCCAGCTTGCGCCATGATTTTCTTACTCCGTTACGCTGCCGCCGGCAGCTTCGATCGCGGCCTTGGCACCAGCCGTGGCAGCAATACCCTTCAGGGTGAACGCCTTGGTCACTTCGCCCTTGACGACGACCTTGGCCTTCTTGGCAGTGCTCGGGACCAGCTTGGCAGCACGCAGGGCGGCGAAGTCGATCTCACCGGCCGGCAGCTTGTCCAGCGCGTACAGCAGCACTTCAGCGGTGTCCTTGGCGATCGGCGAACGGAAGCCGATCTTCGGCAGACGACGCTGCATGGGGGTCTGGCCGCCTTCGAAGCCAGCCTTGATCTTGCCGCCACCCTTACGGGCGAACGAACCCTTGTGGCCGCGGCCGGCAGTCTTGCCCAGGCCCGAGCCGATACCGCGACCGACGCGGGTGCGCTCGGTGCGGGCGCCCGGTGCCGGGCTCAGTTCATTGAGACGCAGAGTCATGATCGATTACTCCTCAACCTTGACGAGGTAGTGAACGGTGTTGATCAGGCCGCGAACCTGCGGGCTGTCCTTCAGTTCACGCACATCGTTGAGCTTGTTCAGACCCAGAGCACGCACCGACAGGCGGTGACGCGACTGAGCACCACGCAGGCCGCGCACCAGGCGCACCTTCACAGTCTTGTTGGACTCATTAGCCATGGTTGAGTTCCTCCACCTTCTTGCCGCGCTTGGCCGCGATGCGAGCCGGCGACTGCGCTGCAGTCAGGCCCTTCACGGTGGCACGCACCAGGTTGATCGGGTTGCGCGAGCCGGTGGCCTTGGCCAGCACGTTCTTCACGCCAACCGCTTCCAGCACGGCGCGCATGGCACCGCCGGCGATGACGCCGGTACCTTCCGAAGCCGGCTGCATGAACACGCGTGCAGCGCCGTGGCCATCCTTGATGGTGTGCCACAGGGTGCCGTTGTTCAGGTCAACGCTGACCAGGTTCTTGCGCGCCTGTTCCATCGACTTCTGGATGGCGACCGGCACTTCGCGCGCCTTGCCATAGCCGAAACCGACCTTGCCTTCGCCGTCGCCGACCACGGTCAGGGCGGTGAAGGTGAACTGGCGACCGCCCTTGACGGTCTTGCTGACGCGGTTGACCGCGACCAGCTTTTCGATCATGCCGTCGTCGACTTTCTCTTCGCGGTTACGGTCGCGATCGCGACCCCGCTGCTGACGCTCTTCTGCCATTTTGATTCCTTGGTAGTTTGGGTATGTACGGCTCGAGGCCGCTTATGGTTGTGGAGTGACGCGTTGTTCCGGTGGGCCGCTACAGAAGAGCGGCGCCGTCCAGCCTCACTCAGGCTGGCGAGCAGGCGGGCAGAGGACCCGAAGTCCCCTGCCCTTATCCCTTAGAACTGCAGGCCGGCTTCGCGGGCGGCTTCTGCCAGGGCCTTGATGCGGCCGTGGTAGCGGTAGCCCGAACGATCGAAGGCAACCTTCTCGACGCCGGCGGCCTTGGCGCGCTCAGCGACGATACGGCCGACCTTGGCGGCGGCGTCGGCGTTCTTGCCGTTCTTCAGGCCTTCCTTGATGTCGGCCTGGGTGGTGTTGGCAGCAGCCAGCACCTTGGAGCCGTCAGCGGTGAAGACCTGGGCGTACAGATGCTGACCGGTGCGCAGCACCGACAGACGGGCAACGCCGAGCTCACGGATGTGGGCGCGGGTCGACTTGGCGCGACGCAGGCGGGCGATGTTCTTGTTCATTTTGTTTTTCCCTTGAAAGCGGAAGGACCTAATTAGGCCTTCTTGGCTTCCTTACGGATGATGACTTCGTCGGAGTACTTCACGCCCTTGCCCTTGTACGGTTCCGGCTTGCGGAACGCACGGATCTTGGCGGCGACTTCACCGACGACCTGCTTGTCAGCGCCCTGGACCAGGATCTCGGTCTGGGTCGGGGTCGACAGGGTGATGCCTTCCGGCGCCACGAACACGACCGGGTGCGAGAAGCCCAGCGACAGGCTCAGGTCCTTGCCCTGCATGGCAGCGCGGTAACCCACGCCGACCAGCTCCAGCTTGCGCTCGAAGCCTTCGGACACGCCCTTGACCATGTTGGACAGGATCGCACGCACGGTACCGGTCAGTGCGACCAGCTCGGCGTTCTCGGTGCTCAGGGTGGCAACGCCGTTGTCGACGTTGATGGCAATACCGGCCGGCTTGGCCAGCGACAGGGTGCCCTTCGGGCCCTTGACGGTGACGGATTCGGACTGGACGTTCAGTTCAACCTTACCCAGGTCGACGGGCTTCTTGGCTACGCGGGACATAGTTCTACTCCTTTCGCCTTAGGCCACGAAGCACAGGACTTCGCCGCCGACGCCCAGCTGGCGCGCCTGCGCATCAGTCATGATGCCCTTGGAGGTGGAAATGATGGAGATACCCAGGCCGTTCATGACCTTCGGCAGCTCGCTCTTGCCGCGGTACTGGCGCAGGCCCGAACGCGAGAAGCGCTTCAGGGTCGCGATGACCGGCTTGCCTTCGAAATACTTCAGCACGATTTCCAGCTCGGACTTGTTGTTTTCCAGCTGGGTCACGCGCAGGTCGGTGATGTAACCCTCGTCCTTCAGGACCTGGGCGATCGCAACCTTGATCTTGGACGACGGGGCTTTCACCGTCTGCTTGCCAACCGCAGCCGCATTCTTGATGCGGACCAGCAGGTCGGCGATGGGATCAGTCATGCTCATATGAGTACCTTTGAGTGCACCGATATCCGCTTTCGCGAAAATCTGTTGTCTCCTGGAAACGGGCCAGGTCCCTTCTTGCGGCAGGCCAGCGGCCCGCCCTAAAACCCGGTTTGCACAGGGCAAGACGCGGGAGTATACGCCAAAAGAGCCCGACTTGCGTCGGGCTCTTCGGGTTTTTTCGCAGAAGGGAAGCTGAATGCCTCCCCTCCCCGGTTCAGGAACCCCCGAGGGGGCTCCTGATCGCAGGACCGGCTGGGATTACCAGCTGGCCTTGCGCAGGCCCGGGACGTCGCCACGCATGGTGGCTTCACGCAGCTTGTTGCGGCCGAGGCCGAACTTGCTGTAAACGCCACGCGGACGGCCGGACAGCTCGCAGCGGTTGCGCTGGCGGCTCGGCGACGAGTCGCGCGGCAGCTTGGCCAGCTTGGTAGCGGCTTCGATCTTCTCGTCGTAGCTCGCGTCCACCGAGGACACGATCTTCTTCAGAGCCGCACGCTTGTCAGCGTACTTCTTGGCCAGCTTTTCCCGCTTGATGTCGCGGTTGACCATGGAGGTCTTTGCCATTTCGGTTTCCTCGACAGATCAGTTACGGAACGGGAACTTGAACGCTGCCAGCAGCGCCTTCGCTTCCGCGTCGGTCTTCGCAGTGGTGGTGATGGCGATATCCATACCGCGGATCGCGTCGACGGCGTCGAAGTCGATTTCCGGGAAGATGATCTGTTCCTTCACACCCATGTTGAAGTTGCCGCGACCGTCGAAGGAACGACCGGAAACACCACGGAAGTCGCGCACGCGCGGCAGCGAGATGTTGATCAGGCGGTCCAGGAACTCGTACATCTTGTGGCGACGCAGCGTGGTCTTGCAGCCGATCGGCCAGCCATCACGGATCTTGAACGACGCAACCGAGATACGCGACTTGGTGACAACCGGCTTCTGGCCGGAAATCTTGGTCATGTCGCCGACGGCGTTTTCCAGGATCTTCTTGTTGGTGGCCGCTTCGCCGACACCCATGTTCAGGGTGACCTTGACGAGCTTCGGCACTTCCATCGGATTGGTGTAGCCGAACTGCTTCATCAGCGCCGGCACCACTTCTTCCTTGTAGAACTTTTCGAGACGGGAAGTCATCTTCACATTCCTCAGGCGTCGAGCGCCTCACCGCTGGAGCGGAACACACGCAGTTTGCGTCCATCCTCCAGCACCTTGAAGCCAACGCGTTCGCCCTTGCCCGAAGCCGGGTTCAGCACATTCACGTTGGAGATATGGATCGAAGCTTCACGCTCGACCACGCCGCCGGCAACGCCTGCCTGCGGGTTCGGCTTGGTGTGGCGCTTGACGATGTTCACGTTGGCGACGACCACACGGTCGCCGTCGACGCGGACGACTTCGCCCTGCTTGCCCTTGTCCTTGCCGGTGTTGACGACGACCTGGTCGCCCTTCTTGATACGGTTAGCCATGATTATCTCCTGTCGCTCACAGCACTTCGGGAGCGAGCGAGACGATCTTCATGAACTTCTCCGAACGAAGTTCACGGGTCACCGGCCCGAAGATACGGGTGCCGATCGGCTCCTGCTTGCTGTTCAGCAGAACGGCAGCGTTGCCGTCGAAGCGGATCAGCGAGCCGTCGGCGCGACGCACACCCTTGCGGGTACGCACCACGACGGCGTCATACACTTCGCCCTTCTTGACCTTGCCGCGCGGAATCGCATCCTTCACGGTGACCTTGATGATGTCGCCGATGCCGGCGTAACGGCGCTTGGAACCACCCAGCACCTTGAAGCACATCACCTGCTTGGCACCCGAATTGTCCGCGACGTCAAGGTAGCTCTGCATCTGGATCATGATTCAGACTCCTTATTCAGCCGCACGCGTGATGACTTCCACCACGCGCCAGTTCTTGGTCTTGGACATCGGAGCAATCTCGGTCACGCGGACGACATCGCCTTCCTTGCAGGCGTTGTCGGCATCGTGGGCGTGCAGCTTGGTCGAGCGCTTGATGTACTTGCCGTACAGCGCGTGCTTGACCTGACGCTCAACCAGGACGGTAACCGTCTTGTCCATCTTGTTGCTGACGACACGGCCTTCGACCGTGCGCAGCGTCTTGTTTTCAGTATTGTCGCTCATAGCGGCCATCCTTACTTCGTGCTGCCGAGCAGGGTCTTGACGCGAGCAATCTCGCGACGGACCCGGCGGATGTCGTGGGTCTTCGGCAGCTGGCCGGTGACCTGCTGCATACGGACAGAGAACTGTTCCTTACGCAGGTCGATCAGGTGGGCCTTCAGTTCGTCAGCCGACTTTTCACGGAGAGTTTTGATATCCATCAGCGCACCGTACGGGTCACGAAAGTGGTGGTGACCGAGAGCTTGGCGGCGGCCAGGCGGAACGCCTCGCGTGCCACTTCTTCGGTAACACCCTCGATTTCATAGATCATGCGGCCGGGCTGGATCTGGGCCACCCAGTATTCCACGTTGCCCTTACCCGAACCCATTCGAACTTCGATGGGCTTCTTGGTGATGGGCTTGTCGGGGAACACGCGGATCCACATCTTGCCGCCGCGCTTGACGTAGCGGCTGATCGAGCGGCGGGCCGCTTCGATCTGACGCGCGGTCAGCTGACCGTGTGCGGTTGCCTTCAGGCCGTATTCGCCGAAGCTGACAGCGTTGGCGCTCCAGCTCAGGCCTTCGTTACGGCCCTTGTGTACCTTGCGGTACTTGGTTCGCTTGGGTTGCAACATTGTCGTTACCTCGCTTCACGAGCCGGGCGCTGACGGTCACCACGGTCGCCGCGATCGTGACGATCGTTGCGCGACGGGGTGTCGTCCTGCTTTTCCTGGCCAACCTGGGAGAAATCGAAGACTTCGCCCTTGTAGATCCAGACCTTGATGCCGATGATGCCGTAGGTCGTCTTGGCTTCAGCGAAGCCATAGTCGATGTCGGCACGCAGGGTGTGCAGCGGCACGCGGCCTTCGCGGTACCACTCCGAACGGGCGATTTCTGCACCGTTGAGGCGGCCACCGACGTTGACCTTGATGCCCAGGGCACCCAGGCGCATCGCGTTGCCGACCGAGCGCTTCATGGCACGGCGGAACATGATGCGACGCTCCAGCTGCTGGGCGATCGACTCGGCAACGAGCTGCGCGTCCAGTTCCGGCTTGCGCACTTCGGTGACGTTGATGTGCGCCGGGACGCCCATCATCTCGCTCACTTCCTTGCGCAGCTTCTCGATGTCCTCACCGCGCTTGCCGATCACCACGCCCGGACGGGCGGTGTGGATCGTCACGCGAGCGGTCTTGGCCGGACGCTCGATCAGGATCTTGCTGATGCCGGCCTGAGCCAGCTTCTTGCGCAGCATTTCGCGCACTTTCAGGTCGGCTGCCAGGTAACCAGCGAACTCGGCCTTGTTGGCGTACCACTTGGAGTTCCAGTCCTTGGAAATACCGAGACGGATACCAATCGGATGAACTTTATGACCCATGGTCTTTTCCTTATCCGCTTACTTGCCGGCGCCCACAACCACAGTGATGTGGCTGGTGCGCTTGAGGATGCGGGTACCGCGGCCTTTCGCCCGCGCCATGAAACGCTTCAGGGTCGGACCTTCATCAACCATGATGGTCTGAACCTTCAGCTCGTCGACGTCGGCGCCCTGGTTGTTCTCGGCGTTGGCAATAGCCGACTCCACCACCTTCTTGATCAGGTGGGCAGCCTTCTTGTCCGAGAACTTCAGCAGGTTGACCGCACGCTCGGCCGGCAGACCGCGCACCTGGTCAGCGACCAGACGAGCCTTCTGCGGGGAGATGCGCGCAGTGCGCAGGATGGCTTTCGCTTCCATTGTCATCTCTCCTTACTTGCCCGACTTCTTGTCACCACCGTGACCCTTGAAGGTCCGGGTGATGGCAAATTCGCCGAGCTTGTGGCCGACCATGTTCTCGTTGACGAGAACCGGGATGTGGTTCTTGCCGTTATGCACGGCAATGGTGATGCCTACCATGTCAGGCAGGATCATCGAACGGCGCGACCAGGTCTTGATCGGCTTCTTGCTGCCCGCAGCGGCCTCCACCTTCTTGACGAGGTGGTGATCGACGAACGGGCCCTTCTTGAGTGAACGTGCCATGGTCGATTAGCCCCTACGATCGCGGACGATGAACTGCTGAGTGCGCTTGTTATGGCGCGTCTTGTAACCCTTGGTCGGGACACCCCACGGGGTGACCGGGTGCGGGTTACCCTGGCCGGCCTTCGCCTCACCACCACCGTGCGGGTGGTCAACCGGGTTCATGGCAGCACCACGAACGGTCGGGCGGACGCCGCGCCAGCGCTTGGCACCGGCCTTGCCCAGCTTTTCCAGGCTGTGCTCGTCGTTGCCGACTTCGCCGATGGTGGCGCAGCACTCGACCGGAACCTTACGCATTTCACCCGAGCGCAGGCGCAGGGTGGCGTAGATGCCTTCACGGGCCACCAGCTGCACGGCCGCACCAGCGGCGCGGGCGATCTGAGCGCCCTTGCCGGGCTTCAGTTCGATGCAGTGGATGGTGGTACCGACCGGGATGTTGCGCAGCGGCAGGGTGTTGCCGGCCTTGATCGGGGCGTCCGAACCAGCGATCACCTGATCACCAGCCTTCAGACCCTTCGGGGCGATGATGTAGCGACGCTCACCGTCGACGTAGCACAGCAGGGCGATGTGGGCGGTGCGGTTCGGATCGTATTCGATGCGTTCCACGCGCGCCGGGATGCCCAGCTTGTTGCGCTTGAAGTCGATGATGCGGTAGTGCTGCTTGGCACCACCACCGACGTGACGCACGGTGATGCGGCCGTGGTGGTTACGACCACCCGAGCGGCTCTGCGACTCGACCAGTGCGGCGTGCGGAGCACCCTTGTGCAGGTCGGGCGTGACCACGCGCACGGCCGAACGACGACCGGGGGAAGTGGGCTTGAATTTCATCAATGGCATGGGATGTACCTCAGGCCTTGGCCGTTACATCGATCGACTGGCCGTCGGCCAGGCGAACGTACGCCTTGCGCCAATCGCCGCGGCGGCCAGCACGGTTACGGAAGGACTTGTTCTTGCCCTTGACGTTGACCACGTTGACGGCTTCGACCTTGACGTCGAACAGCTGCTCAACCGCGGCCTTTACATCGGCCTTGGTGGCTTCGTTCGAAACTTCGAAGACATACTGGTTGGAGAGTTCCTGCAGGCGCGCGGTCTTTTCGGAGACACGCGGGGCACGCAGCACGCTGAAGATTTTTTCGTTGCTGTTCATGCCAGCCACTCCTCGACCTTCTTGACCGCGTCAGCGGTGATGACGACCGTGTCGGCACCGACCAGCGACACCGGATCCAGGCCCTGGACGTCACGCACCTGCACGTACGGCAGATTGCGGGCGGACAGGTACAGGTGCTCGGAGGCATCTTCGGTGACGATCAGCGGGCGCTTGCCCACTTCCAGGCCGGCCAGCTTGGCGATCAGACCCTTCGTGCTGGTGGCTTCGACATCGAAGGCCTCCACGATGGTCAGACGGCCCTGACGGTTCAGCTCGGACAGGATCGCGCACATGGCGGCACGGTACTGCTTACGATTGACCTTCTGCTCGAAGCTGCGCGGCTTGGCCGCGAAGGTGACACCGCCGCCGACGAAGATCGGAGCCGTCAGTGCGCCATGACGCGCGCCGCCGCCCTTCTGCTTCTTCGACTTCTTGGTGGTACCAGCCACTTCGGAGCGAGTCTTCTGTGCCTTGGTGCCGGCGCGACCGGCGTTGCGGTAAGCAACGACGACCTGGTGGACCAGATCTTCGCTGAAATCGCGACCGAACACGGCTTCGGAGACCGAGACCTTGTTGTTGCTACCCGTGATAACGAGTTCCATCGTCATCTCTCCTTATGCCTTGCTCGCCGGACGGACGATCACATCGCCACCCGCCGCGCCCGGAACGGCGCCGCGAACCGCGATCAGACCGCGCTCGACGTCGACCTTGACCACTTCCAGGTTCTGGGTGCTCTGCTGCACCGCGCCCATGTGGCCCGACATCTTCTTGCCCGGGAAAACGCGACCCGGGGTCTGGCGCTGACCCAGCGAACCCGGCGCGCGATGCGACAGCGAGTTACCGTGGGTTGCATCGCCCATACGGAAGTTGTGGCGCTTGATGGTGCCCTGGAAGCCCTTACCCTTGGTGACACCCTGGACGTCGACGATCTGGCCGACTTCGAAGATGTCCGCCTTGACTTCGCCGCCAACGGCGAAATCGCCGAGCTGCGCGTCTTCAACGCGGAATTCCCACAGGCCACGACCCGCTTCCACCTTCGCCTTGGCGAAGTGGCCGGCTTCCGGCTTGTTGACCAGGGCAGCGCGACGCGCGCCGACGGTCACCTGCACAGCGCTGTAGCCGTCGGTTTCGACGGTCTTGATCTGCGCGATGCGGTTCGGGGTTGCTTCGATCAGGGTCACCGGGATGGAACGACCATCTTCGGTGAACACGCGGCTCATGCCGGCCTTGCGGCCCACGAAGCCCAACGAATACTTCTTCGTCATGGTCGTAGTCCTCAGGTCAGCTTGATCTGAACGTCGACGCCGGCAGCCAGTTCGAGCTTCATCAGCGCGTCCACGGTCTTGTCATTCGGGTCAACGATATCGAGCACGCGCTTGTGCGTGCGGGTCTCGTACTGGTCACGCGCGTCCTTGTCGACGTGCGGGGAGACGAGAACGGTGTAACGCTCGATCTTGGTCGGCAGCGGGATCGGGCCACGCACTTGCGCGCCGGTCCGCTTTGCCGTTTCAACGATCTCGCTGGCCGAACGGTCGATCAGACGATGATCGAACGCTTTCAGCCGGATCCGGATCTTTTGGTCCGCCATGGCGGTAGGTTCCTTCGTTAAAAGAGCGACAGACAAAGCCTCTGGGTTGCTTTGTCCCATGAAATTCCTGAATACGGACGGCCCACACTCCTGCAGGCCGACAAGGTCAATCCGTAGACCTCAAAAACGTAGGCAGACCCGTTCCCAGGCCTGCCCAGACGTAGAAGCATAATGGCACGCAAGGCAGCTGTCAACAGTCGCCTGTTGACGCCGCCTGAATGGCATTGACCCTTCCTGGTCCGGGGAACACAAGGCACATCCTGTGCCTGCTTTCCCATTTGATACGCCCCGATGCCCTACCCAGGCAACATCGGGGCGCAGATACTACCAGATTACTCGATGATCTTCGAGACCACGCCGGCGCCGACGGTACGGCCGCCTTCGCGGATGGCGAAGCGCAGGCCTTCGTCCATTGCCACCGGGTTGATCAGGGTGACTTCCATCTTGATGTTGTCACCCGGCATCACCATTTCGACGCCTTCCGGCAGCTTGGCAGCGCCGGTGATGTCGGTGGTGCGGAAGTAGAACTGCGGACGGTAGCCGTTGAAGAACGGGGTGTGACGGCCGCCCTCGTCCTTCGACAGGACGTAGACTTCGCCTTCGAACTTGGTGTGCGGCTTGATCGAACCCGGCTTGGCCAGAACCTGGCCGCGCTCGACGTCGTCACGCTTGGTGCCGCGCAGCAGCAGACCGGCGTTGTCGCCTGCCTGGCCCTGGTCCAGCAGCTTGCGGAACATTTCCACGCCGGTCACGGTGGTCTTCTGCACCGGACGGATACCGACGATTTCGATTTCGTCGCCGACCTTGATGATGCCGCGCTCGATACGACCGGTCACCACGGTGCCGCGGCCCGAGATCGAGAACACGTCTTCCACCGGCATCAGGAACGGCTTGTCGATCGCACGCTCCGGCTCCGGAATCCAGGTGTCCAGGGCATCGACCAGCTTCAGGATGGCCGGCACGCCGATGTCGCTCTGGTCGCCTTCCAGCGCCAGACGGGCCGAACCGGCGATGATCGGGGTGTCGTCGCCCGGGAACTCGTACTTGCTCAGCAGTTCGCGCACTTCCATCTCGACCAGCTCGAGCAGCTCGGCGTCGTCAACCATGTCGGCCTTGTTCAGGAACACGACGATGTACGGCACGCCGACCTGACGCGACAGCAGGATGTGCTCGCGGGTCTGCGGCATCGGGCCGTCAGCGGCCGAGCACACCAGGATCGCGCCGTCCATCTGGGCAGCACCGGTGATCATGTTCTTGACGTAGTCAGCGTGGCCCGGGCAGTCAACGTGGGCGTAGTGACGGGTCGGGGATTCGTATTCGACGTGTGCGGTCGAGATCGTGATACCACGAGCCTTTTCTTCCGGCGCGGCGTCGATGGCGTCATACGCCTTGAACTCGCCACCGAAACGCTCGGCACCGATCTTGGTCAGTGCAGCGGTCAGCGTGGTCTTGCCATGGTCGACGTGACCGATGGTGCCGACGTTGACGTGCGGCTTGGTGCGCTCGAACTTACCCTTTGCCATTGTTCTATACCTTGATTGTTCGTAAGTGGTTTCAAGAGAGGCTGAGCGAGGCTCAGCCCTTCTTCATGACGGCTTCGGCGATGTTGGTCGGCGCCGGCTCGTAGTGATCGAATTCCATGGTGAAGGTGGCGCGGCCCTGGGTCTGCGAACGCAGCGCAGTGGCGTAGCCGAACATTTCACCCAGCGGGATCATCGCGTTGATGATGCTGGCCGAACCGTCACCGGTGGTGTCGGAACCCTGCAGCACGCCGCGACGACGGCTGACGTCGCCCATCACGTCACCCTGGTAATCCTCCGGGGTCACGATCTCGACCTTCATGATCGGCTCCAGCAGCACCGGCTTGGCCTTGGCGAAGCCCTGCTTGAAGGCCATCGACGAAGCCAGCTTGAACGCCATTTCCGAGGAGTCGACGTCGTGGTACGAACCGAACACCAGCTTCACCTTGACGTCCACGACCGGGAAGCCAGCCAGCGGACCGCTGGTGATGGTTTCGCGCAGGCCCTTCTCGACCGACGGAATGAATTCCTTCGGGATCACGCCGCCGGTGATGTCGTTGATGAACAGGAAGTCATCCTTGATGGCCGGAGCCAGCTTCGGATCGGCACGGTCGGCAGCGGTGATCGGCGACAGTTCGATCACGACGTGACCGTACTGACCCTTACCACCGGACTGCTTGGCGTGCTTGTAGTCCGACTTGACGTCGGCCAGGGTGATGGTTTCGCGGTAGGCCACCTGCGGCGCGCCGACGTTGGCTTCAACGTTGAACTCGCGCTTCAGGCGGTCGACGATGATGTCCAGGTGCAGCTCGCCCATGCCCGAGATGATGGTCTGGCCGGATTCTTCGTCGGTCTTGACGCGGAACGACGGATCTTCCTGCGCCAGACGGCCCAGGGCCAGACCCATCTTTTCCTGGTCCGACTTGGTCTTCGGCTCGACAGCCATCGAGATCACCGGCTCCGGGAACGTCATGCGCTCCAGGATGATCGGGGCGTCCACGGCGCACAGGGTGTCACCGGTGGTGGTGTCCTTCAGACCCACGGCCGCGGCGATGTCACCGGCCAGAACTTCCTTGATTTCCTCGCGGTTGTTCGAGTGCATCTGCAGGATACGGCCGATGCGCTCCTTCTTGCCCTTCACCGAGTTCAGCACGGTGTCGCCACCGTTCAGGGTGCCCGAGTAGACACGGAAGAAGGTCAGCGCGCCGACGAACGGGTCGGTGATGATCTTGAAGGCCAGCGACGAGAACGGAGCCTTGTCGTCCGACTTGCGGGTCATTTCGACGGTGTCGTCGTCAACGTCCACGCCCTTCACGTCCGGCACGTCGACCGGCGACGGCAGCAGCTGGATCACGCCGTCCAGCATGGCCTGCACGCCCTTGTTCTTGAAGGCCGAGCCGCAGTACATCGGCACGATTTCGGTGGCCAGGGTGCGGGTACGCAGCGCGTTGATGATTTCAGCCTCGGCCAGCTCTTCGCCGCCCAGGTACTTTTCCATCAGCTCTTCGCTGGCTTCGGCAGCGGTCTCGACCATGAACTGGCGAGCTTCTTCCGCCGGGCCCTGCAGGTCGGCCGGGATGTCGCTGTATTCGAACTTCATGCCCTGCGAGGCTTCATCCCAGTGGATGGCCTTCATCTTCAGCAGGTCGACGACGCCCTTGAAGTTGTCTTCAGCGCCGATCGGCAGCTGCATCGGCACGGCAACGGCGCCCAGCTTGGCCTTCAGCTGGCCGACGACCTTCTGGAAGTTGGCACCGGTGCGGTCCATCTTGTTGACGAACGCGATGCGCGGCACGTGGTACTTGTTGGCCTGGCGCCACACGGTTTCCGACTGCGGCTGCACGCCACCGACGGCACACAGCACGAAGACGGCACCGTCAAGCACGCGCAGCGAGCGCTCCACTTCGATGGTGAAGTCGACGTGCCCGGGGGTGTCGATGATGTTGAAGCGGTGCTCCGGCAGGGACTTGTCCATGCCCTTCCAGAACGCGGTGGTGGCAGCGGACTGGATCGTGATGCCACGCTCCTGCTCCTGCTCCATCCAGTCCATGGTGGCGGCGCCGTCGTGCACTTCACCGATCTTGTGGCTCTTGCCGGTGTAGAACAGGATGCGCTCGGACGTGGTGGTCTTGCCGGCATCAATGTGGGCCATGATGCCGAAGTTGCGGTAACGCTCGATGGGAGTGGAACGGGCCACGGGGAGCCTCTCAGATTTCTTGGAATTCGGATGGCCGAACGCCGCCTTGCGGCGGCCTTCGGATTGGCGCAGCCCTTCTGGGGCCGCGAGGCAGCACCGTAATGGTGCTGCCCTGCCTGTTTTACAAGGCCGTCAAACTCACCAGCGGTAGTGGGCGAATGCCTTGTTGGCTTCGGCCATGCGGTGGGTTTCTTCGCGCTTCTTGATGGCGCCGCCACGGTTTTCCGAGGCGTCGATCAGTTCAGCGGCCAGCTTCTTCGGCATGGTGTTCTCACCACGCTTGCGCGCGGAGTCGATCAGCCAGCGCATGGCCAGAGCCATCTTGCGCGACGAACGCACTTCGACCGGCACCTGGTAGGTGGCACCACCGACGCGGCGCGACTTGACTTCGACCGCCGGAGCGACGTTGTCCAGCGCCTTCTGCACCAGCTCAATGGCGTTGGCGCTGCTGTTCTTCTCGGTGATCACGTCCATGGCGCCGTACACGATCTTTTCGGCGACGGACTTCTTGCCGCTCTGCATGACCATGTTGATGAAGCGGGCGATGGTTTCGCTTCCGTGCTTCGGATCGGGCAGGACGGAACGCTGCGGAGTATTACCCTTACGCGACATAGTGCTCTCTCCTTATGCCTTCGGACGCTTGGCGCCGTACTTGGAACGGGCCTGGCGACGCTTGGCAACGCCGGCGGCGTCGAGCGAGCCACGAACGGTGTGGTAACGCACACCCGGCAGGTCCTTGACGCGACCGCCGCGGATCAGGACCACGGAGTGCTCCTGCAGGTTGTGGCCTTCACCACCGATGTAGGAAATCACTTCTTCCTGGTTGGTCAGGCGGACCTTGGCAACCTTGCGCAGAGCCGAGTTCGGCTTCTTCGGAGTGGTGGTGTAGACACGGGTGCAGACGCCACGGCGCTGCGGGCACTTGTCGAGCGCCGGCGAGGCACTCTTGTAGGTGGTCGCTTGCCGCGGCTTGCGGACCAGCTGGTTGATCGTCGCCATCAGTAGGTTCTTCTGATTGGTGGCCGGAAAATCCGACCAGAGATGCGGAAATGTTAAAGCAGGCCGAAATTTTGGCCTGCTGAGACAGACGATTGTAGCAACCTGCCAGGAAAGCAGTCAAACGCCTCCTGTCAAGCCCGTTCCTGATCCCGGAACGTTACTGGGGGGCCTCCATGTACCCCGTTCAGGTTGGCGGGGTGAACCGCGAGCGGTCCACCCTGCCCTGTCCTTGGCCCGATCGGTGCAGTCGAGCAAGCTCGACTCTACCGGCCGGACCGGTGTTTCAGTCTTCCGAAGCCTGTTCAGCTTCCACTTCGGCGGCCGGTGCCTCGACCGCGGCCGGGGTGCCGGCCAGGGTCTGCATCTCCGACTCGGTGAGACCGGACGCGCCACGACGGCGGTTGCTGTGGTACGCCAGGCCGGTACCGGCCGGAATCAGGCGGCCGACGATGACGTTTTCCTTCAGGCCACGCAGGTTGTCCGAGGTGCCGCGGACGGCCGCTTCGGTCAGCACGCGGGTGGTTTCCTGGAAGGACGCCGCCGAGATGAACGACTCGGTCGCCAGCGAGGCCTTGGTGATACCCAGCAGCACCGGATCGAACTGGGCCGGCAGCTCGTTGCGGGTCGACAGGCGCGCATTCTCCTCGATCACGCGCTGACGCTCCACCTGTTCGCCGTTCAGGAACTTGCTGCTGCCCTGATCGGTGATCTCGACCTTGCGCAGCATCTGGCGGGTGATCACCTCGATGTGCTTGTCGTTGATCTTCACGCCCTGCAGGCGGTACACGTCCTGGATTTCCTTCACCAGGTAGGCCGCCAGCGGTTCGACACCCAGCAGACGCAGGATGTCCTGCGGGCTCGGCTCGCCGTCCACGATGGTTTCACCCTTGGTGACATGCTCGCCTTCGAACACGATGACCTGGCGGTACTTCGGAATCAGCTCTTCGTGCTCCGAACCATCGGTGTCCTTGATGATCAGGCGCTGCTTGCCCTTGGTGTCCTTGCCGAAGCTGATGATGCCCGAACGCTCGGCCAGCACCGCCGGATCCTTCGGCTTGCGCGCTTCGAACAGGTCGGCCACGCGCGGCAGACCACCGGTGATGTCGCGGGTCTTCGATGCTTCCTGCGGGATCTTGGCGACGACGTCGCCCACGCCCACCGGGGCGCCGTCCTGCAGGTTGACGATCGAGCGCGGCGGCAGCAGGTACTGCGCCGGCAGATCGGTGCCCGGGATCGACAGGTCGTTGCCCTTGGCATCGACGATGCGGACCAGCGGACGCAGATCCTTGCCCTGCGAACCACGACGCTTCGGGTCGGTGATCTCACGCGACGCCAGGCCGGTCAGTTCGTCGGTCTTCTCGATGACGGTGATGCCGTCGATGAAGTCCACGAAGCGCACGAAACCGGCCACTTCGGAAACGATCGGGTGGTTGTGCGGATCCCAGTTGGCCACGGTCTGGCCAGCCTTGACCGCTTCGCCGTCCTTGGAGGTGATGTTGGCACCGTAGGGCAGCTTGTAGCGCTCACGCTCACGGCCGTGCGCGTCGAGCACCGAGATTTCGCCCGAGCGCGACACTGCGACCAGCGAGCCATTGGCGTGCTCGACCGACTTGAGGTTGTTGAACTTGACCGAACCGGTGGTCTTGACCGTGATGTTGTCGACCGCAGCCGCACGCGACGCCGCACCACCGATGTGGAACGTACGCATGGTCAGCTGGGTACCCGGCTCACCGATGGACTGGGCGGCGATGACGCCGACCGCTTCACCGATGTTGACCAGGTGGCCACGGGCCAGATCGCGACCGTAGCAGCGACCGCAGACACCGAAGGCCGATTCGCACGAGATCGTCGAGCGGACCTTGATGCTCTGCACGCCGGCATCTTCCAGCTTGGCCACCCAGGCTTCGTCGAGCAGGGTGTTGCGGGTCACGATCGGATCTTCGTCGTTGCCCGGCAGGAACACGTCCTCGGCAACCACGCGACCCAGCACGCGGTCCTTCAGCGGTTCGACCACGTCGCCGCCTTCCACGATCGGGGTCATGATCAGGCCTTCGGTGGTACCGCAATCCACCTCGGTGATCACCACGTCCTGCGCCACGTCGACCAGACGACGGGTCAGGTAACCCGAGTTCGCGGTCTTCAGCGCGGTATCGGCCAGACCCTTACGGGCACCGTGGGTGGAGTTGAAGTACTCCTGCACGTTCAGGCCTTCGCGGAAGTTCGCCTTGATGGGCGTCTCGATGATCGAGCCATCCGGACGCGCCATCAGGCCACGCATGCCGGCCAGCTGACGGATCTGCGCCTGCGAACCACGCGCACCGGAGTCGGCCATGATGTACAGCGAGTTCATCGACTTCTGGTCGATGGTCTCACCCTTGGCATTGACCACCTTCTCGGTACCGATGGTGTCCATCATCGCCTTGGCGATGCGCTCGTTGGTGCGCGACCAGATGTCGACCACCTTGTTGTAGCGCTCGCCGGCGGTGACCAGACCCGACTGGTACTGCTCCTGGATTTCCAGCACTTCGGCTTCGGCCTCGGTGAGGATGCCCTTCTTCTCGTCCGGGATCAGCATGTCGTCGATGCCGATCGAGACGCCGGCGCGGGTCGCGTAGGCGAAGCCGGTGTACATCAGCTTGTCGGCGAACACGACCGTGTCCTTCAGACCCAGCTGGCGGTAGCTGGAGTTGATCAGGCGGCTGATGTTCTTCTTGGTCAGCTCGGTGTTGGCCAGCGCGAACGGCAGGCCTTCCGGCAGGATTTCAGCCAGCAGGGCGCGACCGATCGTGGTATCCACGATCGAGGTCTTCGGCTGCTTGTTGCCTTCCTCGTCGGTCACCACTTCGGTGATGCGGACCTTGACGCGCGCGTGCAGTTCCACCACGCGGTTGTCGTAGGCACGCTTGACTTCGGCGATGTTGGCGAAGGCCATGCCCTCGCCCTTCTTGTTCTCCAGCGAGCGGGTCATGTAGTACAGACCCAGCACGACGTCCTGCGACGGCACGATGATCGGCTCGCCGTTGGCCGGCGACAGGATGTTGTTGGTCGACATCATCAGCGCACGCGCTTCCAGCTGGGCTTCCAGCGAGAGCGGCACGTGGACGGCCATCTGGTCACCGTCGAAGTCGGCGTTGAACGCGGTGCAGACCAGCGGGTGCAGCTGGATGGCCTTGCCTTCGATCAGCACCGGCTCGAACGCCTGGATGCCCAGACGGTGCAGGGTCGGCGCACGGTTCAGCATCACCGGATGCTCGCGGATGACCTCTTCCAGGATGTCCCAGACTTCGGCTTCTTCGCGCTCGACCAGCTTCTTGGCGGCCTTGATGGTGGTGGCCAGGCCACGACGCTGCAGCTTGGCGAAGACGAACGGCTTGAACAGCTCCAGCGCCATCTTCTTCGGCAGGCCGCACTGGTGCAGGCGCAGGTACGGACCGACCACGATGACCGAACGGCCCGAGTAGTCGACGCGCTTGCCCAGCAGGTTCTGACGGAAGCGACCCTGCTTGCCCTTGATCATGTCGGCCAGCGACTTCAGCGGGCGCTTGTTGGTGCCGGTGATGGCACGGCCACGACGGCCGTTGTCCAGCAGCGCATCGACCGATTCCTGCAGCATGCGCTTTTCATTGCGCACGATGATGTCCGGCGCGCTCAGTTCGAGCAGGCGGCGCAGGCGGTTGTTACGGTTGATGACGCGGCGGTACAGGTCGTTCAGGTCGGAGGTCGCGAAGCGGCCGCCGTCCAGCGGCACCAGCGGACGCAGGTCCGGCGGCAGCACCGGCAGCACGGTCATGACCATCCACTCCGGACGGTTGCCCGATTCCAGGAAGGCTTCGATCAGCTTGATGCGCTTGGTGAGGCGCTTGAGCTTGGTTTCCGAACCGGTGGCGGCGATTTCCTCGCGCAGGCGGGTCATTTCCGACTGCAGGTCGATGGTGCGCAGCAGTTCGTACACGGCCTCGGCGCCCATGGCGGCGTCGAAGTCGTCACCGTGCTCCTGGCGGGCCTGCAGGTACTGTTCTTCGGTCAGCAGCTGGCGGCGCTCCAGGGCGGTCAGGCCCGGCTCGGTCACCACGTAGGCTTCGAAGTACAGCACGCGCTCGATGTCGCGCAGGGTCATGTCCAGCATCAGGCCGATGCGCGACGGCAGCGACTTCAGGAACCAGATGTGCGCGACCGGCGACGCCAGGTCGATGTGGCCCATGCGCTCACGACGCACCTTGGCCAGGGTCACTTCGGTGCCGCACTTTTCGCAGACCACGCCGCGGTGCTTCATGCGCTTGTACTTGCCGCACAGGCACTCGTAGTCCTTGACCGGCCCGAAGATGGCGGCGCAGAACAGGCCGTCACGTTCCGGCTTGAAGGTACGGTAGTTGATGGTTTCCGGCTTCTTCACTTCGCCGAAGGACCACGAACGGATCAGGTCCGGCGAGGCCAGCGCGATCTTGATCGCGTCGAAGTCCAGCGTCTGGCGCTGCTGGTTGAAGAGGTTGAGCAGGTCTTTCATGGTGTTCTCCAGAAGGAGGAATGCTGTGTCGATGGGCTTTCAGGTCACTGCCAGCGGCGCGGCGGCGAACCGCCGCGCCGGCATGGATCAGTTGTCTTCCAGTTCCATGTTGATGGCCAGCGAGCGGATTTCCTTCACAAGCACGTTGAAGGATTCCGGCATGCCCGCGACCATCTCGTGCTCACCGTCGACGATGTTCTTGTACATCTGGTTGCGGCCCTGCACGTCATCGGACTTCACCGTCAGCATTTCCTGCAGGGTGTAGGCCGCGCCGTAGGCTTCCAGCGCCCAGACTTCCATTTCACCGAAGCGCTGGCCGCCGAACTGCGCCTTGCCGCCCAGCGGCTGCTGGGTGACGAGCGAGTACGGGCCGGTCGAACGGGCGTGCATCTTGTCGTCGACCAGGTGGTTCAGCTTCAGGTAGTGCATGTAGCCAACGGTGGTGTGGCGATCGAAGGCTTCACCGGTGCGGCCGTCGTACAGCTGGGTCTGGCCACTGCTCGGCAGGTCGGCCAGTTCCAGCATGCGCTTGATTTCCGCTTCGGTGGCACCGTCGAACACCGGGGTGGCCATCGGCACGCCGTCGGTCAGGTTGCGGGCCAGGCGCAGCAGTTCCTCGTCGCTGAACTGCGACAGGTCGACACGGTTGGCCACGTTGGTGTCATCGTGGTTGTAGATGTCGTCCAGGAACTTGCGCAGGTCGGCCACGGCCGCCTGGGCTTCCATCATCGCCTGGATCTTGCGACCCAGACCCTTGGCCGCCCAGCCCAGGTGCACTTCCAGGATCTGGCCGATGTTCATACGCGACGGCACGCCCAACGGGTTCAGCACGATGTCCACGGTTTCGCCCGAGGCCATGTACGGCATGTCCTCGACCGGCACCACGTTGGACACCACACCCTTGTTACCGTGGCGGCCTGCCATCTTGTCGCCCGGCTGGATGCGGCGCTTCACGGCCAGGAACACCTTGACCATCTTCAGCACGCCCGGGGCGAGATCGTCGCCGGCGGTGATCTTGCCGCGCTTGTCGGCGAAGCGACGCTCGAATTCCTTCTCGTGCGCCTGGATCTGCTTCTGCGCGCGCTCGATGGCTTCCGACGCGTCCTCGTCCTTCATGCGCAGGGCGAACCAGTCGGCCTTCTTCAGGCCGTCCAGGAAGGCGTCGGAGATCACGTCGCCCTTCTTCAGGCCGGCGCCACCGTTGACCACCTTGCCCACGATCTGCGAACGCAGACGCATGTAGATGGCCGCTTCCAGGATGCGGAACTGGTCGTCGAAGTCCTTCTTGACGCGCTTGATTTCAGATTCTTCGATCTGACGGGCGCGCTTGTCCTTCTCGATGCCATCGCGGGTGAAGACCTGCACGTCGATGACGGTGCCGTCCATGCCCGGCGGAACGCGCAGCGAGCTGTCCTTCACGTCCGAAGCCTTCTCGCCGAAGATCGCACGCAGCAGCTTCTCTTCCGGGGTCAGCTGGCTTTCGCCCTTCGGGGTGACCTTGCCGACCATGATGTCGCCGGCGCGGACTTCGGCACCGATGTACACCACGCCGCTCTCGTCCAGGCGGTTCAGCGCCTGCTCGGAAACGTTCGGGATGTCGGCCGAGATTTCCTCCGGCCCCAGCTTGGTGTCACGCGCGACGCAGGTCAGCTCTTCGATGTGGATCGTGGTGTAGCGATCCTCTTCCACCACGCGCTCAGAGAGCAGGATGGAGTCTTCGAAGTTGTAGCCGTTCCACGGCATGAACGCGATCAGCATGTTCTGGCCCAGGGCCAGTTCGCCGATGTCGGTGGACGGACCGTCGGCCAGCACGTCGCCGCGGGCGATGACATCACCCACCTGGACCAGCGGACGCTGGTTGATGCAGGTGTTCTGGTTCGAGCGGGTGTACTTGACCAGGTTGTAGATGTCCACGCCGGCGTCGGTGGCGCCAACGATCTCTTCCTCGTTGACCTTGACCACGATGCGGGCGGCGTCGATCTGCACGATCTCGCCACCACGGCGGGCGTTCACGGTCACGCCGGAGTCACGCGCCACGGCGCGCTCGATACCGGTACCGACCAGCGGCTTCTGCGCACGCAGGGTCGGCACGGCCTGACGCTGCATGTTGGCGCCCATCAGTGCGCGGTTGGCGTCATCGTGCTCCAGGAACGGAACCAGCGCGGCCGCGATCGACACGGTCTGCATCGGCGAGACGTCCATGAAGTGGACTTCCGCCGGCGGCTTCAGCAGCGATTCGCCCTGGTAACGGCAGGGGACGAACTGCTCGGTCAGCACGCTGTTGGCGTCGGTCAGCGCGTTGGCCTGCGCAATGACGTACTCGTTTTCTTCGATGGCCGACAGGAACTCGACTTCGTCATAGACCTTGCCGTCCACGACCTTGCGGTACGGGGTCTCGAGGAAACCGTACTGGTTGGTGCGGGCGTACACGGCCAGCGAGTTGATCAGGCCGATGTTCGGGCCTTCCGGGGTTTCGATGGTGCAGACGCGGCCGTAATGGGTCGGGTGCACGTCGCGCACTTCGAAGCCGGCGCGCTCACGGGTCAGACCGCCCGGGCCGAGGGCCGAGACGCGACGCTTGTGGGTCACTTCCGACAGCGGGTTGTTCTGGTCCATGAACTGCGACAGCTGCGAGGAGCCGAAGAACTCCTTGATGGCCGCGGCGACCGGCTTGGCGTTGATCAGCTCCTGCGGGGTCAGGCCTTCGGACTCGGCCATCGACAGGCGCTCCTTGACCGCGCGCTCGACGCGGACCAGGCCCACGCGGAACACGTTCTCAGCCATTTCGCCGACCGAACGCACGCGACGGTTGCCCAGGTGGTCGATATCGTCGACCACGCCGCGACCGTTGCGGATCTCGGTCAGGACCTTGATCACGTCCAGGATGTCGGAGCTGTCGCCATGGGCGGCAACCAGGCGCTTGGACTCTTCGTCGTTGCGCTCACCGAAGTACTTGCTGTCGTACAGCACGGCTTCGCCGGTGGTTTCCTTGCGGCCCACGCGACGGTTGAACTTCATGCGGCCGACCGCGGACAGGTCGTAGCGCTCGAAGGTGAAGAACAGATTGTGGAACAGGTTCTGCGCGGCATCCTTGGTCGGCGGCTCGCCCGGACGCATCATGCGGTAGATCTCGACCAGGGCTTCCAGCTGGGTCTTGGTCGGATCGATGCGCAGGGTGTTGGACAGGTACGGGCCACGATCCAGGTCGTTCACCCACAGGGTGCCCACCGCATCGACGCCGGCCTTGCGGAAGTTCTGCAGCTGCTCGTCGCTGATCTCGTCGTTGGCCTGGGCCAGCAGTTCGCCGGTGGAGGCATCGACCACGTCGTGCGACAGGATGCGGCCGACGATGTAGTCGTCCGGCACGGCCAGGGCGGCGATGCCCGAGGCTTCCAGCTGCTTGATGTGGCGCGCTGTGATGCGCTTGCCAGCTTCCACGATGACCTTGTCGCCGTCGGCGAGGTCGAAGCCCAGGGTTTCGCCACGCAGGCGCTCGGGCACCAGCTCCAGCTGGACGCCTTCATCCGGGTTGATGTGGAAGGTGTTGATCTCGAAGAACTCGGCCAGCATCTCTTCGTTGCTGTAGCCGAGCGCGCGCAGCAGGATCGACACCGGCAGCTTGCGGCGGCGGTCGATACGGGTGAACAGCGCGTCCTTCGGGTCGAACTCGAAGTCCAGCCAGGAACCGCGGTAAGGAATGATGCGGGCGCTGTACAGCAGCTTGCCCGAGCTGTGGGTCTTGCCACGGTCGTGGTCGAAGAACACGCCCGGCGAGCGGTGCAGCTGCGAGACGATGACGCGCTCGGTGCCGTTGACGATGAAGGTGCCGTTCTCGGTCATCAGCGGGATTTCGCCCAGATAGACCTCCTGCTCCTTCACGTACTTGATGGCCTTGGTCGACGACTCGCGGTCGTAGATCACCAGGCGCACGGTGACGCGCAGCGGGGCGCCGTAGCTCATGCCGCGCTGGCGGCATTCACGTTCGTCGAAGACCGGTTCGCCCAGCTTGTAGCCGACGTATTCCAGGGCCGCATTGCCGCTGTAGCTGGCGATCGGGAAGACCGACTTCAGCGCAGCGTGCAGGCCGTGGTCCGTGCGCTTGGCCGGATCGACGTTTTCCTGCAGGAATTCACGATAGGAATCCACCTGGATGGCGAGCAGGAACGGCACTTCGAGAATCGAGCGCTGCTTGCCGAAATCCTTGCGGATACGCTTTTTTTCGGTGAACGAATAGGACGTCATGAGGTCTTCCACCTTGTTGTGCGGGCCGTGCGTCCACGACCCTGAAGGGAACTTGAAATTGTCAGTTGGAAGTCGCTGGTATTGCCGGCACCAGCACGCCTTCTCCCGCTACTTCCAACTGCCAACTCGTCTGCTACCACTCCCCCGCTGCCGCGCTCTGCGCTGGCCGGCCGGGGTCTGACCGCAGCCCGTGTTGGGCTTTCTGCTGCTTGTTGCATCCACGCATGGCGTGGATCTACCGACTACATCCACGCATGGCGTGGATCTACAACACCGCAGGAACGACCAAAGGCCGGGGGCTTACGCCCCCAGCCTTGGCTGCATCGCCGTGAATCGATGACGATGCAAGGGAAGTGCTTACTTGACTTCGACAGTCGCGCCAGCAGCTTCCAGGTCCTTCTTCATCTTCTCGGCTTCGTCCTTCGAAGCGGCTTCCTTCAGGACGCCACCGGCTTCGGCCAGGTCCTTCGCTTCCTTCAGGCCCAGGCCGGTGATGGCGCGGACGGCCTTGATGACTTCGACCTTCTTCTCGCCGGCAGTCTTCAGGGTGACGGTGAATTCGGTCTGCTCTTCAACAGCAGCAGCCGGGCCGGCGGCAGCAGCCACGGCAACCGGAGCAGCGGCGGAGACGCCGAACTTCTCTTCGATGGCCTTGACCAGCTCCATCACTTCCATCAGGGACTTCTCGGCGATGGCGTCGACGATCTGTTCGTTGGTAAGGGACATGATAAATACCTTTGGATGATTTTCTGGGTTGAGGTTCCGTCAGGAACCACGGTAAGTCGAAACTCAGGCAGTCTCGGCGGCCGGCTCGGCAGCGTCGGCGGCAACGTCGCCACCACCCTGCTTCTCGCCAACAGCCTTGATCGCGCGGGCGAACATCGTGACCGGCTCGGTCAGGACGCGGGCCAGCATGGCCAGGGCCTGATCGCGGGTCGGCAGCGAGGCCAGCACGTCAACGTGGCTTGCCGGGAACACTTCGCCACCGATGGCGACGACCTTAGCCTTCAGCTTGTCGTTGCCCTTGGCGGCTTCCTTGATCAGGCGACCGGCAGCGCCGGGCTCCTCGAGCGAGAACGCGTACAGCAGCGGACCAACCATCTGGTCCTGGGCGACTGCGAACTCGGTGCCTTCAACAGCGCGCGAAGCCAGGGTGTTCTTGACAACCTTCAAGAAAACACCGGTTTCACGAGCCTGCTTGCGCATCGCGGTCATCTGGGCGACCGTGGTGCCAGCGTATTCGGCTGCGATCAAGGAGTGGGCCTTGGCGGCGACGTCTGCCAGCTCGGCGACTACTTCTTGCTTCTGGGACAGATTGAGAGCCATTGCACTCCTCCTATTGAACTCCGCTTACGGCTCCTGCCGTGTGCGGTCCTGTGCGGCATCCGTCCTGGACGCCGGGAACATCGGGATGATGTTCCGGGGGTGGGCCGTTCTAGACCTGGAGTGGGCCAACCTGGGAAACCCAGACGTGCGTGAACCAGAAAAACTCCAGAAGGGCACCATCTACGCAGGGTGATTCCGGGGAATCGATTAAGCGCTCGTGACTGCTCCGGCGGCGACTCCTTGCCAGATCGAGCTTCCGTGCCCGTCGCCGGTATTGCCACGACCGCGCCTGCGGTCTTTGACGGCTACCGCCGGCGGTGTACTGCCTGCGATGCCTTCAAATGTCACGGTCACGGCACCCAAGGCACCGTGACCGCTTGAAACAATTACTTCAGGGTCAGCGACGACTGGTCGACGGTGACGCCCGGGCCCATCGTCGAGCTGACCGAAACCTTCTGCAGGTAGGTGCCCTTCGAGGTGGCCGGCTTGGCCTTGATCAGGTCCAGCAGCAGCGCGGTCAGGTTCGACTTCAGCGCGTCTTCGGCGAAGTCGGCCTTGCCGATGGTGCAGTGGATGATGCCGGCCTTGTCGGTGCGGTAACGGACCTGACCCGACTTGGCGTTCTTCACCGCTTCACCCGGGTTCGGGGAAACGGTGCCGACCTTCGGGTTCGGCATCAGGCCGCGCGGGCCCAGCACGGTGCCCAGCTTACCGACAACGCGCATGGCGTCCGGGGTCGCGATGACGACGTCGTAGTTCAGATCGCCGGCCTGCATCTTCTCGGCCAGGTCATCCATACCGACGGCTTCGGCGCCAGCGGCCAGGGCTTCGTCAGCCTTGGCACCGGCCGGAGCGAACACGGCGACGCGGACCGACTTGCCGGTACCAGCCGGCAGCACGGTGGAGCCACGAACCTGCTGGTCGGACTTCTTCGCATCGACGCCCAGGCGCACGGCAACGTCGATCGACTCGACGAACTTGGCCTTGGTGGCGCTCTTCAGGATGTTGATCGCGTCCTCGAAGGCGTATGCCTTGCCCGGAACGACGGCGGCCTTGATGGCCTTCTCACGCTTGGTCTGTGCCATCTTATTAACCCTCCACCACGAGGCCCATGGAACGGGCAGAGCCAGCGATGGTACGCACGGCGGCGTCCAGGTCGGCGGCAGTCAGATCCGGTTCCTTCGCCTTGGCGATCTCTTCCAGCTGCTTACGGGTGACCTTGCCGACCTTCTCGGTGTTCGGGCGCTTGGAGCCCGACGAGATGCCAGCGGCCTTCTTCAGCAGGGTGGTGGCCGGGGTGCTCTTGGTGATGAAGGTGAACGTACGGTCCGAGTAGGCCGTGATGATCACCGGAACCGGCAGACCCGGCTCGAGCTTCTGCGTGGCAGCGTTGAACGCCTTGCAGAATTCCATGATGTTCAGACCACGCTGACCCAGCGCGGGACCGACCGGCGGCGAGGGGTTGGCCTGACCGGCCTTCACCTGCAGCTTGATGTAACCGACAACTTTCTTTGCCATGTGAGTGCTCTCCGGGTGCTAGCGCCTTTCGACAACAGGCTCCCCATCGGACCGGGAATCACGCGTCCCGGCATCGCGTTTTGAAATCATGCCGAAGGCCACCTCGCGGCGGCCTCGTCCTGCCGGCATCCCAGCAGGGAGCCGCAAACTATAACAGGTTTTTTCTTCACATGCCTGAAGCGGCGCATAAACGAAGGAAACCGGGCGATGCCCGGTTCCTTGACGTAGCGTCGAGCCTGCTCGACTTTCCGCGGTCGTAGAGTCGAGCTTGCTCGACTGGCCAGCAAAGTCGAGCAAGCTCGACTCTACCCCGCCGGTCAGACGGCCTTTTCGACCTGGCCGAACTCGAGCTCGACCGGGGTGGCACGACCGAAGATCAGCACCGAGACGCGCAGACGGCTCTTCTCGTAGTTGACTTCTTCGACGACGCCATTGAAATCGTTGAACGGACCGTCGGTGACGCGGACCATCTGGCCCGGCTCGAACAGCACCTTCGGGCGCGGCTTCTCGACACCTTCCTGAACGCGATTCAGGATGGCTTCGGCCTCGGAATCGGCGATCGGCAGCGGACGGTCAGCGGTGCCGCCGATGAAGCCCATCACACGCGGGGTTTCCTTGACCAGGTGCCAGCTTTCGTTGTCGATGCGCGGAATGCCGGCTTCTTCGTGGGTCTCGATCTGGACCAGCACGTAACCCGGGAAGAACTTGCGCTCGGAGCGGCGCTTCTGGCCAGCGCGCATCTCGACCACTTCTTCGGTCGGGACCAGGACGTCGCCGAAGCGCTCTTCCATGCCGTCACGGACGATGCGATCGCGCAGAGCCTGCGCCACCGACTTCTCGAAGCCCGAATAGGCGTGAACGACGTACCAACGCTTCATGCAAATCTCCTTAGCGGCTCAGGAACAGCTGAACCAGCCACTGAATGACGTAATCGAACCCGCCCAGCAGCAGGCTGAGAATGGTTACCACCACCATCACGACCCAGGTCATGCGGATGGCTTCCTGGCGCGTCGGCCAGACCACCTTGCGCAGTTCGAAACGCGACTCGGAGAGGAATTCACGGGTGTCGCGCCCCTTGCCGGTCAGCATGAACACGCCGATACCGCCAACCAGGCCGACCACAACCGCCAATGCACGCAACTGACCGGCCCACGCACCCAGCTGGGCGGCGCGACCGGAGTCGGCGGAGAACCAGAACCAGACGAACAGACCGGCCAGCACCAGCAGCGATGCGGCGACATACTTGACGATATCCCCACCCGTGGCGGAGGTGTCCTTGGAGTGTTCGATCTTGCTATTCATCCGGCTGTGTCTGCTTTAGCGGCCCAGGCCGCTGGATAAGGTGGGCAGATGGCACGCCAGGAGGGACTCGAACCCCCAACCTGCGGTTTTGGAGACCGCTGCTCTGCCAATTGAGCTACTGGCGTACGTTTGAAACTTGCCTTCCCTTAGACGGCGAAGGCGGACCGAGGTTCCCGGCCCGCCATTCGCGTAACCGGCGGTGCTATGCAACCACCGGTACTGCAGGCTTACTCGATGATCTTCGAGACCACGCCGGCGCCGACGGTACGGCCGCCTTCGCGGATGGCGAAGCGCAGGCCTTCGTCCATTGCCACCGGGTTGATCAGGGTGACTTCCATCTTGATGTTGTCACCCGGCATCACCATTTCGACGCCTTCCGGCAGCTTGGCAGCGCCGGTGATGTCGGTGGTGCGGAAGTAGAACTGCGGACGGTAGCCGTTGAAGAACGGGGTGTGACGGCCGCCCTCGTCCTTCGACAGGACGTAGACTTCGCCTTCGAACTTGGTGTGCGGCTTGATCGAACCCGGCTTGGCCAGAACCTGGCCGCGCTCGACGTCGTCACGCTTGGTGCCGCGCAGCAGCAGACCGGCGTTATCGCCTGCCTGACCCTGGTCCAGCAGCTTGCGGAACATTTCAACGCCGGTCACGGTGGTCTTCTGCACCGGACGGATACCGACGATTTCGATTTCGTCGCCGACCTTGATGATGCCGCGCTCGATACGACCGGTCACCACGGTGCCGCGGCCCGAGATCGAGAACACGTCTTCCACCGGCATCAGGAACGGCTTGTCGATCGCACGCTCCGGCTCCGGAATCCAGGTGTCCAGGGCATCGACCAGCTTCAGGATGGCCGGCACGCCGATGTCGCTCTGGTCGCCTTCCAGCGCCAGACGGGCCGAACCCGCGATGATCGGGGTGTCGTCGCCCGGGAACTCGTACTTGCTCAGCAGTTCGCGCACTTCCATCTCGACCAGCTCGAGCAGCTCGGCGTCGTCAACCATGTCGGCCTTGTTCAGGAACACGACGATGTACGGCACGCCGACCTGACGCGACAGCAGGATGTGCTCGCGGGTCTGCGGCATCGGGCCGTCAGCGGCCGAGCACACCAGGATCGCGCCGTCCATCTGGGCAGCACCGGTGATCATGTTCTTGACGTAGTCAGCGTGGCCCGGGCAGTCAACGTGGGCGTAGTGACGGGTCGGGGATTCGTATTCGACGTGCGCGGTCGAGATCGTGATACCACGAGCCTTTTCTTCCGGCGCGGCGTCGATGGCGTCATATGCCTTGAACTCGCCACCGAAGCGCTCGGCACCGATCTTGGTCAGTGCGGCGGTCAGCGTGGTCTTGCCGTGGTCGACGTGACCGATGGTGCCGACATTGACGTGCGGCTTGGTGCGCTCGAACTTACCCTTGGCCATGGCTGCTTATCTCGAATTCGTCTGAGAGGTGATGCTTAAGATGGTGCTCACGAAAGGAATCGAACCTTCGACCTCTTCCTTACCAAGGAAGTGCTCTACCGACTGAGCTACGTGAGCCGAGTTTTGCATTATGACATGAACTCGATAAGATTCAAAGTTCATTCAATGGAGCGGGAGACGGGAATCGAACCCGCACCATCAGCTTGGAAGGCTGAGGTTCTACCATTGAACTACTCCCGCGCCGGGAATGTCACAACGTGAAACTGGTGGAGGGAGGTGGATTCGAACCACCGAAGGCGTAAGCCAGCAGATTTACAGTCTGCCCCCGTTGGCCGCTTGGGTATCCCTCCTTACCACCCCATTCCGTTGCCGCCGAAGCGTTGCGGTGTGTGGTGGTGAGCCGCTTATTCTGCTGATGGGACGGAGGCCTGTCAACGCTTTTTTCCATCTTTTTCACACGTTGTCGCAAACCCATTGATACGCAAGGTTATTGCCCGGGGACCGGCAGGGTCTCACTGGCGAAAATTGCGACATGCGGGACACCGTCGGCGCCGATCCAGCCCCGATACATGCCCTGGGTGTTGAACGGCGTGGCCATTTTTCCGTCTGCAGCGAGCACGATCGCGCCGCCGTCGCCGCCCATCTTCGGAATCGTCTCGTTGATCACGCCCTTGCCGGCCTGTTCCGGGGTCTGCCCCTGGTAGCGCATGCGTGCACAGATCTCGTGCGCGGCGGCCGTGCGGATGTAGTACTCGCCCCAGCCGGTGCCTGACACCGCGCAGCGCGCATCGGCCCAGGTGCCGGCACCGATGATCGGCGAGTCACCCACCCGGCCATAGCGCTTGTTGGTCATGCCGCCGGTGGAAGTGCCTGCTGCGAGCTGCCCCTGCGCGTCCAGCGCGACCGCGCCGACGGTACCGAAGTGTCTTGCGGTCTCCAGATCGGCGTGCGCCTGGCCGCTGGCCTCTTCCTTCAGTGCACGCTGCAGCTGCTGCCAGCGCTTTTCGGTGCGGAAGTAGGACGGATCGACCAGCACCGTGCCCTGCTCCACTGCGAACGCCTCGGCACCCTGCCCGACCATCATCACGTGCCTGGACTTCTGCATGACCGTCTGCGCCAGCAGGATCGGGTTGCGCACCCGCTGCACGCCGGCCACCGCGCCGGCGGCCTGGGTGGCACCGTCCATGACCGCAGCATCCAGCTCGTTGCGGCCGTCATGGGTGAACACCGCCCCCTTGCCGGCATTGAAGGTGGGATCGTCCTCAAGCACGGTGATCGCCGCCGTGACTGCGGCCAGCGCCGGACGGCCGGCGGCCAGTTCGGCATGGCCCTTCAGCAGCGCGGCACGCAGCGCCTCGCGCGCGGCCTTCTCTTCGGCCGGTGACAGATCCTTGCGCTCGACACCGGCGCCGCCATGGATGACCAGCAGCGGCGAAGCCGTCGGCGCGGCCTGGGCGAGCAAAGGCAGGGACAGCAGCGCAGACAGCGCCAGGCGCAGTTTCATCGGGTACGTCTCCAACAGGTGGGCAAGGGAGGCATCATCGTAGAGCCGAGCCCATGCTCGGCTGATGCCTCGATTGAAAGGCAGCCGAGCGCGGGCTCGGCTCTACAGCATCCCATGCGTGGCCACAGGATCGCCGGGTCACCGGCGGATGACTTCGATCTCGCCGTCGTTGATGTCGGCCACCGCCTGGTAGTCGGCCTCGGCCTCGAAATCATCCAGCCGCATGCGGCTGCCGCTGGCGACCACCGTCACCGGCACCGCATGGAAGCGCAATGGCTCGCCCTCGACCAGCCGGTCGGCATCGCGGCCGGGGCTGACCACCCAGACCTTGCCCTCGCCGTCGGCGCTGTAGACCTGGGCCTGGCCATCGGGCTCCACGCACAGGGCAGTATCTTCATCCACGCCGATGCCGACGATGCCGGGGTCACCACTGTCCTGCACGGCGCGCGCCACGAACACGATCAGGCGGCCGAGCCGGTCACGCTTGTCGAAATGAGTGTCGGTGACCACGCGCTGCAGGTAGGGCATCTGCAGGAAACCATGGTCCAGGGTGACCGCGCTGCCCATGGGATCGGCCAGTGCACCGGCCGAGGTGATGCTGCCACCATCGAGCGCGCCATAGGCATAGCCGCCCAGGATCGCCAGGCCAGCACTGGTGCCGGCGATCGGCTTGCCGGCACGCACGTGTGCATTGAGCGCACGGTTGAGCGCGGTGCCCTTCCAGAAGCGGATGTAGCGCGACTGGTCGCCACCGGCGATGAAGATGGCATCGGCCGCCGCCACCACGCGCAGCACGGCCGGATCGTCGGCGCCACGTCGGCTGTCGAAGACCAGGGTCTGCACGGCGGTGGTGCCGCCGATGTCGTGGTACAGCCGGTCCTGCAGTTCATCGCTGCCGGAGGCGCGCAGGATCAGCACGCGGCCGTTGCCGGCCTGCCGCAACCACCACTGGAAGGCATCGGGCACCCATTCCCCACCGCCCATCAACATCATGGCCGGGGCGCGCGGGCCGGGGCGTGGCGCGTCCAGATCGCCTACTTCGTAATAGGCAAAGCCGGGACCGTGCAGGTCCTGCGCGGACGTGGCCAGCGGCCAGGCCAGCACCAGGACCACCAGCCAGGTGATCGGGGCAAACCAGGCCCGATGGAGGCGTCGCATCTTGATCTCCCTGAACAAAATCGACCTGCAAGCGTTTTCACTCTTTGCCAGATGGACACCCAGTAGTCAAGAGCATGAAAAAGGCGTTAAATGCGCGCGCCCATTGCTGAAACATGAATGGGGGACAGGGCCCCTCCTCTGCGGGCCGGCATCATTTTTGAGAATTCCTCATGCGTAGACAGGCGATGGCGTGGTCGATCCAGCTGGCGTTGATGGGCGTGGCTGCTTCCGCGGCGGCCCAGGCACCGGCTTCCTCTTCGGTTCAACAACTGGACGCGGTGCAGGTCACCGGCTCGCGCATTCCGCGCGCCCAGGTGGAAGGCCCCGCGCCGATCACGGTGATCAATGCCGAGCAGATCCGCTCCAGTGGTTTCACCAGCGTGCCGGACGTGCTGCGTGCGATGACCCAGAACGGCGGTGAGACACAGAGCCAGCAGTCGTCCAGTGGCGCCGACTTCTCGCCCGGCGCACAGCAGGTCGATCTGCGCGGGCTGGGCCCGAACCACACCCTGGTGCTGGTCAATGGCCGCCGCATCGCCGACTTCCCGATGCCGTTCAAGGGCCGCAGCAACTTCACCGACGTCTCCAACATCCCGCTGGGCATGATCGAGCGCATCGAAGTGCTGACCGGTAGTGCTTCGGCCATCTATGGTTCGGATGCGATCGCCGGTGTGGTCAACTTCATCCTGAAGAAGAAGGCCGACGGCACCACGGTTGACCTGCGCATGGGCACCACCACCGAAGGCGGTGGCGAGTCGTTCGACATGAGCATCGCCAGTGGATTCAGCCACGGCGGCTTCAACGCCGTGTACAGCGTCGAGCTGCAGTCGCAGACCCCGTTGTGGGCCTACCAGCGCGACATCCAGGATTCGACCCAGGACGGTCCCACCGAAGGTTCGCGCATCGGCCGTCGCGCCTACCTGCGTACCGACTACAACGATGACTACCTCGACCCGGGTGCGGCCACCTGCGATGCGCTGGCCGCGCAGAACCAGGGCAGCACCTACCACGCCTACCGGCCGCGCTACGGCTACTACTGCGGCAGCGACGCATCGATCGGCTACGGCACCATCCTCAACAAGCGCCGCGGCGCCAACGGCTATGCGTCGCTGAGCTACGACTTCGACAACGGCCAGCAGTGGTTCGCCGATGTGCAGCTGGGCTACCACACGCTGTCGCTGATGCGCGACGTCACCTCGTGGGGCCGCATGGACGCCAACGGCGATGAGTCGGGCTACTTCAACAACGAAGCCACCGGCGAAATCGAGTTCTGGCAGCGGCAGTTCTCGCCGGAGGAAATGGGTGGGCTGCGCAACGCCATGGTGCGCAGCACGCAGCGCACCTTCAGCGTGACCACCGGCTTCAAGGGCAATCTGGCCGGCAACTGGGACTACGAAGCAGCACTGAGCCATTCGCAGTACAAGTCGCGGATCAGCTGGGCGCAGATCGTCGCCGCCAAGGCCAATGACCTGTTCCTGGGCCCGCAGCTGGGCGAGGATGACGAAGGCTTCCCGATCTACAACGCCGACCCGTCGCGCCTGTACCGGCCGCTGACCCGCGCCGAGTACGATTCGATCGCCGCGCGCACCACCTACACGCCGAAGTCGCGCACGGAGACGGCGGCCTTCACCCTGACCAACAGCGCACTGTTCGGCCTGCCCGGCGGTGATGCCGGCTTCGCGGCCACCGTGGAAGTGGGCCAGCAGGCGTACTCGCTCAATCCCGATCCGCTGGCGACGCAGTACTACTACTACAGCTGGAAGGATTCGGACGGCCAGGGCTCGCGCAACCGCTGGGCCACCGCCGCCGAACTGCGCATGCCGCTGCATGAGACGGTCAACCTGAGCGTGGCCGGCCGCTACGACCAGTACCGCTATTCCGGCCACACCATCGGCAAGGCGACCTGGAGCGGCGGCCTGGAATGGCGCCCGATCGATACCCTGCTGGTGCGCGGTTCGTACGGCACCGCGTTCCGGGCGCCGGACCTGCACTACGTGTTCGCAGGCCCGGGCAACGACGAGACCAGCGCTGAAGATCTGTACACCTGCCGCCTGGAAGAGGCCAGCGACTGTGCCGACCATGAGCGCGATCTGGTCCGCAGCCGCACCGGCAACCGCCAGCTTGATCCGGAAACCAGCACCTCGTGGAGCGCCGGATTCGTCTGGTCGCCGGCCATCGGCCTGGACCTGTCGGTGGACTGGTTCGACATCGACATGCGCAACCAGGTGCAGGACATGGACGTGCGCACGATCCTGGCCAATGAAGCCAACTGCCGCCTTGGCAGCGCGGACATCAGCTCGCCGACCTGCGTGGACGCGCTCGGCCGCATCACCCGTACCGCCGACGGCCGCCTGTACGGCGTGCGCGTGGAGCCGATCAACGTGGCCCGCGAGTCCACCTCCGGCATCGACGTCGGCCTGCGCTACCGCCTGCAGACCGGTATCGGTGACTTCATCCTCAACGGCACCCATACCTGGGTGAAGAAGCACGACTTCCAGCGCTTCGCTGGCGATGTGACCGAGGACCAGTTCGCGGTCAACAGCGGCTTCGATATTCCGCGCACCAAGACCAGCCTGAGCGTGACCTGGGAGAAGGCCGCGTGGTCGGCCACGGTCTACGGCTCGCGCCTGGGCAAGCTGCCGACTTCGGACAGCTACGACCAGGTGTTCGACTGGGACAGCGGCGACAGCCCCTACGTCAAGGCAACCTACCGCTACAACGCATCGGTGCAGTACCGCTTCGACGACCATTCGCGCCTGTCGTTGTCGGTGGTCAACGTGTTCAACAAGATGCCGCCGAAGGACCTGACCTATACGGCCTATCCGTACTACGACGTGTCCTGGTTCGACAGCGTCGGCCGCACGATCAACCTGCAGTACACCCACAAGTTCGGTGGCAGCGCGCTGTAAGGCGCACTCCATCGCGATGTGGACGCTGGGACGGAGGCGCAGGCCTCCGTCCTTTTTCATGCCGGGGGTTTTCCACACAGGCCGTGGAGAGCGATGGGAACCAGGTGTGGACAAGTGGCTGTGAGTGTTGCCAGGCAAGTGTTTGGAAGCGTGGCGAATATTTATCCACGCTGCGCGGACAAGCCCTGTAGAGCCGAGCCCATGCTCGGCTCCGGCCGGCATCAGCCGAGCATGGGCTCGGCTCTACAGCGGCACACGGGGTTTTCCACACAGGCCGTGGAAAGCGGTGGGGGTTTGGTGTGGAGAAGTCGCTGCGAACCACGCATTGCAATGGTTTCAAAGGGTGGTGTTTTTTTGTCCAGGCAGAATCCGGGTTTTCCACATGCGCCGTGGAAAGCGATGGGAACTAGGTGTGGACAAGTGGTTGTGAGTGTTGCCAGGCAAGTGTTTGGACGCGTGGCGAGTATTTATCCACGCCGTGCGGACAAGCCCTGTAGAGCCGAGTCCATTCTCGGCTCCGGCCGACATCAGCCGAGCATGGGCTCGGCTCTACAGCGGCACACGGGGTTTTCCACACCGGGCGTGGAAAGTGGTGGGGGTTTGGTGTGGACAAGTACCTGCGAGCCTTGCGCCGCGGGCGTTTCAGGGCGTGGTCAATTTCTGTCCACGCATGCGACCGATGCCGGAAACGCGAACGCCCCGCGCAAGGCGGGGCGTCCGGGGTCGATCCGTTGCCGCTGGATCAGACGTTGAAGCGGAAGTGCAGGATGTCGCCTTCCTGCACGCGGTACTCCTTGCCTTCCAGACGCAGGCGACCGGCTTCCTTGGCGCCAGCTTCGCCCTTGTACTTGATGAAGTCGTCATACGCGATGGTCTCGGCGCGGATGAAGCCCTTCTCGAAGTCGGTGTGGATGACTGCCGCGGCCTGCGGCGCGGTGGCGCCCTTGCGCACGGTCCAGGCGCGCACTTCCTTCACGCCGGCGGTGAAGTAGGTCTGCAGGCCCAGCAGGTTGTAGGCCGCGTTGATCACGCGGTTCAGGCCCGGCTCGCTCAGGCCCAGGTCGGCCAGGAAGGTATCGCGGTCTTCGTCATCGAGCTGGGACAGCTCTTCTTCGATCGCAGCCGACACCGGCACCACCTGCGCGCCCTCGGCGGCGGCGTGCGCGCGCACGGCTTCCAGGTGCGGGTTGTTCTCGAAACCGTCCTCGAGCACGTTGGCGATGTACATCACCGGCTTGAGGGTCAGCAGGAACAGGTCGCGCACCAGCGCCTTCTCTTCCTCGTCCAGGCCGACCGAACGACCGGACTTGCCGTCCGACAGGGCGGCCTGCAGCTTGGCCAGCACCGGCTTGCGCGCGGCCGCATCCTTGTCGCCACCCTTGGCGGCGCGCTCGGCACGGTTCAACGCCTTCTCGACGCTGTCCAGATCGGCCAGCGCCAGTTCGGTATCGATGGTTTCGATATCCGAGATCGGGTCGACCTTGTTGTTGACGTGGATGACGTCGGCGTTCTCGAAGCAACGCACCACGTGGGTGATCGCATCGACTTCGCGGATGTGCGCCAGGAACTTGTTGCCCAGGCCCTCACCGCTGGCGGCACCGGCCACCAGGCCAGCGATGTCGACGAACTCGACCGCGGTCGGGATGACCTTCTGCGGGTTGATGATCGCCGCCAGCTCGTTCAGGCGCGGATCCGGCACCGGCACGATGCCGACGTTCGGCTCGATGGTGCAGAACGGGAAGTTCGCCGCGGCGATACCCGCCTTGGTCAGCGCGTTGAACAGGGTCGACTTGCCGACGTTGGGCAGGCCGACGATGCCGCATTTGATACCCATGGGTGACAGCTCTCTGGGGTGAAAGTGATTGGAGAAACAGCGCGCGCGCTGCTTGGCCAATCCATCTCGGTGTTGATCATTGCGTGCCAACCAAGGTTGGCACCTACCGGTCTGGTTGGTTCCGTACCGACCAACGGTCGGTACCTACCGGCCGGGTTGGTTCCGTACCGACCAACGGTCGGTACCTACCGGTTATTTCGGGGTGTGCAGCCGCTTCATCGCTTCGCTGAAATCGCCCTGCACCGCCAGCGGCAGCACGTCGATCGCATCGTCGATGGCACGGGCAATCAGGACGTCGTCTTCCTTGGACGGGCGACCGAGCACCCAGCCCACCACGCGGTCCTTGTGACCGGGATGGCCGATGCCCACGCGCAGGCGATGGAACTTGCCATGGCCGAGCAGGCGGATGGTGTCGCGCAGGCCGTTCTGGCCGCCGTGGCCGCCGTCGAACTTCAACCGCGCCACGCCGGGCGCCAGATCCAGTTCGTCGTGGGCCAGCAGGGTTTCCTCCGGCTCGATCTTCCAGAACCGCTGTGCGGCGGTGACCGACTTGCCGCTGAGGTTCATGAAGGTGGCGGGCTTGAGCAGCCACACCGTCTGCCCGGCAATCTCGACCTTGGCGGTCTCGCCGAACAGCTTGCTGTCCACATTCCATCGCGCACCGGCTTTTTCCGCCAGGGCCTCAACGAAATGAAACCCGGCATTGTGCCGGGTCCGGGCGTGTTCCGATCCGGGATTGCCCAGACCGACGATCAGTCGCAGTCCTGCCATGGTTCCTTCCAATACGGTGCCTGCCCGGAGGCAGGCACCGTAGCGGTATTACTCGGCAGCCGCTTCTTCGTCGGCCGCGTCGGCCTTGCCGGCCTTGGCGGTGACGATGGCGTCGTCGTGGTCCTTGCCCAGCGCCAGCGCCGGGATTTCCACGCCCTTCGGCAGCTTGATGTTGGACAGGTACACCACGTCACCGGCCTTCAGCTCGCCCAGGTCGACTTCGATCGACTCCGGCAGGTCCTTCGGCAGGCAGGTGATGGTCACTTCCTTCAGTTCGTGGGTGACCACGACGTCGGCAGCCTTGCCAGCCGGCGAGGTGTCTTCGTTGACGAAGTGCAGCGGGACCGAAGCGGTCAGGGCTTCGTTCTCGTTCACGCGCTGGAAGTCCAGGTGCATGATCAGCTGCTTGTACGGGTGGCGCTGCATGTCACGCAGCAGGACCTTCTGCACCTGGCCGTCCAGGTTCAGGTCCAGGATCGAGGCATAGAACCACTCGTTCTGCTGGGCCAGCCAGATTTCGTTGTGGTCCAGGCTGATGGCGACCGGCTCGGCGTTGCCGCCGTACACGATGGCCGGGATCACACCGGCGTGACGCAGGCGGCGGCTCGCACCCTTACGCTGCAGTTCACGCTTGGTGACCTTGATTTCATGGGTCTTCGACATTTTCGACTACTCAGGTTGTTGCCCTGCCTTGCGGCCTGGCGGTTGAAGATGCTTCCGCGACCAGAAGCATCCGGGGTATGCCCCCACCGTTGCCGGCAGGAGCGAAAAACTCAATCGACGTACAGCGAGCTTACCGACTCGCCGAAGGCGATGCGGCGCATCGTTTCGGCCAGCATTTCCGCCACGCTCAGCTGGCGGATCTTGCTGCACACGCGCGCGGCGTCCTTCAGCGGAATGGTGTCGGTCACCACCAGTTCGTCCAGCTGCGAATTGGTGATGTTGTCCACCGCCGGGCCCGACAGCACCGCGTGGGTGCAGTAGGCGGCGACCTTGAGCGCACCGCGCGCCTTCAGGGCAGCGGCAGCGGCGCACAGGGTGCCGGCGGTATCGACGATGTCATCGACCATCACGCAGGTCTTGCCTTCGACGTCACCGATGATGTTCATCACGGTGGAGACGTTGGCGCGCGGGCGGCGCTTGTCGATGATTGCCAGATCGGCGTCATCCAGGCGCTTGGCCACGGCGCGCGCGCGGACCACACCACCCACGTCCGGCGAGACCACGATCAGGTTCTCGGTGCCGTAGGCGCGCCAGATGTCGGCCAGCAGCAGCGGGGACGCATACACGTTGTCCACCGGAATATCGAAGAAACCCTGGATCTGGTCGGCGTGCAGATCGACGGTCAGCACGCGGTCAGCGCCAGCGGTGCTGAACATCTTCGCCGCCAGCTTGGCGGTGATCGGCACGCGCGAGGAACGCATGCGGCGATCCTGGCGCGAGTAGCCGAAGTACGGCACCACGGCGGTCACGCTGGCCACCGATGCGCGCTTGAGCGCGTCGATCAGCACCAGCAGTTCCATCAGGTTTTCCGCGCTCGGCGCGCAGGTCGGCTGGATCACGAACACGTCCTGCTTGCGGACGTTCTCTTCGATCTCCACCTGCACTTCGCCATCGGAGAAGTGCGAGACCAGCGCCTTGCCCGGGCGAACCCCCAGTTCCTTGCAGATGTTCTGCGCCAGACGTTTGTTGGCGTTGCCGGAAAAGACCAGCAGGTTCGGGGACTCTTGCATCATGATTGTCTCGGGCGGGGACGAGTGGCGGGGATCCGGAGTCGGCAAGGACCCTGATGGACCCTTGCTGCTGACAACACCGCGGTTGTTTCCACGTCCCGCGCGGGCGATGCGCTGGAAGGCGCGGACACAGCCGCTATTGGCAGGGGCGGTAGGATTCGAACCTACGAATGCCAGGATCAAAACCTGGTGCCTTGGGCCTCTTGGCGACGCCCCTGCATTGATAAATCAGTGTTGCTCGAGTGCATCCAGCAGTGGCGAACGCGCAACGCCCGCAGCCACCCTTGCCCGCAACTCCTTCGGCAACTTCGACCGTCCCTGCTCTGCGGCAGCCTGCGATGCGAACTCGACGAAACAACCACTTCCCGAACCGGTCAGTCGCGCCGCGCCAATGTCGCTCAACGCTGCAAGCGCTGCATCAACGGCAGGCTCACGGCGGCGCAGCACCGGTTCGAACGCGTTCCCGACCAGGGTCCCGGAAGCGAAGTCCTCTATTTTCGCCACTGGGCTGTCGCGCGTCAAATCCGGGTCTGCGAACAGGGCCGGCGTGGGAACATGAACGCCGGGCTCGACCACCACATACCAGGCAGGTGCGAGCGTGATCGGACGCAGGCGCTCGCCTACGCCTTCAGCCCAGGCGTTGCGGCCACGCACGAATACCGGCACGTCCGCACCCAGCCGAAGACCCAGCGCAGCCAGCGCGTCTTCGTCCAGGCCGGCCTGCCAGAGCCGGTTCAGCGCGACCAGCACGGTGGCGGCATCCGATGAGCCGCCACCGAAACCACCGCCAGCAGAAACATGTTTTTCGACGATGATGTCAGCACCTTGCGCGACATTGGCGACCTCTTTCAGCAATCGCGCAGCGCGAACCGCGAGATCGTCAGCTTCGGCCACGCCAGCCAAGCCCTCGCCCTGCCGGCGCACCTGGCCGTCTTCACGCAGGCGCAGGCCGATGCGGTCGCCCCAGTCGAGCAGGCGGAATACGGTCTGCAGCTCGTGATAGCCATCGGCGCGACGGCCGGTGATATGCAGGAACAGGTTCAGCTTGGCCGGGGCCGGCCACCAGGACCAGCCCGCACCCTCGACCGCCGCATTCATGGAGCGCCCTGCCCCCACTGGTCCACCAGCAGCCGCACCTTGGCATCGCCCCGGCTGGCCTCGATCCGGCGCGGCAACGCCGGACGCGCTGCGTCGGCCGGGTACCAGTCCAGGTACTGCACCTGCCAGCCCATCTGCTGCATGCGGCGCGGCCGGCCTTCGCCGTCGCGTTCGACCGCCTGCGCGCCATCGCCGGTGCCAGCGGCCACCAGGCCGCGGATCCAGTCAGGCAACGGGTTGACCGGAATGTCCCAGCCGGTGGCGTCGAGCAGCAGCTGCTGGGCGTCCTCGCCCTCGCGCGCGCCGCCTGCCAGCCCTTCCAGGCGCCCACCTCCGGATTGGGTATCGCCGCTCAGCTTCCAGCTCTGCCGGGTCACCGGTGCGCTCAGTTCGACCACATAACGGCGGCCCTGCTGCTTCCAGTCGATGCGACCGCTGCCGCCGTCCTTGCCCTTGCTGACCGCCACCCGGCCCTGGAAGGCCCAGTCCGGCTGTGCGTGCAGCGCGGCCACGCGCGCCGCTTCGGCCTGCGCCGCCTCGGCCGAAACCGTTTCGACCACGGCCGGCGGCGCTGTCTTCTGGGTGCCCACGCTGGTACAGGCGGAAACGGCCAGGGTCGCGGCCGCCAACAGCAGCGGCCGGATCAGGGAAACACTCATGGATTGAACTTCTCGCGGGCGCGCAGCAGCGCGCGGTTCTCGGGATCGAGCTTGGCGGCTTCTTCAAAGAAGTGGCGGGCTTCGTCGTGCTTGCCCAGCACCCACAGCACTTCGCCGACATGGGCGGCGATCTCCGGGTCCTTGGCCAGGGTCCAGGCGCGACGCAGCTGCACCAGCGCTTCTTCCTTGCGGCCCAGGCGATACAGCACCCAGCCATAGCTGTCGACGATGGCCGCATTGTCCGGCTCGGCCACGCGTGCGCGGTCGATCAGTTCCAGCGCCTCCTGCAGGCGCCCGGTGCGGTCGGCCAGGGTGTAACCGAGTGCATTCAGCGCCGGTACGTTTTCCGGGTCGGTCACCAGGATCTTGCGCAGGTCGGCTTCGGCGCGCGGGATGTCGTCGCGGCGCTCCCAGGTGAGCGCGCGCGCATACAGCAGGCCGTTGTCATCCGGGAAGGCGGCCAGGCCGCGGGCCAGCGCGTCCAGCTCACCGGCGCTGTCGTCACCGCGCTGGCGCAGTTCGGCTTCCAGCAGGTAGGCGTCGCGGCGCACATCGTCATCGACAACCGCATCGGACTGGATCGCGTGCACTTCATCCAGCGCCAGCGGCAGGCGCCCGGCCAGGGCCTGGGCGTTGGCTGCGCGCAGGCGCGCCTCGCTCAGTTCATCGCCACCGGGCACGCTGTGGTACCACTGCACCGCCTCGGGATAGCGCTTGAGGTACTCGGCGATCTTGCCCAGCAGCAGGCGCTGCGCCGGATCCGGCTTGGCCGCCTGCCGCGACAGCTCGTTGTACAGATTGGACAGCGCGGCCTTGTCGCCCTGCTTGGCCAGCAGCGAGGCGCGCATGCCCCAGGTCTGCACGTCCTGCGGGCCGAACGCCAGCACGCGCTCGGCCGCGGAAGGCTGGCCGAGGCTGTCGTAGGCGATGGCCACCGCGTTGCGCAGTTCCGGGTCCTGGCGGGTCCTGGGCTCGACGTCGTGCAGCAGCGTCAGCGCCTTGCCGGTCTCGCCGGCCTGCTGCAGCTGGCTGGCGCGCAGCAGGGCCACGCGCGGCTCTTCGGGGAAGCGCTTGACCACTTCATCGATCATCCGCCGCGCCAGTTCGGGCTTGTCCATGCGCAGGGCAAGGCGGCCGAACTCCTGCCAGGCCTCGATCTTCGGCGGAATGGCGTTGGCCTCGACCAGTTCGCCCAGCACCTGCGCCGGCACCGCCGGATCGCGACCGCCGCCGATCAGCGCGGCCAGGGCGAACTTCCAGCCCCGCTCATCGGGGTCGGCCAGCAGCCCCTGCAGCTCGGTGCGGGCGGCCTTCACATCGCCCTGGCGCATGGCCAGCGCACCGGCCGCGCTGCGCATCGTCAACGAGCGCGGCGCGCGCTGTTGCCACAGGGCCAGACCCTTGGCAGCACTGGCATCATCGTTGGCCAGCATGGAAATGCGGGTGGCACGCTCGGCCAGGCCGGCATCGCCGTCGGTCCGCTGGGCCGCCTGCAGGTACCAGCGCGCGGCCTCGGCCAGCTTGCCGGCCTGCAGCGCGAACTCACCGGCCATCACCGGTTCCAGCGCCAGTTCCTCAGTGGCCGGGACCCGTACAGGAGCCTTGGCCGGCACCGCCGCCAGGGCCTGGCCGCAGGCCAGGGACAGCAGCAGAACACTGGGGATGCGAATCAATGCGGGCATCGTCGGCATCGGGGCCTTAAAATGTCGTCCAATGGCCAGCAGCTTATCGCAAGCAACTGAACAATGACCCTGTGGGTGCTCGGACTGAATCACCAGACCGCACCGGTGGAGCTGCGCGAGCGCGCGGCCTTCGCCGGTGAGGCGCTGCCGCGCGCGCTGGGTTCGCTGCGCGACACCCCGCAGATTGCCGAGGCGGTGCTGCTGTCCACCTGCAACCGCACCGAACTGTACGCCGTGGCCGATTCGGCACAGGCGCTGGACCAGTGGCTGCACAGCCAGGCCGGCGACCTGCAGGGCTACCTGTACCAGCACGCCGATGCCGAGGCGGTGCGCCACCTGTTCCGGGTCGCCACCGGGCTGGACTCGATGGTGCTGGGCGAGCCGCAGATCCTGGGCCAGGTGAAGGATGCCTGGTCCACCGCGCGCGACCACGGCCTGCTGGGCCAGCGCCTGGACCGGCTGTTCCAGCAGACCTTCTCGGTGGCCAAGCGCGCCCGTACCGACACCCAGGTGGGGGCCAACCCGGTATCGGTGGCCTCGGCAGCGGTGCGTCTGGCGCAGAACGCCTTCGCGCGGCTGGACGATTCCACGGTACTGCTGGTCGGTGCCGGCGAGACCATTGAACTGGCCGCGCGCCACCTCAGTGAAGGCAAGGTGCGCCGGCTGCTGATCGCCAACCGCACCCTCGCCCACGCCCAGGAGCTGGCCACCCGCCACGGCGGCGTGGCCTTGCCGCTGACCGAGCTGGACCGCCACCTGGCCGAGGCCGACGTGGTGTTCTCGGCCACCGCCGCGCGCGAACCGGTGATCCACCGCGAGATGGTGGCCAAGGCGCTGCGCGCGCGCCGGCACAAGCCGATGCTGCTGTTCGACCTGGCCGTACCGCGTGACATCGAATCGGAGGTCGGCACGCTCAACGATGCCTTCCTGTACACCGTCGATGACCTGGAACGCGCGGTGGAAGACAACCGCCGCGGCCGTCGCGAGGCCGCCGCCGAAGCCGAGGCGATCATCGACCTGCAGGTGTCGCGCTTCGTCGAGACCCAGCAGGCCAGCGCCCACCAGGCCCCGCTGCGGCAGCTGCGCGCGTTCGGCGAGGCCACCCGCGCCGAGCTGCTGGAACGCGCGCGCCAGCAGCTGGCCAACGGCAAGCCGGCCGATGAAGTGCTGGAACTGCTGGCCCATGGCCTGACCAACCGCCTGCTGCACCCGCCCACCGCTGCGTTGCGCGCGGCCGCATTGAGCGGCGATGCCGACCTGACCCGCGCCGCGCAGCGCCTGTTCCCGGCCACGCCGGGTTACCACCATCCCTCCGTGAGACCCGATGACGCCGACCCTGCGCCGTAAGCTGGAAGCGCTGGCCGAGCGCCGCGAAGAACTGGAACGCCTGCTCGCCGAACCCGATGTGGTCGCCGACAACACCCGTTTCCGCGACCTTTCGCGCGAATTCGCCCAACTTGAACCGGTCGCCACCGCACTCGCCGACGAAGCCCGTGCCAAGGCCGACCTGGCCGCCGCCGAAGGCATGCGCGCCGACCCCGATCTGCGCGAGCTGGCCGACGAGGAAATCACCTCCGCACAGGCCCGCCTGCAGGAGCTGGAACAGGAACTGGCACTGCTGCTGGTGCCGCGCGACCCGCGCGATGAAGGCAACCTGTTCCTGGAAGTGCGCGCCGGCACCGGCGGCGACGAAGCGGCGATCTTCGCCGGCGACCTGTTCCGCATGTACGCCCGCTATGCCGAGCGCCAGGGCTGGAAGGTCGAGATCGAATCGGACAACCCCGGCGAGCATGGCGGCTACAAGGAAGTGGTGGCGCGCGTGGTCGGCCGCGGTGCGTTCTCGCGGCTGAAGTTCGAATCGGGCACCCACCGCGTGCAGCGCGTGCCGGCCACCGAATCGCAGGGCCGCATCCACACCTCTGCCGCCACGGTGGCGATCATCCCCGAAGCCGACGAAGTCGATGACATCGTCATCAACCCGGCCGACCTGAAGGTGGATACCTTCCGTTCGTCCGGCGCCGGCGGCCAGCACGTCAACAAGACCGAATCGGCGATCCGCATCACCCACGTGCCCACCGGCGTGGTGGTGGAGTGCCAGACCGAGCGCAGCCAGCACGCCAACCGCGACAAGGCGATGAAGCGCCTGAAGGCGCAGCTGCTCGATGCCGAGCGCCAGCGCCAGGACGCGGCGCAGGCCGAATCGCGCCGCCTGCAGGTCGGCAGCGGCGACCGCAGCCAGCGCATCCGCACCTACAACTTCCCGCAGGGCCGGATCACCGACCATCGCGTCGAAGGCCTGACCCTGTACGACCTGCCCAACATCCTGGCCGGCGACCTCGACCCGCTGCTGCAGCGGCTCAGCCACGAACACCAGGTCGACGCCCTGGCCCAGCTGTCGGCGGGCTGACCCGATGTCGGCCTGGCAGCAGCGACAGCACCTGCAGCAGGCGATCGCACGCCAACCCGGCGACTTCGTTGCCTGGGTGATGCTGGCCGACCTGGAACTGGAAGCCGGCGACATCGCTGCCGGCGAACAGGCCGCGCGACGCGCGCTGCAACTGCGCCCGAACCATCCGGAAGCGCTGGCGCGGCTGGGTCGTGTGGCCTGGATGGCCGGTGCACACAAAGATGCCGCAACGCTGCTCGGCCAGGCCTCGGCGCTGGCCCCGCAGCACCCGGGCATCGCACTGTGGCTGGGCCATGCCCTGGAAGACGCCGACGATGCCGAAGGCGCGGCCGCGGCCTATCGGCGCGCGCACACGCTGATGCCCGCAGAGCCCTACATCGCAGCCCAGCGCCTGGCCTGGCAGCGCCGCCTGTGCGACTGGCAGGACCTGGACGCCCTGGCCGCACAGGTACGCGGCGCGCTGGCCTCCGGCCAGGGCGTGGTCGAACCGTTCGCCTTCCTCAGCGAGGACGCCAGCGCCGCAGAACAATTGACCTGCGCACGCACCCGCGCGCTGGCCGTGGCCGCTGCGGTGCGGCCCTTGCCGCCGGTGACGGTGCGCGCGCGTGGCCCGCTGCGGGTCGGCTTCCTCTCCAATGGCTTCGGCGCGCATCCGACCGGGCTGCTGACCGTGGCGCTGTTCGAGCAGCTGCGCCACGACCCGGCGTTGCAGCTGCATCTGTACGCCCTGAACCGCGATGACGGCAGCCGTATCCGCCAGCGCCTGCAGGCGGCGACCCAGCTGCACGATGTAACAGGGCTGCGACACGCCGACACGGCTGCACGCATCCGCGCACACGGCATCGACCTGCTGATCGACCTGCGTGGCTGGGGTGGGGGTGGCACCCCGGAAGTGCTGGCGATGCGCCCGGCCCCGCTGCAGGTGAACTGGCTGGCCTACCCGGGCACGTCGGGCGCGCCGTGGATGGATGCGGTGGTCGGCGATGCCTTCGTCCTGCCACCCGCGCTGGAACCACACTACAGCGAACGCGTGCTGCGCCTGCCGCGCGCCTTCCAGCCTTCAGACAACACCCGTGTACTGGAACCCGCGCCGACCCGGGCCGACTGCGGCCTGCCCGCACAGGGTGTGGTGTTCTGCTGCTTCAACAACAGCTACAAGCTCAACCCGCGCAGCATGGGCCGTGCCTTCGCAGTGCTGCAGGCCGTGCCGGGCAGCGTGCTGTGGCTGTTGTCCGGCCCCGGCAAGGCCGATGCACGTCTGCGCGCGGCCGCACAGTCCGCTGGCCTGGATCCGGCGCGCCTGGTGTTCATGCCCAAGCTGCCACATCCGCAGTATCTGGCCCGCTATCGACTGGCCGATCTGTTCCTCGACACCCATCCGTACAACGCCCACACCACGGCATCCGACGCACTGTGGGCCGGCTGTCCGGTGCTGACCTGCCCCGGCGATACCTTCGCCGCGCGCGTGGCCGGCAGCCTCAACCATCATCTGGGTCTGGCGCGGATGAATGCCGACGACGATGCCGCGTTCATCGCCACCGCCAGTGCGCTGGGCAACGATCCGGTGGCGCTGGCGGCGTTGCGCGCTGAACTGGCGCAGGCACGCGAGCGCAGCGGGCTGTTCGACATGGGTGGGTTTGCCCGCGATCTGTCGGCGTTGCTGCAGCAGCTGGCGCGCGAGCACGGCTGGTTGGGAACAGAGGCGTCGGATGGGTAACGTCGGCTGGGTAACGTCGATTGGATGACGTCGACTGGGTAGAGTCGGCTGTTGGTCGACTGCCCTAGGGGCAGAACGCAAACCCCCGCGCTGCGCGCGATAGTCGACTGACAGTCGACTCTACCCGGCTTCCCGGCATCGACATCACCTGAGCGCCGCCTGCGCTACGCTCGGGCTTCCTTCCCGCGTGGTGTGACGATGGCCAAGCTCAAGCGCAAGGACTACGACGAACTGCTGCTGCCGCTGCAGCTGGAACTGACCGCGATGGCGCGCTGGGTGCAGCACAGCGGGCAACGCCTGCTGGTGCTGTTCGAAGGCCGCGACACGGCCGGCAAGGGCGGTGCGATCCAGGCCATCAGCCAGCATCTCAACCCTCGCCAGTGCCGGGTGGTGGCCTTGCCCAAGCCCACCGACCGCGAAGCCACGCAGTGGTATTTCCAGCGCTACGCCGCGCATCTTCCGGCCGCCGGCGAGATCGTGCTGATGGACCGCAGCTGGTACAACCGCGCCGGCGTCGAGCGGGTGATGGGCTACTGCAGCGAAACCGAGTACCAGCAGTTCCTGCGCCAGGCGCCGGTGTTCGAACAGCTGCTGGTGGACGACGGCCTACTGCTGTTCAAGTACTGGCTGTGCGTGGACCAGGAGCAGCAGGAGAAGCGCTTTGCCGAACGCCACCTCGATCCGCTGAAGGGCTGGAAGCTCTCTCCGGTGGACCTGAAATCGCGCAGCAAGTACAGCGCCTATACCGAAGCCCGCGAGGCAATGCTGCGTGCGACCCATCGCGAGGCGGCACCGTGGACGCTGGTGGATTTCAACGACCAGCGGCTGGGCCGGCTGACCCTGGTGCGCAACCTGCTGGACCGGCTGCCGGATACGCGCGTGGATGCGCCGTTGCCGGAGCTGCCGAAGCTGAAGGGCAAGCTGCATCGGGAACACTACGACGTGCTGAAGCCGATCGAGGATTTCCCGGTCGAAGACTAGGGGTTGTTCGGCAGGGCCTGCGGCCCTGCACCTGCTACGAACCAGGGCAACAGCAACAGCCGAATCAGAAAGCGGCTTACCTGTGGGTAGGCGGGGTGGGTCCGGTTGCGGGGGCCGCTGCAAATACGTCCATGTAAGCTCGGTCGCGGCTTGCACGTGTGCGCTGTCCTGCGCACACGGCAAGACCGGGGTTGGGCGTCCTGCCCAACCCGCCCGAGGCATGCCTCGCGCCCATGCGGCTCACGCCCCCGCAACCGGACCCACCCCGCCTTCGACAGTTCTCCGCGATCTGTCGGCATTGCTTTCTGTAGATCCACGCCATGCGTGGATGCTCTTTGTTCAATTGTCGAAGTATTCGAACTCGATGGAGATTCATCCACGCATGGCGTGGATCTACCAGATCGCAGAAATCTGTCAGAGGTGGGGCGGTGTCGGAGTGCGGGGTGTCAGCCGCATGGATGCGGCTGCCAAGCCTACAGGGACGTACTTGCGGCGTCCCCGCACTCCGACACCGCCCCGCCACCACACCGAAATCGCGCTTTGGCTGTTGCTTTGGCTGTTGCTGAGGTTGCCGGCCAGCGGCCGGCACTACCGCGGGTGCAGGGCGCAGCCCTGCCGATACCCCACCTACTTGGCAGCGGCGATCTGCTTTTCGATGTCGGCGGCTGTCACCGGACCAAGGAAGCTGTGCGCCAGCTTGCCCTGCGGATCGATGAGATGGGTCAACGGCAAACCGCGTGGCGTGGCGAAGTCGGCCGGCGGATCGTAGGGATCCACGATCACGATCGGATAGGTCACCGGATGCTTGACCAGGAATGCCTGCATCTCCGGCGCTTCGATGTCCTCATAGGCCAGGCCGACCACTTCGATGTTGCTGCGCATCGCATGCAGCGCCGACAGCTCCGGCATTTCCTTGCGGCACGGCGCGCACCAGGTCGCCCAGAAATTCACCACCACCCACTTGCCGCGATGCGCGGCCAGGTCGTAGTCGCTGCCGTCCACCGCCTTCATCTTCAGCGTCGGGAAGTCGGCGGTGGTGCGCTCGGCCGGGGTTTCTGCCTCCGGTGCCGGCGTGGTCGGCGTCGGTGCCTGCGCTGGTGGCTGGCTGCTGGCCGGGGGCGGCTCCTGGGCCGGTTTGCAGGCCGCCAGCGCCAACAGCAGGGCCAGCGGGAGCAGCAGCGGCAACGAGGTCTTGCGGGTCATGGGGTGTCTCCGGAATCGGGATAGATATCGCTGACCTTGCGCTTGAGGCGTTCGCGCAGGGGCAGCCGCAATTCGTCCAGCGCCGCCAGCGCGGCGCGGCCCAGGCTGTCGTCGCGGTACGGCAGATGCTGCTCGGCCACCGGGATGCGCAGCTGGGTGCATTCGTACAGATCGGCCAGGCTGACCTGATCCAGGTCGCGCGACAGCAGCCACTCGCCGCGCTCATCACGGCGCAGCAGGCCGATCTCCTGCAGGTTGCAGGCCAGATCCTGCAGCAACGAGTCGGTCAGCATCGGCTCCAGCCGCAGGATCTCGTCATCGGCCAGGCCCCGGCCCTGCGCACGCGCATGATGGAAGCGCCCGAGCAGGCGCAGCAGGCCGTAGAACTCGTAGCCCTGCGGCAGGCGCAGCTCAACCGGCTGGTAGCGGAAGGCGGCCATCGACGAGGCCAGCGACGCGCCGAGCAACACCGCCACCCAGCACAGGTAGATCCACAGCAGCAGGATCGGCACGAAGGCCACCGTGCCGTAGAGCTTCTGATAGGACTGGAAGCTGCCCAGGTAGGCGCCGATGCCCCACTTCACCACCTCCAGGATCACCGCGGCCAGGATCGCGCCGGGCACCGCATGCCGCCATTTCACCGTGTGGTGCGGCACCACCCGGTACATCAGGGTGATGCATACGAACTCGATCAGGATCGGTGCCAGCCGCAACGCCAGCTCGGCCAGCCAGCGGCCCTCCTGGGTACCGAACAGGGGCATCGCAAACACCCGCGCCGACACCGCCAGTGAAGCGGCCGCCAGCATCGCGCCCAGGGTCAGCACAGTCCAGTAGACCAGGAAGCGGGTCAGCTTGGGCCGGGTCGAGCCGACCCGCCAGATCTGGTTGAAGGTCTCTTCCACGCTGTTGAGCGTGATCAGCAGCGATACCACCAGCGCGATGAAGCCGGCGGCGGTGAGCTGGCCGGCACTGGCCGAGAACTGCCGCAGGTAGCCCTCGGCCGCGCGCGCGGCATTGGGCACGAAGTTGGAGAAGACGTAATCGCTGAGCTGATCGCTCCAGCGGTCGAAGACGGGGAAGGCCGAGAGCACGCCGAACACCACGATGGCCAGCGGCACCAGCGCGAACACCGTGGTGTACGCCAGCGCCGCCGCTGCCTGGAACAGGCGGTCGTCGAGGAAGCGGTGCCACAGGAAGCGGCCGAAGCTGATGGCCCGTGCGCGATCCCGCGCGCGCTCCATCCACAGGTTGAGCGTATCCAAAGGTTCCATCGGTGGAAGGGTACCCGATGCGGAATGCTGGCAGGATAGCCATACTGGGGGCCACACGACGAGGAGAAGCGGGCACGATGGGCGAGATTCTGGTGCTGTACTACAGCCGGGGCGGTTCGGTGGCACGGCTGGCGCGCCAGATCGCGCGGGGCATCGGCGAAGTGCCGGGCATGAGCGCGCGCCTGCGCAGCGTGCCGCCGGTGGCCGCCGTCACCCAGACCGCGCAGCCACCGGTGCCCGACGATGGCGCCCCCTACGTGAGCGTGCAGGACCTGGCCGAGTGCCAGGGCCTGCTGCTCGGCAGCCCCACCCGCTTCGGCAACATGGCCGCGCCGGTCAAGCACTTCCTCGATGGCCTGGGCGCCGAGTGGGTCAACGGCACCCTGTCCGGCAAGCCAGCCGGTGTCTTCACCTCCACCGCATCGATGCATGGCGGCCAGGAATCGACCCTGCTGTCGATGCAGGTGCCACTGCTGCACCACGGCTGCGTGATCGTCGGCATTCCCTTCACCGAACCGGCGCTGAGCCACACCACCAGCGGCGGCACGCCCTACGGCGCCAGCCACGTGGCCGGTGCCGCCGACGACCCGCAGCCGACCGACGACGAGGCCGTGCTGGCGCGCGCGCTGGGCCGGCGGGTGGCCGATATCGCGCAGCGGCTGGCCCGATGAGTGCCGCGCCGCGCACGGTCCTGCTGCTGGCCCTGATGGGGCTGGCCGCGCTGTTCGCCGGCTGGTTCATCAATGACAAGCACTGGCTGGCCACCCAGCTGGTGTTCACCGCGCCGCCGCTGCTGCTGGCCGTGGCCCTGCGACTGGGCTGGCGCAAGGCCGGTTTCTGGGCCTCGGTGCTGGCGCTGGGCTGGTTCAGCCATGGCGTGATGAGCGCCTGGAGCCACCCGGAAACGCGCTGGCTGGCGCTGATCGAGATCGCACTGGCACTGCTGGTGATCTTCAGCGCCAGCCTGCCCGGCCTGCGCGCCCGCTTCGGCAAGCGACGCTGACGCTGCGCCCGCTGGGCCGTATCATCTGCATTCCTGGCCCCGCGCCGCAGTACCTGTCCTGGTTTCGCGCATGCACATGATGGAAGAGCTCCTGGTCGTCACCACCGGTGGCACGATCGACAAGATCTACTTCGACGACAAGTCGGACTACCAGATCGGCGATCCGCAGATCGGCATGATCCTGCGTGAGCTGGGTGTGACGTTCCGCTTCAACGTGATTCCGATCCTGCGCAAGGACTCGCTGCACATCAACGATGAGGACCGCGAGCTGATCCGTGCCACCATTGCCGCGCAGCCGACCCGTCACGTGCTGGTGACCCACGGCACCGATTCGATGGTGCAGACCGGCAAGGTGCTGGCGACGATCCCGGACAAGACCATCGTGATGACCGGCGCGCTCAGCCCGGCGCGGTTCCGTGGTTCGGATGCGGAGTTCAACATCGGCTGCGCGATCGGCGCGGTGCAGTCGCTGCCGAGCGGCGTGTACATCGCCATGAACGGCCGCATCTTCGATCCGCAGCACGTGCGCAAGAACGTGGCTGCGAACCGCTTCGAATCGGTGTGAGGAACCGCGTGCCGACCAAGGTCGGCACCTACCAAAGCAAAAACGCCCCGGCCGAAGCCAGGGCGTGCCCTTGGAGAGGGTCTTGGGCTCAGTACTGGGCGTTGAGGGTCACGCCCGAGAAGGTGCTGTACGCCTTCACCCGTACATACCAGGTGCCGGCGGCCGGGCTGTTGATGGTGCAGGTTTCGCTGTTGCCGCTCAGGTACGGACGGCAGGTGTAGGTGGTATCGGTCGGGGCACTGCCCTGGCGCACGTACAGGTCGGCATCACCGCTGCCGCCACTGATCGCCACGCGCAGCTGGGTGCTGCCGGCCGGAACGGCGACGGTATAGTTCAGCTCGGCACCGGTCGAGGCGCCCAGGCCGGTCACCGGCACGTTGTTCTGCAGCACGTTGCCGCCCGGATTGGTGCCGCCGCCATTGATCGCGGCGGCCACCGCCGCGTTGGCATCGATGATGCCGGCGCCGCAGCCACCCGAGCAGGCGCCCGGCAGCGGACGGGCCGTGCTCTTGATGATGCTCTCCACCTGCGCCGGGCTCAGCGGGCTCGGGGCGACCGACTGCATCAGCGCGACTACGCCGGCCACGTGCGGGGCCGCCATCGAGGTGCCGTTGTAGGAAGCGTAGCTGGCGCTGCCCGGGGTGGTGGTGCCGGTGTTGAGGGTGGACAGGATGCTCTGGCCCGGGCCGGAGATATCGATGCCGGCGCCGTAGTTGGAGAAGCTGGCACGCGCACCGGCCGAGGTGGTCGCGGCCACCGCGATCACGTTCGGGCAGTTGGCCGGCACCGAGCTGGACACGTTGGCGTTGCTGTTGCCGGCGGCAACCACCACGGTGGTACCGCGGCCGACCGCGCCATTGATCGCGTTCTGGTAGGTGCTCGAGCAGCTGCCACCACCGCCCAGCGAGAGGTTGATCACCTCGGCCGGATTGGCATTGGCCGGCACGCCGCTGACGGTGCCGCCGGAGGCCCACACGATCGCGTCGGCGATGTCGGAGGTGTAGCCGCCGCACTTGCCGAGCACGCGCACCGGCACGACCTTGGCGTTGAAGGCGGTACCCGCCACGCCGCTGGCGTTGTTGGTCACTGCCGCCACGGTGCCGGCGACGTGGGTGCCGTGCCAGCTGGAGTTGGAGGCCGGAATGCCCGAGCCGCACTCGTTGGCACCGTACCAGTCGCCTTCGTCGTTCGGGTTGTTGTCGCGGCCACCGCCGTCGCGCGCCATCGCCGCGTCGCTGATGAAGTCATAGCCGGGCAGGATGTTGGCGTTCAGATCGGGGTGGTTGGTGATGCCGGTGTCGATCACCGCCACCACCACGCCAGTGCCGGTGGACTTGTCCCAGGCCGGCTGGATGTTGATGCCGGCATTGGAGGTGCCAAAGCCCCACTGTTCGCTGAAGCGGGTGTCGTTGGGGGTCAGCGTGGCACGCATGATCTGGTCGACCTCGACGTATTCCACGTTCGGGTCGGCCGCCAGCTTGCGCATCAGCAGTTCGGATTCGGCCTGGTCGAGCGGACGGTCGGTCCTGACCAGGGTCGGGCCGACGGCCAGCTTGCGGACTTCCTGCAGGCCCAGCGCGCGGCCCTGGCTGCTGGCCAGGCCGGCGGCGGCACTCTTCAGCGAAGAAGCCAGCGCGGTGGTGTTGGCCACCGGGGCGCTGCCATCACGGTACTTCACGATGAAACGCTGGTGTGTCGGTGCGGACTGCAGGCCGCTGAGCTGGACATCACCGGCCAGCGCGGGCGTGGCCAGCAGCAGCGATGACAGAACGGACGCACCAAGGACCACCCACACTCGACGCACACGCGGTTGCGTTACCTGGGACATCGTATTTCCCTTTCTAGTGGTGTGAATGCCGGAATCGGCAGAAGCACCGGCCCGAACCATGGGCTGGCTTGCATTGGCGAGGTTCGGAAGACCGGTGAGTCAGCGGATCCCCCTATTGATCCGCCGTGCAGACGACGCTAATGACCAAAACCGGACACCACAAGATTTTCAGTGTCTTTTCAGCAAGATGAAATGTTCGTTCTGAGACTTTTCGGGTCGAGGGTTTGTGAAGGTGAAGGAACTTTCTCGCGCCCTGCACGCACCTGACTGGGTCATCACGTGTCCTGTGATGACTTTGCCGACATCGGCGTCCGCCCAATCGGGGTCAGATCCCTTTTCCGCAGGGAAAGGGATCTGACCCCCGGCCCAGAACGCAGAAAGCCCGTCACCGGGACGGGCTTTGCGGAAGAGCCGTCGAGCAAGCTCGACGCTACGGTTCGGTGTGGGCGGCGGCACTCGGGTCAGATCCCTTTTCCGCAGGGAAAGGGATCTGACCCCCGGCCCAGAACGCAGAAAGCCCGTCACCGGGACGGGCTTTCCGGAAGAGCCGTCGAGCAAGCTCGACGCTACGGTTCGGTGTGGGCGGCGGCACTCGGGGTCAGAACGCAGAAAGCCCGTCACGGGGACGGGCTTTCCGGAAGAGCCGTCGAGCACGCTCGACGCTACCGATCCATGTGGGCGATCAGCCCAGCTTGACCAGCCAGTTGTGTCGGTCCGGCAGGCGGCCGTACTGGATGTCAGTCAGCTCCTTGCGCAGCGACATGGTCACTTCGCCGGCCGGCGCGTTGATGTCGCCGACCGAGAAACCTTCGCCCTTCAGCTGGCCGATCGGGGTGACCACCGCGGCGGTACCGCAGGCGAACACTTCGGCGATCTCGCCCGAGGCCACGCCCTGCTTCCACTCGTCGATGCTGACCTTGCGCTCTTCGACCTTCATGCCGCGATCGCGGGCCAGCTGCAGGATGCTCTCGCGGGTGATGCCCTCGAGGATGCTGCCGGACAGTTCCGGGGTCACCAGCGTGCCGTCCTTGTAGACCAGGAACACGTTCATGCCGCCCAGCTCTTCCAGGTACTTGCCTTCAACCGGGTCGAGGAACAGCACCTGCGAGCAGCCCTGCGCCTGTGCCTTCTGCTGCGGCAGCAGCGAAGCGGCGTAGTTGCCGCCGCACTTGGCGGCGCCGGTGCCGCCCTTGGCCGCACGCGCGTACTCGGTGGACAGCCAGATCGAGACCGGGGCCACGCCCTTGGCGAAGTACGGGCCGGCCGGACTGGCGATGACGTAGTAGCCTGCCTTGTGCGCGCCGCGCACGCCGAGGAAGGCTTCGTCGCCGATCATGAACGGACGGAAGTACAGGCTGGACTCATCGGCCGACGGCACCCAGGCGCTGTCCACGGCGATCAGCTGCTTCAGCGATTCGACGAAGATTTCCACCGGCAGTTCCGGCAGCGCCAGGCGCTGCGCCGAACGCTGCAGGCGGCGGCCGTTGGCGTCCGGGCGGAAGGTCCAGATCGAGCCGTCAGCGTGGCGGTAGGCCTTGATGCCTTCGAAGATTTCCTGGCCGTAGTGCAGCACGGCCGCAGCCGGGTCCAGCTGCAGCGGGCCGTAGGCACGCACGCTGGCGTTGTGCCAGCCGGCGTCCTTGTCCCAGCGCACTTCCACCATGTGATCGGTGAAGTGCAGGCCGAAGCCGGGCTTCTCCAGGATCTGGGCGCGCTCTTCAGCGCTGCGCGGGTGGTCCGAACGGGTGACGGCGAAGCTGGGAATGGACTGGGACACCGGAGGATTCCTGTTCTGGTTACGGGTAGTGCCGGGCCCGCGTCACTGCGGGCCCTGGGTCAAAGCATGCCGGTCTCGAGCCGGGCCGCTTCGGACATCATGTGCTGGTTCCACGGCGGGTCGAATACCAGCTCGACGTCGGCCTCGGCCACCGTCGGGATCATTTCAAGCTTGCTGCGCACGTCGTCGACCAGGATGTCGCCCATGCCACAGGCCGGCGCGGTCAGGGTCATCTTCACGTCGATCTCGCGCTGGCCCTCGTCCAGGTGCTTGATCTCGACCTCGTAGACCAGGCCCAGTTCGACGATGTTCACCGGAATTTCCGGATCGAAGCAGGTGCGAAGCTGCTGCCACACCAGCTGTTCCACCTGTTCATCGGTGGCATCGGCGGGCAGTTCCAGCGGTGCCGGCGCCTCCTTGCCGATGGCATCACCGTCCTTGCCGGCAATGCGGAACAGGTTGCCCTCGACGAACACCGAATAGCTGCCACCGAGCGCCTGGGTGATGTACCCATAGCTGCCGGCGGGCAGGGTCACGGTATCGCCCTGCGGGACCATCACGGCCTCGCAATCGCGCTCGAAGTGGACAGGTTCACTGCTACGGGAATACATGGGGACCGATATGGGGCCGTGGCTGCAGCCACGCAAGCACGCATTCTAGCCCAGCCGCCCTGCCCCCGCCGGTGCACCGCGGCAAACCACAGTATCCTGTGGATGATCTTCAGGGAGCTTCGATGTCCTCCAATGCCGCGCGTGCCAGGACCGTGACCTGGCTCTGGCCCTTCATGCTGTTGCTGGGCTTGGTTGTTGCTCCCCTCGCCTGGCTGGTGCTGGCGCTGATGACCGGCCGACAGGTCGGCTGGATGGCGGTGGTGACCGCCCTGGAACTGGTGTTCATGCTGCGCCTGGGCACGCTCGGCCCGGGCCGGCTGCGCATCGCCCTGGTCGTGCTGGGCACCCTGCTGGTGGCCGCAGTGGCCAACTGGACCATCGCCAGCGCCTGGATGGGCGGCTCGATCGGGCTGGACCTGTGGGACGCCACGATGCGGATGGGCCCGCACCTGGCCTGGACTCTGGTCACCCTGGCCAATGGCGCGATGGAGTGGTTGTGGTTGGCGCTGGGTGTGGCCGTGGGCGCCTGGCTGGCGCGCTGAGCGCGTAAATCCACGCCATGCGTGGATAAGGGTGGTAGTGCCGGCCGCTGGCCGGCAGAAGCGTGCGGACCAAGGTCCGCACCCACCAAGCAACACATGTGGGGTCAGAGCCCTTTCCTGCGGAAAGGGATCCGACCCCGGATCTCAATGCCCGCCGTCGAGCGCCTTCAGCTCGCTCACCAGCGAGGCCGCCGCTTCGGCACCATCGCCGTACAGCATGCGCGTGTTGTCGGCGTAGAACAGCGCATTCTCGATGCCGGCAAAGCCGGTGCCCTTGCCGCGCTTGATCACCACCACGTTGCGGGCGTTGACCACGTCCAGCACCGGCATGCCGTAGATCGGGCTGGCCGGATCGGTACGTGCCACCGGATTGACCACATCATTGGCGCCGATCACCAGCACCACGTCGGTGTTGGCGAACTCGGGGTTGATGTCGTCCATGTCGGCAATGAGGTCGTAGGGCACGCCGGCTTCGGCCAGCAGCACGTTCATGTGCCCGGGCATGCGCCCGGCCACCGGGTGGATGGCGAACTTCACCTTGACCCCGCGCTGGCCCAGCCGCTGCGCCAGCTCCCAGATCTTGTGCTGCGCCTGCGCCACCGCCATGCCGTAGCCGGGCACGATCACCACGCGCTCGGCAAAGGCCATCATCGCGGCGACGTCGGCCGCGTCGATCGGCTTCTGCGAACCGCTGATCGCCTGCGCTTCGCCACCGGCAGTGCCGCCGAAGTTGGAGAACAGCACGTTGCGGATCGGCCGGTTCATCGCCTTGGCCATCAACCGCGTGAGCAGGATGCCGGCCGCGCCTACCATCATGCCGGCGATGATCAGCGCCTCGTTGCCCAGCACGTAGCCTTCGAAAGACACCGCCAGGCCGGTGAACGCGTTGTACAGCGAGATCACCACCGGCATGTCGGCGCCACCGATCGGCAGCGTCATCAGCACGCCCAGTGCCAGTGCCAGCACGAAGAAGGCGACGATCGCCCAGGTGCTGAGCGTGCTGGCCGCGATGATCGCCAGCACCACCACCGCCAGCGCCACCAGCAGGTTCATCACCTGCTGGCCCGGCCAGGTGACGCGCTTGTCGAGGCGGCCATCGAGCTTGGCCCAGGCGATCACCGAGCCGGACAGCGACACCGCGCCGATGGCCGCGCCGACCACCGCCAGCAGCAGCACCGTGCCCGACGGCTGGCGCGCGGCCAGGTCGGCCAGCGCCTGCGCGCTCCAATGCGTGGTGTCGCGGTGGGCCAGGAAGGCATAGCGCAGCAGCTCCACCGCGCCGATCGCCGCCGCCGAGCCACCGCCCATGCCGTTGTACAGCGCCACCATCTGCGGCATGTCGGTGATGGCGACCTTACCGGCCGACCACCAGGCCAGGCCGGCGCCGAGCAGCAGCGCCACCAGGATCAGCGGCACGTTGTGCAGTTCCGGCAGGAAGAAGGTGGCCACGGTGGCCAGCAGCATGCCCAGCCCGGCCCAGCGGATGCCGCTGCGCGCGGTCAGCGGCGAGGCCATGCGCTGCAGGCCGAGCAGGAACAACGTGGCGGCCACCAGGTAGCTGGCCTTGACCAGCCAATCAAGCAGTTCGACGGTGCTGATGTTCAAGCCTGCGGCTCCTTCAGTTCGTCCTTGGCGCCCTTGGGCGCACTCGGCTTGAACATCTCCAGCATGCGCGCGGTGACCACATAGCCACCGGCGGCGTTGCCGGCGCCGAGCACCACGGCAAGGAAGCCCAGCGCCTTTTCCAGCGGCGTCTGCGCGTGCCCCAGCACCACCATCGCGCCGATCAGCACGATGCCGTGGATGAAGTTGGATCCGGACATCAGCGGGGTATGCAGGATCACCGGCACCCGCGAAATGATCACATGGCCGGCGATGGCCGCCAGCATGAAGATGTACAGCGCCACGAACCCGTCACTCACTGGCAACGCTCCCGCTCTGTCTTCGTCGCCCCATCATAACCACGGGCTGAACCTGGCGCGCATCCGGGTCAACCGATGCCGCGCTCACGCGTTGTCAATGGTGACCCCGAGCGAGGAACCGTACCCTGTGCTGGTGAGCAGCCCTGTCCCCCCGAGCGCCGAGACCGATGCCCTGCCGGCATCGCTGGAGGCGTTCCTGGCCGGCGTCGGTCCGCGCGCCTTCCGCTTCGCCGAGGCCGGCCTGCGCCAGCGCGACGACGCCCTGGACGCAGTGCAGGATGCCCTGCTGCGCATGCTGGATTACGCCGACAAGCCGGCCGCCGAGTGGGCGCCGCTGTTCTGGAGCATCCTGCGCCGGCGGGTGATCGACCTGCAGCGCCGGCGCCGCTTCCGCCTGCCGTTCTGGCGCGACAACCAGGACGCCGAGGGCGGTGAGATCGACTGGGCCGACCCTGGCCCGGACCCGGCACAGGCGCACGAGCAGCGCCAGCAGTACCAGCAGCTGGTGGAGGCGTTGCGCACCCTTCCCGCCCGCCAGCGCGAAGCCTTCACCCTGCGCGTGCTGCAGGACCTGGACGGGGCCACCACCGCCCGCGCCATGGGCTGCAGCGAAGGCGCGGTAAAAACCCACCTCGCACGCGCCCGGCAGGCGCTGCAGGATTATCTGGAGACCCACCCGTGAACCGCTCCCTGCCTTCCGATGACGCCCTGCGCAGCCTGCACGCGCAGTCGCTGCAGGCGCTGTCGCCGGCCACGCTGGCGCGCCTGCGCCAGGCCCGTCACGGCGCCCGCGCGCTCCAGCGTGGGCGCCTGCGCTGGTGGCTGGCCAGCGCCTGCTCGCTGGTGGTGGCACTGGGCATCGGCCTGCAGTTCACCGGCCATGGCCCCCTGGTGGGCCCCGCGCCGGCACCGGTGCTTGCAGCGGCGGAAGACAACAGCGCACTGTACGACGAGAATCCCGATCTGTACCTGTGGCTGGGCGACACCGACCTGGCGATGGAGTGAACCATGCCCCGAATCAACCTCCTGCCGCTGCTGCTGACCCTGTCGCTGCTGCCGGCCGTCCCCGCGCTGGCGCAGAGCGCCGCTCCCGCTCCGGCCGCACGTCCTGCACCGGCCGCGCCGCTGCCGGCGTGGGAACAGCTGAGCGAGGCCCAGCGCGAATCACTGCTGGCCCCCTTGCGCGACCGCTGGAACAGCGCCGATGCCGGCCAGCGCCAGCGCATGCTCTCGCATGGCCAGCGTTGGCAGTCGATGAGCCCGGAAGAGCGCGACAAGGCCCGCCGTGGCCTGCGCCGCTTCGAGCACATGAGCCCGGAACAGCGCGAGCAGGCCCGCGCCCTGTTCGGACAGATGCGCGATATGCCGCCGGCACAGCGTGAGGCGTTGCGCGAGCGCTGGTCGCAGATGACGCCGGAACAGCGCAGGGACTGGGTGCGCGACAACCCGCCGCCGGCCAAGCCGCGGTAACGCCCCGGGGAACGGGGTCAGCGCCCTTTGCTGACGCAGAGGGATCCGCCCCCTGGCAGATTCCGGGAACCGGGGTCAGATCCCTTTGCCAGAGGCAAAGGGATCTGACCCCATGCCACTCACGCCTGCCAGCGGGTCTTGGCCAGCAGCTCATCGTCCCAGTCGAACGAGAGCTGGCCCTCACGCACGAACAGCGCGACGAAGTTCAGCAGATTGCGCGCATACATTTCGCTGGCCTGGGTCGCGCCACGGCTGGCCAGGCCCAGTGGGCCATCGATGGTCACGCCCTGGTGTTCGATGCACTGCCCGGGTTGGGTGAGCGCACAGTTGCCGCCACTTTCGGCAGCCAGATCGACGATCACGCTGCCGGCGGCCATGCCTTCCACCATCGCGGCGGTCACGATGGTCGGCGCCGGGCGCCCGGGCACCGCGGCGGTGCAGATCACCACATCCACGCCGCGCAGATGGTCGGCCAGCCGCCGCTGCTGCTCGGCGCGTTCCTCGTCGGTCAGCGCACGCGCATAGCCGCCCTCGCCCGCTGCACTGACGCCCAGGTCGAGGAAGCGCGCGCCCAGCGACTGGATCTGTTCGCGGGTTTCCGGGCGCACGTCAAAACCTTCCACCTGTGCACCGAGCCGGCGCGCGGTGGCGATGGCCTGCAGGCCGGCCACGCCGGCACCGATCACCAGCACCTTGGCCGGGCGTACGGTGCCGGCGGCGGTGGTCAGCATCGGGAAGAAGCGTGGCGCGCGTTCGGCGGCGATCAGCGCGGCCTTGTAGCCGGCCATGCCGGCCTGCGAACTGAGCACGTCCATCGCCTGTGCACGCGTGGTACGCGGCAGCTGCTGCAGCGGGAACAGCCGCAGGCGGTCGTCGGCCGCCAAGGCGGCCAAGGCCGGATCGGCCGCCGGCACAAGCAGGCCGATCACACTGGCCGCGGGCTTGAGCTGCTGCAACACGGTCGCCGGCGGCGCCTGTACGCACAGCAGGATGTCGATCTCGGGCCAGCGCGCGGCGTCGAACGCGCGTGCGCCTGCATCGTCATAGGCGGCATCAGGGAAGCCGGCAGCCAGGCCGGCGCCGGCTTCGTACCAGACGGTGATGCCCAGCGCGCCCAGCTTCTTCGCCGTTTCCGGCGTCAGCGCCACGCGCCGTTCGCCCGGCGCGTTCTCCTTGATCCCCAGCAACGCCACGGCCATGCAGGTCCCCGCTGATCGGTGAGTTTTCCCGATCCTAGCAGGCGGCCCGTGCTCAGTGCAGCGTCGCGCTGCCCGGGTCCAGGCGGTCGATCACCCCCTGCATGGCGCTGTCGAAGGCGCCGTCATCCACATGGGCGCGCAGGCGGCCCAGCCGCACCATCACCGCCAGTTCTTCCGGCGAGGCCACGCAGAAGCGCACGCCACGGCGGTTGACGAACAGCAGGCGCGAGGAAATCGGGCTGACCCACGACAGCTTGCCGGCCTGCACCTTGCCGTCCTTGTCGACGAAGTCCAGCCAGTTGCCGATCTCCATGCGGCGGAAGCGGTCGGCGTCGGCGTTGTCGAAGTCATCGGCGTCGATCTGCCCGCTCAGTTCCACCGCCGGCGATTCGGCCACCGGCGGTGCCGGCAGCGCGACCTGCGGCAGCTCGGGCAGCGCGCGCTGCAGTTCCGGCCGCGATTCGGCGATGCCCTGCAGGGTGTCATGCAGAGCATCGATGGCGCCGGTGGCGGCGTCGCCGTGCACGCCCACGCTGGCAAACACCTTGGCCAGCACCGGCTGCCAGGCCTGCAGCCACGGCTTGCCGACGATCTGGCGACGGGCCTCGGCCACTTCTTCCAGCAGGCCGTCGCCCAGGCTCAGGGCCTCGGCCACCGACGCGCCCTCTTCGCCCTCGCGCAGCAGCGCCAGGGTGAGATGGTGCTGCCATGGCTGGCGCAGGAACGCGGCGATGGCCGGCGGCAGCGTGGCGTCGCCGATGCGCCGATCCAGTTCGGCGCCGGCGCGGGTGCGGGCCATTTCCAGCTTTTCCTGGCCGCGCTGCGTCTCGGCAGCGCGGCGCTCGGCGATTTCCACGCGGCGGCGATGCTGCACCAGGAATTCGCGGAACTCTTCTTCCAGGGTCAGGAAGATCGCCAGGTTCTCGTTGAACTCGGCCACCAGGCGCTCGATGATTTCCTCCACCTTGGCCATCAACATGCGCTCGGCCTGGCTTTCGCCGGTGTTGCCCTCGCAGGCCTCGGCCAGCGAGTTGAGCAGCTTGCGCGCCGGGTGGGCTTTCTGCACGAACATGCGGCGGTCGAGCATGGCCACCTTCACGAACGGCACCACCAGGCGGCCGATCAGTTCGCGCGAGCGGCCTTCCAGTTCACGCTCGTCCAGCATCACGTCGAACAGCATGCCGACCAGATCGATCGCATCTTCGTCCTGCGGATCCAGCCGGGTCTGGCCGGGATCGACACCGAGCCGGGTGGCGCTGGACAGCACTTCACTCTTCAGCCGCTGCGCCAGCGATTCGCCATCCTCGCCGATCGCCGCGCGCAGGGTCGCGCTGGGCGTGGCCTGCAGCAGCGACAGCACCGACATCATCTCGCGCTGGCTCAACGGGCGCTGCTGGCCAATGGCCACCTGGGCGGCCGACGTGGCGTCCTCGCGTACATGGCGGGTCTGCTGCAGCAACTCGTGCAGCGCTTCCAGCAGCATGCCCTGCTGGCCCGGATAGGGCTCGCCGCTGCCGCTGTCCTCGCCTCCCAGGTGCTGCTGCATGTGGCCGCGACGTTCCGACCAGCGCGCAGCGAAGCGTTGCGCCCAGGCCGGAGCGGCCTGCTCGTCATCGGCGAAACCGGCGTCGGCACCGTGGCGGTGCTCGACCAGATCTTCCAGCGCGCCAGCGCTGCGCGGCTCGGGTGCGGCCGAGAGCGGGCGTTGCGGCGTGCCCATCTGCGACATCACGCCGGCCGCCGCCAGCTGCTCGTCCAGCTTCTCGTAGATGCGGCCGATCGGCGCGCGCAGGTCGCGTTCGCACAGCTTGATCAGCACCAGATGCACTTCCGGAGCCAGTTCACAGCCGGCAAACGCCTCGTGGATGGCCACGCCCAGATGTTCCGGGCTGATCGGGTTGTGGTCGGCGTCCAGCTCGGCACCGCCGATCAGGCGGCCCAGGCGGCGGTCCAGCCGCGCCAGCACCGGCTTGAAGTCGCGCAGCAGCACGGTGGCGAAATTGCGCACCGCCAGCCGCGATTCCAGCACGTGCTCGGCCAGCAGGCTCAAGCCGTCTTCGGCCTGGCCGGACAGGGTGGCATCGGCCGACAGCGGCTCGCCGGCGGCCAGCGCCTCCCAGGCCCGCTGCAGGTGGCCGGCAAAGGCGGCGGCGATCTCCTCGCGGCGGCGGCGCAACTCGCGCATCGCATCCAGGAACAACAGCTGCGAGGAACCGGCATTGCCCGCACGGTCGAACAACGCATCATCGAACCGCGCCAGCGCGGCCCCGAACGCCTGGCACAGCGCGGGCAGGACCATGTCCCGGGCACGCTGGAGCTGGGCCGGGTCACTGCCCGGCGATCCCATCGGTGTGGGCACGCTCATCATTCGGGAAGGCTCCCCACCTTCTCTGGTACGACAGACAGCATGGACATCGCGACGACCGGCACACCCCATGCACCGGTACGTCGATGGTAGGCCGGCCAGCCCGTCACGGACAGTGAAACAGTCCTCACTTCAAACCTCATGACCGGCGGCCCGGCAAGACCGATATCGTAAGCCGTGCAAGGCCCATGAGGCGAGGGGAAGCGGCCGTCCGTTTCCCGCCAGTGGCATGATGTTCATCACAGTTTGATATTCAGGGTGCAGACGCGACACAGGCGGCGTCATTGACCGCCCCGACTATAATCAAATGCCCGTGATGACCGGTTCAGACACCATGCCCGACCCCGCCGCCCTGCTCGCCCTGGATGCCCGCCGCTCGGTGCCCTCGCGGCAACTGGGCGAACCCGGGCCGGACCCGGCCACCCTGCAGCGGATGCTGGCCTCGGCGGTACGCGTGCCCGACCACGGCAAGCGCGTGCCGTTCCGCTTCCTGAAAATCGCCGGCGATGCACGTCACACTCTGGGCGACTTCCTGGCCGAGCGCAGCCGCCAGCGCGACCCGCAGGCCGGCGATGCGGTCTTCGAGAAGGACCGCCAGCGTTTCAGCCATGCGCCGCTGGTGATCGTGGTGGTGGCCAGCCCGCGCCCGGACCCCAAGGTGCCCGAGCAGGAACAGCTGATGACCGCCGGCTGCGTCTGCTTTGCCCTGCTGCAGGCCGCGCAGGCGCTGGGCTTTGGCGCGCAGTGGCTGACCGCGTGGATGGCGTTCGACCCGGCCGTGCAGGCGCATCTGGGCCTGGCCGAAGGCGAGCGCATCGCCGGCTTCATCCACATCGGCACGCCCAAGGCTGCGGTGCCCGAGCGCGAACGCCCCGATCCGGCCACGCTGCTGCAGGAATGGACCGCACCGTGAGCGCGGTGAGCGCCCAGCCCGCACCGCCGCTGTATCTGGTCGATGCCAGCATCTACGTGTTCCGTGCCTGGCATTCGCTGCCCGACCAGTTCCAGGACAGCCAGGGCTGGCCGACCAACGCGGTGCATGGCTTTGCCCGCTTCCTGCTGGACCTGCTGGAGCGCGAGCGGCCACGGCATATCGCCATCGCCTTCGACGAAGCGCTGGACAGCGGATTCCGCCATCGCCTGTACCCGGCCTACAAGGCCAACCGCGATCCGGCGCCGGAGGCGCTCAAGCGCCAGTTCGTACACTGCAAGGCCCTGTGCGCGGCGCTGGGGCTGGCGGTGCTGGCCCATCATGATTTCGAGGCCGACGACCTGATCGGCAGCGCCCTGCACCGGCACCGTGGCAGCCATCGCGGGGTGATCATCTCCGCCGACAAGGATCTGTCGCAGCTGCTGCTCGACCATGACGAACAGTGGGACTACGCGCGCAACCAGCGCTGGGATGTGGCCGGGGTCAAGGCCCGCCACGGCGTGCACGCGCACCAGATTGCCGACTACCTGGCGCTGTGTGGCGACGCGGTGGACAACATTCCCGGTGTCAGTGGCGTGGGCGCCAAATCGGCGGCGGTGCTGCTGGCCCACTTCGGCAGCATGGATGCCCTGTTTGACCGTATCGATGAAGTGCCGTTCCTGCGCCTGCGCGGCGCGGCACAGATGGCGGTGCGGCTGCGTGAACAGCGCGAGCATGCCCAGCTCTGGCGCCAGCTGACCACCATCGCGCTGGACGCGCCGCTGGAGGGCTGCCAGAGCGGCATGCCGCGCCAGCCGGCCGACCCCGAACTGCTGGGCGGCCTGTGCCAGACCCTGCGCTTCGGCCCGATGACGCGCCGCCGGCTGTTCGATGCTGCCGGCGTGGCAGACCCCGTTCCCACTTTTTCCAATTCCGGCGAGCCCGCATGAGCCAGCGCAACACCGAAGCACCGCGAGTGGTCTACGAAGGCAAGTACCAGCGCATGGTCGTGCGCGGCACCTGGGAATACAGCGAACGCACCCATGCCGGTGGCCTGGCGGCGATCATCATCGCCGTCACGCCCGAGGACAAGGTGCTGTTCGTCGAACAGTTCCGCGTGCCGCTGCAGGCACCGACCATCGAGATGCCGGCCGGACTGGTCGGTGACGTCGATGCTGGCGAATCCATCGAAGTCTCGGCCGTGCGCGAACTGGAAGAAGAAACCGGCTGGACCGCCGAGCACGCCGAAGTGCTGATGATCGGGCCGACCTCGTCCGGTGCCAGCAGCGAGCAGATCGCCTTCGTGCGCGCCACCGGCCTGCGCCGGATCGGCGAAGGCGGCGGCGATGACAGCGAGGACATCACCGTGCACGAGATTCCGCGCAGCCAGGCCGCGGCCTGGCTGGTGCAGAAGATGGGCGAAGGCTACGCGCTGGACGCCAAGCTGTGGGCCGGGCTGTGGATGATCGAGCACCATCTGGACGGCCGCCCGCGTGGCTGACGCCGATCTGCACCCACTGCCGGCGCTGCTCGGCGCCGACGATCCGGCGATCTATTCGATCCACCGGGCGCAGGGCGCCTCACCGTTCCTGCTGCTGGCCGACCATGCCGGCCAGCAGGTGCCGCGTGCCCTTGCAGGCCTCGGTCTGCCGCAGGCCGAACGGGACCGCCATATCGGCTGGGACATCGGCATTGCCGGCACCACCCGCGCGCTGGCCGAACGGCTCGATGCGTGGGCGATTGAGCAGACCTATTCGCGGCTGCTGATCGACTGCAACCGCCCGCTGGCATCGCCGACGCTGATTCCCGAAGTGAGCGACCACACCGTGGTGCCGGGCAATGCCTCGCTGTCGGCGGCGCAGCGGCAGCAGCGCATCGACGCGATCCATGCGCCGTACCACGCGCGCATCGACGCCGAACTGGATGCACGCCGCGCTGCCGGCCGGCCCACCCTGCTGGTGATGATGCACAGTTTCACCCCGGCGATGAGCGGCGTGCAGCGGCCGTGGCATGCCGGCGTGCTGTACCACCAGGACACACGGTTTGCCCACGCCCTGCTGCAGGCGCTGCGCGGCGAAGGCGACCTGGTGGTGGGCGACAACGAACCGTATTCGGTCAGCAGTACCAGCGACTACGCGGTACCGGTGCATGGTGAAGGCCGCGGGCTGGTGCATGTGGAACTGGAGATCCGCCAGGACCTGATTGCCGATGAAGCCGGGCAGCAAGCGTGGGCCGAGCGGTTGGCGCGCATTTTCAGCGCGTTGCAGCCGCAGTTGCTGGCGTTCGGTTGAACGCGCGTGCATCCATCCCGGAACTGCCCGCGTTCGGTTGAACGCGCGTGGATCCACCCCGAGTCGGTAGTGCCGGCCGCTGGCCGGCAACCTCAGGGTAGCTGGATCATTGCAGTTGCCGGCCAGCGGCCGGCACCACCACAGGCGTGGCGCATCCATTCACGGGAACGGCTTCAATCATGCCTCGTTGGCCGGGCAGACGGTCGCGGCCGATTCGACCGACGCCGGGCGCAGGCCCAGCGCGATGACCACGCCGAGCGCGGCAAACAGCGCGGCACCGTACTGGGCATTGACCATGCCCTGCAGGGCGTCGGGGCTGGTCGCCGCCTGCGTGCCACGTGCAGCGTTGGCCACCATCACCAGCACCGCCAGTCCCAACGCACCGCCGATCTGCTGGGCGGTGGCGGCCATGCCGGACGCGACCCCCTGCTGTGGCCCCGGCACGCCTTGTCCGGCCACGATCCACATCGCTGTCCAGCTCATGCCCTGTCCCACGCTGAGGATCACGATGCCCGGCAGCAGCGCCCAGTAGCTGGCGCCGTGCGGCAATGCCAGCGCCACGCCTGCGATGCCCACGGCACCGGCCGCGAATCCCCAGGCCAGTACATGGCGCGCGGAACTGCGATGCAGCATGCGTTCGGCAATGCGGATGCCGAAGGTGCACACCAGGGTCGGCAGCAGGAACGCCAGGCCAGCCTGCAGCGGGCTCCAGCCATAGCCATCCTGGAAGTACAGCGCCAGGAAGTAGTACTGCACGCCGTAGCTGCTCATGAACGCAAAGGTGAGGCCGAGTGCCGCGCGCAGGCCCGGCAGGCGCAACAGCGCGAACTGCATCAGCGGGTCACGGCTGCGCTTCTCGATCTGCACGAACACCGTCAGCAGTACGGCTGAAAGCAGCAGGCAGATCACCGTCGCCGGCGCCGTCCAGCCCCACTCCGGCCCCTGCACCAGGGTGGTGACCAGCAGGCTGCCGCCGGCGGTGACGGTGAGGCAGCCGGCGAGGTCGAAGGAGCGGCCGCGCACGCGCGGACCGTCGGCCGGCAACCACACGCCTGCGGCAACAGCGCAGGCCGTGGCCAGCGGCACGATCACCGCCAGCACCGCCGGCCAGCCGAAGGCCTGGGTCAGCACCCCGCCCAGCAGCGTGCCCAGCGCCAGCCCGACCGCGCTGGCCATGCTCCAGATCGCCAGCGCACGATTGCGCAACGGGCCTTCGGCATACAGCGTGTTGATCAGCGCCAGCGTGGCCGGGAACAGCAGCGCGGCGCCGACACCCTGTGCCGCACGCGCGATGATCAGCAGGGTGGCATTGGGCGCCAGCGCACCGAGCAGCGAGGCCAGCGCGAACAGCAGCATGCCCAGCCGGTAGAAGCGACGGCGACCGATCAGGTCGGCGGCACGTCCGCCCAGCAGCAGGCTGCCACCAAAGGCCACGGTGTAGGCGCTGACCACCCATTGCAGCTGCTGCGCATTGATCTGCAACGCGCGCCCCATGTCGTGCAGGGCGACGAAGATGATGGTGGCGTCCAGGGCGATGATCAGCTGGGCAGTGGCCAACAGGGCCAGCGCCCCGCGGGGATATTTGAGGGGAGGCATCGGTGGTCTGGAGCAAGGGGGGAGCGCAGTCTCATTGATGCGGCACAATCAATAAACCCCCGCACAGCCATATCTGTCATGATTTTCAGCATGAATGGAACCGCGATGGACCTCAATGCCGTGCGCATGCTGGTGCAGGTGGCCGAAGCGCGCAGCTTCACCGTGGCGGCCGGCCAGCTGGGCCTGAGCCAGTCCGGCCTGTCGCGCGCGATCAGCCGGCTGGAGGCCACGCTGGGGGTGAAACTGCTGCAGCGGAACACCCGCAACGTGGCGTTGACCCCGGATGGCCGCCAGTTCGTCGATCAGGTCGCGCCGCTGCTGTGCGGCTTCGAAGATGCCGAGCGCCAGTTGGCCGACCGCCCCTGCACGCCCTCGGGCACGCTGAAGATCAGCGCGCCCTCGATGTTCGGGCGCAAGGTGCTGGTGCCGCTGCTGGCACCGTTGCTGGAACGGCATCCGCAACTGCAGGTGGAAGCGGTGCTGAGCGACCGTCTGGTCGATCTGGTCGAGGAAGGGTTTGATGCCGCGCTGCGCACCGGCGTGATCGCCGACCAGCGCATCGTCGCGCGCGCGCTGCGGCCCCTGCGCTGGGTAACCGTGGCCAGCCCGGACTACCTGGCTCGCTGCGGCACGCCGGCCGTTGTCGAGGATCTGCATCGCCATGCGTGCCTGGCCGTACGCAATCTGCGCAGTGGCCGTGTGGTCGACTGGCAGTTCCTGCAGCAGGGCCAGCTGCACGAGTTCACGCCACCGACGCGGATGGTGTTCGACAGCGGTGACCCGCTGGTGGAAGCGGCGATGACCGGTATCGGCATCGTGCAGGTGATGGATTTCGCCGTGGCCGACGCGCTGGCCGATGGCCGCCTGCAGCGCGTGCTGCAGCCGTTCGAAGGCCGCAGCCGCGCACTGTCGCTGATCTACCCGCCGTCGCGGCAGCACTCCCCGAAACTGCAGGTGCTGGCCGACGCGTTGTTGGCCGGGGAGTGGTAGATCCACGCCATGCGTGGATGATTCCGCACGGGGTCAGATCCCTTTCCGTAGGAAAGGGATCTGACCCCTGGCGTTGCCGGCCAGCGGCCGGCACTACCTCCGATCAGGCGAAGCTATCGGTGGCGCGCACCAGCGCGTCCACGTTCTCCGCTTCGAACGCCGAGTGACCCGAGGCCGGGGTGATTTCCAGCTTGGCCTTCGGCCACACCTTGGTCAGGTCCCAGGCGTTGGCCAGCGGGCAGACCACGTCGTAGCGGCCGTGCACGATCACGCCCGGGATGTCGGCGATGCGGTGTGCGTCGCGCAGCAGCTGGTCTTCCACCTCGAAGAAGCCGCCGTTGACGAAGTAGTGGTTCTCGATGCGGGCGAACGCCAGTGCGAAATGCGGGTCTTCGTGGCTGTTGATGAAGTCATCGTCCACGTGCAGGAAGCTGGTCGCGCCTTCCCACACCGCCCACGCCTTGGCCGCTTCCAGGCGCGTGGTTTCGTCGTCGCTGGTCAGACGGCGGTGGAAGGCCGAGATCAGGTCGTGACGCTCCACCGACGGAATCGGCTTCAGGTAATGCTCCCACGCATCCGGGAACAGGCGGTTGGCGCCTTCCTGGTAGAACCATTCCAGTTCCCAGCGGCGCAGCATGAAGATGCCGCGCAGCACCAGTTCGGTCACGCGCTGCGGGTGGGTTTCGGCGTAGGCCAGCGCCAGGGTCGAACCCCAGCTGCCGCCGAACACCTGCCAGCGATCGACCTTCAGGTGCTCGCGCAGCGTTTCGATATCGGCAACGAGGTCCCAGGTGGTGTTGTCCACCAGGTCGGCGTGCGGGGTGGAACGGCCGGCACCGCGCTGGTCGAACAGGATGATGCGGTACTTGGACGGGTCGTGGAACTGGCGCATCTTGTCGCTGCAGCCGCCGCCCGGGCCACCGTGCAGCATCACCACCGGCTTGCCGTCCGGGTTGCCGCACTGTTCGAAGTACAGCGTGTGGCGGTCGTCGACCTTCAGGGTGCCGACGTCGTAGGGGGTGATGGCGGGGTACAGCGTACGCATGCTTGCAGCTCCAGGGTGATGCCCTGCCGGGGCAGGAGAACCTCCATTCTAGGCCGGTCGCCGGCCCAGGGTGATGCGGTCGCGCTGCTCCAGGTCCTGCACGGTCTGCACGTCGGCGAAACCGGCGGCGTCGAACAGCGCGCGGATCGCCTCGCCCTGGTCCCAGCCGTGCTCGATCAGCAGCCAGCCACCGGGCAACAGATGCGCCGGGCCACCCTCGACGATGCGGCGGATGTCGTCCAGGCCATCCGGGCCCGAGGCCAGCGCGGTGGCCGGTTCGAAGCGCAGGTCGCCCTGTTCCAGGTGCGGATCGTCGCTGGCGATGTACGGCGGGTTGCTGGCGATCAGGTCGAAGCGCGCGCCCTGCAGCGGCGCATACCAATCGTGCCCGCCCTCGGCCAAGCGCACGTTGTGCAGTTCATGGCGCGCCGCGTTGCGCGCAGCGACAGCCAGCGCACCGGGGCTGGCATCGGTGGCCAGCACCTGCGCCTGCGGCCGTTCGCTGGCCAGCGCCAGCGCGATCGCGCCGCTGCCGGTGCCGAGGTCGGCCAGCTGCAGCGCGCGCTCCGGCGGCAGGCGGTCCAGCGCCAGTTCCACCAGCAGCTCGGTTTCCGGGCGCGGTATCAGCGTGGCCGGGTCGACCTCCAGGTCCAGCGTCCAGAAGCCGCGGCGTCCGGTCAGGTAGGCCACCGGCTCGCCGGCCGCGCGGCGTGCCAGCAGGGCGTCGAAGGCGGCCTGGTCGGCCGCGGCCAGCGGATCGGTGGCATGTGCGAACAGCCAGCTGCGCGGGCGCTCCAGCACATGCAGCAGCAGCAGTTCGGCCTCGTGGCGGGCCTCGATGCCGCCCAGACGGGCACTGGCCTCGGCCACAGCCTGGCGCAGGGTGGGTTCGGTTTTGACAGACATGCCGCAATTGTAGAGTCGAGCTTGCTCGACTGCCTTTGATTGAGATGACAGCCGGGTCCGGAAAAGCCGTCGAGCAAGCTCGACGCTACAAAAGCGGGAATCCGTTCAGGTTCTGGCGAACGGGATAAGGACGGGCTATCGGCCGCGTTCACCTGCCGGGGAAGATTTTCCTTTTCATACAGACAGTTGCAGGATGTGAGCGGCAAGGTTCAGTGCCTGCTCATCGCATTTTGATAGCCTGCATCTATCAAATAGATGCAATCAATGGATTGTTCTTATCGCAATTGAATCGGTAACCTAGCTCCTGTCGATTCACCCACTCCCCTTCACACAGAGGAAAAACGATGTCCCTGATCAACACTCCGATCCAGTCGTTCGAAGCCAATGCCTACCACAACGGCGAGTTCATCAAGGTTTCCGACAACAGCCTGAAGGGCCAGTGGTCCGTCCTGATCTTCATGCCGGCCGCCTTCACCTTCAACTGCCCGACCGAGATCGAAGACGCCGCCGACCATTACGCCGAGTTCAAGAAGGCCGGCGCCGAGGTCTACATCGTCACCACCGACACCCACTTCTCGCACAAGGTTTGGCACGAAACCTCGCCGGCCGTCGGCAAGGCCCAGTTCCCGCTGGTCGGCGACCCGACCCACAAGCTGACCCGCGCCTTCGGCGTGCACATTGAAGAAGAAGGCCTGGCCCTGCGCGGCACCTTCATCATCAACCCGGAAGGCGTGATCAAGACCCAGGAGATCCACTCCAACGAGATCGCCCGTGACGTCGCCGAGACCCTGCGCAAGCTGAAGGCCGCCCAGTTCACCGCCGCCAACCCGAACCAGGTCTGCCCGGCCAAGTGGAAGGAAGGCGAGAAGACCCTGACCCCGTCGCTGGACCTGGTCGGCAAGATCTAAAGCAGTACCGGCCTGCGGTGGCCCCACGCCACCGCGCGCCCTTCATCCCCGTGCCGGTCCCCCCGCCGGCGTGGGGGTGAACCCAAGACAGCCAACGCGCGCCAGCCTTGGCCAGCCAGCCCCTTCCACGGTCGCTGTCTTGGGTTCACCCCTACCCCCTGCTGGTCCGCTACCTTCTACAGCGGTGCCACGCCCCCTGTTTGCCTGAAGCCAGGAGAAGACCCGATGTTGGACGCCAACCTGCAGTCGCAGCTGAAGACCTATCTGGAGCGCGTGACCCGCCCGATCCAGATCACCGCGCACGCCGACGACGGCGCCAAGTCGCAGGAAATGCTGGAGCTGCTGCAGACCCTGGAAAGCCTGTCGGACAAGATCTCGTTGCAGGTGCTGCGCGATGGCCAGGGCCGTGTGCCGTCCTTCGACCTGGGCACCCCGGGCCAGGACATCCACCTGACCTTCGCCGGTCTGCCGATGGGCCACGAGTTCACCTCGCTGGTGCTGGCGCTGCTGCAGGTCGGCGGCCACCCGTCCAAGGCCACTGCCGAGCTGATCGAGCAGGTGCAGAACCTGGAAGGCGAATACAAGTTTGAAACCTACTTCTCGCTGTCCTGCCAGAACTGCCCGGACGTGGTGCAGGCGCTGAACCTGGCTGCGGTGCTCAACCCGCGCATCCAGCACGTGGCCATCGACGGCGCGCTGTTCCAGGACGAAGTCGAGCAGCGCGAGATCATGTCGGTGCCGACCGTGTACCTCAACGGCGAAGTGTTCGACCAGGGCCGCATGACCCTGGAACAGATCGTGGCCAAGCTGGACACCAACGCCGGCAAGCGCGATGCCGAGAAGATCGCCGCCAAGGACGCCTTCGACGTGCTGGTGGTCGGCGGTGGCCCGGCCGGCGCGGCGGCGGCGATCTACGCCGCGCGCAAGGGCATCCGCACCGGTATCGCCGCCGAACGTTTCGGTGGCCAGGTGCTGGACACCATGGCGATCGAGAACTTCATCTCGGTGAAGGAGACCGAAGGCCCGAAGCTGGCCACGGCGCTGGAACAGCATGTGCGCGAGTACGAGGTGGACATCATGAACCTGCAGCGCGCCACTGCGCTGGTACCGGCCGGTGAAGATGGCCTGGTGCAGGTGCAACTGGAAAATGGCGCGGTGCTGAAGTCGCGCTCGGTCATCCTGTCCACCGGCGCGCGCTGGCGGCAGATGAACGTGCCGGGCGAGGACCAGTACCGCAACAAGGGCGTGGCCTACTGCCCGCACTGCGATGGCCCGCTGTTCAAGGGCAAGCGCGTGGCGGTGATCGGCGGCGGCAACTCCGGCGTGGAAGCGGCCATCGACCTGGCCGGCATCGTGTCGCATGTGACCCTGCTGGAGTTCGATTCCAGCCTGCGCGCCGATGAAGTGCTGCAGAAGAAGCTGCGCAGCCTGGCCAACGTCACTGTGCTGACCAGCGCCCAGACCACCGAAGTGCTGGGCGATGGCAGCCGGGTCACCGGCCTGGTCTACAAGGACCGCGTTGGCGGCGATGCCCACCGTGTCGAGCTGGAAGGCATCTTCGTGCAGATCGGCCTGCTGCCCAACACCGAGTGGCTGAAGGATGTGGTGGCGCTGTCGCCGCGCGGCGAGATCGTCATCGACGACCGCGGCCAGACCAATCTGCCGGGCGTGTTCGCTGCCGGCGATTGCACCACGGTACCCTACAAGCAGATCATCATCGCCATGGGCGCCGGTTCCACCGCCGCACTGAGCGCGTTCGATCATCTGATCCGCTCGTCGGTGAGCAGCAGCAGCGGTGCCGTTGCTGAAGCTGCCTGATCCACCGTTCCCAGGTCAGCGGGAACCTTGTCTGCCTGCCGGGTAACCAAGCCGTCAGCCGGTCCGTTGCCCCTGGGGTGTAAGGATGAACCTACGTGATCTGAAGTACCTGGTAGCCCTGGCCGACCACAAGCATTTCGGCCGGGCTGCCGCTTCCTGCTTCGTCAGCCAGCCCACGCTGTCCACGCAGATCCGCAAGCTGGAAGAAGAGCTGGGCCTGCCGCTGGTGGAACGCGCACCGCGCAAGGTGATGCTGACCCCGGCCGGCCAGGAGGCTGCCGCACGGGCACGGGTGATCGTGTCCGAAGTGGAACAGTTGAAGGAAGCGGCGCGACGCAGCCGCGATCCGGAAGCCGGTACGGTGCGCCTGGGGATCTTCCCGACCCTGGGCCCATACCTGCTGCCGCATGTGATCCCGCGCATCCGCGAGCGCTTCCCCGAACTGGAACTGCTGCTGGTCGAGGAAAAGAGCGACGTGCTGCTGGACCGCCTGCGCGAGGGCAAACTGGACGCCGCACTGCTGGCGTTGCCGGTGATCGACGACCAGCTGCACGCCGAGTTCCTGTTCGAGGAGCCGTTCCTGCTGGCCGTGTCCGGGCGCCACCCGCTGGCCCGCCGCGAACATCTGGACGTGCAGGAGCTGGCCACGCAGAAGCTGCTGCTGCTGGAAGACGGCCATTGCCTGCGCGACCAGGCGCTGGAAGTGTGCCGCCTGTTCGGCGCCAACGAGAAGTCCGAGTTCCGCGCCACCAGCCTGGAAACCCTGCGCCAGATGGTGGCCGCCGACGTCGGCATCACCCTGCTGCCGAGCCTGTCGGTGCAGCCGCCGGTGCCGCGCTCGAACAACATCCGCCTGCTCGACTTCACCGGTGAAGGCCGTCCCAGCCGCCGCATCGCGATGATCTGGCGCCGCAGTTCGGCGATGAACGATTTCCTGATGGAACTGGCCGACCAGTTCAAGCGACTGCCACAGGCACTGTTCACCCTCGATGCGGTGAATGCCGGCGTGGGCGACGCCACCGCGCTGCCCGGCCCGGTGCTGAACGGCTGAGCCCCTACGGCGCGGGCCTGGAATCGGCAGGAGTCGATTCCGGCCGCATTTGTCCCCACAATACAGACAGGCGGCGCCAGCAGGTGCCGCCTTTTGCATGGCTTTCAACCAAGGAGCGTCACCATGAACACCGCCAGCGGCCTGCCGCCGTCGATCACTGTATCCACCTTCGACATGGACCGCCTGGAGGCCATGCTCGATTCCCCTGCGCTGAGCCAGACGCCTGCCGCGCTCGCGCTTGCCGAAGAACTCAACCGGGCCACCGTGCTGGCGCCGGACCAGATTCCCGAAGGCATCGTCATGATGCATTCGCGCGTGGAGTGCGAAGATGAAGTGTCGGGCGAAACGCATGTCCTGACCCTGGTCTTCCCCCGCGAAGCCAACGTCGATGAGGGCAAGGTGTCCGTGCTGGCCCCGGTCGGCAGTGCCCTGCTCGGCCTGGCCATCGGCCAGAGCATCGACTGGAATGCGCCCGGCGGCCGCAAGCTCCGCCTGCGCGTGACCGCGGTCCACAACGACCGCCCCTGATTACCGCTGCGCACCGCGCGCGATTCGATCCCCCTGCACCAGGAGCCGTAATGAGTACCCCGTCCAAACTGTCCCAGCTGCGCGAACTGTCCGTGGTCGTTGCCGATACCGGTGACTACGACGCCATCAAGCGCCTGCAGCCGGTGGACTGCACCACCAACCCGACCCTGGTGAAGAAGGCGCTGGACCTGCCGGTCTACGCCGAGCTGATCGAACGCGAACTGGCCTGGGGCCGCCAGCAGAGCGGTGACCGCGAAGCCGTGGTGCACGCGGTGGCCGACCGCCTGACCATCGGCGTCGGCGCGCTGCTGAGCACGCTGGTGCCGGGCCGCGTGTCCACCGAAGTGGACGCCGACCAGGCCCACGACACCGCCGCCACCGTGGCCAAGGCCCGCCAGTTCATCCAGATGTACGCCGATGCCGGCGTGCCGCGCGAGAAGATCCTGATCAAGATCGCCGCGACCTGGGAAGGCGTGGAAGCGGCGCGCGTGCTGCAGGCCGAAGGCATCGACTGCAACCTGACCCTGATCTTCAACCCGACCCAGGCGCTGGCCTGCAGCGAAGCCGGCGCGTTCCTGATCTCGCCGTTCGTCGGCCGCATCCTCGACTGGTACGTGGCCAACGGCCAGACCCCGGCCAGCATCGACGAAGACCCGGGCGTGAAGTTCGTACGCGGCGTGTATGCCGAGTTCAAGCGCCGCGGTTCGCCGACGGTGGTGATGGGCGCCTCGTTCCGCTCCACCGCGCAGATTGAAGCGCTGGCCGGCTGCGATCGCCTGACCATTTCGCCGGACCTGCTGGAAAAGCTGGACGCCGACCACGGCGAGCTGCCGCGCAAGCTGCTGGCCGGTGCCGCCGACGGCGCGGCGGCGACCCCGATCGACGCAGCGAAGTTCGCGGCGGATCTGGCGGCTGATCCGATGGCCACCGAGAAGCTGGCCACCGGCATCGATGCGTTTGCCAAGGATCTGCAGGCGCTGCGCGAGCGCATTCGCTCGGCACTGTGATTCCAGCGAACGGCTGAGCCCCTCGTGGCGGGCTGTTCGGCTCGGTAGAGTCGAGCTTGCTCGACTGACTGCGGGAGCAACAGCCGCGCTGGGTCGGGCGGGTTGGGTTCGCGGGAGACGCCGTGAATCCATCCCTGGAGGCTTGGCCGCCGCTTGCTCGTGTGCGCTGTCCTGCGCACACGGCAAGACCGGGCTTGGGCGTCCTGCCCAACCCGCCCGAGGCATGCCTCGGGCCCATGCGGCGGACACTCCCGCGAACCCAACCCGCCCGCCCTCTGACAGTTTCCGGTGGCCGCCCGCCACGGAAGAAAGAAAGAAGAGCAACAGCGGGTCGCGCGCTTCGCTTGCTTGCAGTCGAGCAAGCTCGACTCTACGGGGCAATGCAGAACCAAAGAAAAAGGACGCGGCGAACGCCGCGTCCTTTTTCTTTTCCATCAGTTCATCAGTAACCCAATGCTGTTTCCCACCGTCACCGGGAAACTGTCGGAGGTGGGACGGGGGCGGCTGGCAGGACCGTTGGCGCCATGGATGGCGCCATCGAGCCCCCATGGGTGAGGGCGCTTTGCTTGCGAAGCACTGCTTCGCAAGCGCCCGAACGCCCAGCCGCTAGCGGCTGGGCCGGACCGCGGAGCGGGGTTTACGGCGTGTCCTGCCAGCCGCCCCCGTCCCGCCAAACCATCAGCAACCCATAGCCGCTGTGGATGTTGATGTGGATGTTGCCCGCCGCAGGCGGACCTCCGCGCGTCAGCGCGGCGCCTCCACATCCAGGCCGATCGGGCAGCTCACGCCGGTGCCGCCAATGCCGCAGTAGCCGTTCGGGTTCTTCGCCAGGTACTGCTGGTGGTAATCCTCGGCGTAGTAGTACGCCGGTGCCGGGAACACGATCTCGGTGGTGATCGGCCCGTAGCTGGCCGCATCCAGCTGCGCCTGGTAGGCCTCGCGGCTGGCCAGCGCGGCCTTGTACTGCGCCTCGTCGGTGGCGTGGATGGCCGAGCGGTACTGGGTGCCGGTGTCGTTGCCCTGGCGCATGCCCTGGGTCGGGTCGTGGCTTTCCCAGAACAGCTGCAGCAGACGCTCCAGGCTCACCACTGCCGGATCGAACACCACCTGCACCACTTCGGTGTGGCCGGTCAGGCCCGAGCAGACCTCTTCATAGGTCGGGTTCGGGGTGATGCCACCGGCATAGCCCACCGAGGTGCTGTACACGCCCGGCTCGGTCCAGAACTTGCGCTCGGCGCCCCAGAAGCAGCCCAGCGCGAAGCGGATCTGCTGCAGGCCGGCGAAGCGGTCCTTCAGCGGATGGCTGTTCACGAAGTGCTGGTTGCTGTGCAGCGGCAGCGGCTGCTCGCGCCCCGGCAACGCTTCTTCCGCACGCGGCAGGCGCTGCTTGAACGCACCGATGCCGAGAATGCCCTGGCCAATACCCAACATGATGCGCTCCTACGCCGGCAGTCCGGCAATGTCGTCTGCATCGGAGATGGGGTCGGACGGGGCCTGGCCCAAGTCCAGCGCGGCCACGATGTCCTCGGCCTGCGGGCGCGCGGCATCGGGGATGCCGACCCGCAGTACGCCAAACAGCGGCAGCTCGCCCATGCCGCCCAGCAGCGACTCGCCGAACACGAAGGCCGGGATGCCGGCATCTTCCAGCGCGTGCTTGACCAGGTGGGCGTCGAACAGGTTGTCGGCCTTGTACACGATGTGCATGCGGCGGCTCCGTGGGACAGGGGTCCAGCATACGCCCGGGGGCTGAATGCCGGTGGTGCGTTCTGCCGGCCAGCGGCCGGCACTACCCATCCGCGTGTGGATACGCAATCTGCCGGCCAGCGGCCGGCACTACCCATCTGCGTGTCGATCCGCAATCCGGCAGCCGGCAACCCCGGAAGATGGGGGGGTAGTGCCGGCCGCTGGCCGGCAACCCCCTGGCCCACCGGGCAGCCCTGCCCGGTACGCGCTAGACTGTTGGTCTTTCTGCCCTTTTTCGCCCCAGACTCATGTCCGAGCACACCCCCGCCAGCCCCGAGACCCCCGCCGACAGCCACGAGAAGCGCGATTTCATCCGCCAGATCGTGCGCGAGGACCTGGCCAGCGGAAAGCACCAGGCGATCAAGACCCGCTTCCCGCCCGAACCCAACGGCTACCTGCACATCGGCCACGCCAAGTCGATCTGCCTGAATTTCGGCATCGCCGGTGAGTTCAGCGGCGTCTGCAACCTGCGCTTCGACGACACCAACCCGGCCAAGGAAGATCCGGAATACGTGGCCGCGATCCAGGACGACGTGCGCTGGCTGGGCTTCGAGTGGAACGAGCTGCGCCACGCCTCGGACTACTTCCAGACCTACTACCTGGCCGCCGAGAAGCTGATCGAACAGGGCAAGGCCTATGTCTGCGACCTGTCAGCCGAGGAAGTGCGCGCCTACCGCGGCACCCTGACCGAGCCGGGCCGCCCGTCGCCGTGGCGCGACCGCAGCGTCGAGGAAAACCTCGACCTGTTCCGCCGCATGCGCGCCGGTGAATTCCCGGATGGCGCGCGCACCCTGCGCGCCAAGATCGACATGGCCAGTGGCAACATCAACCTGCGCGATCCGGCGCTGTACCGCATCAAGCACGTCGAGCACCAGAACACCGGCAACGCGTGGCCGATCTACCCGATGTACGACTTCGCCCATGCACTGGGCGATTCGATCGAGGGCATCACCCACTCGCTGTGCACGCTGGAATTCGAAGACCACCGCCCGCTGTACGACTGGTGTGTGGACAACGTCGATTTCGCCCATGACGACGCGCTGACCCAGCCGCTGGTCGACGCCGGCCTGCCGCGCGAAGCGGCCAAGCCGCGCCAGATCGAGTTCTCGCGCCTGAACATCAACTACACGGTGATGAGCAAGCGCAAGCTGATGGCGCTGGTCACCGAACAGCTGGTGGATGGCTGGGAAGACCCGCGCATGCCGACCCTGCAGGGCCTGCGTCGCCGCGGCTACACCCCGGCGGCGATGCGCCTTTTCGCCGAGCGCGTGGGCATCAGCAAGCAGAATTCGCTGATCGACTTCAGCGTGCTGGAAGGCGCGCTGCGCGAAGACCTGGACAGCGCCGCACCGCGTCGCATGGCGGTGGTCGACCCGGTCAAGCTGGTGCTGACCAATCTGCCCGAAGGCCATGCAGAGCAGCTGACCTTCAGCAACCATCCGAAGGACGAGAGTTTCGGCAGCCGCGAAGTGCCGTTCGCACGCGAGGTGTGGATCGACCGCGAGGACTTCGCCGAAGTACCGCCGAAGGGCTGGAAGCGCCTGGTGCCGGGCGGCGAAGTGCGCCTGCGCGGCGCCGGCATCATCCGCTGCGATGAAGTGGTCAAGGACGCCGACGGCACCATCACCGAGCTGCGCGGCTGGCTGGATCCGGAATCGCGTCCTGGCATGGAAGGCGCCAACCGCAAGGTCAAGGGCACCATCCACTGGGTCAGCGCCGTGCATGGCGTGCCGGCTGAGATCCGCCTGTACGACCGCCTGTTCTCGGTGCCGAACCCGGACGACGAATCGGAAGGCAAGACCTACCGCGACTACCTCAACCCGGAATCGCGCCGCACCGTCACCGGCTATGTCGAGCCGGCCGCGGCCAGCGCTGCAGCGGAACAGTCGTTCCAGTTCGAGCGCACCGGCTACTTCGTCGCCGATCGCCGCGACCACACCGAAGCCAAGCCGGTGTTCAACCGCAGCGTGACCCTGCGCGACACCTGGTCGGCCTGAGCAACGGCGCGGGCGCCCGCACGGCGCCCGCACGACCGCGACGATGATCACCGCCCTGTCCGCCCTGCTCTGGTTCATCTCGCAGCATCCGCTGCTGACGTTCTTTGCAGCAATGGTGCTGGCCGGGCTGGTCTCGTGGTGGCGGCGTTCACCGGTCTACGCCATCGCGGTATTCCCGCTGGCGATGCTCAACATCTTCCTCGGCAGCTTCCTCAACGCCACCTTCCTCAATGCGGTGGGCGAGCGCGGAGTGGCGGTGATCGTCAAGGCCGAGGAAACCAGTTCCACGCTCAACGAGCAGTACATCTGGCGCTACGAAGCGGTACTGCGCACCGCCGAGGGCCGCGACGTGGAGGTGGTGTTCCATACCAATACCGCCGCGCTGTGGCCGCTGGAGAACACGATCCGCATCCCGGCGCAGGACCAGCCGTTCGTGGTGAAGTACACCCCGGGTTTCCCGCGCAACTTCGTCATCCTCACCGATGAATCGCCACATGGCATCGCCCAGGCCCGTGCCAGTGCTCGCGAGCGGGTGGAGGTGGCGGCGCGCAAGCTGCACTTCAGCCCGGGCAACGCCGACTTCCGCGCGGACTATCGCCGCGAGCTGCAGACCTGGCTGCGCGACCAGGGCGATGATCCGCAGCAACAGACGGACGCGCAGCGGTATCGCGCAGAACTCGACGCGCTCGACCGCTAGCCCCAGGCCCGGCCTGGATGCCCCACCCCATCCATCCACAGGCCCGACATGACCACCGGCTCCATCGCCCTTCTCCCGCTGCTGCAGCAGGTGCTGCAGGAAGACGGCATCACCTGCCGCGTCGACGACAGCGCACTGCAGCTGGACAGCGGCCTACGCCTGACCCCGCATGCGATGGCGGCCCAGGCGCGCGACAACGGCGGCTGGCAGACCTCCACGGTCATCGAGATCCAGCACCCCGTGCTGTTCGCCGATGGCCTGTTCGAGTACCAGCACGCCAACGGTGCCGATGAGCGGGCGTCGCTGCTGTCCGGCCTGCAGACCTGGGTGCGGGTGGACCTGGCGACCCTGCAGACCGCGGTCGGCGCCGCCGATGCGCAGGGCCTGCCGATGCTGGGCCTGACCTATCCGGCCGGCGACGAAGGCGAGGAACTGCAGCGCACCGTGGTGCTGGGGCCGCTGGCACACTACCGCGCACAGGAGGTGGATGCCTCCACCTGCCGCGAGGACGACCACGGCTCCTGCCCCTGCTGTCTGTTCACCAGGAGCATGGACGCCTTCGACGACCTGCTGAAGGCGCGCCCGTTCCTGGCCATCCGCCTGTTCGCCTCGCGCGACGCCGAGGGCCTGTGCGAGGCCGATTGCCGGGTCAACGGCCATGACTTCGCCGCCGCGCTGCCGCTGCTGCGCGCCTACGCCGCCAGCTGGCCGCAGGCCGGCCTGGAGTTCCGCAAGCAGTACGTGGTGATCCGCACCGGCGCGCCCGCCTGATCCCACCCACACCCGGTACAGGCCGGTGCGGCTACACTGCGCGCCGGTTCCCCAAGCAACCGCACTTTCTTCCATCCCACACGAGGCACCCCCGCGATGCTGTACGCGCAAGTCCACCTGACCCTTCCCGCCTGGATCCACGACCAGATCGACCTGGATCGTCGATATCCGGGCGATGAGGCCAAGGTCGCACTGGCGATCGAGCTGTCGCGGCTGAACGTCGAGCACGCCAGTGGCGGCCCGTTTGGCGCGGTGGTGTTCGGGCCGGATGACAAGGTCATCGCCGCCGGTGTGAACCGGGTGATGCCGCATGCGACCTCGCTGGCGCACGCCGAGAACATGGCCTACATGCTGGCCCAGCAGCGCCTGCAGACCCCGCGCCTGAACGCGGTGCTGTCGCCGGTCACCCTGGCTACCAGCTCGCAGCCGTGCTGCCAGTGCTACGGCGCCACCGTCTGGGCCGGCATTGACCGCCTGCTGATCGGCGCCAGCTCGGCCGACGTCGAGGAACTGACCCCGTTCGACGAAGGCCCGCTGCCGGCCGACTGGGTCGGCGAACTCAACAAGCGTGGCATCGAAGTGGTGCAGGGCCTGAACCGCGACGCCGCACGCAGCGTGCTGCGCGCCTATGGGGAAAGCGATGGCGCCCGTTACTGAGGCCGGCATCGGCCTGCTGTGCCTGTGCCGGCAGGGCTTCGAGCCCGAGCTGGCCGGCGAGCTGCAGTTCCGCGCCGGTGAAGCCGGTTTCGCTGGCTATGCGCGCACCCAGCGCAATGACGGCTACGTGCTGTTCATGTGCGATGAGGCGGCTGCGCTGGCGCCACGCCTGCGCTGGCGCGAGCTGATCTTCGCGCGGCAGAAGCTGGTGGTGCTGGCCGAATTGCCGCAGCTGGACCCGGCCGACCGCATCAGCCCGATGCTCGAGGTGCTGGCCGATGCGCCACGCTTCGGTGACCTGTGGGTGGAACATCCGGACTCGGACGCCGGCAAGCCGCTGTCCGGGCTGGCCCGCGCGTTCGGCAACGCACTGCGCCCGGCGCTGCGCAAGGCCGGCAAGCTGACCGACAAGCCGAACAACCGGCTGCCGCGCCTGCACGTGGTGTTCGTCGACGGCACCCACGCCTTCGTCTGCGTCGCCGATCCGGCCGACAGCGCGCCGTGGGCACTGGGCATTCCGCGCCTGAAGCTGCTGCCCGAAGCGCCCTCGCGCTCGGCGCTGAAGCTGGACGAAGCGCTGCTGACCCTGCTGACGCCGGAAGAGCGCGAAGCGCTGGTCAAGCCCGGCATGCGCGCGGCCGACCTCGGTGCCGCGCCCGGCGGCTGGACCTGGGTGCTGACCCGCCAGCACATGCAGGTGCTGAGCATCGACAACGGCCCCTTGCGCCAGCACGTGCTGGACACTGGACTGGTCGAGCACCTGCGTGCCGATGGTTTCCACTGGCACCCGGAGCAGCCGCTGGACTGGATGGTCTGCGACATGGTCGAGCAGCCGCGCCGCGTGGCCGAGCGCATGGCCACCTGGTTCCGCGAAGGCTGGTGCCGCCACGCGATCTTCAACCTGAAACTGCCGATGAAGAAGCGCTGGGACGAGACCCGGCTGTGCCTGGACCTGTTCCAGGACCAGGCCGGCAAGCCGCTGGTGGTGCGCGCCAAGCAGCTGTACCACGACCGCGAAGAGATCACCGTACTGGCTTCGCCGCTGCGCTGAACCCATTGCATCCGCCGGGCGTGGCCCGGCGCTACCGGGGAACGGAACCATGCGATACCACTCGCTCACCCTGCTGATCACCTTGCTGGCAGCCACCCCGGCGATGGCCCAGCAGCTGCCGCACACGCCGGCCCAGAGCCAACCACTCGGGCCGACCGGTGGCGCGATCCGCCAGCAGCCGCTGGATGCCGGACGGGTCACCGGCAGCGTGCAGATCGCACAGCCGGTCGGTGAGGCGCAGGTGACCGTGCGCTCGCTGGAACCGAGCAGCGTGCTCGGCCAGTACCGCATCCGCTTCAGCGACCTGGACGTGGATGGCGATGGCTTCATCAGCCGCCAGGAAGCGCAGGCCAACCCGGCGCTGGCCGACGAATTCAACGCGCTGGACCGCGAGCACCGCGGCAAGCTCGACCGCGCCGACCTGGCGGGTTGGCTGGTCGATTGATCCACCGTCGCGATCTTCATCCACGCATGGCGTGGATCTACTGAACCCCTGCGGAGCCCGCCTTCGGTTGACGTGGATCTACTGAACCCCTGCGGAGCCCGCTTTCGGTAGGTGCCAACCTTGGTTGGCACAATGTCGGTGCCGTGCCAACCAAGGTTGGCACCTACAGAGCGGCGTCCCGTGGTTGGTAACACGCCAGCGATGCCCGCAGCGCCGTGCGGTCTGTATTCCGGCTATACGCCGGCGGCGCGCTTCCAGAATGCCTGCACCAGCGGTGGCCACTTGCCCACGCAGCCCAATGCGCGACCACGGGCCAGGGTCAGGTGCATCTCGTCGTTGGAGAACAGGCGGTTGATCGCATCGAAGCTGTAGGCCGCGATGTGGTTGTCGCTGCGCCGTTCGCGCGCCCAGCGCTGCAGGCGCTGCGGCGACAGGCGCGGCTGGCCGCGGCGTTCGGCCGACGGCGCCAGCCACGTCTGCAGGGCGGCCACATCACGTAGGCCCAGGTTCACGCCCTGCCCGGCCAGCGGATGCACCACATGCGCCGCATCGCCGAGTGCCAGCACGCGGCCGGCCACGTAATGGCGGGCCAACTGGCGGCGCAGCGGGAACGCCGCGCGTGCCGAGACCAGCCGCAGTTCGCCCAAGCGCGCGGCGAAGGCACGGGTCAGTTCGCGATTGAACGCGGCATCGTCCAGCGCCAGCACGCGTGCCGCTTCATCCTCGGGCAGGGTCCACACGATGGAACTGCGGCGTTCGGCCACTGGCAGCAGCGCCAGTGGCCCGGTCGGCAGGAAGCGCTGCCAGGCCGTGGCCTGGTTGGGAAGCTCGCTGTCGACGTAGGCCACCACGCCACGCTGGTGGTAGTCGTGTTTTTCAACCTCGATCCCGGCCAGCTGGCGCAGGGTCGATTCGGCACCGTCGGCCGCCACGGCCAGTGCCGCGTCCAGGCGGCGGCCATCGTCCAGGCGCAGGCGCACGCCGTCCTCATCCTGTTCCAGCGCTTCCACCCGCGCCGGGCAGTGCAACTGCACGCCAGCCGCTGGCAGAGCCGCCCACAGGCGATCCTGCAGCAGGCCGTTCTCGACGATGTAACCCAGCTGGCGACGGCCGAAGCGATCAGCGTCGAACAGCAGATCCTCGCCACCGGCGGCATCCCACACCTGCATGCGCCGGTACGGCCAGGCACGGGCCTGGGCAATGCCCGGCCATACGCCCAGTCGCTCGAGCAGCTGCACGTTGTCGGCGGCGAAGGCGAATACCCGCAGATCCGGCCGCGTGGCCTGCCACGGTGCCGGCTCGCGACCTTCGACCAGCGCTACGGAGAGCCCGGCGTCGGCCAGCGCCAAGGCACAGGCCGCACCGACCACGCCGCCGCCCACGACGGCCACATCCAGGCGCCCGCGGCGGCTCATGCGGCTTCTCCCCGGCACAGGCGCGGCACCTCGCCGCGGAAGCCCATCGCACCACCGACCAGCATCGACTGCACCGACGCGCGCTGTGCGGCCACCAGGCCAAGACTGCGCAACGGCCGCATCAGCGGCGCCGGGTTGCTGGTCAACCGCGCCAGGCCTCCGGAGAAGGCCACCGTCTGCCGGCGGTCTTCCTCGCGACGGGCGGCATAGGCCTGCAGCAGCGCCTCACTGCCGGCATCGTCGCCGCCCTCTTCGAGCAGTTCGGCCAGGGTCAGCGCATCGCGCAGGCCCAGGTTGAAGCCCTGCGCGCCCAGCGGATGAATGGTCTGGGCGGCATTGCCGAGCAGCACCGCGCGCTCACCGGCCAATGCGCGCGCCAGCACCTGGATGAGCGGATAGGCACTGCGCGGGCCGGAGTCGAGCAGGCGACCGGCACGCCAGCCGATCGCCGCCTGCAGGCGCTGCAGCCACGCCGCATCGTCCAGCGCCATCACGGCATCGGCCTGATCACGGGCCACGCCATGCACGGTACCGAAATGGCGGTCGCCGCGTGGCAGCAGGGCGGTCGGGCCGGTATCGGTGAAGCGCTCCCAGGCGGTGCCATCCGGTGCGCGCTGGCTGCGCACGCGCGCCACGAACAGGGTCTGCTGGAAATCATGGCGGTCAACTTCGATGCCCAGTGCACCACGCACACCGCTGGTGGTACCGTCGGCCCCCACCACCAGCCGCGCCAGCAGCACGCGTTCGCCGGCCTCGTCGGCCACCCGCACCTGACGGTAGCCGTCGACCACCTCGCCCAGGCCCAGGAACCGCATCGGCCGGTAACGGCGCAGGCGCGGCAGTTCCTGCAAGCGTGCTTCCAGTGCCTGGCCGAAATCGCGTGCCACCACCACCTGGCCGAACCACGGCCGGTCATAGTCGGCCGCATCAAGCTGCACCCGTCCAAAGTCGCCGGCACGGCTGACATGGATGCGACGGATCGGGCCCGGTGCCATGGCCAGCTTCTGCATCACCCCCAGCGCGGTCAGCGCGTTGACGGTGGCTGCGGCAAAGCTGAGGTTGCGCTGGTCGAACACCGCCGGCAGCTCGCCGGCCGGGCTGGCCTCGAGCAGGCCTACATCGCGCCCCAGGCGGTCCAGGGCAATGGCCAGGCTGGCGCCGACCAGGCCGCCGCCGACGATCAACACGTCATGTCGTTCACTCATGGCATGGATGATACGCGCTCGCCCCACCGGCAGCCCCACCGCCCCCACCTGCGCCAACCGGCGTGGCGGGCTAGAATGAAAGCTGAATCCGCTCCGGGCCCGCCCCCATGTCCGACACCGCCAACCGCGCTTTCGTCCTGTCCGTGCTCGTGTTGTTGCTGGCGGCGACCCGGGTCAACCACTTCGCGGCCATCCCCGACGCATCCTGGGCGGTGTTCTTCATCGGTGGCTTCTACCTGGCGCGCTGGACGCGCTGGGCGTTCCCGCTGCTGATGGTGTTTGCGGTGCTGGTGGACTGGATCGTGATCCGCAGCAGCGGCCTGGATTTCTGGCAGCACTACTGCGTATCGCCCGGTTACTGGCTGCTGCTGCCGGCGTACTTCTCGCTGTGGGCCGGTGGCCTGCTGCTCGGCCGCAACTACCAGGGTGCCCGCTGGCCGGTGCTGGCCAAGGGGGCGCTGCTGCTGGTGGCCTCGGTGGCGCTCTGCCATCTGCTGGCGCAGGGCGGCTTCTACTGGACCACGCGCAACGTGGCCGAACCGACGCTGGCCGGCTGGGCACAGAACTATGCACAGTGGTTCGGCCCTTACCTGCGCACCACCGCGATCTATGTGGCGCTGGCCGCGGCGCTGCAGCTGGCCGTGGAGCAGGTGCTGAAGCTCCAGCAGGCCCGCCGCGACATCCATCACTGAGCCGCGCCATGGGCCACCGCCTCTCGCGCATCTATACCCGCACCGGCGACGACGGCAGCACCGGCCTCGGCGACGGCCGCCGCGTGGCCAAGGATGACGCCCGTGTCGCTTCCTATGGCACCGTTGACGAGGCCAACGCCGCGCTGGGGCTGCTGTTGGCCACGACGCTGCCCGACGATGTGCGGGCGCTGCTGGTGCATCTGCAGCACCAGCTGTTCGACCTGGGTGCGGAGCTGTGCATCCCCGGCCATGCCGCGATCCACGCCGCCGACGTCTCGGCGCTGGAGCAGCAGCTGGACCACTACAACGCCGGCCTGCCGATGCTGAAGGAGTTCATCCTGCCGGCCGGCGGCGAGGCCGCCGCACGCTGTCATCTGGCGCGCACCATCGTGCGCCGCGCCGAGCGCGAGACCGTTGCCCTGGCCCGCCAGGAAGCGGTGCGCAGCGAGGCCCTGCAGTACCTCAACCGGCTGTCGGACCTGCTGTTCGTGCTGGCCCGGGTACTGGCCCGGGCCGACGGCCACGGCGAGGTGCTGTGGCAGCCCCAGCCGCGTACGCGCTGAGTCGGCACGATGCTGGTCTTCACCCATCCTGCCTGCCAGCTGCACGATCCCGGCCCGGGCCACCCGGAATGCCCGCAACGCCTGCAGTACGTGCTCGATGCGTTGCATGCTGCCTTCCCGGGCCAGCTGGACTGGCGCAAAGCACCGCCGGCCAAGTTCGGTGAACTCAGCCGCGTCCACGACAGTGCCCTGCTCGACTTCGTGCTGCAGCCGCAGACCGCGCCGCTGCGCCAGCTGGACATGGACACCTGGACCTCGCCGGGTTCGGCCAGTGCCGCCGTGCATGCGGCCGGCGCCGGTGTGGCCGCCGTCGATGCGGTGATGCTGGGCGAGGATCCGCTGGCCTTCTGCGCGGTACGGCCGCCGGGCCACCACGCCACCAGCAGCACCGCCATGGGCTTCTGCCTGCTCAACAACATCGCCATCGCGGCCGCCTATGCGCGCGATCGCCATGGCCTGGAGCGGATCGCGGTGGTCGACTTCGACGTGCACCACGGCAACGGTACCCAGGACATCTTCCAGCACGACGCGCGGGTCTCGTACTACAGCACCCACCAGGCCGGCCTGTTCCCCAATTCCGGCCTGCGCCGCGACCGCGGTGCCGGCAATCTGATGAACATCCTGCTGCCGCCGGGCAGTGGCGGTTTCCGCTTCCGCAATGTCTGGGCCGACGAGATGCTGCCGGCCATCGACGACTTCCGCCCGCAGCTGCTGCTGATCTCGGCCGGCTTCGATGCCCATCTGCGCGATCCACAGGCCGACCTGATGCTGGAAACCGACGATTTCGCCTGGATCAGCGCTGAACTGCACGCGCTGGCACGGCGCCACGCGGCCGGCCGGGTGGTGTCGATGCTGGAAGGCGGATACGACCTGCAGGCCCTTGCCGAGTGCAGCGTCGCCCATGTCCGGGCCCTGATGTCACCGGCCCGGGACGCCACCGCCGGATGAACCCGAACCGGCGCGACCCGGCCTCCTTCATTGCCCCTATGCAAGGGATGGGGCAAGCTACCGTCCGTTTTCGCCCGAATCCGAACCGCGTGCGCCGAGCCCTCCGCCTGCTTCCCCTGCCTCTGAGCATCGCCATCTGCCTGCCGGCAATGGCCGATGAAAAGCCGCTCAACTGGGGCCTGTGCCCGGCCACCGACGTCATTCCCGCGTTTTCTGATGCGCCCACCCCGGTCCCGGGGCAGGACAAGGCCGCCGCCAGCGCCGCGCGCGAGCAGCAGCCCACCGACATCGAAGGCGACCAGCTGCTCGGCACCACCACCGTGCCGCAGTACGAGGGCAACGTGGCGCTGCGCCGGGGCGACCAGTTCGTCGGTACCGACAAGCTCAGCTTCGACACCGAGACCGGCAACTACATCGCCGACGGCAATGTCCGCTACCAGGACTCCTCGATCCGCATGGTCGCCAAGCGCGCCGAGGGCAACCAGGAAAGCGATACCCACAAGATCACCGACATCAAGTACCAGCTGGTCTCGCGCCGCGGCAACGGCGATGCCGAGTCGGTGGACCTGCAGGGTGCGGTCGGGCAGATGCACCGCTCCACCTACACCACCTGCGACCCGTCGCAGCCGGTGTGGAAACTGTCGGCGCCGCAGATCGAAGTGGACAACGACGAAGGCTTCGGCACCGCCCGCAACGCCGTGCTGCGTATCGGCAAGGTGCCGGTGCTGTGGGCGCCGTACTTCAAGTTCCCGATCGATGACCGCCGCAAGACCGGCCTGCTGTTCCCACAGCTGGGCATGTCCGGGCGCAACGGTTTCGACTACGCGCAGCCGATCTACTTCAATCTGGCGCCGAACTACGACGACACCCTGACCCCGCGCTACATGAGCCGGCGCGGCCTGATGCTCGACAACGAGTTCCGCTATCTCTACAACGGCGGCCGCGGCGAACTGCTGACTGCCTTCATGCCCGACGACAAGCTGCGCGACCGTGACCGCGGCCGGGTGATGTTCAGCGGCTACCACAACGTGGACGATCACTGGCAGGCGCGCGCCAATCTGGCCTGGGTCAGCGACGAGCGCTATGTCGAGGACTTCGCCAACCGCCTGGTCGGCGTGACCGCCTCCAACCTGCAGAGCACGGTGGGCCTGTACGGCACCGGCACCAACTGGACGGCCGGCATCATGGCCGACCGCTGGCAGCTGACCGACTACACCCTCAATGAGAGCGCACTGCCGTACAACCGCCAGCCGCGCGTGTTCTTCAACTGGGACAAGCCGGTCCTGCCGTGGCTGGAAACCGGCCTGTATGCCGAGGCCGTGCGCTTCACCCACGACGACGTCAATTTCAAGTATGGCGCCGATGCCGGCCCGGACCTGCAGTACACCCGCAACGGCCAGCAGCAGCGCTCCGGTGTCGGTGTCAGCGGCGGTTCCCGCCTGGACCTGAAGCCGTACGTGTCCTTCCCCATCAGTGGCGCGGCCTGGTACATCACGCCGACCCTGGCCTACCGCTATACGGCCTACCAGCTGGACCGCGGCCTGGTTGACGGCGTCAACGGCATCCAGGGCCAGATCCTGCGCTCGCAGGGCATCGACCCGACCACCGCCACCCCGGAACAGCTGCGCGGCAACACCTCGCCCAGCCGCAGCCTGCCGATCGGCAGCATCGACGCCGGCCTGTTCTTCGACCGCGAGACCAGCATCGGCGGCAAGTCGTTCCTGCAGACCCTGGAGCCGCGCCTGTTCTACCTGCGCACGCCGTACCGCAACCAGGACGACCTGCCGATCTTCGACACCCGCGACTTCACCTTCAGCTGGGGCCAGCTGTTCCGCGACTCGCGCTACACCGGTGCCGACCGCCAGAACGATGCCAACCAGCTGACCCTGGCCCTGGGCACCCGCTTCATCGACCAGACCACCGGCAAGGAGCGGTTCTCGGCCGCGATCGGCCAGATCCAGTACTTCGACGAGTCGCGGGTGACCGTCACCCCCGGCGGCGCGCCGGTGGAAAAGGGCAAGTCGGCCTGGATCGCCGACGGCAACTACATGATCAACGACCGCTGGACGCTGGGCGCCACCTACCAGTGGGACCCCAAGTACAAGCGCGAGGATCTGGCCAGCGTCCGTGCCCGCTACCTGATGCCCAACGATGGCGTGGTCAACCTGACCTACCGCTACCGCATCAACTCCGGTGCCCCGGCCAACGCCAACAAGCATGACCGGACCCTGCTGGAACAGGCCGACCTGTCGTTCCTGTACCCGCTGAATGCGCGCTGGAGCCTGGTCGGCCGCTACTACTACTCCCTGCAGGACAAGGAACCGCTGGAAATCATCGCCGGCGTTCAGTGGGACAGCTGCTGCCTGGCCGTGCGCGCGGTCGCCCGCCGCTACGTGCGCAACCGCGAGGGCGAGATGAACAACGCCATCCAGCTGGAGTTCGTGCTCAAGGGCCTGAGCTCTCTCGGCCAGGACACGGACCGTACCCTGCGCCGTGCTATCCTCGGCTACAACCGCGACGACCTCTATCTGGTGCCGCCGAGCAACACCGGGGCGACCCGGGACGACTACGATCCGAACCTGATCCCATGACCAAGCGCTTCCCCGTTCTTCTCGCCTCGCTGCTGGCGGTGTCCAGCGTGTCCGCCCCCCTGCAGGTGCTTGCCCAGCAGGCGCAGCCGCTTGACCGCATCGCCGCCGTCGTCGATGAGGACGTGATCCTGCAGAGCGAACTCCAGCGCGCGATCGCCAACATCAAGGCCCAGTACGTCGGCCGTGAAAACCAGCTGCCGCCGGAAGACGTGCTCAGCCGCCAGGTGCTTGAGCGCCTGGTGCTGGTCAAGCTGCAGGTGGCGCGCGCCCAGGGCAGCGGCATCCGCATCAGCGACCAGGAACTGAACCAGGCGATGAATGCCATCGCCCAGCAGAATGGTTCGAATCTGGACGCCCTGCGCCAGCGCCTGGCCCATGACGGCGTGGATTTCAACGATTTCCGTGCCTCGGTCCGCGACGAGATCACCGTGCAGCGCCTGCGCCAGAGCTTCGCGCAGAGCCGCATCAGCGTCAGCGAGGGCGAAGTGGATGCCGCGCTGAAGCAGCAGGCCACCGTCGGCAACCAGTACCACCTGGCGCACATCCTGGTGGCCCTGCCCGACGGCGCCAACGCCGACCAGATCGCCACCGGCCAGAAGAAGGCTGACGGCGTGAAGGCCCTGCTCGACAAGGGCGAGCTGGACTTCAACGCCGCCGCCGTGCGCTATTCGGACAGCCCCAACGCGCTGGAAGGCGGCGACCTGGGCTGGCGCAGCCTGGATGAAATTCCGCAGGCCTTCGCCCAGCTGATGGAAAAGATGAAGGCCGGCGACGTGGTCGGCCCGATCCGTGGCCCCAGCGGCTTCCAGCTGCTGAAGCTGGTGGAAGTGCGTGACGCCAGTGCTGCCGCCGCCGGCGAGCATACCGTCACCGAGTTCCACGGCCGCCACATCCTGGTGCGCGTGGACGACCACCAGACCGATGCCGCTGCCAAGGCCAAGATCGACACCCTGCGTGCACGCATCGCCGGCGGTGCCGACTTCCAGGCCGTGGCCAAGGAGTCCTCCGAGGACAACAACAGCAAGGGCCAGGGCGGTGATCTGGGCTGGTTCCCGGCCGACGCGTTCGGTCCGGCCTTCGGCCAGCAGGTGAGTGGCCTCCAGGATGGTGGCGTCAGCCAGCCGTTCCGCACCGACGCCGGTTGGCACATCGTGCAGCGCGTGGCTACGCGCCAGACTGATGTGACCACCGACAACCAGCGTGCCCAGGTCCGCGAGACCATCGGCCGCCGCAAGCTGGAAGACGAGTACAACCGCTTCCTGCAGGAACTGCGTGGCGAAGCCTACGTCAGCTTCCGCAGCGGCGACCGCGCGGAAAACACCGCCACGCCGCCGCAGTCCTGACCGATGCGCCCCGAGCTCGCGCTGGTACCGGGCGAGCCCGCCGGGATCGGCCCGGAACTGTGTGTCCGCCTTGTCCAGCAGCCGCGTGAAGATTGCCGGCTGCTGGCGTTCGCCGACCCGGACACCCTGCGCGCGGCCGCTGCCGCGCTGAACCTGCCCCTGCAACTGCTGCCCGAAGACGCCGAAGCCCGCGTCCCCGGCGATCTGCGCCTGCGCGTGGTGGCCAATGCCGTGCCCAGCCATTTCGGCCAGGCCGACCCGGCCAATGCCAGTGCGGTCATCGGCGCCCTGCTCGGCGCCGGCCAGGCCTGCCTGTCCGGGGAGCTGCACGGCGTGGTCACCGGGCCGGTGCACAAGGCGGTCATCAACGACGGCGGCATTGCCTACAGCGGCACCACCGAACTGCTGGCCGACCAGGCCGGGGTCAAGGTGGTGATGATGCTGGCCAACAGCATCGTGCGCGTGGCCCTGGCCACCACCCACCTGCCGCTGCGCGAGGTGGCCGACGCCATCACCGCGCCCGGCCTGGAACATACCCTGCGCACCGTGCATGCCGCGCTGCGCCGCGAGTTCGGCCTGCCGGCACCGCGCATCGCCGTGCTCGGCCTGAACCCGCATGCCGGCGAAGACGGCCATCTGGGCCATGAGGAGCTGGACCTGATCATCCCGTTGCTGCAGCGCCTGCGCGCCGAAGGCATGGAGCTGATCGGCCCGCTGCCGGCCGACACCGCATTCCTGCCAGCCAAGCTGGCCGGTTTCGACACCGTGCTGGCGATGTACCACGACCAGGGCCTGCCCGTGCTGAAGTATTCCGGCTTCGAGCAGGCCGTGAACCTGACTCTGGGCCTGCCCTACCCGCGTGTGGCGGTGGACCACGGCACCGCCCTGGACCTGGCCGGGCGCGGCATTGCCGACCCCTCCAGTCTGCAGGCGGCGACGGCGCTGTGTGCGCAGCTGGCGCGGCAACGTACACTGAGCGCATGAATTCCCCGCATTCCCCCTCCGGCCCGGTGTTTACCGCCCCGGCCAAGAAGCAGCTTGGCCAGCATTTCCTGGCCGATCGCCACTACATCGACAAGATCGTGATGGCGGTCAATCCGAAAGAAGGCGATCGCCTGGTTGAAATCGGCCCCGGCCAGGGTGCGATCACGCTGCCGCTGCTGCGCGTGCATCCGAAACTGACGGTGATCGAGTTCGACCGCGACCTGATCGCACCGCTGACCGCCGCTGCCGCGCCGCTGGGCGAGCTGACCATCGTCCACCGCGACGTGCTGCGCGTGGATTTCACCGAGCTGGCCGCCGGCCAGCCGATCCGCCTGGTCGGCAACCTGCCCTACAACATCTCCTCGCCGATCCTGTTCCATGCGCTGGAGCACGCCGCGGTGATCCGCGACATGCACTTCATGCTGCAGAAGGAAGTGGTCGACCGCATGGCCGCCGGCCCGGGCAGCAAGGTCTATGGCCGCCTCAGCGTGATGCTGCAGGCGTACTGCCAGGTGACCTCACTGTTCGTGGTGCCGCCGGGCGCGTTCCGGCCGCCGCCGAAGGTCGACTCGGCCGTGGTTCGGCTGGTGCCGCGCGACCCGGCCACGATCAACATCCACGACCACAAGCGCTTCGCCGAGGTGGTCAAGGCCGCGTTCGGGCAGCGCCGCAAGACCCTGCGCAACGCGCTCAACAACGTGGTCTCCGCCGAGCAGTTCGTTGCCGCCGACGTACGTCCCGATGCCCGCGCCGAACAGCTGGACGTGGCCGAATTCATCGCTTTGGCCAATGCCTCCTGATTACACTGCCGGTATGGAAGACGCTGACGTTTACGCCATCTCCGTCGAAGTCGCGCCGCGCTTCCTCGACGATCAATCCGCGCCGGAAGACGGCCGCTATGCGTTCGCCTACACGATCCGCATCCACAACCAGGGGCGGGTTGCCGCGCGCCTGGTCGCACGCCACTGGCGCATCACCGATGCCAACGGTCGCGTCGAGCATGTCGATGGTGATGGCGTGATCGGCGAGCAGCCGCGGCTGCGCCCCGGTGAAGACTTCCGTTACACGTCCGGTGTCATGCTGGGAACCGATCACGGCACCATGCAGGGGCATTACGACATGGTCGCCGACGACGGCACCGAATTCGCCGCGCCGGTCGCACCGTTCGTGCTGGCCGTGCCGCGTACCCTGCACTGACACGGAGGCCGAACGATGAGTGTGTGGGCGATCGGCGACCTGCAGGGCTGCTATGACGTCACCCAGCGATTGCTGGAGAAGATCCGCTTCGACCCGGCGCAGGACACCCTGTGGTTCTGCGGCGATCTGGTCAACCGTGGCGGCCAGTCGCTGGAAACGCTGCGGCTGGTGCACTCGCTGCGCGAGCACAGCGTGGTGGTGCTGGGCAATCATGATCTTTCGCTGCTGGCCGTCGGTGCACGCACCGAAGAGGAACAGCGCAAGGTCAATCCGGACCTGCTGCGCATCGTGCAGGCCGAAGACCGCGACGAACTGCTGGACTGGCTGCGCCTGCAGAAGCTGGTGCACGTGGACCGTGAGCTGGGCTGGATGATGGTGCATGCCGGCCTGGCGCCGAAGTGGACCACGCAGATGGCCGAGAAGCATGCCGCCGAAGTGGAAGTGCAGCTGCACGGCGCCGGCTACCGCAAGCTGTTCCGCAACATGTACGGCGACAAGCCGAGCTGGGCGCCGAACCTGTCCGGCTATGACCGCTCGCGGGCGATCATCAACGTGCTCACCCGCATGCGTTACTGCACCCCGCGCGGGCGCATCGGCATTGAAGATAAGGGCACGCCCGGCACCCAGGAACAGGGGCTGTATCCCTGGTTCGAAGTCCCCGGCCGGGTCGAGCGCGACCTCAAGGTCGTCTGCGGCCACTGGTCGGCCCTGGGCCTGACCATCACCCAGGGCGTGCACGCCATCGATACCGGCGCGGTGTGGGGCGGCAAGCTGACCGCACTGCAGCTGGACACCGATGAACTGCGCGTGGTGCAGGTGCCGGGCCGCGATGTGCCGGCACCAGTGCCCAACGCCCGCCCGCCGGCGCGCCCTGCGCACGAGCGGCCGGCAGCGGCGCCGCAGGGCAAGGAACACGGCGGCGGCAACACGCCCGCGGCCAATCCGGGCAACCGTGGACCGCGTCGTCGCCGCCGTCGAGGCGGGGGGGGCGGGGGTGGCTCCACTGGCCCCGGCAACAACGGCGCCCCGCCGCAGGCATGATGCGCGCGGGCCGGGCACCAGGGACGGTGCTGCTGCTGACGCTGGCCATCGCCAGCGGCTGCCAGCCTGCTCCGCCTCCCTCCCCCGGCACAGCGCAGAGCGAAGACCGCCGCCCGGCGCAGCAGACTGCATCGTCCCCGCTGGTGACCGCCGCGCGTGCGCAGATCGGCGTCACCACCCGCTACGACCCGGCCTACCGGGTGCTGGCCTACCCCGGCGGCGACGTGCCGGCCGATCGTGGAGTCTGCACCGACGTGGTGGTGCGAGCGCTGCGCAGCCAAGGCCTGGACCTGCAGGCCCGCGTGCATGAGGACATGCGCGACGACTTCAGCGCCTATCCAGCGATCTGGGGCCTGTCACGACCGGACCGCAACATCGACCATCGGCGCGTGCCGAACCTGATGCGCTGGTTCGAGCGGCAGGGGTGGCAGCAGCCGATCACCGCCGCCGCCGCCGACTACGCGGCCGGCGACATCGTCGCCTGGAAGCTCAACGGCAATGGCCTGCTGCATGTGGGCATCGTCTCCGACCGCCGCCTGGCCGATGGCACGCCGCTGGTGCTGCACAACATCGCGCGCGGCACGCGCGAAGAGAACCTGCTGTTCCTGCACGCGATCATCGGCCATTACCGGATGCCCGGGCCGTAGCGTCGAGCTTGCTCGACGGTGCCGGTACAGGCCTCGTAGCGTCGAGCTTGCTCGACGAAGCCGTGTGTATCCGCCAAGAGCAGTCGAGCAAGCTCGACTCTACTCGTGCGTTGCCCTCAGCGGCGCAGGTAGTGCACGAAGCGGAACGCGTAGGCGTGGCGCGCATCGGCCGGGTGCGGCTCGCTGTTCACTTCCTGCCAGTCCTGCGCATCCACTTCAGGGAAATGCGTGTCAGCCGGCACCTCCGCATCGACCCAGGTCAGGTACAGGTCGCTGGCCTGGTCCAGCAGCTGGTGGAATATCTCGCCGCCGCCGATGATGCACAGCTCACTGGCGCCCTCGCCTTCGGCAATCGCCTTGGCCTCCTCCAGCGACGCCACCGCACGCATGCCCTCGAATGGCACCTGGCCGCTGCGGGTGAGCACCAGGTTGGTCCGCCCCGGCAACACGCGGCCGATCGATTCGGCGGTCTTGCGCCCCATCAGGATCGGCTTGCCCAGGGTCAGCGCCTTGAAGTGCTTGAAGTCGTCCGGCAGATGCCAGGGCATGGCATTGCCCTGGCCGATGCCCCGGTTGCGGTCCAGCGCCACGATCATCGACAGCTTCATCGCGCTCACACCGCCACCGGTGCCTTGATGGCCGGATGCGGGTCGTAGCCGTCGATGCGGATGTCGTCGAACTGGAAACCGAACAGGTCGGTCACCTCCGGGTTCAACCGCAGCGTCGGCAACGCGCGCGGTTCGCGTGACAGCTGCTCGCGCGCCTGCTCGAAGTGATTCGAATACAGGTGCGCATCGCCCAGCGTATGCACGAAATCGCCGACGCCCAGGCCGGTGGCCTGCGCCACCATGTGGGTCAGCAGCGCGTAGCTGGCGATGTTGAACGGCACGCCGAGGAAGATGTCGCCGCTGCGCTGGTACAGCTGGCAGCTGAGCTTGCCGTCCACCACGTAGAACTGGAACAGGTTGTGGCACGGCATCAGCGCCATCTGCGAGAGCTCGCCCACGTTCCAGGCGCTGACCACCAGCCGCCGCGAATCGGGGTTGCGCTTGATCTCGTCCACCAGCCACTGCATCTGGTCGATCGCGCCGCCATCGGCAGTGGCCCAGCTGCGCCACTGCTTGCCGTACACCGGGCCGAGATCGCCGTTGGCGTCGGCCCACTCGTCCCAGATCCGCACCTGGTTGTCCTTCAGGTAACCGATATTGGTGTCGCCCTTCAGGAACCACAGCAGCTCGTGGATGATCGAGCGCAGGTGCAGCTTCTTGGTGGTGACCAGCGGGAAGCCTTCGTTGAGGTTGAAGCGCATCTGCCAGCCGAACACGCTGCGGGTGCCGGTGCCGGTGCGATCACTCTTCTCCGCGCCGTGTTCGAGCACATGCGAGAGCAGGTCCAGGTAGGGCTTCATGCCTTGCCCTCGGCGGCCACCGGCGGCTGCGGCTGTAGCACCGGCGCGCGGCGCGACATCACCAGCAGCACCAGGCCGAAGGCAATCAGCGGCAGGCTCAGGATCTGGCCACGGGTCAGCCAGTCGAACGCGACGTAGACACCGTTGTCGGGCATGCGCACGAACTCCACCGCGAAGCGGAACAGGCCGTACATCAGCGCGAACAGGCCACCGACGAGGTAACGATGGCGCGGCTTGGCCGACACCGCCCACAGCACCACGAACATCACCAGGCCTTCCAGGAATGCTTCATACAGCTGCGAGGGATGGCGGGCGAACTGGTTCAGCGCGCCGCTGGCGAACTGCGCCTGCAGCGTCGCGTGATCGAGCTGGTTCAGCGGCGCCGGCAGACCGGACGGGAACACCACGCCCCACGTGCCATCGGTGTACTTGCCCCACAGCTCGGCGCCGATGAAGTTGCCGATGCGGCCAAAACCCAGGCCCAGCGGCACCAGCGGCGCCATGAAATCCATGGTGTCGAAGAAATGCAGCTTGTGCTTGCGCGACCACCACCAGCAGGCACCGAGCACGCCCAGCAGGCCGCCGTGGAAGCTCATGCCGCCATCCCACACCTTGAACAGCAGCAGCGGGTTGTGCAGGAAATCGCCCAGCGCATAGAACAGCATGTAGCCGATGCGCCCGCCCAGCACCACGCCCAGCATGGCGTAGAACAGCAGGTCGGAGAATCCATTGGCATCGACGCCCGGCAGGCGCCCTGCCGCGATGCGCGTGCGGCCCAGCAGCCAGGCGGCGGTGAAGCCGAGCAGGTACATGATGCCGTACCAATGCACCTTGATCGGTCCCAGCGAGAGGGCGATGGGGTCGATGTCGTGGAAATAGATCATGGAAGACGCCTGGCAGGAGTACGGACATTTTAGCGTCCCGGCCCGGCCTCGGGCCGGCATCGGCACGGGGCGGCCCGCACATCGCAGAACGGGGTTCAGCCCAGGATCTGCGGGGTGTCCGGCAACGCCTCATCCTCCGACCGCGCCGCGGCCGGAAAGTGCCCTTCAATCAGGCTCGACACCTCATCGATGGCCCCCTGCAGCGCCGCCACCGGATTGGCCCCGCGCAGGCCCTCGCGCAGATGGGTGCAGACCCGCTGCCATTGCGCCGGGCTGACCCGTCCGTGCAGGCCACGGTCGGCCACGATCTCGATGGCGTGGTCGGCCAGCAGCAGGTAGATCAGCACGCCATTGTTATGGGCCGTATCCCAGGTGCGCAGGCGGGCGAAGGCCTGCTCGGCGGCCTGGCGCGGCGTGACCCGCTGCCACAGCGCGTCCAGCGGCAGGTCGGCCTCCACCGCGAACATCACCTGCCCGCCATGGCGCTGCTCACCGGCGGCGATGGCCTCGGTGATCGCCTGCAGCGTGGCCGGCGGGAACGCCCGCCTTACCGAGGGCGAGAACACATGGCGACACAGACGTTGGATCATCACCAGCCTCCCGAAGCACCGCCGCCGCCGGAACGGCCACCGCCGCCGCCCCAGCCACCGCCGCCACCGAATCCACCACCTCCGCCGAAGCCGCCTCCGCCGCCCCAGCTGCCCCCGCCCCAGCCGCCGCCACCGGCAAAGCGGCCCGGGTGGCCGGACAGCATCGCCACGATCAGGCCCACGATGCCCGCCAGGCCACTGGCCAACAGAGTTGAGGTGAACAGAAATGCCGCCAGTGCTGCACCGGCACCGCCCAGCAGGCCACGCAGCGGTCGCGGCACGCGCGAGAACACGCCGCGCAGGATGCTGCCGGCGAATACGCCGATGAACAGCGCCAGGAACCAGGTATCGCCGCCACCGTCGGGCTCGCGGCCACGCTGGCTGCTGACCGGCGCAGGCAGTGCTTCACCGTCGACGATCTTCACCAGCACTGCAGTGGCATCGGTGATGCCACTGGCGTAGTCGCCGGCGCGGAAACGCGGCACCAGGTATTCCTGGATGACACGGTTGGCGATGGCGTCGGGGATCGCCCCTTCCAGGCCGTAGCCCGGTTCGATGCGCACACGCCGGTCGTCCTTGGCCACCACCAGCAGCACGCCGTCATCCACACCCTTGCGGCCGATCTGCCACTGGTCGAAGACGCGGGTGGTGTACTGCGCGATGTCTTCCGGCTGGGTCGTGGGTACCACCAGCACCTGCAACTGGCTGCCCTTGCGCTGCTGGAGGTCCAGCGCCTGCTGAACCAGCTCCTGTTTCTGCGTGGCATCGAGCGTGCCGGTGGTATCGACCACCGGCGAATCCAGCGCCGGAATCGGCGCCAGCGGCTGCGCCTGCGACGCCAGCGGCAGCCACAGCAGCAAGGCCAGCAGCGCAGTGGCCAGGCGCATGGGTCAGTGGCCCGGCTGCGGGGCCGGCTGCTGCTGCGGCGCGTTGCCGAAATCGACCGCCGGCGCGTTGGAGATCTGCGCTTCGTTTTCCACGGTGAAGTTCGGCTTGGTCTTGTAGCCGAAGATCTTGGCGGTGATCACCTGCGGGAACGAGCGGATGTAGGTGTTGTAGTCCTGCACCTGCTGGATGTAGCGGCCACGGGCCACCGTAATGCGGTTTTCGGTGCCTTCCAGCTGCGCCTGCAGGTCGCGGAAATTCTGGTCCGACTTCAGCACCGGATAGTTCTCGGTGACCACCAGCAGCCGCGACAGCGCACTGCCGAGTTCGCCCTGGGCCTGCTGGAACTGCTTGAGCGAGGCTTCGTCATCGGCGTTGACATTGATCTGGCCGACGCGCGAACGGGCGTTGGTGACTTCGGTCAGCACGCGCTCTTCCTGGCTGGCGAAACCCTTCACGGTCTGCACCAGGTTGGGCACCAGATCGGCACGGCGCTTGTACTGGTTGAGCACTTCGGACCAGCTGGCCTTGACCGCCTCATCCTTCTGCTGGATGGCGTTGTAGCCGCAGCCGGACAGCAGGGAGGCCAGCAGCATCAGGGGCAGGACACGGGTGAACAGGCGCATGGCGGAGGTTCCGGGTGGGCTTGGCGCCGAGCATGCCATGGCCGGTGTTAACGAGCGTGTGGAGATGAACAGGAATCCGGCAGGGCCGACCGGTCCAGACCAGCAGGTCGCTGAAGCGATGGGGCTGGCGCATTGCCTGAACTGGGCCTGGGGGCGGCTCTGCCGCTGGCTTCCGCCTGCCGTTGGCCAGGTCCCCCGGGCAGGGCAATCGCGGGCCCATTTCGTACTTGTTGCATGGCTCAACACAGTTTCCGCATCAGATAGTTCAGGAATCCCGCACTTGAACTGCCCGCCCGCTCAGATGCAGCAGCCATCGATCGGGAAATGGGCATGGACCTCAATCATGCACAGACTTATTTCAACAGCAGCCATCATCGCTGTGCTCATACCCACGGCTTGCGCCCAGCCAACCCCGGGGCCCACGCGGGATGCTCCGACGCCCGGGCCTGTCCTTACTCCGCCTGCCGTCACCACGCCCGCCGAAGCCCTGACCCGGGACATGCTGCTTCACGTAGAGGGTGACAGCTATATGGGCAAGGCCTACATCGTGTCCGCATCGACGCAGGAGGTCAGCACTGCGCTTCGTGCACGAGACTATTTTTCCAGCTCATTCCGCCAGAGGGATGGCGCTCAACCTATCCTGGGGGACATGGAGCGGGCGTGGATCAAGGTCTACGGACACTTCCACCCTGAGAAAAGTGCAGTCGTGTTCGCGAAGAACCTTGATGCAATCGATGTAGCGGCCACGTTGGGGGTCATCGCCCCCGAAGAGAAGTCGCGCTGGCGTACTTACGTAGAACAGCTGTCTCCATCCGATCTCGATCCCACAGGTGGCTCGTTCACTGATCTGACAGTGGATCGACTGACGTTCTCCAGTTCCCACATTGACACTTCGCGACGCAAGTCAGGCGACAAGCACGTTGTTCTGATCGACCTGACGGATATGACAGGCGCTCCTTCGCAGACACTCCTTTGGTATGCGGAACGGCGCCAGGAACAACGCCGTGTCAAATGGAAGGCCTTCGCATCCATTCCGGGGGTCGTCGGTGTGCCCTACCCGCATTGGGAGACCGAGATGATCACAGAGAACCACGCCAGCCAGGAATTCTCAGACCAGGTGCAGGCGCTGGTATCAACGCTCCCGGCGGGACCTGGAACATCATTGGATGTCATCTCGAATCTGTTCAACCGAAGCGATGAGACGCCGGTTCAGCGCATCGCCCCTCGTCTACCCGTGGATGGAGCGACGACGATGCTGCAGTGGCTCCCGATCCAGGGTATTCAACCGGGCAACAACTCTGGCCAGATTCGTTCGCTATCCGGTGACCAGTTCCATGTCACGTCAGCCACCAACAGGTCATACGGTTACGTTGCCGCGAAGAAGGACGGGGGCGTCGTGGCTTGGCAGATGGGTGAAAGTCAGCGGGTCATCGAGACAAAGGTCGACCGAAAGGGGCGGTTATGGGTCCTGATCGCAACCGAGCCAAGTCTGACGCAACAGATTCTCACGTCCTGCCCTGTGCAGATCAGCGTTGATGCGACCGGGTCCATCCGAAGCAACCGTTGCATGCAGAGCACCATGGCTCCTCGCTGGCAACTCGATGTAGATGGCAACTCCTATCTTTACTCGGAGTCTCATATGGCGACAGAAGAGCGCTTCCCTGAGCGGATCATGGACACAGGATCAGGAGAAGCCATCGCGATGAAGGACCTTTGGAAAGACAGAACCAACTTGAGACGGCGCGTCTTTGGCTACATGCAATCCTGCTCCTCAGGTCCCGCACCTGATCTGGGAGACGGACTCTTCTGGTTCACAAGTTGCGGTCTGGTTGGTGTTGCACCTGCGTCAGGCGATGTGGTCAAGAGCTTTTCACTGAGGTCCGGAAGCACTGGACGCTTGGTGTTAGGGAGCGTCGCGGGCGACTGGGTCGCCGAAGAGGCTCGTGATCCAACAGACCAGAGGGAAGTTCTTCGCATTCATCGTCTTTCCAACGGGGAAGCGGCATTTGAGGTAGAACGAAAAGCCGGTACTCAGGCCCTGGCACGCACGGCGCATGGAAGGCTGCTCGCGATGACGGTTACAGGTGCTTCACCGGGCCGTTACGTCGATGTCTGGCGCATGGATTCCGGCAAGCACGTCTCGCGCCTCGCTATTCCAGAAGGAATCGCATTGAAATCCCTTGCATTCAATCGAGCCGGGACTGAGCTGTGGGTTCATGCACATCGACTCGCCGGCGAGGACGCCGGCGTACTTATCTGGCCGGTGCCGGAATCATTGCAGGACGGTGCAGACGACAACTGGAGCCCTGATGAGGCCGTACTGAAAAAATACTAGCCAGTCAGATCCATCCACGCACTGGTCTCTGCAGAAGCCCATACTCCATGCATTCGTGTCGACCAAGGTCGACACCTACCAGAGCAGAACCAGGGTCAGAGCCCGTTGTACAGCAACGGGATCCGACCCCGGTCATTGCGGCAGACCGCGGGAAACTGTCGAAGGTGGGGTGGGTCCGGTTGAGGGGGCGTGAGCCGCACGGATGCGGCGACCGAGCTTACATGGACGTACTTGCAGCGCCCCCCTCAACCGGACCTACCCCGCCATCCCACGGAATGCAGGCTTTTGCCGTTGACGTTGATTCGGCGGGTGCAGGGCTTCAAGCCCTGCCGGAACACCCCCTCAGCAGGCTTCAGCCACCGGGGAACGCACCCGCCCCCACCACGCCAGCACCAGCGCGGCAGCAGCCAGCAGGCCACCCGCCACCGGAATCGCGGCGTAGCCCAGGCCCAGGCTGATCACCGCCCCACCCAGCGCGGCCCCCAGCGCATTGCCCAGGTTGAATGCACCCACGTTGATCGACGAGGCCAGGCCCGGCGCTTCGCTCGCCGCCTGCATCACCCGGATCTGCAACGGCGGCACGATGGCGAAGGTCGCCGCACCGAACAACAGCACGCCCAACGCGGCGGTAGCGTGGCTCATGAAGGCCAGCGGCAGCACGAACATCAGCGCGGCCAGGACCGCCAGCAGGATGCGGGTGGCGCCATCCAGCGACCAGTCGGCCATGCGGCCACCGATGCCATTGCCGACGGTGAAACCGATGCCGATCAGCGCCAGCGATACCGCGATGAACGCGTTGGAGGCGCCGGTCAGTTCGGTCAGTACCGGCGCCACGTAGGTGTAGAGGGTGAACATCGCGCCCGCACCCAGCACCGTGGTGGCCATCGCCAGCAGCACCTGCGGCTGCGCGATCGCCTTCAACTCGCGGCGCACGTCCGGGCGCGGGCCCGGCGCCGACGCCGGAAGGGCCAGCCCCAGCGCGGTGATCGCGACCAGGCCCAGCACCGCCGTGCCGGCAAAGGACAGGCGCCAGCCCAGCTGCTGGCCCACCCACGTGGCCAACGGCACGCCACCGATGTTGGCGATGGTCAGGCCCATGAACATGGTGGCTACGGCAGCGGCCTGCTTTTCCTTCGGTACCAGGCTGGCGGCGACCACCGCGCCGATGCCGAAGAAGGCACCATGGTTGAGGCTGGTGACCAGCCGCGACAACAGCAGCAGGCCGTAATTCGGCGCCAGCGCGGACAGCAGGTTGCCGACCACGAAGATCGACATCAGCAGCATCAGCGCGGTGCGCTTGCCGAAGCGCCCCATCAGCAGGGTCATCACCGGGGCACCCAGCATCACGCCCACGGCATAGGCGGTGATCAGCATGCCGGCGGTGGGAATGCCGACGCCGACGCCATCGGCGATGACCGGTAGCAGGCCCATCGGCGCGAATTCAGTGGTGCCGATGGCGAAAGCGCCGACGGCGAGGGCCAGCAGGGCGGCTCTGGAGTTCATGGGGGTTCCTGGGGGCGGAAACGGGCAGGTGCGTAGCCTGCGCGCTTTGCTGCGGGCGATTAAGCCTCGCCCCGGGAAAACACTGTTGATCCGGGTTCACAAGTGGTCGCTGCCCCCATCCCTGTAGAGCCGAGCCCACGCTCGGCTGCCGTACACCGCGGCAAAAGCAGCCGAGCGTGGGCTCGGCTCTACAAGGCAGAACGAAGAACCCCCGGCGTTGGCCGGGGGTTCTGGGAGGATCGCTTACCAGTCGCCGGCACCCGGCACGTGGTGTTCGCGTGCGCGGCGGCGCATCAGCAGGTTCAGCCACTCCACCAGCACCGAGAAGCCCATCGCGACGTAGATGTAGGGCTTGGGCACGTGCACGTCCAGACCGTCCAGGATCAGCACCGCACCGATCAGCAGGATGAAGGCCAGCGCCAGCATCTTCACGGTCGGGTTGGCATCGATGAAGCGGCCCAGCGGGTTGGCGGCCAGCAGCATCACCAGCACCGACAGCAGGATGGCGGCGACCATCACCGGAATGTGGTCGGCGATGCCGACGGCGGTGATCACCGAGTCCAGCGAGAACACGATGTCGATGATGGCGATCTGCAGGATGACCATGCCGAACACGCCCGACGCCTTGCTGGTGGCCGGGTTCTCGTCTTCGCCACCGGTGATCAGCTCCTTGATCTCCATGTAGCCCTTGATGATCAGGAACAGGCCACCGACGATCAGCACCAGGTCGCGGATGGAGATGCCCATGCCGGCCACGGTGAACAGATTGGCCGACATGTGTGCCAGGTAGGCCAGCGACACCAGCAGCGCGATGCGGGTGATGCACGCCACGGCGATGCCGAGCTTGCGTGCGAACGGACGGCGCTCTTCGGGCAGCTTGCTGACCGCGATGGAAATGAACACCAGGTTGTCGATGCCGAGCACGATTTCCAGCGCGCTGAGGGTGAACAGGGTCACCCAGGCGTTGGGGTCGGCGAGGAACTCAAAGGACATGGAATCTCTTCAAGGCAGTGGGGGAATGGGGTTTCAGCCGTAGGTTCCGGCCAGCGCGTGCGGAACCACGACCAGGGCCCAGCACAGCAGCACGTTCATCATCAGCACGAACACCGCCGCCGAGCCCATGTCCTTGGCGCGGCCGGCCAGCTCGTGGATCTCGCTGCCATAGCGTTCGATCACCGCCTCGATGGCCGAGTTGGCCAGCTCCATCGCCAGCACCAGCAGCATCGAGCCGATCAGCAGCGCGCGCTCTACCGGGGTCTGGCCCAGCCAGATCGCCAGCGGGGTCAACAGCACCAGCAGGTAGACCTCCAGCCGGAACGAGGACTCGTGCAGCCAGGCGGCACGCAGGCCCTGCCAGGACCAGCGGGCGGCCTGGAAGATGCGACGCGGGCCCCGGGGCATATGGCCGAAGTGGTCAGCCACGGGCGAAGCATCCAGCAACAGGGGCGCGGCGCAGCGACCGCTCAGACGCACGGCAGGGAATCATGGGTGCACAGGAATAGGCAGATGGACGCCATTTTGCCACAAGGCCAGCCGCCATACCCTGGATCACCCCGGCGAATGGCCTGCCAGAGGCAAGCACCGCATCGTCGCGCCCTTCTAAGATGAGGGTCCCCGCCTGCTGGAGCACCTGATGTCCCGCCGCCCTACCTGCCTGCTGATGCTGGGCCTGCTGAGCGCCGCACCGTTGGCGCAGGCCCTGAGCCCCCCCTCGGCACCGCGTGTGCCCGAACAGGTCTCCAACGTGGCCTGGGCCGACGACATGGCCCGTTTCGCCCGCGCTGACCGCACCAGCCCGCCACCGCGCGGTGGCATCGAGTTCATCGGCAGCTCCTCCATCCGCTACTGGGAGAGCCTGGCCACCGACTTCCCCGGCCAGCCGGTGTTCAATCGCGGCTTCGGCGGTTCGGAAGTGCGCGACAGCACCTGGTATGCCGACCGCATCGTAGTGCCGTATGCACCGTGCAAGGTGTTCTTCTACGCCGGTGACAACGACCTCAACAGCGGCCGCAGCGCGACCCAGGTGCGCGACGACGTGGTCGCCTTCGTGCAGCGCGTGCATCGCGACCTGCCGAAGACCACGGTGGAGTACCTGTCGATCAAGCCGAGCCCATCGCGTGCGCACCTGCTGCCGGCGATCAACCAGGCCAACACGCTGATCAAGGCCGCGTTGGCCAGACTGCCCAATACCGGCTACACCGACATCTACACGCCGATGCTCGGTACCGACGGCCAGCCGGATGCGAAGCTGTTCCGCGAGGACATGCTGCACATGACCCCGGCCGGCTATGCGATCTGGACCCGGGCGCTGGCGCCGAAGGTCAACTGCAACTGAGCCACCCCATCCACGCATGGCGTGGATCTACTGAATTCATCCACGCATGGCGTGGATCTACTGTGGATCGCGGGAAACTGTCGAAGGCGGGGCGGTGTGGGTTTGCAGGACCGTTGGCGCCATGGATGGCGCCATCGAGCCCCCATGGACGGGTTTACGGCGTGTCCTGCACACCCACACCGCCCTGCTCCCCAGAGAATGCCTGCTTCTGATGTTGACGTTGCCTCAGCGGGTGCCGGGCGCAGCCCGGCAAAAGTCCTCTAGCGGAAGATCACCGTGGCCTCGGTGCCCTGCCCCGGTTCACTGCTCAGGCTGACCTTCCAGCCGAAGCGGTCGCACAGCCGGCGCACGATCGACAGGCCCAGGCCGGTGCCCTGCGGGCGGCTCGGCTCGGCGCGGTAGAACGGCTCGAATGCCCGCGCCAGTGCTTCGGCGGACATGCCGATGCCGGTATCGCGCACCACCACCCGATCGTTGTGCACGGACACGTCGATGCGCCCTTCGTCGGTGTAGCTGCAGGCGTTGCGCACCAGATTGCTGACCACCACCTGCAGCACCCGCGGCGGCGCATGCAGCTGCACCGGGCCATCACTGTGCAGGTGCACCGACACCGGACGGCTGCCCAGCAGCTCGTTGGCGTTGTCCACTTCGTAGCGGACGATGTCGTTGACATCGAACAGTTCGATCTGCGGCTCGACGTCGGCCTCGCGGGCCAGGATCAGGAACGCATCGATCACCGCCTCCATGTCACGGCCGGCACGCTGGATGCGCTGCAGGCTGCGGCGCAGGCGCGGCTGCAGGGTCTCATCGCCCAGCGCCATGTCGCTGGCCACGCGGATGACGGTCAGCGGCGTGCGCAGCTCATGGCTGGCATCGCGGGTGAAGTTGCGCTCACGCGCGACGTGCGCGCTGACCCGGTTGGCCAGCGAATGCAGCGCAGCAGCCAGCTGTCGGGTCTCACCCTGCATGTCGGCCGGCAGCTTGTTCGGCTCCAGATCGGCCGCCTCCGGGTGACCCGGATCCCAGCGCGACACCCGCCGTGCCAGCCAGTTCACCGGCGATACCAGCCGTTTGGATGCACGGTAGGTCACCCAGCTGGCGCCATACACCGCCAGCAGGGTCAGCAATACCGGCACGATGCCGAACCAGAACGCCAGCATCTCCGCGCGCGAGCGCAGGAACACCAGGTACAGGCGACCGGCCGGGCGTACATCCACCAGCACCAGCTGGTCGTCCTTGGGCAGTTCGTGGAAGCCCGGTTCCAGGTTGCGCAGGTTGGCCGGCAGGCTCAGCGCCGACTGCCCGTTTTCCAGCAGATAGCCGCGGATGTTCTGGGTGTTCGGTGGTGGCTGCACCGGCGAGGCGTCGAGCAGCGTCCAGTAGTACGCCGCCTCCTCGCGCAGGGCGGCGCCGACCAGGCTGTGCTTGATCACCAGCGATACCAGCCAGGCACCCAGCAGGATGCCCAGGCTGGCCAGCACTGCCTGCAGGATGAAAGCGATACGGATCTTGCGCGGCAGGCCGTGCGGCATTACGGAGTCCCGGTCAGAGCGCTGCGATTATAGGCAGCGCACCGCGCCGTAGTCGTGCACGGCAGATGACCGCCGGCGCTGCCGGCGGCTCATCGGCCTGATCCTGCTGGGCCGTTGCCCGGCCGTGCCTGCATCTGCACCGGCGCGGGCTCCGCTCAGGCCATCGGCTGGGCGATGTCGGCAATGCGGTAACCGGCACTCTGCACGGTGTGCAGCAGCGGACGGTCGAACGGCTTGTCGATGATCTTGCGCAGGTTGTACAAATGGCTGCGCAGGGTGTCCGAATCGGGCAGGCCATTGCCCCAGATCTCGCGTTCGATTTCCTGGCGGGTGACCACGCGCGGCGATTCGCGCATCAGGATGGTCAGCAGGCGCAGGCCGATCGGCGACAGCTGCAGCTCGGTACCGGCACGGGTGGCACGCATGCTGACCGGATCGAGCACCAGGTCGGCGACCTTGAGCACTTCCGAACCGACCTGGCGACGTTCGCGGCGGATCAGCGCGCGCAGGCGGGCTTCCAGTTCCTGGATCGCGAACGGCTTGGTCAGGTAGTCATCGGCACCGAAACCGAGGCCGGTGAGCTTGTCGTCCAGCGTGTCGCGTGCGGTGAGCATCAGCACCGGGGTGGACTTGCGCGCATCGTTGCGCAGGCGACGGCACACTTCGATGCCATCCAGGCGCGGCAACATCAAGTCGAGCACCACGACGTCATAGCTGTTTTCCGCCGCAAGGCGGTAGCCATCCAGGCCGTCCTGTGCATAGTCGACTTCGAAGCCGCGACCTTCCAGGTATTCCCCGATCATCTCGGAGATGTTGCGGTTGTCTTCGACCACCAGCACCAAGCCGGAGGTCTCCTTCGTCTGACGCATGTGATTCCCTCTAACTTCAGCTTTGTGAAACATGCCGTATCGACGGTGGACGTGATGTGAAGTTCCGTCAAGAGGAAATCAAACGGTTCAGAGCAGCGGCCTGAGCAACGGCCAGACGTTGTCCAGCACCCTCGGCTGCGCCTGTGCCGTAGGGTGCAGGCCGTCGGCCTGCATCATGCCCGGCTGCAGCGCCACGCCTTCGAGCAGGAACGGCAGCAGCGGCACCTTGTACTGCGTGGACAGCGCGCGATAGACCGCGGCCAGGCGCTGGCGGTACGCCGGGCCATAGTTGGGCGGCACGTCGATGCCCAGCAGCAGCACCTTGGCCCCGGCCTTCTGGCTGGCCTGCACCATCTTTTCCAGGTTGGCCTGCACCTGCGCCGGGGTCAGCCCGCGCAGCGCGTCGTTGCCGCCCAGCGCGATCACCACCACGCTCGGCTTCTCCTTCGCCAGCAGGCCCGGCAGGCGGGTCAGCGCACCGGCGGTGGTTTCCCCGCTCATGCTGGCATTGACGATGCGCGGCGGGGTTTTCGACTGCTGCCTGACCCGCTTGTCCAGCAGGCTGACCCAACCGGCATCGGCGGGGATATTGTGGGCAGCACTGAGGCTGTCGCCGAGCACCAGCACGGTACCGGCCGGACCTTTGGCACAGGCCAGCCCGGGCAACAGCAGCAACGCTAGCAGCAGCACCATCATCGCGCCGGCTCGCCGGCTCCATCCCGTCTTGCGCATTGGAGTCTCCTCATCGACAGCCTGTCCCCCCGCAGCGCGTCCGTCGCCATCGCCGTCGACCAGGTCGGCAAATCCGTGCAGGGCCCGGAGGGTGAAGTCCACATACTGGACAACATCAGCCTGACCGTCCATGAAGGCACCAGCGTGGCCATCGTCGGCGCTTCAGGTTCCGGCAAGACCACCCTGCTCGGCCTGCTGGCCGGGCTGGATCTGCCCAGCCGTGGCCGCATCGCGGTAGCCGGGCAGGATCTGGGCAGCCTGGATGAAGAAGCGCGGGCGCAGCTGCGCGCGCGCACCGTCGGCTTCGTGTTCCAGAGCTTCCACCTGCTGCCAGCGCTGACCGCCGCCGAGAACGTCGCGCTGCCACTGGAACTGGCCGGCCGCGAGGATCGCGCGCGGGTCGATGAGGTGTTGGCCCAGGTCGGCCTGTCCCACCGTGCCCGCCACTATCCGCGCCAGTTGTCCGGTGGTGAGCAGCAGCGGGTCGCACTGGCACGCGCCTTCGTCACCCGCCCGCACATCCTGTTTGCCGACGAACCGACCGGCTCGCTGGACCATGCCACCGGCCAGCACATCAGCGACCTGCTGTTCGAACTCAATGCCGGCAGCGGCACCACGCTGGTGCTGGTCACCCATGACCTGCGCCTGGCCCAGCGCTGCCAATACATCCACCGCATCGACAACGGCCGCCTGCTGCCGGTCGAGCGCGGGGCGCAGGCATGAACCTGCTGCGGCATGCGTGGCGCGCGCTGCGGCGCGAAGCCCTGGCCGGCGACCTGCTGACCGTGTTCGCCGCGCTGGTGCTGGGCGTGGCGGTGATGACCGCGGTCGGCACGCTGGTGAACCGGGTCAACCTGGCCCTGACCGGCAGCGCGGCGGAGATGCTCGGCGGCGACCTCGGCATCGCCGGCCGCACCGATCCGGCAGCGGCCTTCGCCGAAGAAGCGCAGCGCCGTGGCCTGGCACACACCCGCATCGCCAGTTTCGGCAGCGTGCTGTTCCAGAGCGATGCCAGCCAGATGGCCAGCATCAAGGCGGTGCAGGCCGGCTACCCATTGCGTGGCACGCTGCGGGTGCGCGTCACGCCCGGCGGTGCGCTGATCGACAACGCCGGCATGCCGCCGCAGGGCCAGGCCTATGCCGACCCGCGCCTGCTGCAGGGACTGGGGTTGAAGGCCGGCGATGATCTCGAATTCGGCAGCGGCACGCTGCGCATCGCCGGCATCATCGAGGCCGAGCCGGACACCGGCGGCGACCTGCTGACGCTCTCGCCCACCCTGCTGGTCAACCGCGCCGATGTGGAAGGCACCGGGCTGCTCGGCCCCGGCAGCCGGGTCAACTATCGCTTGATGTTCGCCGGCACGGCCGACCAGGTTGCCGCGCTGCGCCAGTGGCTGCTGCCACAGGTGAAGGGCCAGCGCCTGCTGAGTGTGGACGACACCCAGCGCGGCGTGCGCCAGGCCTTCGACCTGGCCGGCCGCTTCCTCGGCCTGAGCGCGCTGCTGGCGGTACTTCTGGCCGGCGTGGCGACCGCACTGGCGGCCAACCGTTTCGCCCTGCGCCGCATCGACCAGGTGGCGGTGCTGCGCTGCCTGGGCGCACGCCAGCGCGACGTCCTGCTTGGCCTGGCGCTGCAGCTGCTGATGCTGGCGGTGCCGGCCTGCGCGCTCGGCATCGGCCTTGGCATGGCCGCGCAGGAAGGCCTGGTGCAGGTGCTGGGCAGCCTGGTGCCGCAGCGCCTGCCGCTGCCCGAAGCGATGCCAGCACTGACCGGCGCCGGCATCGGCTTGTTGCTGCTGTTCGGTTTCGGCCTGCCGCCGCTGCTGCGCCTGCGCGGGGTGCCGCCGATGCGCGTGCTCAACCGCTCCTTCGCCGCGCTGCCGCCGGCCTCGCTGTTGGCCTACGTGGCCGCGCTGGGCGCCAGCCTGCTGCTGGCGGTGCAGGTCACCGGTGACCTGAAACTGGCGCTGTGGGTGCTGGGCGGCCTGGCCGCGCTGGCGGTGGCGGCCGGCGTGGTCGGCTTCGTGCTGCTGCAGCTGCTGCGCGGCCTGCAGCACCGCCTGCACGGCAACTGGCGGCTGGGCCTGGCCGCACTGACCCGGCGCCGGCTGCTGGCGGTGATGCAGCTGGTCGGGCTGTCGCTGTCGCTGTGTGCGTTGCTGCTGCTGGCGGTGACCGGACCCGGCCTGCTGCAGCAGTGGCGCGAGCGACTGCCGGCCGATACACCGAACTACTTCCTGATCAACATCCAGCCCGAACAGCGCCAGGACGTGCTGGCCGCGCTGCGCGGGCTCGGCGCCAACGACGCCAGCATCGAACCGATGGCCACCGGCCGCCTGATCGCGATCAACGGCAAGCCGCCGCTGCGGGTGGACCGCACGCCGGAACAGAGCGGCCAAGCGGATCCGGGCGAAGGCCAGCGCGATGACGATGACGAGAACCGGCCGTTGAACTTCAGCTGGCGCAGTACCTTCCCGCCGGCCAACACGCTGGTCGACGGCACCTTCTGGAAGGCCGACAGCACGGCGCCGGAAGCGTCGGTGGAGATCGGTTGGGCCAAGCGCTATGGCGTGCATCCCGGTGACCGCATCAGCATTGCGGTGGGCGAGCAGCAACGCGAGTTCACCGTCACCAGCGTGCGCAAGGCCGACTGGAACACCTTCCGGCCCAACTTCTTCGTGCTGTTGAACCCCAATGCGGTGGGTGACACCCCGCACAACCTGTTGTCGGCGTTCCATCTGCCGGCCGGCAAGGCCGCCGGGCTGGGCGAGCTGGTGCGCGCACAGCCGAACCTGTCGCTGCTGGATGTGGATGCGGTGATCTCGCAGGTGCGCGATGTGATGGAGCGGGTGGCGCAGGCGGTGCAGCTGGTGATGGTGTTCAGCCTGCTGGCCGGCGTGCTGGTACTGCTGGCCGCGCTGCAGGCTACGGCGGGCGAGCGCCGCTACGACAGCGCGGTGCTGCGCACGCTGGGCGCGACCCGGCGCCAGCTGCGTGGCGCGGTGCTGGTCGAGTTCGGTGCGCTGGGCACCCTGGCCGCGTTGCTGGCGGTGGGCGCGGCCGCGGCCATCGGTGTGGTGGTTTCGCAGAAGGTGTTCGAGCTGCCGCTGCTGCCGCCCTGGCCGGGCCTGCTGCTGGGCGGGCTGGTCGGTATCGGGCTGAGCCTGCTGGCCGGCTGGTGGGGCACCCGCCGCATCCTGCACACGCCGCCGGCGCTGGCCCTGCGCGAAGCCTGACGCGGTCGTGACACGCTGCGGGTGGGGCAGCGCTATGCTGCGCGCCCCACCCCACGAGATCGCCCGGATGCCCGGCACGTCGTTCGCCGCCTACCTGTACCCGGTGTTGCTGCTGCTGGGCAGCAACATCTTCATGACCTTCGCCTGGTACGGCCACCTGAAGTACAAGAGCGCACCGTTGATGACGGTGATCCTGGTCAGCTGGGGCATCGCCTTCTTCGAGTACTGCCTGCAGGTGCCGGGCAACCGGCTGGGCAGCGCGGTGTATTCGGCGCCGCAGCTGAAAGGCATGCAGGAGGTGATCACGCTGCTGGTGTTCGCGGTGTTCTCCGCGTTCTACCTGGGCCAGCCGCTGAAGTGGAACCACTATGCGGCGTTCGGCCTGATCGTGGCGGCGGCGTTCTTGATGTTCAAGGAATGAAAGCATCCACGCATGGCGTGGATCTACCGCGGATTTACCGGTAGATCCGCGCCATGCGTGGATGCGGTGCCGATCAACCTTCCTTCGGTGCCTTTTCGACAAACTCGGCGAACACCGCGTCGATCTGCGAGTCCTTCACCTTCTTGCCGGCCTGGATCTCTTCGGCCTGGGTGAACAGCGGGATGATCATCGCCATGCCGTCCAGCTTGGTCTTCAGATGCACGCCCGGGGCCTGGCCGAGGAAGCCGTCCCAGCGCTGGCGCACCTTGGACCAGTAGCCGGCCGTGGCCTTCCAGTAGTTGCGCGCCGGCGTGAAGTCGATCTCGGTGGTCTTCACGTAGTCGTTGAAACCGAACTCGCGGGCGATCTCCACCTGGCTGCCATCGGCATTGCGCTGCACCTTGGTGTTGAACTGTTCGTGGGTCCAGCCGTTCGGGGTCAGCGTGTGGCGGTTGATCACGGCCAGCGCGTTGTAGTCGCTGCGCTTGGTGTACTCACGACGCGGCAGCGGACGCCAGCTCAGGTCGCTGGTCCAGCTCGGCACGTTGTTGGTGTAGCTCCACACGCCCGTGCCGCAGTAGCGCGGGGCATCGCTCACTTCGTACACGCACTGGGTCCAGGCGCCCTGGTTCACGGCGGCCGGAATGCTGCGCACCTGCCAGGTCTGGTCGGCGCTGAACTCGAAACGGTTGGGCGCTTCGTACACCCAGTCCTGGCGCCAGTGCTTGGTGATGTGGCCGCTCTTCTCGTCCAGCAGCAGGTGCTGCAGCACGATGCGCTTGGGGGTGTCCTCGACCACGATGACCACTTCGTTGCCACCGCTGCGCATCGCCGGCGCACGCTCGTAGCCCGGCTTCAGCAGCACGGTTTCGTCGAAGGCGAAATCGACGGTGTATTCGCCCTGCATGGCCAGGATGCTGTCGTGGTCGCGGGCGATGTCGGAGGGCTGCGCACTGGCCACGCCGCTGGCGGCGAGCAACAGCAGGACGCTGGCTGTCTGGAACTTCATCGGGGTCTTCCTTCGGGGTTGCAGGTTCGTTGAGAGGCCATCCGTGGCCGTCGGGCGTTCCATCAGGAAAGGATCACAGGCGGATCAGCGGCAGATCGCCGGGGACGCGTGGCGCCGGGCGCCGCGCCGCATCGGCACAGCAGCAGTCGTCGATCGCCAGTTCGCCCTCTGCGCCTTCCATGCATGCGATGCGGCGTGCCGTGGCCGCGCCCAGTGACGACAACGTGGACAGGCTCGCCGCCAGCGTGCGGCCCTCGTCGGCGGCGTGCAGGCGCAGTACGCACAGGCGCCAGCGCTGCCCGCCCAAGTGGCCGGCCAGGCGCCGCCACAGGCGTTCGCCCACGCTGCCATCGCTGTCGTGCTCCGGGCCCGGTGGCAGCGATGCGACCAGCCGGTCCCAGGCCAGGAAGTCGCTGTCGGGCAGCAGGTACAGCCGCCACACGCATCGGCCGCGGCCGTCGAGGAAGCACAGGCTTTCGCGCAGGCCCTCGCTGTCCACGCCCTGGCAGGCATGCACGCGCACCGCCTGGTGCCATCCCCCCAGTTCGCTGCCGTCAGCGTGGTACAGGCACAGCACGGTGCCGAGCGCTGCCAGCTGCGCCGGCGTGGGCCAGGCCTGCTGCGAAGGGCGCGGCAGGGCGGACGACAGACGACGGGCGGACAGGGCTCGGCTCATGGGATCACCAGGACACGGCAAGGCTGGCCGACAGGGTGCGGCCGGGGCTGGTATAGCGGTCCAGCACGCGGCTGGTCGGCGACAGCGTCGACCCCACGCTGGAGACGTTGGACCAATCGATGTAGCGCTTGTCGCCCAGGTTGAACACGCCGACGTTGAAGGTGGCGCCCGGGGCGAAGTTCCAGTGCGCCATCAGGTCGGCCACACCGTAGCCGGCCGGGCGGTACACCGTGGCCGAAGCAACGCGGTCCTTGCGCTTGACGAAGGTGCCGGCCAGTTCCACGCCCCAGGTATCGGTGTCATACATCAGCCCGACGGTGCCACGCAGCGGGTCAACCGAATCCAGCGGTACATCCTCGGTCTTGTTGTCGCCACGCGACCACGCCACCGCGCTGCGCAGTGCCCAGCCCTGCAGGCTCGGGCTGATCTGGCCGAAGTCGACGCCGGCCTTCAGTTCGGCGCCGTAGATGCGGGCGTCGGCGATGTTGCGCGACTGGAACACCATCAGGCCCTGTGCGTTGGTACCCACCAGCGACTGCGACTCGATGAAGTCCTTGTACTCGTTGTAGTAGCCGCTGACGCTGACGTAGGCGGCCGGCGACAGGAAGCGCAGGCCCAGTTCCATGCCATCACTGGTTTCCGGCTTCAGGTCCGGATTGGGAATGGCGGTGTAGCCGAAGGCGAAATTGGTGAAGCCGAGGTTGACGTCGTTGTACGGCGGCGAACGGAAGCCGTGCGAGTAGCCGGCAAACAGCGACCATTGGTCGGTGAAACGGTAGACCAGGCCGAACTTCGGCGAGACGCTGGTCTTGGTCAGCTTGGCCACCGCCACGCCCGGGTTGTCTTCGGCGAAGATGCTGTCCACCTCCGGCTTCAGTTCGTAGCGGTCCACGCGCACGCCGGGCACCAGCGACAGCTTGCCGTCCGCCAGGCGCATCTCATCCTGTGCATACAGGCCCAGCTCGGTGGTCTTGCTGATCGGGAAATCGCGGACCGGGAACGCATCGGGCAGGATGGTGGTGCTGATCTGGCCGTTGGCCAGGACCTGGAAGCCATCGCGCTTCTGGCGGATCTCGGTGCGTGCGCCCTCGAAGCCATAGGTCAGCGCGTGCTCGACGCTGCCGGTGCTGAAGGCCTTGTTGAACTGGGCCTGCAGGCCATACACGCGCTGGTCGAAGTTGAACTCGCGGTGGCGACGGCTGCGGTTGGCACGGTCCTCGTCGGTGATCTGGGTGGTTTCGCTGTGCTGGGTGTACAGCTGCCAGTGCAGGCTGTCGGCGAAGCCCTTGTCCAGCGCATCCATTTCATGCGCGAACGACACGCGGGTGCGGTTCTGCGTATCGCGTGCCTTCATGCCGGTGGTGGTGGTGCGGTCGATCGAGGACAGCACGTTGGTATCGGTGTTGTCTTCGTTGCCTTCCACGGTCAGGCGGAAGCGCTGGTCCTCGCTCGGTGCGTAGACCAGCTTGGCCAGGCCGCTGCGACCGTCGCGGTCCTGCGGATTGGGGGCGGTGCGGGTGTTGTCCAGGCTGCGCACGTCGCCCTTGTTGTCGGTTTCCTGGCCCTGGCGATGGTTGATGTTGACCATGCCGCTCCAGTGCTCACCACCGAAGGCGCTGGTCACCCCGCCAAGCAGGCCTTTCCACTCGCCGTCGTAGCCGAACTTCAGGCCGACGTAGCTGTCCTTGCCGTCCTTGAGGTAATCGGCCGGATCCTTGGTGACGAACGCCACCACACCACCGAGTGCGTCCGAGCCGTACAACGAGCTGGCCGGGCCGCGCACGATCTCCACGCGCTTGAGCGTGTCCAGATCGGTGAAGTTGCGGTTGGCGTTGGAGAACGAGCCGATGTTGAAGCTGGTCGGCATTGCGATGCCATCGGTCTGCACGCGCACGCGATTGCCGTCCAGGCCGCGGATGCGGATGCTGCCCAGGCCGAAGCGCGCCGCGCTGCGGCTGACCGACAGGCCCGGCTCGTAGCGCAGCAGATCCTTGATGTCCTGCACCAGATGGCGATCCATCTGCTCGCGGTCGATCACATCGACGGTGGCGGCAACGTCGCTGACCGCGCGCTCGGTGCGCGTGGCGGTGACCTGCACGCGGTCGAATTCGCGCGCCTCGGGGGCGGCGCTGGCCGCAGCAGCGGCGTGGGCGGACAGCGGCAGCGCGATCCAGACGGCAAGGCAGAGGGCGGTATGGCGGGTCATCGGGTTCGGTCAGTCAGGCAGGGGAACCCCCGGTTACCGGCACACCCGGAAGGTGCACGCGGTAGACCGAGGGGGAGAGAGCGGGCGCGGACGGGTCGCCCACCCTGCCGGCGCTGCCGGCAGGAGGGAGGGAGGCGGGCGACCAGACCGCGGTTACTTGGTCAGGATCAGCTTGTCGTTGCTGGTGTGCCGCAGGCGGTAGAAGCGGTCGCCGTGCTGGATCAGGATTTCACGACGGCCCTTGAGCAGGGCTTCGCTGTCGATGACCTCTTCCGGCGGAACGACGCGGACCGGACGATCGCGGAGGGTCAGCGTTTCGGGGCGCAGCAGTACAGGTTGAGCATTCATGAGCATCTGGACTCGTGCGAGGGACGAGTTAAATGATAATGATTCTCAGTTGACAATCAACAACCATTCTCACTTTCATTGATGAGATTAATGATCGAATTCGTAAATTCGATAGATCTCGTCAATCAAAATCCGCACGTGTAGCGTCGAGCTTGCTCGACTGACGTTTGCGATCCACTCGCAAGCGCCGTCGAGCAAGCTCGACGCTACGGGAGGCAGAGGCGAGAGGCCCCGTCGTTCAGGCGAACGCGGCTTCAACCTGCGCCCAGCCGGCGGCATCCACCTGCTCCAGCACGTCCAGCGCCTGCAGGTTCTGCAGCAGCTGCTCGACCCGGCTGGCGCCGAGGATCACGCTGGACACGTTCGGGTTGCGCAGGCACCAGGCGATGGCCAGCGTGGCCGGGGCCTGGCCCAGCGCGCGCGCCACCTCGCTGAAACGGCGTACCTGCGCCAGGCGCGCCTCGGCGTCAGCCCCCAGCACCAGGTCCTGCAGCCATTCCATCCCTTCCCGGCCCAGCCGCGCATCGGCGGGAATGCCCTGGTCGTACTTGCCGGTCAGCAGGCCCGAGGCCAGCGGCGAGAAGATGGTGGTGCCGAGGCCGGCGCGGGCGTACAGCGGCGCGTACTCGACCTCGACCCGCTCGCGGTGCAGCAGGTTGTACTGCGGCTGCTCCATCGACGGGCCCTGCAGGTTGTGTGCTTCGGCAACGTCCAGCGCCTGCTGGATCTGCGCAGCCGACCATTCCGAGGTGCCCCAGTAGAGGATCTTGCCCTGCCGCACCAGGGTGTCCATGGCATGCACGGTCTCGGCAACCGGTGCGTCCGGGTCCGGGCGGTGGCAGTAGTAAAGGTCCAGGTAGTCCACCCGCAGACGCTTGAGCGCGGCGTGGCAGGCGTCGGTCACGTGCTTGCGCGACAGGCCGCGCTGGGTCGGCCGCGGGTCCTTGGCGCTGCCGAAGAACACCTTGCTGGACACGCAGAAACCATCGCGCGGCAGGCGCAGGTCGGCAATCACATCGCCCATCACCTGTTCGGCGCGGCCGTTGGCATAGCCCTCGGCGTTGTCGAAGAAGTTGACGCCGTGGTCCCAGGCGGCGGCCACCAGGTTGCGCGCCTCGTCGCGCGGGATCTGGTCACCGAAGGTCACCCAGGCGCCGAAGGACAGGGCGGAAATCGGCAGGCCGGTGGAGCCCAGGCGACGGTAGTGCATGCAAATCTCCTGCTGCGGGCCCGCATCCGGGCCGGGATCGAACCCCATTCTACCTGCCGGCGCCGGCCGCAAGCCCTTGCCGTTGCTGGCCTGATCGGTACCGATGGCCGCCTGCACGCTGCTTTTCCTTGCCCCGGCCCCGGCCCTGCACTAGGCTTCCCGTTTTTCGCGACGCCCCAGGGGAGTCACTCACATGGTCGAAGGTTTGGGCAGGATCGGCTTCGGCCTGTTCGGGTTGGCGGTGCTGATCGGCATCACCTGGTTGTTTTCCAACAACAAGCGCGCGGTTGACTGGAAGCTGGTTGCCACCGGTATCACCCTGCAGATCGCCTTTGCGGCGCTGGTGATCCTGGTGCCGGGCGGCCGCGACGTGTTCGACGCGCTGGGGCACGGCTTCGTCAAGGTCCTGAGCTTCGTCAACGAAGGCTCGAAGTTCATCTTCGGCTCGCTGATGGACACCCAGAACTACGGCTTCATCTTCGCCTTCCAGGTGCTGCCGACCATCATCTTCTTCTCGGCGCTGATGGGCGTGATGTACCACCTCAACGTCATGCAGGCGATCGTGCGCGTGATGGCGTGGGCGATCACCAAGGTGATGCGCGTGTCCGGTGCGGAAACCACCAGCGTCTGCGCCAGCGTGTTCATCGGCCAGACCGAGGCGCCGCTGACCGTGCGCCCGTACATCGCCAAGATGACCCAGTCCGAGCTGCTGACCATGATGATCGGCGGCATGGCGCACATCGCCGGCGGCGTGCTGGCGGCCTATGTGGGCATGCTCGGCGGCGGCGACCCGGTGCAGCAGGCGTTCTACGCCAAGCACCTGCTGGCGGCCAGCATCATGGCGGCGCCGGCCACCCTGGTCGTGGCCAAGCTGCTGATTCCGGAAACCGGCACCCCGCTGACCCGCGGCACGGTGAAGATGGAAGTGGAGAAGACCTCCAGCAACATCATCGACGCGGCCGCCGCCGGCGCCGGTGACGGCCTGAAGCTGGCGCTGAACATCGGCGCCATGCTGCTGGCCTTCATCGCCCTGATCGCGCTGCTGAACGCCCCGCTGACCTGGATCGGTGATGTCACCGGCCTGGCCGCGATGATCGGCAAGCCGACCAACCTGTCGACCATCTTCGGTTACGTACTGGCCCCGATCGCGTGGGTGATCGGCACCCCGTGGGCCGATGCCACCACCGTCGGTTCGCTGATCGGCCAGAAGGTGGTGATCAACGAATTCGTGGCCTACACCGAACTGTCGCAGATCGTGAATGGCCAGATCGCCGGCGTGACCCTGTCCGACGAAGGCCGCCTGATCGCCACCTACGCGCTGTGCGGCTTCGCCAACTTCAGCTCGATCGCCATCCAGATCGGCGGCATCGGCGGCCTGGCCCCGGAACGTCGCCACGACCTGGCCAAGTTCGGCCTGCGCGCGGTGCTGGGCGGTACCATTGCCACCTTCATGACGGCCACCATCGCCGGCGTGCTGACGCACTTCAGTTGAACCCTTGGTTGAGAAAAGATTCCCTATGAGCAGCAGTGTCGTTGTCGTCGGTTCCTTCAATGTCGATCACGTGTGGCGGTGCGAGTCGCTGCCGGCACCGGGCGCGACCATTGCCGGCCGCTACAGCACCGGCCCGGGTGGCAAGGGCTTCAACCAGGCCGTGGCCGCCTGCCGCGCCGGCGCCGAGACGCACTTCTTGTGCGCGCTCGGCGATGACGCCGGTGGCGCCACCGCACGCGAACTGGCCGCGCAGGATGGGTTCGGGCTGATCGCCGAGGCCAGCAGCGAGCCGACCGGCACCGCGGGCATCTACGTGGACGCGCGTGGCCGCAACACCATCGTCATCGGCCCCGGCGCCAACGCCGCGCTCAGCACCGACTTCCTGCAGCAGCAGCAGGCGCGGCTGACTGCCGCCAAGGTGGTGCTGGTGCAGCTGGAATCGCCGGTGCAGACCATTGAAGCGGCACTGGCCACCGCCCGCGAGGCCGGTGTCACCACCGTGCTCAACACCGCGCCGGCCGACGCGCCCTCGACCATCGGCCTGCTCAAGCTGGCCGATGTGATCACCCCGAACGAGACCGAGTTCGCCGCCCTGCTCGGCCGCCATGTCGGCGAGCGCGTGGATGCCAACGACGTGGCCGCGCTCGATGGCGCCAGCCTGCATGCGCTGTGCCGCAAGCTGGTCGGCAACGGCACGGTGGTGGTGACCCTGGGTTCGGTGGGCGTGTTCGTCTCGCATGCCGACGAAAACCTGCGCGGCGACACCCAGCCGTACTACCGCGTGGGTGCCGAGCAGGTGCAGGCGATCGACACCACCGGTGCCGGTGACGCCTTCAACGGTGCACTGGCGGCCTCGCTGGCGCAGGTGGCCGACGCCCCGTTCGCCCGCCACGTGCGCTTCGCCAACCAGTTCGCCGGTCGTTCCACCGAAAAGGAAGGCGCCGCTGCGGCGATGCCGCGTTTCACCCCGGCCGACGTGTAGATCCACGCCATGCGTGGATGAAGAAGCCCGGGGGCGCAGGCACCCGGGCTTTCTTTTGCCCATCTCCACGCTCCTGCGACCGCCGGTCGCATTGCCGTCCCCCTGGCCTGCGCCCACCATTCACGCAGCTTCCCCGCTTGGGCAAGACATGGACGGATTCCCCTGGCTGCTGGTCGCGGCCGCCGGCAGTGCCGTCGCGGCGCTGCTGCACATTGCCTGCATTGCCTTCGGTGCCCCGTGGTACGAACGCTTCGGTGCCGGTGCGCGCGTGGTCCGGCTGGCCCAGGCCGGGCATTGGTGGCCGCCGCTGATGACCGCCGGCATCACTGCCGTGCTGGTGGCCTGGACGCTTTACGCACTGGCCGCCGCAGGCTGGCATTCGCCGCTGCCGGCCAGCCGCCTGGTCCTGCCCGCCATCGCTGCCTTGCTGCTGCTGCGCGCCGCAATGGGCTTCGGCCTGGCGCTGTTCCGCCCCGGCTACAACGGCGTGCGCTTCTGGGCGGCCAGCTCGCTGGCCTGCCTGGGCCTTGCGCTGGCCTTCGCCCTGGGTACCCGCCAGGCCTGGCAGAGCCTGGGCTAGCCGCTCAGCTTCGCCCGCCCTTGGGGGCGGTGGAAGCAACCGTCAAGCATCTGCTGATGCCGGTACGGCATGAGGTCGGTGCCGATCGGCCTGAACCCGGGGCCCGTCGACACCGCCCAGACCGCGCCCGCGCTCTACAATGGGCGCATGCAGATCGGCCCGTACACCATTGCCCCCAACGTCGTGCTGGCGCCCATGGCCGGCGTCACCGACAAGCCGTTCCGCCTGCTGTGCAAACGGCTGGGCGCGGGCTTGGCCGCCTCGGAAATGACCATCAGCGACCCGCGCTTCTGGAACACGCGCAAGTCGATCCACCGCATGGACCATGACGGCGAGCCGGCGCCGATCAGCGTGCAGATCGCCGGCACCGAACCGCAGCAGCTGGCCGAGGCGGCGCGCTACAACGTTGACCATGGCGCGCAGATCATCGACATCAACATGGGCTGCCCGGCCAAGAAGGTGTGCAACGCCTGGGCCGGTTCGGCGCTGATGCGCGACGAGCAGCTGGTGGCGCGCATCCTGGAAGCGGTGGTCAACGCGGTGGATGTACCGGTCACCCTGAAGATCCGTACCGGCTGGGATTGCGACCACCGCAATGGTCCGGTCATTGCGCGCATTGCCGAAGACAGCGGCATCGCCGCGCTGGCCGTGCACGGCCGCACCCGCGACCAGCATTACACTGGCCAGGCCGAATACAGCACCATTGCCGAGATCAAGGCCGCGCTGCGTATTCCGGTGATTGCCAACGGCGACATCGATTCGCCGCAGAAGGCCGCCTACGTGCTGCAGCAGACCGGCGTGGATGCGGTGATGATCGGCCGCTCGGCGCAGGGCCGGCCGTGGATCTTCCGCGAAGTGGCGCATTACCTGGCCACCGGGCAGGAGCTGCCGCCGCCCTCGCTGGCCGAAGTGCGCGACATCCTGCTGGGCCACCTGCACGCGCTGCATGCCTTCTATGGTGAACCGCAGGGTGTGCGCATCGCGCGCAAGCACCTGGGCTGGTATGCCAAGGACCGGCCGGAGAATGCCGCCTTCCGTGCGGTGGTCAACCGTGCCGAAGACCCGCAGAGCCAGATCGCGCTGACCACCGAGTACTTCGACCGCCTGATCGCCGGGGAACCGGCGTTGCCGTCGGCCGCCTGACCACCTGCGCCCTTGTAGCGTCGAGCTTGCTCGACTGGCGCATTTGTAGAGTCGAGCTTGCTCGACTGGTTTTCAGAACAGTCGAGCAAGCTCGACTCTACGCAACGTTGCGTCGCCCACCCCGGCGCAACACCCCACCAGCAAACTCGACCTCCACACGAGCCCGCCATGACCCCGCCGATCTCTTCCCCGACCTATCTGCACGGATTCTCCGGCACCGAGCAGCAGCGCCTGATGACCCAGGCCCGCCTGCTGGAATCGAGCATCTTCGGCCAGATCGACTACAGCGGCGCGCGGCGCCTGCTGGAAGTGGGCAGCGGCGTGGGGGCGCAGACCGAGATCCTGCTGCGCCGCTTCCCCGAACTGCACGTGACCGGCGTGGACCTGAGCGAGACCCAGTTGGCCACTGCCCGCGAGAACCTGGCCCGCACGCCGTGGTGCAGCGACCGCTACACGCTGCAGCAGGCCGACGCAGGCGAGCTGCCCTTCGAAGCGCGCAGCTTCGATGCCGCGTTCCTGTGCTGGGTGCTGGAGCATGTACCGTCGCCGGCGCGCGTGCTCAGTGAAGTGCGCCGCGTGCTCGCCCCCGGATCGCCGGTGTACATCACCGAAGTGATGAACGCCTCGTTCCTGCTCGATCCGTACTCGCCGCACATCTGGCGTTACTGGATGGCCTTCAACGACTTCCAGTACGACCATGGCGGCGATCCGTTCGTCGGTGCCAAGCTGGGCAACCTGCTGTTGGCCGGCGGTTTCCGCGATGTGCACACCGAGATCAAGACCATCCACCTGGACAACCGCGAACCGGCCCGTCGCAAGACGATGATCGCGTTCTGGGAACAGCTGCTGCTGTCGGCCGCCGACCAGCTGCTGCAGGCCGGCACGGTGGACGAGGAAACGGTGGAAGGGATGCGCCGCGAGTTCCGCCTGGTGCAGAACGATCCGAATGCGGTGTTCTTCTATTCGTTCGTGCAGGGCCGCGCCACGGTGTATTGAGGGCCCGATCCACGCATGGCGTGGATCTACTGTGCCATCCACGCATCGCGTGGATCTACTGTGCCATCCACGCATGGCGTGGATCTACGGCGCGGTGTGCCAGATCCGCTGCCACATCGCTGCCAGCCGGCCCTTCATCTCGGCCCGTGCCTGCGGGCTGCTGTAATCGGTGCGGCGCTGCTCGGGCACGATCGCCTGCCACCGCCCGTCCACCTGCTCGGCCACCACGAAGTTGAAGGTGTAGTCCGGTTCCAGGCCCATGCGCAGGTCGCTCAGCACCAGCCGGCCTTCCACCACCTGCGCACGCATGAAACCGCGGTTGAACCACTGCAGCTGCTGCACCGCTGGAATCGCCGCGGCTTCGCGCAGCGCCTGCACATTGGACGCATGACCCTCGAACTGCATCGGCCCCTGGTCGGCCAGCAGCGAGCGGTCAGCCACCACGTAGCCGCTGGGTGTCATCGCCACCACCCGCCACAGCAGCGTGTTGAACGGCATCGGCACCGAGAAGCGTGGCGCGTCACCCAGCCCCATCGCCGCCAGGCTCTGCTGCGCGGCACGGTCGACCTGCGCCTTGGCGATCAGGCCCCAGCCCAGGTAGGCGCTGCTGACCAGCAACGCCACGCCCAGCACCGTGCCCGCCCACGGCCGTGCACGTCCGAACCAGGCCAGCACGCAGCCCAGCAGCAGCCACACCGTGTAGGCGGGATCGATGATGAACACGCTCGAGCCCATCGCCGGATGCGGCCGCAGCGGCCACCACAGCTGCGTGCCGTAGACCGTGAACGCGTCCAGCACCGGATGGGTGAGCAGCGCCAGCTGGATCGCCCAGAACCAGCGCGTCGGCGACTGCGCGACCCGGCCGTTGCCGAAGCGCTTGAACAGCCACCAGATCAACGCGGCCACCCACGGCAGCACCAGCAGCGAATGGCTGAAGCTGCGGTGCTCGATCATGTTCGCCACCGGGTCGGCGGCGGTGAAGCCCAGCCACAACGCGTCGAGGTCCGGCAGGGTACCCAGCGCGGCACCGGCCAGCAGGGCCGCGCGGCGATGGCCGGGCGGGGCGATGGCAGCGGCAACGGCGCCACCAAGTACGATCTGGGTCAGGGAATCCATGGCCCGATGCTAGCGGCTTGCATACGCTTTTGTAGAGTCGAGCTTGCTCGACTGCGCTTCGCCCAGACCCCGTCGCGCACGGCCGTCGAGCAAGCTCGAGGCTACGAAAGCGGGCTACGCCGCCTGTGACAATCGCGCGCCCGGCAGCTCCACCAGGGTCTGGCCATTGTGATCGAGCAGGCGCAGCGCGCCATCATGGTCCTCGGCCAGCGCCGTCAGGCTCTCCACCCAGTCGCCGTCATTGGCGTAGACCAGGCCATCGCGCTCCACCAGCGCGGCGCGGTGGATATGCCCGCAGACGATACCGTCCAGCCCGCGCCGGCGCACGTCGTCCAACCCGGCCTGCACGAAGCGCTCGATATAGCGCTCGGCCGCGCCACTGCGCTTCTTCAGGAACTCCGACAGCGACCAGTAGCGCATGCCCAGCCGGCGCCGCACCGCGTTCAGCGCCTGGTTGCCGGTGAGGATGCGGTAGTACAGCCAGTCACCGAACTTTTCCTGCAGGCCACCGAAATGGGTCACGCCGTCGTACTCGTCACCGTGCGCGACCAGCAGCCGGCGCCCGTCGACGGTCACGTGGATGGCACGCCGGCGCACCTGCATCGCCGGCAGCATCACCCCGCACACGTGGCGCAGCGAGGCATCGTGATTGCCCGGGATGTAGATGATCTCGGTGCCGGCGCGGCGCAGCGCATGCAGGGCCTGGATGACCTCGCTGTGTGACTGCCGCCAGTTGGCACGGCGATGCGCCATCCACCACAGGTCGATGATGTCTCCGACCAGGTACAACCGTTCACAGCGCAGCTGGGAGAGGAACCGCGCCAGCTCGGCGGCATGGCAGTGACGCGAACCCAGGTGCACGTCGGAGACGAACACTGCGCGCCGGTGCGGCGACAGGTTCGCCAGCGTGCTCATGCCGGCGCCCCCGCGTCGCGCAGGTAGCGCTTGCGCTTGTTCGGCCGGATCGAGCACAGGTCCACCTCGATCAGGCCATCGATCGAATCGCTGAAATCAGGATCGACACCGAAGGCGAGGAAGCGCGCGCCGCCGGGTTCGCACAGATCGGTGTACTGGCGGTACAGCGTCGGCACGCCGGTGCCCAGCGCGGCCAGGTTGGCCTTGAGCACATCGAACGCGGCGCCGGCGTCCAATTCACCGAAGCTCGGAGGCGCGGCGAAGTACTGGAACGGCCGGTTCGATTCGGCCAGCCCGGCGGTTCCGCTGTAATAGCGCTGGTAGTAGGCCACCAGCTGCTCGCGCGCGTCGCGTGGCAGCGCGGAGCTGATCGACACCGCGCCGAACAGGTAGCGGATGCCCGGCCGGCACTGCAGGTAGGCGCCGATGCCCTGCCACAGGTAGTCCAGGCTGCGACTGCCCCAGTAGTCGGGCACCACGAAGCTGCGGCCCAGTTCCAGGCCCTCGGCGATATGGGTGATGGCGTCGTCGGAATAGCGGAACAACGACGCGCTGTAGAGCCCGGACAGGCCGTGCCGGGCCAGCGCCTGCGCGCCGCGCATGATCCGGTAGGCGCCGGCGATGCGCTGCGCGGCCGCGTCCCAGATCACGATGTGCTCGTACTGTGGGTCGTAGTCGTCCAGGTCACGGCTGCGGCCGGTGCCCTCACCCACCTGGCGGAAGGTCAGCTCGCGCAGGCGGCCCAGTTCCAGCAGCAGCGGAGAGTCGGCGGTGCAGGTGGCCAGCAGGATCTGCTTGCCGTCGGCGGTCTGGCCCAGCTGGGTGGCCGCGGCAATGCCGGCGGCAACCTGCGAGGGCGGCACGGGGGACGCCAGCGGCTCGGGGCCTGCGAAGGCAGCGGCATTGCCGGCCACACCGTTGCGGCCCAGCGCATACAGCGCGCGGCGCACCGCCAGCAGCTGTGCGCCCGGGTCACCGCCCTTGCCCAGCTGCATCGGCTCGCCGATGCTCAGCCGCAGCGGGCGGCCACGACGGGTGAACATTTCGCGCGCCAGCAGCGCGGTGCCGGCCGGCTTGAACAGGGTCGAGGCGCCGTAGAACAGCGCCGAGTTGCGCGCCTCCACCCGCACCGGCAGCACCGGCGCGCCCGCGGCGCGGGCAAAGCGGACGAACCCACGCTGCCAGCGGCCATCGCGGATACCGCGCAGCGACAGTCGCGAGACCTCACCGGCCGGGAACACGATCACGCACTGCTCGGCCGCCAACGCTTCTTCGACCGCATGCAGGCTGCCGCGCTGCGCCTTGCCACCGAGGATGCGCACCGGCAGCAGCAGATCCTGCAGCGGCGCGATCGCCCCCAGCAGGTCGTTGGCCACGATCCGCACGTCGCGGCGGATGCGGCCGACCGCATCCAGCAGCGCCAGTGCATCCAGCGCCCCGGACGGATGATTGGCCACGATCAGCAGGCGGCCGCTGGCCGGAATCCTGGCCAGGGCGGCGGGGTCCACCTGGTACTGGCCGTCGATGAACTCCAGGCCGGCGGCGACGAAGCCGAAGCCGCGCAGGCCTGAGCTGCGCTGCAGGAAGGCCTCGATCTGGTCCAGCCGCGACCATCGGCTGACGCTGCGCAGCAACGGCCGCGCCAGCTGGCCACGACGGCCATGGAACCAATCGGGGAAGCGTTGCTGGAGACGCTGTTCGAGTTCCTGCATGGCGGATCCACTCATGCCCGGCGGCCGGATTGGCCGACAGCCTGCGCCCGGCAGGCGGCAGCCAGATGGCGGTTTTGGGGCAGAACGATGACGGCGGCCCGCCTGCCCGTCGGCGTCGCGACCTGCGCGGTCGGGGCCGCCAGGCCGCCCGCCCGTTGTCACGCTGGTGGAACACTGGGCCTCGAGGCTGGGCCCCAATCCCGCACTGGCGGCCCCTGCGGGCCTACGCGGGCTTAACCACCGGCAACCGGTACCGGTTCACAATGCACAGGCGGCGCACCCCGTGTATCATGCGCGCCCATCTTTCCATCCGAATCAAGGGATATACCGCCTGATGTCCAGCTATCTCTTCACCTCCGAGTCGGTCTCCGAAGGCCATCCGGACAAGGTTGCCGACCAGATCTCCGATGCGGTGCTGGACGCGATCCTGACCCAGGACCAGCGCGCCCGCGTGGCCTGCGAGACCATGGTCAAGACCGGTGTTGCCATTGTGGCCGGTGAAATCACCACCAGCGCCTGGATCGACCTGGAAGCGCTGACCCGCAAGGTCATCACGGACATCGGCTACGACAGCTCCGACGTCGGCTTCGACGGCGCCACCTGCGGCGTGCTGAACCTGATCGGCAAGCAGTCGCCGCACATCGCCCAGGGCGTGGACCGCAAGAAGCCGGAAGAAATGGGCGCGGGCGACCAGGGCCTGATGTTCGGCTATGCCACCAACGAGACCGACAGCTACATGCCGGCGGCGATCCACCTGTCGCACCGCCTGGTCGAGCAGCAGGCCAAGATCCGCAAGAAGAAGAACTCGCCGCTGTCGTGGCTGCGCCCGGACGCCAAGAGCCAGGTCACTCTGCGCTATGAAAACGGCGTGGTCTCGGCCATCGACGCGGTGGTCCTGTCGACCCAGCACGCCCCGGGCATCAAGCAGAAGGACCTCATCGAGGCCGTCCGCGAAGAGATCATCAAGCCGGTGCTGCCGGCCAAGTGGCTGCACAAGGGCACCAAGTTCCACATCAACCCGACCGGCAAGTTCGAGATCGGCGGCCCGGTGGGCGACTGCGGCCTGACCGGCCGCAAGATCATCGTCGACACCTACGGCGGCTGGGCCCGTCACGGTGGTGGCGCGTTCTCCGGCAAGGACCCGTCCAAGGTCGACCGTTCGGCTGCCTACGCCGCGCGCTACGTTGCCAAGAACGTCGTTGCCGCCGGCCTGGCCGACCGTTGCGAAGTGCAGGTCTCCTACGCCATCGGCGTGGCTGAGCCGACCTCGATCTCGGTCACCACCTTCGGCACCGGCAAGATCAGCGACGACAAGATCGAGAAGCTGATCCGCAAGCACTTCGACCTGCGCCCGTACGGCATCATCAAGATGCTGGACCTGGTGCACCCGATGTACCAGCAGACCGCGGCCTACGGCCACTTCGGCCGCAAGCCGAAGGAGTTCAGCTACCTCAACGGCGAAGGCGAGACCGTCAACGCCACGGCCTTCTCCTGGGAAAAGACCGACCGCGCCGCCGCCCTGCGCGCCGATGCGAAGCTGAAGTAAGAAACACGAAGGGCCGCTGTAGAGCCGACTGTTAGTCGGCTGACCTTCACGAAGGGCCGCGCAAGCGGCCCTTCTCTTTTCTGGTAGAGCCGGCCGCTGGCCGGCTTTTTCATGGCCTCCGGAAACGATCGCGCGGTTGCCGGCCAGCGGCCGGCACTACCCGGTTGCCGATACAATCGGGCCATGTCGACCGAACTGAAAACCCACCAGCTGTCCATGACCGTGCTGATGTCGCCGGAGATGGCCAATTTCTCCGGCAAGGTCCACGGCGGCGCCATCCTGCGCCTGCTCGACCAGGTGGCCTACGCCTGCGCCAGCCGCTACGCCGGCCGCTACGTGGTCACCCTGTCGGTGGACCAGGTGATGTTCCGCCAGCCGATCGCGGTGGGTGAACTGGTCACTTTTCTGGCCTCGGTGAACCATACCGGCACCTCGTCGATGGAAATCGGCATCAAGGTGGTGGCCGAGGACATCCTCAAGCGCAGCGTGCGCCACGCCAACAGCTGCTTCTTCACCATGGTGGCGGTGGACGAGGAAGGCCGGCCGACGCCGGTGCCGCCGTTGCAGCCGGCCACCTCCGACGAGAAGCGCCGCCAGGCCGCCGCGCAGATCCGCCGCCAGCTGCGCCAGGAAATGGAACAGCGGCACCTGGAACTGCTGGCGTCGAACCCGCCCTCGGCGGAGTAGCGTCGAGCTTGCTCGACTGGGTTCCGCGTCAGTCGAGCAAGCTCGACTCTACCGTTGCGAACCCGCCGTCGCCGGAGGAATAAGGTAGTGCCGGCCGCTGGCCGGCACTACCCTGCCAGGTGGATCACCCGGTGTTCTGCACGCCCTGCGAAACACCGTTCACGCAGGCCACCAGCGCGCGCAGCAGGTCCTCGTCATCGCGTCCGCTGGCCCGCCAGCGCTGCAGCAGGTCCACCTGCAGCACGCTGATCGGATCGACATAGGGATTGCGCAGGCGGATCGACAGCGCCAGCCGTGCGTCATGGTCCAGCAGCGTCTGCTGGCCCATCAGCGCCAGCAGCCACTGCCGGGTCAGTTCCAGTTCGCGCTGCACCTGCGAGAAGAAGCGCGCGTGCAGGTCGCCGGACAGTTTCGAGAACTGCTCGGCGATGGTGATATCGCCCTTTGACAGCACCATCGCGATGTCGTCAAGGAAGGTGCGGAAGAACGGCCAGTCCCGCGCCATCTCGCGCAGGGTGCCCTCATGGCCGGCATCCACCGCCGCCTGCAGGCCACTGCCCACGCCGTACCAGCCGGGGATGACCGCGCGCGCCTGGCTCCAGGCGAACACCCAGGGAATCGCGCGCAGGTTGCCCAGTGCCGCGTCCTGGCCGAGGCGGCGCGACGGCCGCGAGCCCAGCGTCATCCGCTCGATCACATCGATCGGCGTGGCGGTGCGGAAGTAGTCCATGAAACCGGCCTGGCCGACGAAGCCGCGATAGACCTCGCTGCTGGCAGACGCCACCGCATCCATCACCGGCCGCCAGTCATCCTCGCGCGGCTCGGCCGCACGCGGGCGCAGGCTGGCGCGCAGCACCGCGCCGGCGGCCTGTTCCAGTGAACGCAGCGCCAGCGCACGGATGCCGTACTTGCGGTGGATCACCTCGCCCTGCTCGGTCACCCGCAGGCGCCCATCGATGCTGCCGCGCGGCGACGCATCGACCGCGTGCGTGGTCTTGCCGCCGCCACGGCTGATCGAGCCGCCACGGCCATGGAAGAACGTCAACCCGATGCCGGCCTCGGCCGCCACCTCCAGCAGCTCCACCTGCGCGCGTTGCAGGCCCCAACGTGATGCCGCAATGCCACCGTCCTTGCTGCTGTCCGAATAGCCGAGCATCACCATCTGCACATCGCCACGCGCACGCAGATGGGCGCGATACACCGGGTCGGCCAACAGGTCACGCAGGGTGGCGGTGCCGCGCTTGAGGTCGTCCACGGTTTCGAACAGCGGCGCGATATCCAGCGGTACCGAACCGCCCTCTTCCACCAGGCCGCCACGGCGTGCCAGCGCCAGCACCGCCAGCACATCGCTGCGGTCGTGCGCCATCGAGATGATGTAGCTGCCGAGTGCATCGCCACCATGCCGTGCGCGCGCATCGGCCAGTGCGGCGAACACCGCATCCAGGCGCGCGTTGCCTTCGTCGTTGCCGGCCGGCAGCGGTGTCTCACCGCTGGCATGCGGGCCCAGCAGCCGCGCACGGCCGAGCGCATCCAGCGCCTGCCACGCCTCCTCGCCGCCCAGCACCGAGGCCAGTGCACGTGCATGCACGCTCGATTCCTGCCGCACATCCAGGCGTGCCAGATGGAAGCCGAAGGTCTTCACCCGCCACAGCAGTCGCTGCACGGCAAAGCCGCCGGCGTGCTCACCGCGGTTGGCGCGCAGGCTGTCCAGGATCAGCTGCAGATCCTCGATCAGTTCATCGGGGCCAGCGTAGGCGCCTTCGCCGTCCTCCAGCGTGGCCTGCAGGCGCACCCGCATGCGGTCGTTGAGCAGGCGGTACGGCATGTCAGCATGGCGCGGCCGCGACTGCACCTGCGGCAACAGCTGCTGGTAATGCGCCACGCGCGCCTGCAGCGCATCACTGACCCCCACCCGCTCGGTGGACTGGCTGAGCAGGCTCGCCAGCTGCAGCAGTTCCTTCTGGTAGCGGCCCAGCACCGCCTGCCGCTGTGCATCCAGCGTGTTGCGGATGGTGTGGGCATCCACGTTCGGATTGCCGTCCATGTCACCGCCCACCCAGGTGCCAAAACGCAGCAGGCGCGGCAACGGCAGTTCTTCGCCATAGGTATCGCGCAGCGCCTGCTGCAGCGATTCGTACAGCACCGGAATCACCCGGTACAGCACCTGCACCAGATAGAAGCCGACGTGTTCGCGTTCGTCATCGACGGTGGGCCGCACCGGCGAGGAATCGGTGGTCTGCCATGAGGCGGTCAGTGCCATGCGGAAGCGCGCAGCATCGGCGGCGGCTTCACCGGGCGTGCGCTGGCCATCCAGATTGTCGACCAGGCTGGCCACCATCAGCTGCTCTTTTTCCAGCAGCGCGCGGCGCACGGCTTCGGTGGGATGGGCGGTGAACACCGGTTCGATGTCGATGCGCGGGAGCCACTGCGCCAGTTCATCCAGGCTCACGCCCTGCGCCTTCAGGTGCTGCAGGGCATCCTGCAGGCCATCGGGCTGCGGTGCGGCGGTGCCGGCGCGCTGGTAGTCGCGGCGACGCCGGATGCGGTGCACGCGCTCGGCGATGTTGACCACCTGGAAGTAGGTGCTGAACGCACGCACCATGGTTTCGGCCTGCTGCGGCGAGCGCCCGGCCAGGCCCTCGGCCAGCTCCGACAGCGGCGCCTGGTTCTCGCGGCGGGCGATGGCGCGGGTACGTACCTCTTCCACATCGTCGAGGAAAGCGGCCGATACCTGTTCCACCAACAGGTCGCCGACCAGCGCGCCGAGCCGGCGCACATCATCGCGAAGCGGAAGATCGGGGGAAGCGAATTCGATGCTGCTGCGGTACTCGTTCATCGGCGACGCACGGGCCTCGGTCAACGGATCCTGAGCCCAAGCCTATCCCAGATCGGGCGTCGTGCTGCGATGCAAAAATGGTTTCATCTGCACGTATCCCGGCAACACCTGAAGGGTAGCGTCGACTGTTAGTCGACTGCTTTCCTGTCAGATCTTCGAAAACCCGCGCTGCGCGCGATAGTCGACTAACAGTCGACTCTACCCAGTCGACTCTACGCCGTGGCATGGCGGCCCCGTTGCAGGGGCCGCCGTCAGGCACGTCAGCGCTTCTTCTTCGCCTTGCCCTGCTCGGCCGGGCCGATGGTCTGCTCCAGCCAGCGCTCGCTCTCGGCCAGCATGGTCATGATCGATTCGCGTGCGCGGTAGGCATGCGATTCGTTGGGCAGCATCACCAACCGCGCGGTGCCGCCCAGGCCCTTCACCGCAGCGAACATGCGCTCGCTCTGGATCGGGAACGTGCCGGAGTTGTTGTCGTCCACGCCATGGATGAACAGGATCGGATCCTTGATCTTGTCGGCGTAGTTGAACGGCGCCATCTTCTGGTAGACGTCCTGCGCCTGCCAGTAGTTGCGCTCCTCGGCCTGGAAACCAAACGGGGTAAGCGTGCGGTTGTACGCGCCGCTGCGCGCGATGCCGGCCTTGAACAGGCGCGTATGCGCCAGCAGGTTGGCGGTCATGAACGCACCGTAGGAATGGCCACCGATGGCGATGTGCTCGCGATCGGTCACGCCACGCCGCACCACCTCATCCACCGCGGCCTGTGCATTGGCCACCAGCTGTTCGATGTAGGTGTCATTGGGCTCCTTGTCGCCCTCGCCGATGATCGGCATCGACGGGCTGGCCAGCACCACGTAGCCCTTGGCCAGGAACGCCTGCGGCCCCCAGTAGCTGACCGCGTTGAAACGGTACGGCGAATCGGTCACCTGGCTGGCCGCGGCCGCGCTCTTGAACTCGCCCGGGTAGGCCCACATCAGCAGCGGGCGCGGGCCGTCGCGCTTCGGGTCGTAGCCCGGCGGTAGCAGCAGGGTTGCGGTCAGATCGACGCCATCCTTGCGCTTGTAGCGGATCTGCTCCTTCTGCACGCCCTTCAGCTGCGGCAGCGGGTGGGCGAAGTGGGTCAGCGCGCGCGGTGCGGCGCTGGCATCGGCCAGCGACTGCACGTAGAAGTTGGCCGGCTCATCCGGGCTCTCGCGGCTCAGCAGCAGCGAACTGCCCTGCGCGTCCAGCAGCGCCACCGGCGCGGCGTAGCTGGGCGCCTGCGAGTGGAACAGGCGGGTGGCCTTGCCCGTGGCGATATCGAAGCGGTCCACGAACGGACGATCACCTTCCGGCGACGCACCGGCACCGGCCAGATACAGGCTGCCGCCATCGGCGCTGGTCTGCAGCAGCGAGCGGCCACGCTCATCGCTGGCCAGCAGCGGCCGGCCCGGGTCGGCGTAGCGGTCCTGCGCATCGCGGTCCCACAGCAGGCGCGGTTCGGCGCTGGCGTTGTCCGGGGCGATCAGCCAGGTCTTGGTCCTGCGCGTCTTCCACCACGATTCGCCCAGCAGGGCCAGGTCACCCCGGCCCCAGCTGATGCCGGCGAAACGGCTGCCGAGCTGGGCCAGGGTCACCGGCGGCGTGTCGAACGGCGCGGCCTGCATCAGCACCGCATCGCGCACCTTGGCTTCGCGGTTCGGATCACCACCATCCTGTGCTTCGGCCCAGACCAGGGTGGCATCGGCATCGCCGCGCCAGCTGATGTCACGCACGCCGGTCACCTCGGCGTCATTGCCGGTCGGCAGGCCTTCCACCAGCGGCCGCACCGCCACGGTGTGCACCAGTTTGCCGCTGGTACGGTCGATCACTTCGATGCGGCGCGGGAAACTGCTCACCGGCACCACGTAGGAATACGGCCGCTGCACCGGCTGGCGCAGCACGAAGCGGCCATCGGGCGACACCGCGAAACCCATGAAGATGCCCGGCGCGCCGATCGCGCGGGTGCTGCCATCCAGGCCGACTTCCATCGGCTGGGTGGTGGCGTAGTAGTCGAACTGGCGCGCGTCGGCCTCGTTCTTCAGCAGGTCCTGGTAGGTGCGGATCGACACCACGCCGCCGCCCTGGCTGGTCTGCTGCACCGCAGGTCCGGTCGGGATGCCATCGGCGGCCGGTGCGGCCCCGAGGTTGGCCGGGCGGGTGAACACCACCAGCCCACGGCTGTCCGGCAGCCACTGGTAACCGCTGCCGATCACCGTGTTCAGGCCCGCCACCAGGCGCCGGGCGCTGCCGCCGGCCACATCCACCAGCCACAGCTCGTTGGCGCCACTGGCCGCGTCGAGCTGGTTGAAGGCCAGCCACTTCTGGTCCGGCGACCACATCAGGCTGGCGATCGACAGCGTGCCCGGCAGGCCGCTGATCTGCCGTTCCCTGCCGTCGGCCACGTTCATCAGCCACAGCTTTTCGCCGAAGCTGAAGCGGCTGTCGGAGAACGTGCGCGGGTTGATGCGCAGGCCGGCCAGCTTCAGCTCCGGCTGCGCCACCACCTGGATCGACGGCAGCGACGGCATCTGCATCAGCGCGGCCACGTCGCGGCGCGGCGACAGGAACAGCGAGGGCGCGCGCGGGGCATCGACCACCGCCTGCAGTGCGGCCGAAGGCAGTTCGTAGCCGTTGACGCCCTGCGCCTGCGTCGTGGCGGCCTGCGGTGCCGCCGCCCAGGCCAGCGGGGCCACCGCCAGCAGTCCCATCGACAGGACCAGGCCGGTCCAGCGCCGCGTACGGCGCGCGTGCATGCTCATCGTTCCACCTGTGTGATGCGTGAAAACACCGACCTTAACAGGCCGTGCACGCCGCCCCACCTGCCGATGGTTGGGTCATCCCGATCTCATGCCGGGGCCGCGATATAATGGGGGTTCTCCCCTGCCGAGGGGCGCTGCGACCGGATCCCACGAGGCCCGGCCAGGCTCGGTAAGGTGGCTTTGTAACAACGGCGCCCGGCTAGATGCGAGCACCCGCTCGCCCACAACCGGAGCTACTGCATGAACGCTGTTGCCAAGACCTTCTCCACCGAAGGCGACTACAAGATCCGCGATATCACCCTGGCCGACTGGGGCCGCAAGGAACTGGACATCGCCGAGCATGAAATGCCGGGCCTGATGTCGATCCGCCGCAAGTACCAGGCCGAGCTGCCGCTGAAGGGCGTGCGCGTGACCGGCTCGCTGCACATGACCATCCAGACCGCGGTGCTGATCGAGACCCTGAAGGACATCGGCGCCGACGTGCGCTGGGCCTCGTGCAACATCTTCTCCACCCAGGACCACGCCGCTGCGGCCATCGCCGCCACCGGCACCCCGGTGTTCGCCTGGAAGGGCGAGACCCTGGAAGAGTACTGGGACTGCACCCTGGACGCGCTGACCTTCACCCTGGCCGACGGCACCCTGACCGGCCCGGAGCTGGTGGTCGACGACGGCGGTGACGTCACCCTGCTGATCCACAAGGGCTACGAGCTGGAAAACGGCAGCGACTGGGTCAACACCGCCTCGTCCTCGCACGAAGAACAGGTCATCAAGAACCTGCTCAAGCGCGTGGCCAAGGAACGTCCGGGTTACTGGGGCCGCGTGGTCAAGGACTGGAAGGGCGTCTCCGAAGAGACCACCACCGGCGTGCACCGCCTCTACCAGCTGGCCCAGGCCGGCACCCTGCTGATCCCGGCGATCAACGTCAACGACTCGGTCACCAAGAGCAAGTTCGACAACCTGTACGGCTGCCGCGAGTCGCTGGCCGATGGCCTGAAGCGCGCGATGGACGTGATGCTGGCCGGCAAGGTGGCCGTGGTCTGCGGTTACGGCGACGTCGGCAAGGGCTGCGCTGCCTCGCTGCGTGCCTACGGTGCACGCGTGATCGTCACCGAGATCGACCCGATCTGCGCCCTGCAGGCGGCGATGGAAGGCTATGAAGTCAACACCATCGAATCGACCCTGGGCCGTGCCGACCTGTACGTCACCACCACCGGCAACAAGGACATCATCCGCATCGAGCACCTGAGCGCGATGAAGGACCAGGCCATCGTCTGCAACATCGGCCACTTCGACAACGAGATCCAGGTCGATGCGCTGGTGTCCTTCGCCGGCATCAAGCACGTCAACATCAAGCCGCAGGTGGACAAGTACGTCTTCCCGAACGGCAACGCGATCTTCCTGCTGGCCGAAGGCCGCCTGGTGAACCTGGGCTGCGCCACCGGCCACCCGAGCTTCGTCATGTCCAACTCGTTCGCCAACCAGACCCTGGCCCAGATCGACCTGTGGGCGAACAAGGACAGCTACGAGAAGAAGGTCTACCTGCTGCCGAAGAAGCTGGACGAAGAAGTCGCGCGCCTGCACCTGGAGAAGATCGGCGTGAAGCTGACCACCCTGAGCCAGGAACAGGCCGACTACATCGGCGTGCCGGTGGAAGGCCCGTTCAAGCCGGACCACTACCGCTACTGATGCCGTGCGCGGGGTCGGCCAGCGGCCGGCACTACCCGCGCGACCGGGGTCGGATCCCTTTCCGCAGGAAAGGGCTCTGACCCCGGCAACGGTTCGGACAGAACGGGCGCCTTCGGGCGCCCGTTCTGCGTTTGCGTGTGGCCGTACATCACGCATCCACCCGCAATAGCCTCGGTCAAGGCAATCCATTTCCCACACGCTACGATGCGTCCATGACCCCGGCCATCAACCTGCTCAAGCGCGAGAAGATCGCCCACACCGTGCGCAGCTACGTGCACGACGCCCACGCCGAATCCTATGGTGGCGAAGCCGTCGACAAGCTTGGCCTGGACCCGGCCCAGGTGTTCAAGACCCTGCTGGCCAGCACCGAGGCACACGAACTGCTGGTGGCGATCGTGCCGGTGGCCGGCCAGCTGGACCTGAAGGCATTGGCCGAAGCGGCCGGCTGCAAGAAGTGCGAGATGGCCGCTGCCGATGCCGCGCAGCGCGCCACCGGCTACCTGGTCGGTGGCATCAGCCCACTCGGGCAGAAGAAGCACCTGCGCACCTTCCTGGATGCCAGTGCCGAAGCGCTACCCGCGCTGCACGTCAGCGCCGGACGCCGTGGCCTGGAAGTGGAACTGGCACCGGCCGACCTGCTGCGGCTGACCGCCGGCCATTACGCGGCGATCGGCAAGTCACGTTGATGCGCTGGCCGTGGTCCGCAGCGCCGTCGCCCCGGCTTGAGGACGCTCAGGCCGATGTCCTGCTGCAGGACCTGCTGTCACGCGATGGCAAGCGCATCACCGACGCTGCACGCACGGTCGCACGGCTGTTCACCACGTCCTCGCTGGATGCATTGGCCACGCATGCAGACCTGATCGAACAGCGCTGCCAGGGCATCGCGCTCGGCGGCATGCTGATCAGCAACCAGGCGCACCTGAAAGCGGCGCTGCTTCGGTTGCGCCACTGGCGAACGCGCGAAGGCTGCCTGTGCACGCTCAATGCAAGCTACCCGTTCTTCGATCCGCGTCTTCTGATCGAACAAGGGCAGATGCAGCTGCTCTCGTTGCAGGAGGCCGAGGATGGCTCGGGCGATTGCCACACGGTCGCCTGTGCACACTGCGGCCAACGCTGGCAGGCAATCGACCGCGAGTACCATTATCCGTGGTGGGAATGGAAAACCGCCTGACCGGATGCAGCCACGCATGGCGTGGCTCTACTGCGGTCCGCACTTCCACGTCACACGTGGATGGCATTGCCCCGTAGATCCACGCCATGCGTGGATGGCGGTCACTCCACCAACTCATACCGCATCGGTACGCGCACGATGCTCAATTCCGGCACTGCACTCTTCGCGTCGGTGCGGGTGAAGCGCCAACCACGCAGTTCCTCAACCGCCGCTTCATCCAGCACCGCATGACCGCTGGATCTTTCGACAATCACTGCAACGACGGCGCCCTGCGCATCCACCACGGCCTTGAGCAGACTGCGACCGGAAAGCCCTTCCTGCATGGCCTGCCTCGGGTAGCGCGGCGACACACCGCGGGGTGGCATCCAGGCCGTCTCGTCGCCCGCGAACAGATCCCGGCTGCTGCGCGCGGCACATCGCTTCGGTGTACGCAGCATCAGTGATGGCCGCAGGCTGTCTACCGTCACCTCCGCAGGTGCTGCGCAGGCATGCTGCACCAGCACCTCCAGCATCTGTCGCTGCCGAAGCAGCCCCTAGCCGTCGCTCGCCGTCACCTCGACCACGCAGCGACCGTCCCGGGGCTGCATCGACAATGCAGTCACGTTCGCATCGCGAAGTCCGGAAACTGTGGCCAGTGGAGCACACGCGGTGTCAGCAGAGGGCTTCGCCGCCAACACCGTGGCAGCGGGCAACAGCCCTGCCAGCACCACCGGAATCATCTTCATCCAGATATCCATACCCCATCCCTGGTCGGTTTGCCTGGCCCCGATCATAGCGGGCGCATGGGATCGGATGATCGGGTCAGGGCCCCGCAGTGCGGGGGTCCGACCCGGGCCGCCTATGGCCGCCAGTTGGCGTTGTGCTCCCAGAACGCCACCGCACGCTGGTAGGCCTCGCGGTCCAGCGGCACGCCGGAACCACCCTCCTCCACACCCAGCGCATTGCGCATCATCGTGATCGGCGCCATCGGCACCTCTTCCGGCTCGGCGGTATAGATGCAGCCGACGATGCCCCAGTCGGCTTCGATCGGCGAACCTTCCCTGGCCAGCTGTTCGGCGCTGTACAGGATCACCACCAGGTAGTTCGCACGCGGCGATTCCACGCCTTCGAACCAGCGCACCAGCACCGGCAGTTCTTCACGGTTGCGCGCCTCGTAACCGCTGCGCAGCAGGTGACGGTTGGCCTCGGTCACCGGCACGGTCAGGCAGCGCGTGCTGGTCCAGTTCTCATAGACGAACAGCTTGCAGAACGGCGCGTAGCCATCGAGCACCTTCAGCGGTGCATGCGCATTGAGGTGGGCTTCGAACTGCTCGGCAGTGCAGTCCTGGATGGTGTTGCCGCGCGGCACGCGCGGAAACAGGCGGGGGCGGGCGAAATCGGTGAGGACGATGGACATGGCATGCACGAACGGGAACAGGCCCTCAGGGTAACGGTCGACGCGCTTGAAGTCTGCTTCACATTTGCCGGCCACAGTGCACGCACATATCCCGGAGAGTCCTGCATGAACCGCTTCCGCCTCCCCCTGCTGTTCAGCCTTCTGACCGTCCTTCTCCTCCCTGCCATGACCCCATCTTCCGCGTCTGCCGCACCATCACGGGTGCTGCTCGTCGTCAGCAGCGAAGGCAGGGACCAGGGGAAGACCCGTCCGGGCTTCGAGATGGACGAATTCGCCCAGGCCTGGCTCATCCTCAAGCAGAACGGCTTCGACATCGATGTGGCGAGTCCGCGTGGCGGCGCCGTCGAGGCTGACAAGTACAACCCCACCGAGGCCTTCAACGCAGCCGTCCTTGCCGATTCCCAGGCCATGGGCAAGCTTGCCGCGACGCTGCCCACTGCACAATTGCGTGCCAGCGACTACCAGGGCGTCCTGGTGATCGGCGGCAAGGGTGCCATGTTCGACCTTCCGGCCGACAAGGCCCTGCATGCCACGATTGCCGGAATCTGGCAGCAGGGTGGACTGGTCGCGGCGGTATGCCATGGTCCGGCCGCACTGGCAGGTGTTCGCCTTCCCGATGGCCGGGCCATGGTGGAAGGCCGCGCCATGACCGGATTCACGGAAGAGGAAGAAGCACTGTTCGGCAAACGTTGGGCGAAGGAATTCGCGTTCCAGCTCGAACCGCGCATGCGCGAGCTGGGCGCACGCTGGCAGGAGGCACCGCTGATGATGCCCAAGATCGTAGTTGATGGACGCCTGCTGACCGGTCAGAACCCGTTCTCGACCGCCGCACTGGCTGATGCCTTCGTGCGCGCCAGCGGGCGTGTGCCGCTGGCACGCCAGGCATGGCGCGATGAACGCAGCATGGCGCTGGTGGAGCAGCACCTGCAGCAGCGCGATGGGCAGGCGGCGCGAATACTGGCGCAGCGCCCGTCCGACCATCACGTCGAGCTGATCGGCATGCTGGGCTTCTACCAGCTGAAAGCGGCAAAGGACGCCACTGCGATCGCCGACGCGCTGTCCATCATGCAGCTGGCCAGCCCGTATATGGACGAGCCAAGGCTGCAGGTCGCGATGGCAGAAGCGCACTGGCGCCTGGGCCGGACCGATCTGGCCCGTTCGCAAGTACTGGCTGTGCTGGAAAAGCAGCCTGGTCTGGACGAAGCTAGCGCTCTCCTGGCCCGCATGCAGCCCTGACCATGGACGCCGAGCGCCTGCGCCTGCTGTTGATTGAAGACAACCTGCCGTTGGCCTCGGCCATCATCGACATGCTGCAGGCGCGTGGCCATCTGGTCGATTTCGCCGCTGACGGACACGTCGGGCTGCAGTTGGCGCTGGCGTCACCACCGGATGTGCTGTTGCTCGATATCGGGTTGCCGGGCATCGATGGTACGGCGGTCTGCCGTCGGTTGCGCCAGTGCAGCGATCGACACGTCCCCATCCTGATGCTGACCGCACGCGATGCGATCGACGACAAGCTGCAGGGCTTCGCTGCGGGCGCGGATGACTATCTGGTCAAGCCCTTCGACGATGCCGAGCTGCTCGCCCGCTGTCTCGTCCTCGCCCGCCGCCATCGCGTGGGTCAGCCGAACCTCCTGCAGATTGGACCGTTGAGCATCGACCGCCGCAGCGGCCAGGCCTGGCGCGCGGGATTGCTGCTGGAGCTGGCACAGGTTCCGCAGCGCATCCTGCTCGTACTGGCCGAGGCCTGGCCGCGAACCGTCACCCGCAGCGAGCTCGTTCAACGCCTGTGGGGGGATGAAGCACCTCCTTCCGATCCGCTGCGCTCGCATCTGTACCTGTTGCGGCAGGTACTGGACAGGCCGTTCGAAGGCGAGATGCTGCGCACCGTCCACGGTGTCGGCTTCCGTCTGGAAGCTTCGCCATGAAGCCGCGGCCCACCCTGCGCCTGCGCCGTCGACTGGTGATCACATTCACAGCCTTCGCGCTGTTCACCGCCATGGTGTTCGGTACCTACTCGCTGGTGTTCATGTATGTGGTGGAAGACAGCATCTTCAACGCCCAACTGGACCGTGAAGCACAGGCTCAGCTCGCCCGGCACGCACACGAAGGGGACTGGCGGACACCTGCCGATGCCGCAATCCAGCTGCATCGTTCACCCTCTACCTTCCCTGACGATCTGCGCAGCGAGTTCGCGAAGGAACCCTGGCGCTCGGAGTTCGCGGGTGTCGATGGCCGGCACTACCATCTCAAGCGGATCGATCCCCCGGCCGGCGCTCCCCCTGCCTGGCTTGTGTCTGAGGTCAGTGCGCAACTAGTGGTCAGGCCGATCCGCGATCGGGTCGTGATGCTGCTTGCCGGCACAGCACTGCTGGTCCTGATCGCGGCGATTGTCCTCGGCATCTGGCTCGCCCATCGCAGTACACGCTCGCTCTACACGCTGGTCGAAGAGGTTGAAGCGCTGCAGCCGGAACCAGGCCCCGGCGCGCGCCTGGCAGCACGTTTCGAGGACGACGAGATTGGCGTGCTCGCCCGCGCCCTGGATGGATTGTCCGCACGCATCGCTGCCTTCGTTGCCCGCGAACATGCGTTCACGCGCGATGCCAGCCACGAACTGCGCACCCCCTTGAGCGTCATCTCCAGTGCGGCTGGCCAGTTGGCCAGCGAGTCGGGCCTGTCCGAGCGTGGCCGCCAGCATGTGCAGCATATCCGTCTTTCGGCACTGCAGCTGCAGCAGGCCATTGCGGCGCTGCTGGCGCTGGCTCGCGAAGAAACCGCCAGCCACGGCGCTCCACCGGTCAAACTTGTGCCGCTGCTGGAACGGGTGATCATCGAGCAGTCTCCGTTGCTGGCTGCACGGCCGGTCGAGGTACGGCTGACCGTGCCCGACGGGGCCACGTTGCGCGCGCCCGAGGCGGCCCTGCGCGTAGTCCTGGCCAATCTGGTCGGCAATGCGTTCGCGCATACCGCGCAGGGACAGGTCCTGATTGCATGGCAGGACGGTCAGCTGCTGGTGCACAACACGGCAGGGACTTCGCCCTTCCTTGGCAACTGGCCCGAGCCGCGGCCATTCGACAAGCGTGATGGCAGCGAGGGCAACGGCCTGGGCCTGGATATCATGCGACGACTGTGCAGCCACTACGGGCTCGAACTGGTCATCCAGCACGGCGGTGGCGGGGTGACGGCCCGCTTGAGGGGGCAGCCAGCCGAGGCATGAAGCGCATCCGGCGGTCCAGCCCGGTCAGCGCCAAGCTGTAGCCGGCCCTACAACGCCATCCGCTCGCGCAGTTCCCGCGCCTGCCGCCGCGATACTTCCACCTCACTGCCATCATCCAGCGTCAGGTCGTAACCATCACCGATGCTGGGCGTCACGCCACGAATGCGGCGCAGGTTGACCAGCGTGTTGCGGTTGGCTCGGAAGAACAGGTCCTGCGGCAGGCGCGATTCCAGCGCGCTCAGGCTGCGGGTCAGCAGGGCGTTCTGGTCGCGGAACCACAGCCGCGTGTAGTTGCCATCCACCACCAGCCGGCGGATCTCGGAGACCGCCACGAACCAGCAGCGTTCTCCCTCGCGCACGAACACCTGGTCCTGCGCGCCCAGCGTGCTGCGCGACTCCGGCGCTTCGGCCTGCACCGCCTCACGCTGGTGTGCCCGCTTCAGCGCCTCCAGCAACCGCGGCGCCTCCACCGGCTTCACCAGGTAGTCCAGTGCATTGGCCTGGAACGCGCGCACGGCATAGGTGTCGTAGGCGGTGACGAACACCACCGCCGGCACCGTCTCCAGGCCGTCCAGCACGTCGAATCCACTGCCCGAAGGCATCTGCACATCCAGCAGCACCAGGTCCGGCGCCAGCGTCAGGATCGCCTCGCGCGCGGCGGGCACATCGTCGGCCTCGCCCACGCACTGCACCCACGGCAACGCAGACAGCAGTGTGCGCAGCTCCTGCCGTGCCAGCCGTGCGTCATCGACAATCAGCACACGCAGTACGCCACTCATTGCGGAATCTCCAGCAGGGCCTGCATGCGGTCGCCGACCGGCTGCAGGGTGAAACGGCCACGCGAACCGAGCTGCGCACGCAGGTAGGCCAGGCCGACGCCATGCCCGTCGGCAGGCTCGCTGGCGCTGCCCAGCGGGTTGTCCACCTGCAGGCGCAATACATCGCCGTCCAGCGTGGCGCGGATCTGCACCTCGCCACCACCGGGGCGGCTGCCGATGCCGTGCTTGATCGCGTTCTCCACCAGCAGCTGCAACGCCATCGCCGGCAACTGCGCCTGCAGGGCGTCATCATCGATGCGCCGAACGACCTGCAGGCGCTGTTCGAAGTGGATGGCCTCGATCGCCAGATAGTCGTCCACCACCGCCAGTTCTTCGGCCAGGGTGACCTGCTCGCTGCGGTTGTGCGCCAGCGCCTGGCGCAGGGTGCGCGACAGGCGCGTGACCATGTCGCGGGCGCGCTCGGGGTCTTCCAGGATCAGCGCGCGCAGGTTGTTCAGCGCATTGAACATGAAATGTGGATTGAGCCGTGCACGCAGTGCATCGCGTTCCAGTGCGCTGCGCTCGGCCTCGGCACGCAGGCGGGCCAGCTCACTGTGGCGGGCCCGGCGCAGGCCGTGCAGGCCGGCCCACAGACCGGTCCACATCAGCAGGAACAGAGCGGTGTTCATCCAGTACACCAGCAACGACGACCACTGGTAATCGGCATGACCGCCGGGCAGCTGTACCCAGCCCAGCGCCAGTGCCGGCAGCAGCAGTGCGGCCGTGACCGCCTGCGCGACGCTGGCCCCGAGCACCACGCCGGCGGCCAGCTTCAGCATCAGCAGGCCCAGGCTGCCGTCCCACCAGCGCTGGCGCAGTGCCACCGCACGCAGCATGCCGCTGCACAGCCACAGGCAGGCGGCCACGCTGACGGTGATCAACACGATGCCGCTGTACACCACGCCGCCACCGATCCGCATTCCGGCCCACAGCCCGTACATCGCGTAACCGGCCCAGGCCAGCGCATTGAGCGTCCAGAAGCGGCGGGATGAGGTGGTGGCGTCCATCGGAACCTGGGCTGTGAGCGGAAAAGGGCAGCGATCAGGGATGCGCGGCCAGGAAGCGACGCAGCTGCTCCTGCAGCCAGCGCGGATCATCCCACATCAGGAAGTGGAACCCCTGTGCGCTCATCGCGATCTGCACGCCCTGCAGCTTGGCGTACTGGGCTTGGAATATGGCCCGGGTGCTTCCCTCGGTGCCGCCCATCGGCTGGTAGCCGGCCCAGCTGCCCAGCACCAGCGTCGGTGCAGTGATCGCTGCGATGCTGTCACGCAGGTCGGTGGTCATCACCCCGTGCATGGCGTCGGCGGTGGTCTGGCGGTCACTGCTCTCACCCCAGCGCCCCAGCTCGGCCTGGCGCTGCGGATCGCGGGTCATGCCGGGCAGGCCCGCCTTCAGCTGCGCCTGCCATTGCTCGGCATCGGCGGCGAGCATGCCCCTGCGCAGCTGGTCGGCCATCGGCCGCGCGCTGTCTGCGGTGGCGTTCGGGTCGCGCGCCGCCGGCAGGAACGGCAATGCATCAACCACCACCAGCGCGCTGACCGCCTTCGGCTCGGCCTGCGCCATCTGCAGGCCCAGCAGGCCGCCGAGGCTGTGGCCGACCACCACCACCGGGCCCAGGTGCTGGTCGTGCAGGTAGGCCAGCAGCTGCCCGCGCATCGCCGGCAGGAATTCGGCCGGGCGCGGATCGGTGGGCGCGGCGCCGGCAAAGCCCGGCAGCTGCACCAGGTGGCACTGCACATCCTTCAGCGCCAGGCAGGTTTCGCGCCAGACCTCGGCGCTGCTGTTGAGGCCGGGAATCATCAACAGCGGTCGGCCCTTGCCGACCACCTCGACCTGCACCTTGCCGGCCGCCGCGTCGGTGGCGGCATGCGCCGAGCCGGAGCCCAGCACGGCCATCGCCATGCCGATCATCGCCAGCCGGGCCAGGGCCTTCATCGCGTACCAGAGTGCCAGGAAGATCTTCATTGTCTGCTCCTTCATCGGGTGGGTGGTGCCGGGATGGGAACAGCGTGCTGCCGGTGCAGCGCCCCCGGTTGAGATTCCGGAGCAACGGCCGGCCAGCAGGGCGAACGGTCGCGCGCCACGGATGACCTACCCTCGCACCGCTATCACACATCCATCTTGATGAAGCGATATACTGATCCACACCCGCTGCCGCCGCCCGTGCCATGACCGCCATCAGCTTCGAGTTCTATCCGCCCAAGACCGACGAACAGCGCAGCCAGCTCGACCGCGCCGCGACCCGGCTGAAGGACTACGCCCCCGACTACGTGTCGTGCACCTTCGGCGCCGGTGGTTCGACCCTGAGCTATACCTCCGAGACCGTGCGCCACCTCAACCAGCACCACGGTTTCGATGCCGCACCGCACCTGTCCTGCGTCGGCGGCACCCGCCAGGAAATCCGCGAACTGCTCAAGCTGTACCGCGCCATCGGCTGCCGGCGCCTGGTCGCGCTGCGCGGCGACCTGCCCTCGGGCATGGGCTTTCCCGGTGACATGCGCTATGCCTCCGAGCTGATCGCCTTCATCCGCGCCGAGCACGGTGACGCCTTCCACATCGAAGTGGGCGCGTATCCAGAGACCCACCCGCAGGCGAGCGATGCGCTGGCCGATCTGAAGCACTTCAAGGCCAAGATCGATGCCGGCGCCGACGCGGCGATCACCCAGTATTTCTTCAATCCGGATGCCTACTTCCATTTCGTCGATGAAGTGCGCCGACTCGGCGTGCAGGTACCGATCACACCGGGCATCATGCCGATCGCCAACTTCAGTCAGCTGCGCCGCTTCTCCGAGCAGTGCGGGGCGGAGATACCGCGCTGGATCAGCCGCAAGATGCAGGCCTACGGCGATGACGCCGAATCGGTGCGCGCCTTCGGCACCGAGGTGGTGGCCCGTCTGTGCCAGCGCCTGATCGAAGGCGGCGCGCCTGGCCTGCACTTCTACACCCTGAACCTGGCCAAGCCGACCACGTCAGTGCTCAAACTGCTGCAGGGCTGAAAGCACGCCGCGCAGCCACGATCGGCGCTACCCTGCGTCGATGATCCGGATGTCCTTCCCGCTGGTGCTGGTGCTGCTGTCGTCGATGGCCCCTGTTGCCCATGCGCAGTCCCCGCGCCTGAACCGCTGCACCGATGCGCAGGGGCAGAGCGTCTACACCGACCGGCCCTGTGACAGCGTGGGTGCACGGTCACGGCTGCCGCCGCCGGCACCCACTGGCAACACCGCCCCGCCCGACACCCTGGGTGCGCGCTGCCCACGGCGCCTGAGCGAGCTGGTGGACGCACTGCGCACCGGTATCGTCAGCAACGATGTGAACCGGCTGTCCTCGCTGTACCTGTGGGGCGCGGTGTCGGACGCGGGTGCACAGCGCATCCTGGGCCAGCTGGAATCACTGGCGCGGCGGCCGCTGGTGGACGTGGTGCCGGTGTATCCGCGGCAGGATCAGGACGTCCTGCAGGAGGAGGGTCAGAGCCCTGCTGCGCAGGGATCCGACCCTGAGCCACCAGTGGCACGGCATCCAGTCGGCCTGCGCCTGGAGCAGACGCTGCCGGGCAGCGTGGCGCGGGCGTCCACCGTGCTGGGCCTGCGGCGGCAATACGGATGTTTCTGGATCACCTTGTGATCGGCAGGGGTCAGAGCCCTGCTGCACAGGGATCCGACCCCGCGTGCGGCGTTACGCCGGCCACAGCCCGCGGATGGCAGCGATGCCCTGCCCACCATGGCGGCGCGCTTCGGTGATGTGGCCACTGCCCATGCCACCGAGCGCGTAGATCGGCAGTGACACCTGTGCACGCAGCTCGGCGAAGGCATCCCACCCCAGCGGCACGGCCTCGGGATGACTGGCGGTGGCCTGCACCGGGCCGAGCACCGCGAAGTCACAGCCCAGCTGCTGTGCGGCCTGCAGCTGTTGCAGGTCGTGGCAGGACGCCGCCACCAGCTGCCCTTCCGGCAATGGGCGCTGCGGCAGCGCCAGCAGCTGTTCACTGCCCAGATGCACGCCCACCCCCAGCGCACGCGCCAGTTCGATATCGCGGTTGAGCAACCACTGCACGCCACTGCGCCGATGCGTGCGCAGCGCCTGCTCAAGCATCGCCTGCCGCTGCGGATGGGCCGGCGGCAGGCGCAGCTGGATGCGCTGCTGGCCGGACGCCACGGCGTGCTGCAGTTGATCGTGCCAGCGTTGTACGCCATCGGCCGCGTCCGCCGGCGCCGGGGTAATCAGGTAGCGGTCGGGCTGGCGCAGCGCGGCGACCACTGGCAGGTCGGCCGGCGGCATCGAATAGCGCCCCAGCTTGTCCTGCGCCACCCAGGTGATCGCCTGCCCTTCGCGGCCGCGGGGCGTACCCTTCCAGCTGCGCACGTGGCGCACTTCCAGGGTCAGGTGCTTGTCGGGGTAGCGCTGTGGCACATCCATCAGCCACTCGCCGACATCGGCCTCGATGCCCAGTTCCTCGCGCAGTTCACGCACCAGTGCCTGTTCGGAGGTTTCGCCCGGCTCGCGCTTGCCGCCGGGAAATTCCCACAGCCCGGCCATGTCGCGGTTGCCGGTACGGCGGTTGAGCAGCACACGGCCACGGGCGTCGGTGATGACGGCGGCCACGACGTGGATCGATCGGGTGGGAGAAGGCATGGGGGGAGCATGCCCAGAACAGGGCGACCGGCGCAATCGCATCGGAAGGTCGCATCGTCCTGCACAAAGAAAAGGCCCCGCTTTCGCGGGGCCTTCCGGGGTCAGCTCAACTGGCCGTGGCAGTGCTTGTACTTCTTGCCACTGCCGCACGGGCACGGGTCGTTGCGGCCGATCTTGGGCTCGTCGCGCTGCATCTGCGCCACACCCTGCTGCGCGGCCTGCACCTGCGCGGCTTCCTCGTCGGCGCTGTAGCCACCGGCATCCTGGTGCTGGAACTGCGACTGGCTCAGGCGCGCTTCGACCTGCTGGCGCTCGGCCGCTTCCAGCGCCTGCACTTCCTCGTCGCTGCGGATGCGCACACGGGCCAGCAGGGTCACCACTTCACGCTTGACGTTCTCCAGCATGTCCGAGAACAGCTCGAAGGCTTCCTTCTTGTACTCCTGCTTCGGCTGCTTCTGTGCGTAGCCGCGCAGGTAGATGCCCTGGCGCAGGTAATCCATGCGGGCCAGGTGCTCCTTCCAGCTCTGGTCCAGCACGGTCAGCATCACGTGCTTCTCCAGCGCGCGCATGGTCTCTTCGCCCAGCCCGGCTTCCTTCTCGGCGAAGTGCTGGTTGACGCGCTCCTGCACCTTCACCGCGATGGCTTCGGCGTCCAGCTCCTCGTGCGACTTGACCAGATCGGTCAGCGACATCTGCAGGCCGAAGTCCGACTCCAGGGTCGCTTCCAGGCCGCGCAGGTCCCACTGCTCGTCGATCGAATTGGGCGGCACGAAGCGGGCCACGATGTCGAAGATCACGTCGTCGCGGATGCCATCGACGTTGTCCTTCACCGATTCGGCGTCCAGCAGTTCGTCACGCTGGGCGTAGATCACCTTGCGCTGGTCGTTGTTGACGTCGTCGAAGTCCAGCAGGTTCTTGCGGATGTCGAAGTTGTGCGCTTCCACCTTGCGCTGCGCCTTCTCGATCTGACGGCTGACCAGGCGGTCCTCGATGACGTCGTCTTCCTTCATGCCCATCATGCGCATGGCCTTCTGCACCCAGTCGGAGGCGAAGATGCGCATCAGGTTGTCTTCCAGCGACAGGTAGAAGCGGGACGAACCCGGGTCACCCTGGCGGCCGGAACGACCACGCAGCTGGTTGTCGATACGGCGCGATTCGTGGCGTTCGGTACCGACGATGTGCAGGCCGCCGGCGGCCTTCACTGCATCGTGGCGCTTCTGCCATTCGGCCTTGATCGCGGCCTTCTGCTCGTCGGTCGCGCCTTCGCCCAGCTCGTGGATTTCCGCTTCCAGCGAACCGCCCAGCACGATGTCGGTACCACGGCCGGCCATGTTGGTGGCGATGGTCACCGCCGCCGGACGGCCGGCGTTGGCCACGATGGTCGCTTCGCGGTCATGCTGCTTGGCGTTGAGCACTTCGTGCTTCACACCGGCCTTGCGCAGGTGCTCGGACAGCATTTCCGAGGTTTCGATCGAGGTGGTACCCACCAGCACCGGCTGGCCGCGCTTGGCGCACTCTTCGATGTCGGCCAGCACCGCATTGAACTTGCCCTTGCGGTTGAGGAACACCTGGTCCGGGCTGTCCTTGCGGATGGTCGGGCGGTTGGTCGGGATCACCACCACTTCCAGGCCGTAGATGCTCTGGAATTCGAACGCTTCGGTATCGGCCGTACCGGTCATGCCGGACAGCTTCTTGTACATGCGGAACAGGTTCTGGAAGGTGATGCTGGCCAGCGTCTGGTTCTCACGCTGCACCGGCACGCCTTCCTTCGCTTCCACGGCCTGGTGCAGGCCGTCGGACCAGCGACGACCGGACAGGGTGCGGCCGGTGAACTCATCGACGATGACCACTTCGCCGTCGCGCACGATGTAGTCCACATCACGCTGGTAGATGGCGTGCGCGCGCAGTGCGGCGTTCAGGTGGTGGACCACGGTCAGGTTCTGCGCCGCGTACAGGCCCTCGGTCTCGCCGTTGAGGATGCCGGCCTCGACCAGCAGGCGCTCGGCGTGCTCCATGCCCGCTTCGGACAGGTGCACCTGCTTGCCCTTCTCGTCGACCCAGAAATCGCCCTCGCCGTCTTCGGCTTCCTGCTTGACCAGGTTCGGCACGACACGGTTGACGCGGATGTACAGCTCCGGGGAATCGTCGGCCGGGCCGGAGATGATCAGCGGGGTACGCGCTTCGTCGATCAGGATCGAGTCGACTTCGTCGACGATGGCGTAGTGCAGGCCGCGCTGGTAGCGGTCGGCCTTGGACAGCGCCATGTTGTCGCGCAGGTAGTCGAAACCGAATTCGTTGTTGGTGCCGTAGGTGATGTCGGCGGCGTAGGCTTCGCGCTTGTCGCTGTGCGGCATGCCCGGGTACACCACGCCCACGCTCAGGCCCAGCCAGTTGTACAGCTTGCCCATCTGCGCGGCGTCGCGGCGGGCCAGGTAGTCGTTGACGGTGACCACATGCACGCCCTGGCCTTCCAGCGCGTTGAGGTACACCGGCAGGGTCGCCACCAGGGTCTTGCCTTCACCGGTGCGCATTTCTGCGATCTTGCCCAGGTGAAGCACCATGCCACCGATCAGCTGCACGTCGTAGTGGCGCATGCCCAGCACGCGGCGGCCGGCTTCGCGGCAGACCGCGAAGGCTTCGGGCAGCACCTTGTCCAGGGCTTCACCGCCAGCAATGCGCTGCTTGAACTCCGGCGTCTTGGCCTGAAGCTGCTCGTCGGAAAGCTTCTCGATCTCCGGCTCCAGCGCATTGATCTTGGCGACGATGCGGTTGAGCTGGCGCAGCTGTCGTTCGTTACGACTGCCAAATACGCGGGTAAGCAGGCTGTTGATCATTGAAGGAACCGGGTTGGATGGACACGACGCCCGGCCTCCCCCTTGGGATCCGTCCGCCGCAAACGAAACAGGGCGCCTGGCGCCCTGTCGATGGCAACACCCATTGTAGCTTGGGACGGGCGGCTGAGGTTTCAACCCCGCTTTGGGTAGTGCCGGCCGCTGGCCGGCAACCCGCGATGCTGCCGAAGATCATGAGGTTGCCGGCCAGCGGCCGGCACTACCAGATCAACCGCATCGGGTCGGATCCCTTCCGCAGCGCGGAAGGGCCCTGACCCCGGCGTTGCCCCCAAGCCGGGGATCAGCCGCGGCTGATCCGCCCGACCGGCGTGTTGCCGCCGTCGCCGAGGAACTTGCGCGGGTTGACCACGTTGCCGTTTTCCCACACCTCGAAGTGCACGTGGGCGCCGGTCGAACGGCCGGTGGAACCGGCCTTGGCCACTTCCTGGCCAGCACGGACCAGATCGCCGACCTTCACCACCAGGCGCGAATTGTGCGCGTAGCGGGTGACATAGCCATTGCCGTGGTCGACGTCGACCACGTTGCCGTAGCCGCCCTTCACGCCGGCGAAGCTGACCACGCCCTCGGCCACGGCCATCACCGGGTCACCGACCCTGGCGTGGAAGTCCATGCCCTTGTGGGTGGCGGCACCGCGGCCGAACGGGTCGGCACGGGTGCCGAAACCGGAGGTCACATAGCTGTTGCGGATCGGCATGCGCGAGGGCACGGCGTTCTGCTGCAGCTGGTGGTCGAACATCAGCGATTCCATCACCGACAGCTGGCGGCCTGAAGCAGCGAAGCGCTGCTCCAGCACCTGTAAGTCGGCGTTGACGTCCTTCACCGGGATGTCGGCGGTCGGGCCGCCGGCATCGCCGTCACCGAGGCCGGGGGTCTCGTTGAAGTCGAATTCGCCGTCTTCCAGCTTGCCCATCTGGGTCAGCCGTTCGCCCAGGGCGTTGAGGCGGGTGGCCTGGGCCTGCAGCTCGCCGAGGCGGGCCGCCAATGCGTTGACCTGGGTCTGCGCATCGCGCTTGACCTTGGCCAGCTCCGCATCCTGGCGCTCGACCTTGGCCTGCAGGCGCGAATCATTCAGCGCGCTGGCGCCAATGCCGCCGGCAAGGCCGATAATGCAGCCTACCCCGAGCACGCTGCCCAGCAGGGCGCGGGGGCGGTCCTCGAAATAGAACCGCAATCGCGTGATCGGCGACGCCTTGGCCTGTCCTTCACGCGTTTTGATTACGATCTTTTTGAATGCCATCAGTGAGTTTTCATGTCTGAGCCGAAATCCAGCGTTCGCCCCGCGTCAGTGCCGAAACCGGCGCTGGATGCGGTGATGGCGGACAAAAGCGGGAACCCGCTGCGGCGTGCCTTGTGGCTCGACGCGCTGGACCGTCAGTTGCGCCCCCAGTTGCCGCCACCTCTGCGCAGCCGTTGCCGGCTGGCCAATGTGGACGGGGAACACCTCGTTTTTCTCGTCGAATCCCCGGTCTGGCATGCCAAGTTGCGGCTTGCCGAGGCCCAGTTGCTCGACGCGGCCCGTTCCATCGGGCTGAAGGCCACCAGGGTGACCATCAAGACTGCGTCCACCACTCCCTCACGCTCCCCAGCGATCGACAACCGGAATGGCCCCCACGCAGTTTCAGCCGCCACGCACAAAGGGCTACGCGACGCCTTGGCTTGCCTGCAGGACATTCCTTCGAAGCCGAAGAAGCGATCCTGAGGGCAACGGAGCATCCGGCTCCGCTCCCCGTCGCACGTGTCACCACGGCGTGAAACATTTCGGGGGCCGGGTCGCATCCTATCTGCCATCCGGGGCCCTGTCGTTAGATTGTTGTTAAAACAACGTTAAATTCAGGCTTCCGATCCAACAGGTTCACAAAATCGTGACCTCGAACCCGGCTTGACGATCGCCAAGCACGCTGAATGCGGCAACGGCCGCGGAAACGACAACGCCGCCCTGTAAGGCGGCGTTTTTCTTTTTAATTCAATTATTTACGCAGATCAGGCGTAGGCCGGCGTGGCGTACTCAACCGGATCCGGCGTGGCCGGCGAGTCGAAGGTGACCCATTCCCAGGCCGTGGCGTCGGCCATCAGCGCCCGCACCAGCTTGTTGTTGAGCGCGTGGCCCGACTTGAAGCCTTCATAGGCGCCCAGCACCTGGCCACCGGCCAGATAGAGGTCACCGATCGCGTCGAGGATCTTGTGGCGCACGAATTCGTCGGCGTAGCGCAGGCCGTCTTCGTTGAGTACGCGGAACTCGTCCAGCACGATCGCGTTGTCCATCGAACCGCCCAGGCCCAGGTTGCGCTCGCGCATGTACTCCAGGTCGCGCATGAAACCGAAGGTGCGCGCGCGGGAGATTTCCTTGGTGTAGGCCAGCGTGGAGAACTCGATTTCCTGGCGCGACTGCTTGGCCGGGATCATCGGGTGGTCGAACTGGATGGTGAAGCCCAGCTTGTAGCCTTCGTACGGGGTGAAGCGGGCCACCTTGTCGCCCTCGGTCACTTCCACGGTCTTGAGCACGCGGATGAAGCGCTTGGGCGCATCCTGTTCCACGATGCCGGCCGACTGCAGCAGGAACACGAACGGGCCGGACGAACCGTCCATGATCGGCAGCTCGGCCGAGGACAGTTCGACGATGATGTTGTCCACACCCAGGCCGGCCAGCGCCGACATCAGGTGTTCGACGGTCTGGATCTTGGCGTCGTTGCAGGTCAGGCCGGTGCACAGGGTCACTTCGGTGACCAGCTCGGCCTTGGCCGGCACTTCCACCACCGGGTCCAGATCGACGCGGCGGAACACGATGCCATGATTGACCGGTGCCGGGCGCAGGGTCATGTAGACCTTGTCGCCGCTGTGCAGGCCAACGCCGGTGGCGCGGATCGTGTTCTTGAGGGTGCGTTGCTGGATCATGGGGGATGGCCGGAAGTGACACATTAGATTAACACGCGCGGTCCCCTACCCTGGCTGAAAGGCAGGCAGGACACACCGGCGCGCCGATGGGACGCGCGTCAAGCAGGGCGGCCGGGCCCATCCTGGCCCGGCGCCCGCGTTTTCAGGACATGGTGGCGCAACCCGGGGAGGACAAGCCCCGGGCGACTCCGCTCAGTCCGCCTGGCGGCGCAGGAACGCCGGGATGTCCAGGTAGTCGTTGGGCAGTTCCGCCGCGGCCGGGGCCGAGGAGGCCGGCGCCGACGGGGTCGAAGCGGCCGCGGTATCGCTGCTGGCACGGCGCAGGCCCAGGCCCATGCCACCCACCGCCTTGGACACGGCGTCGCCGCCGTTGTCGAAGTCGCCGAACTCCGGCTGGCCGGTGGTGGCGTTGCGGACCAGCTTGATCGGCGCACGCTCGCCCGGACGCTGGGTCTTGCTGGCCGAGACGCGGTTCAGGCCGGTGGCGACCACGGTCACGCGCACTTCGTCCTGCATGTCCGGATCCAGCACGGTGCCGACCACCACGGTGGCGTCTTCGGAAGCGAAGCCATCGATGGTGCGGCCGATCTCGTCGAACTCGGCCATGGTGAAGTCGGCGCCGGCGGTGATGTTGACCAGGATGCCGTTGGCACCGGCCAGGTTCACATCGTCCAGCAGCGGGTTCTGGATCGCGGCTTCAGCGGCGGCCTGGGCGCGGTCATCGCCACGGGCGGTGCCGGTACCCATCATCGCCAGGCCCATTTCGGACATGACGGTGCGCACGTCGGCGAAGTCGACGTTGATCAGGCCCGGACGCACGATCAGGTCGGCGATGCCCTGCACGGCGCCCTGCAGCACGTCGTTGGCGGCACGGAAGGCCTGGATCATGGTCGCGTTGCGGCCCAGTACGGTGATCAGCTTCTCGTTCGGGATGGTGATCAGCGAGTCGCAGTGCTGGCTCAGTTCCTCGATGCCCTTCAGCGCCACCTGCATGCGGCGACGGCCTTCGAACGGGAACGGCTTGGTGACCACGGCCACGGTCAGGATGCCCATTTCCTTGGCCAGCTGGGCCACCACCGGCGCAGCGCCGGTGCCGGTGCCGCCGCCCATGCCGGCAGTGATGAACACCATGTCCGCGCCCTGCAGCGCGTCCATGATGCGCTCACGGTCTTCCAGCGCGGCCTGGCGGCCGACTTCCGGGTTCGCGCCTGCGCCCAGGCCCTTGGTCACGTTGGTACCCAGCTGCAGCTGCAGCTTGGCACCGCAATTCTTGATGGCCTGCGAGTCGGTGTTGGCGGTGATGAATTCCACGCCGTCCACCGCCGAGTTGACCATGTGCGCCACGGCATTGCCGCCGCCGCCGCCCACGCCAACCACCTTGATCACCGCATTGGGTGCCATCTTTTCGATCAGTTCAAAATGCGCCATGTCCGTGTCCTCGTTGTATCCGCTTTGGCTGGCATGGGCATTCGGGCGTCCTGCCGTCCTGCTGCATGCCGACGTTGCGGCTGTGTGGGTTGTGTGTTGCCGGTGTTGCGTCGTGTTGCCGGTGTTGCTGCCGGGGGTCACCCGGGTGGTGCCGGTGCCGCGTCAGAACTCGCCGCGGAACCAGGTCTTCAGTTTCTTGAACATGCTGCCGGCGCGCCCGGTGGGCAGCGACGGGCGACGCGGGTGTTCGATCTGGCTGCCCATCAGCAGCAGGCCCACGCCGGTGGCGTGCACCGGGTTGCCGACCACTTCGCCCAGGCCGGTCACGTGCTGCGGGATGCCCACGCGCACCGGCATCTGCAGCATTTCCTCGGCCAGCTCGACCACGCCTTCCATCTTCGAAGCGCCGCCGGTCAGCACCATGCCGGCGCGCACCAGTTCCTCGAAGCCGGAGCGGCGCAGTTCGGCCTGCACCATTTCGAAGATCTCCTCGTAACGGCCCTGCACCGCCTGCGCCAGCGAATGGCGCGGCATGCGGCGCGGCGGGCGGTCACCCACCGACGGCACCTGGATGCTCTCCTCGGCGGTGGCCAGCTGGGCCAGCGCGCAGGCGTAGCGCACCTTGATCTGCTCGGCTTCCGGCGTGGGCGTGCGCAGCATGTGCGCGATGTCGTTGGTCACGTGGTCGCCGGCAATCGGCAGCGAGGCGGTGTGGCAGATCGCGCCCTGCACGAACACTGCGATATCGGTGGTGCCGGCGCCCATGTCGACCAGCACCACGCCCAGCTCGCGCTCGTCGGCAGTCAGCACCGCCACGCTGGAGGCCAGCGAGGACAGCACCAGATCGTCCACCTGCAGGCCGCAGCGCTGCACGCACTTGCTGATGTTGGCCGCGGCCGACTGCGCGCACACCACCAGGTGCGCGTGCACTTCCAGGCGCACGCCGGTCATGCCGACCGGGTTGCGGATGCCTTCCTGCGAATCGTCCAGCACGTACTCGCGCGGAATGGCGTGCAGGATCTTCTGGTCGGCCGGAATCGCCACCGCCTTGGCCGCGTCCAGCACGCGATCCAGGTCGCCCCAGGTCACTTCGCCGTCGCGGATCGGCACGATGCCGGGCGAGTTCTTGCACTGCACGTGGTTGCCGGAGATCGAGGCGTACACCGAGCGGATCTCGCAGCCGGCCATCAGCTCGGCTTCTTCCACCGCGCGCTGGATCGACTGCACGGTCGATTCGATATCCACCACCACACCGCGCTTCAGGCCGCGCGATTCGTGCGAGCCGATGCCGATCACTTCGATCGGGTTGCCCGGCGAGTACTCGCCCACCAGCGCCACCACCTTGGAGGTGCCGATGTCCAGGCCAACGATCAGCGATTTGTCACCCTTGCGATTCATGTCCTTTCCTGCGTCCTGCTGGCCGGGGTCGCCGGCGTTTTCGCCGGCGTGGCCGGGGTACCCCAGCTCAGCGTGAAACCATTGGTGTAACGGAGGTCGGCGCGCTCGATCGGCGCGTCCTGGCGGTTGAGCTGCGGCAGCACCTTGACGAAGCGCTGCAGGCGCGAGCGCGCGTCGTCACGGCCGACCACCACCTCGGTGCCGTTGCTCAGCACCAGCGACCAGCTGCCGCGCGCGTCCATCGTCACCCGCCGCACGTCAACACCGGCCGGTGCGAACAATGCACGCGAGTCGCTGTACAGCTTCATCACTTCTTCGGTCTGGCTGTCCGGGCCGTCCAGCTCGGGCAGTGCCAGGTCGGACAACTTCTTCGGCGTGGGGAACAGCTTGCCCTGCTCGGAGACCAGACGATCATTGCCCCAGCGCGCAAACGGCTTGTGCTCGACCAGGGTCACTTCCAGCACGTCCGGCCACTGCTTGCGCACCCGTGCACTCTCCACCCACGGCAGGTTTTCCAGCGCATCCTGGGCATCCTGCAGCTTGACCGCGAAGAAGCCGGCGCGCGCGTACGGCAGCAGCACCTGCTGCAGCTGTTCGGCCGGTACCCGCTTGAACTCGCCATGCACGCGCAGCTTCGCCAGCGGCCAGCGCTCGGCGCCGACCCAGCCATTGACCACGGCCACCACCGGCAGTGCAACCACCGACAGCGCCAACAGCCAGACGAAGATGCGCAGCAGCGCGTTCATGCGTGCCTGGCCTCCAGGGTCTGCTCCAGCACGCGCCACACCAGTTCCTCGAAACCGATGCCGGCCTGGCGTGCGGCCTTGGGCACCAGCGAATGGCTGGTCATGCCCGGCGCGGTGTTCACTTCCAGCAGGAAGAAACGGCCGCTGCTGCGGTCGCGCATCACGTCCACGCGGCCCCAGCCACGGCAGCCGGCAGCGCGGAACGCGGCCAGCGCGATGCGCCGGATTTCTTCTTCGGCGTCACCGTCCAGGCCCGGGCACAGGTACTGGGTGTCTTCGGCGATGTACTTGGCGTTGTAGTCGTACCACTGGCCCTTGGGCACGATGCGGATCGACGGCAGCGCGACATCGCCGAGGATGGCCACGGTCAGTTCATCGCCGACCACCATCTGTTCCATCAGCAGCTGGCCGTCGTAGCGTGCAGCCAGCGCCACCGCCTCATCCAGGCCGGCCTCGTCGGTGACCCGGCTGATGCCCACGCTGGAACCTTCATTGGCCGGCTTCACCACCACCGGCAGGCCCAGTTCGGCGGCCAGCGCATGCACGTTGGAGGCATCGACCTTCCGGTACTGCGGGGTCGGCAGGCCCAGCGACAGCCACACCTGCTTGGTGCGGATCTTGTCCATGCTCAGCGCCGAACCCAGCACGTCCGAACCGGTGTACGGCACACCGAAGGCGTCCATCAGGCCCTGCACGATGCCATCCTCACCGCCACCGTTGTGGCCGTGCAGGATGTTGAACACGCGGTCGATGCCACCGGCGGCCAGCGCCTTGGCCAGCGCAGGGATGCCATCCACCGCGAACGCATCGACGCCGCGCGACTGCAGCGCTTCAAGCACGTTGCGGCCCGAATCCAGCGACACCTCGCGTTCACTCGAGCTGCCGCCGAGCAGTACGGCCACACGGCCGAACACGGCCGGGTCGGTCACGTGCAGCGGCGGGAAGGTCAGCGTGCTCACGCCTGGCCCTCCGCCTTGAAGCCTTCCACCGCGATCTGGGTGGCCACGGCACCGATGTCGCCGGCGCCCATCATCAGCAGCAGGTCGCCGTCCTGCAGCACGTCCGGCAGCACGCTGGCCAGTTCGGCAGCCTTGCCCACCACCACCGGCTCGCTGCGGCCGCGCGCACGGATGGCGCGGGCCAGCGCATGCGAATCGGCACCGGCGATCGGTTCCTCACCGGCCGGGTAGACCTCGCTCAGCACCAGCGCATCGACGCTGGACAGCACCGCAGCGAACTTGTCGAACTGGTCGCGGGTACGGCTGTAACGGTGCGGCTGGAAGGCCACCACCAGGCGCTTGTCGGCCCAACCACCGCGGGCGGCGGCGAACACCGCTTCCAGCTCGCTGGGGTGGTGACCGTAATCGTCGATGATGCGCACCTTGGCGCCGCTGGCGGTGGTCACTTCGCCCAGATCGTTGAAGCGACGGCCAACGCCGGCGAAGCTTTCCAGCGCACGCGCGATCGCGTCCGGGGCCACGCCCAGCTGCCAGCCCACGGCCGCAGCGGCCAGTGCGTTCAGCACGTTGTGCCTGCCCGGCAGCGCCAGTACCACTTCCTGGCTGGTGCCCTGCGGCAGGCGCAGGGTGAAGCGCATGCGCGAACCTTCCTGCACCACGTTCTCGGCGCGCACGTCGGCCTGCGGGCTCATGCCGTAGCTCATCACGTGGCGCGGGGTCTTGGCGGCCAGCGCGGCCACTTCCGGGTCATCGATGCACAGCACCGCCAGTCCGTAGAACGGCAGGCGCTGCAGGAATTCGGCGAACGCCGCCTGCACGCGGGCGAAATCGTTGCCGTAGTTCTCCAGGTGGTCGGCATCGATGTTGGTGATGATCGACATCAGCGGGTTCAGGCGCAGGAAGCTGCCATCGCTTTCGTCGGCCTCGGCCACCAGCCACTGGCCACCGCCCAGCTTGGCGTTGGCACCGGCGGCCAGCAGCTGACCACCGATCACGAACGTCGGGTCCAGGCCACCTTCGCTCAGCACCGCAGCGGTCAGGCTGGTGGTGGTGGTCTTGCCGTGCGTACCGGCCACCGCGATGCCGCGGCGGAAGCGCATCAGCTCGGCCAGCATGGCCGCACGCGGCATGATCGGAATGCGCTGGCTGCGCGCTTCCATCAGTTCCGGGTTGTCTTCGCGGATCGCGCTGGACACCACCACGCAGTCGGTGCCCAGCACGTTGGCCGCCGAATGGCCGCGCATGATGCGCGCACCCAGGCTGGCCAGGCGGCGGGTGGCGCCGTTGTCAGCGTTGTCCGAGCCGGACACTTCATAGCCCAGCGTCAGCATCACTTCGGCGATACCGCTCATGCCGGTGCCGCCGATACCGACGAAGTGCACGCGCGGGAACGCGCGCACCAGGTCGTTGGTGTCGTGCAGGCGACGGATCATGCGCGGCCTCGCGCAGGGCAGGCGCGGTGGCATGCCTTCTTCATACAGCTTCCTCAAGAATGATATCGGCGATGCGCTCGGCGGCATCGACCTTGGCCAGGGCACGCGCGGCTTGCGCCATCTGCATGCGGCGGGCGGGATTTTCGGACAGATCGCGCAGCAGTGCGGCAATGCCGTCGGCCAGCGTTCCGTCCTGCTTCAGCAACACCGCCGCATCGCGCTCGACCAGGTACTCCGCATTGCGGGTCTGGTGATCGTCGACGGCGGCGGGGAATGGCACCAGCACGCTGCCGACACCGACCGCGCACAGCTCGGCCAGGGTCGACGCGCCTGCACGGCACACCACCAGGTCGGCCCAGGCGAAGGCCTCGGCCATGTTGGCGATGAACGGCGTGATTTCAGCCTGCACGCCGGCCTTGGCATAGGCCTCGACCGCTTCGGCATGCAGCTTCTCGCCACTCTGGTGGCGCACCTGCACCGGCACGTCCGCGCCCAGCGCCGCGATGGCCTGCGGCACGCCGGTGTTGAGCGCACGCGCGCCCTGGCTGCCACCGACCACCAGCACGCGCAGCGGACCGTGGCGGTCGGCAAAGCGCTGCTCGGGCGGTGCGATGGCGGCGATTTCCGCACGCACCGGGTTGCCGACGAACTCCTCGCCCTTGGCGAAGGTGCCCGGGAAACCGGTCAGCAGGCGGCGCGCGTAGCGCGACAGGATGCGATTGGTCAGGCCCGGCGCACGGTTCTGCTCATGCACGATCAGCGGCAGGCCATGCAGGCGCGTGGCCATGCCACCGGGGCCGGAGGCAAAGCCGCCGAAGGCCACCACTGCACGCGGCTGGCGCTTGCGGATGATCATGCCGGCCGCACGCAGCGCGCGCATCAGCCGCCACGGTGCACCCAGCAGGGCCAGCTTGCCCTTGCCGCGCAGGCCGGTGATGGCCAGCGTGTCGATGGCGATGTCGTGCTGCGGCACCAGGCGGGTTTCCATCGCGCCCTCGGCGCCCATCCAGGTGACCGGCACGCCGCGCTCGCGCAGCACCCGGGCCACGGCCAGGCCGGGGAAGATGTGGCCGCCGGTGCCACCGGCCAGGATCATCACCGGGCGGGCGTTGGAGGCGCTGCTCATGACAGCCTCCCGAAGGTCGGTTCGATACGCGACTGCAGGCGGCTGGTGCCACGCGCGGCATTCGGCGCAGTGGTGGCCACCGGCTCGGCGCTCATCGGTACGCTGGCCGCCGCAGGTGCAGCAGGTTCGTCCATCGGCTCGGCAACGGCGTCTTCGGCGCCACCACCGATACGCACGGCCTGGCGACGCTCGGCGCGCTTGAGTTCATAGGACACGCGCAGCAGCAGGCCCATCGCCACGCAGGTCATCAGCACCGACGAACCGCCGGAGGAGATCAGCGGCAGGGTCAGGCCCTTGGTCGGCAGGATGCCCAGGTTCACGCCGATCGAAACGAAGGTCTGCATGCTGATCCACAGGCCGATGCCGAAGGCGATGTAGCCGGAGAAGTGGCGCTTCATTTCCACGCAGCGCATGCCCAGCCAGAAGGTGCGGCCCACCAGCAGCGCGTACAGGGCCACGATCACGCAGGTGCCCAGGAAGCCGAATTCCTCGGCGGTGACCGAGAAGATGAAGTCGGTATGCGCCTCGGGCAGGTAGTACAGCTTCTGCACCGAATTGCCCAGGCCAACCCCGGTCCACTCGCCACGGCCTACCGCCATCAGCGCGTTGGACAGCTGGTAGCCGTCGCCCTGCTGGTCGGCCCACGGGTCGAGGAACGAGGTGATGCGGCGCATGCGGTACGGCTCGATGATCGCCAGCGCGCTCATGCCGACCAGGCCGATGATCACCGGCATCGACATGCGCGGCATGTTGACCCCGCCCAGCACCAGCATGCCGGCGGTGATCGCCAGCAGCAGGGTGGACGAACCGAAGTCCGGCTGCAGCAGCAGCAGCACCACCAGCGCACCGGCCACGCCCAGCGGCTTGAGCATCGCCGGCCAAGTCGCGTTCACTTCATCGCGGAAGCGCACCAGGTAGCTGGACAGCCACACGATGTAGAGCACCTTCACCGCTTCCACGGTCTGGAACTTGGAGATGCCCAGGTTGATCCAGCGGCGCGCACCGTTGACGGTGCTGCCCAGGCCCGGCGCGAACACCGCCAGCAGCAGCACGAAGCAGCCCAGCAGCAGCATCTGGTTGTACTGCTCGATGGACTTCAGCTCGGTACGCGCGGCCACCACCGCCAGCACGATGCCGACCGCCAGGAAGATCAGGTGGCGGTTGAGGTAGTAGAACGGGCTGCTCATCAAGGCGATCGAGCTGGACGCCACCATCACCACGCCGACACCGGTGAGCGCGATGATCGCGCCCAGCAGCCACTTGTCGTAGCTGCCTTCGATGGCTTCAAGGCGTGTTGCCTGGCGGGACAGGTCGTTCATCTCAGCGCACCTTCAACGTGGCCAGGCCGATCAGCACGAGCACGACGGAGATGATCCAGAAGCGCACGATCACGCGCGGTTCGGGCCAGCCCTTCAGTTCGAAATGGTGGTGGATCGGCGCCATGCGGAACACGCGCTTGCCGGTCAGCTTGAACGAGGCGACCTGGATCATCACCGACAGCGTTTCGATGACGAACACGCCGCCCATGATCACCAGCACCAGCTCCTGGCGGGTGATCACCGCGATCGTGCCCAGCACCGCGCCCAGCGACAGCGCGCCGATGTCGCCCATGAAGACCATGGCCGGATAGGTGTTGAACCAGAGGAAGCCCAGGCCGGCGCCGGCAATGGCCGCGCAGATGATCACCAGCTCGCCGGCCCCCGGAATCTGCGGGATCTGCAGGTAGTTGGCGAACACCACGTTGCCCGAGGCATAGGCGAACACGCCCAGCGCGCAGGCCACCAGCACGGTCGGCATGATGGCCAGGCCGTCCAGGCCGTCGGTCAGGTTCACCGCATTGGAGAAACCGACGATCCAGAAGTAGGCGATGGCCACAAAGCCGATGCCGGCCAGCGGCAGCGCCACCGACTTGAACATCGGGATATAGAAGGTCAGCGCCGCCGGTACGTCGGCGGTCTGGAACAGGAAGATGCCCGCGGCCAGGCCGAAGATCGACTGCAGCAGGTACTTCCAGCGCGACTTCAGGCCGTTCGGGTCGCGACGGACGATCTTGATCCAGTCGTCATACCAGCCGATGGCGCCGAAGCACAGCATCACCGCCAGCACCAGCCACACGTAGCGGTTGCGCAGGTCGGCCCACATCAGCACCGACAGGGTGACGGTAAGCAGGATCAGCGAGCCGCCCATGGTCGGCGTGCCGGCCTTGGAGAAGTGGGTCTGCGGGCCGTCGCTGCGGATCGGCTGGCCGCCCTTGAACTGGGCAAGCTTGCGGATCATCGCCGGGCCCAGCCAGAGCGACAGGAACAGCGCCGTCAGCGCGGCAAGGATGGCGCGGAACGTCTGGTAGTTGAACAGCCCGAACAGGCTCTCCAACTGCTGCAACCATCGAGCCAGTTCATACAACATGCGGGGATTCCTCTCCTTGCGCCAGCAGCGCTTTGACGATCAGGTCCATGGCACTGCCACGGGAACCCTTGACCAGGCAGCGCACACCAGCGTGCAACTCGTCCTGCAGCGCCTGTGACAGCGCATCATGGGTGGCGAAATGGCGGCCACCTTCACCGAAGGCGGCCGCAGCGGCGGCACTGAGCGGACCCAGCGCGTACAGCCGCTTGAGACCGGCCGCGCGGGCGCGCAGACCGGCCTGGGCATGCAGCGCTTCGGCATCCGGGCCCAGCTCACGCATGTCGCCCAGTACCAGCCAACCCTCTTCCGGCGCAGCGGCCAGGGCGTCGATGGCGGCGGCCAGCGAACCCGGGTTGGCGTTGTAGCTGTCGTCCACCAGCACTGCACCGTTGTGCAGCTGATGGGCGATCTGGCGGCCCGGCACCGGCTGTGCCTCGGCCAGCCCGGCCGCAATCAGCGCCAGATCGATACCGGCGGCCAGCGCCAGGCTGGCGGCGGCCAGCGCGTTGCTGACGTTGTGGCGCCCCGGCAGGCCCAGCACCACGCGGGCCTCGCCCGTCGGCGCGACCAGCACGAACTGGCTGCCCTGTGCACCGCCACGGATATCACGCGCGGTGACCTCGGCGGTGTGCTCCAGGCCGTAGCGCAGCACGCGGCAGCGCGGCAGAGTGCCGACGAAATGCTGTTCGAACCAGCGCCCGTAGGCATCGTCCACGTTGATCACCGCCACGCCATCGGCCGGCAGCGCCGCGTAGATCGCGCCCTTGGTGACCGCCACGCCGAGCAGGCTGCCCATGCGCTCCAGGTGCGCCGGGGCGATATTGTTGACCAGCGCATAGCGCGGGCGGGCGATGTCGGTGAGGTAAGCGATGTCACCCGGCTTGCCGGCACCCATCTCGTAGACGGCGTAGTCGGCATCTTCCGGCGCGTCGATCACCGCCAGCGGCAAGCCGATCTCGTTGTTGCGGTTACCCGGGTTGGCGTAGACCACCCGGTGCGCCTCGCGCGCCACCTGCTGCAGGATCGACAGCAGCAGGCTCTTCACACTGGTCTTGCCATTGCTGCCGGTGATCGCGAACACCTCGGTGCCGCGGTCGCGCTGCATGCCGGTGGCGATCTTGGCCAGCGCCAACTCGCTGTCGGCCACCAGCACCTGCGGCACGTCCAGCGGCAGCAGGCGTTCGACCAGCAGCGCGCTGGCACCGCGTGCCAGTGCGTCGGCGGCGAAGTCATGGCCATCGAAGCGCTCGCCACGCAGCGCCACGTACAGGCTGCCCGGGCCGAGGCTGCGGGTGTCATTGCTTACCGCGTCGATGGCCACGTCATCGCCGTGGATCTCGCCGCCGGCCCAATGCGCGATCAGCGAAAGCAGGGTGCGCTTCATGCGGCGCCCTCCCCGGCCTGGGGGCCCTCTTCCGCGTCCTGCGGCCGGGCCACTAGCGCATCCATGCGCGTCGCTGCTAGAACACCGGCTTTGGCCGCCAATGCAGCCGCCGCCACTTCGGTGTCGTCGAAGTCATGGCGCACGCCGTTCACTTCCTGGTACGGCTCGTGGCCCTTGCCGGCGATCAGGATGATGTCGCCGGCACCGGCGCGCTTCACCGCCAGGCCGATCGCGCGCGCGCGGCTGCGCTGCACGGTCACCGCCTCGGCGTTCTGGAAGCCGGCCAGGATGTCGGCCACGATCACGTCGCCATCCTCGCCGCGCGGGTTGTCGTCGGTGACGATGACCTGGTTGGCCAGGCGCTCGGCGATCGCAGCCATCTGCGGGCGCTTGCCGGTATCGCGCTCGCCACCGCAGCCGAACACGCAGAACAGCGCACCGTGCAGGTGGCCGTGCAAGCTGTCCAACGCCTGTTCCAGCGCGTCCGGGGTATGTGCGTAATCGACCACCACGGTCGGCAGACCGTCTTCGCCGCCGAGGCGGTTCATGCGGCCGCGGATCGGCTGCAGCGCCGACAGCACCTCGGCGATGCGCGGCAGTGGCTGGCCCTGCGCATGCAGGGTGCCGGCCACGGCCAGCAGGTTGTCCACGTTGAAGCGGCCCAGCAGCGGCGACTGCACCGCAGCGCGCTGGCCGTCGATGACCAGTTCAAAGGCAATGCCACGGCCATCGAGCTGCAGCGCTTCGGCGCGCACGCTGGCCTCGCTGGCACCGCGCGAGCTCAGGCCGATCGGCTGCACGCCCGCCGGCAGGCCGGCGAACAGCTGGCGACCGAAGGCGTCGTCCAAGTTGATCACCGCTGCCTTCAGGCCCGGGCGATGGAACAGCCGCGCCTTGGCCGCGCCGTAGCTGGCCATGTCGCCGTGGTAGTCCAGATGGTCGCGGGTGAGATTGGTGAACACCGCCACGTCGTAGTGCACGGCATCCACGCGGCCCTGGTCCAGCGCGTGCGAGCTGACTTCCATCGCCACCGCGCGCGCGCCGGCATCACGCAGCTGCGCCAGCAGCGCGTGCATCTGCAGCACCAGCGGCGTGGTGAAGCCGGTCGGCTCGACCGCGCCATAAAGTCCGGCGCCCAGCGTGCCGATACTGCCACTGGGCGTACCGAGCAGGTGCCAGGCCTGGGCCAGCAGCTGCACGGTGGAGGTCTTGCCGTTGGTGCCGGTCACGCCAACCATTGCCATCGCCCGCGACGGTGCGCCATGGAACTGGTCGGCCATCGCGCCCATGCGCGCGCGCAGACCCGGCACCGCGATCGCATCGGCCGGCGCCGGCAGCTCAGCAGGGGCCGGCGGTTCGAACAGGATGACGCCAGCGCCCGCCGCACGGGCCTGCTCGACAAAGCCCAGGCCATGCGCGCCGAAACCGGCGATGGCGACGAAGGCATTGCCGGGGCGCACAGCGCGGCTGTCCAGCACCAGGCCAGTCAGAACGGGATCATGGCCCGCCAGGGCCACGTCCGGAAGCAACTGCGAAAGCAACATCGAAGGACTCATTGCGTGCCTCCCGTAGCGGGCGGCGTCTGGGCGTGCGCGCTGGGCAGCGCAGCATCGAATTCGGCGGCGGCATCGGCCGGCAGTGCGGCCTCAGCCGGCGGCGCGGGCAGGATCGAAGCCGAGTGGCCGACCTTGCCGGACTGCTGTGCGGCCAGCCACGACTGCAGGTCGTCCAGCGGCACGTCCATCAGGCGCAGGGTGCCTTCCATCACGTTGTGATAGACCGGCGCCGACACCAGGCCGCCGTAGAACTTGCCGGCCTGCGGGTCGTTGATGACGATGACGGTGGCAAAGCGCGGGTTGGTGGCCGGCACCACACCGGCGAACAGCGCGTTGTAGTGGCCGCGCTCGTAGCCACCGGGGCCGGCCTTGCGCGCGGTACCGGTCTTGCCGGCCACGCGGTAGCCCAGCACCGCCGCCTGCTTGGCGCCGCCCTGGGTGACCACCGTTTCCATCATCGCCACCACCTGCTTGGCGACGTTCTCATCGATGATCTGCTGGCCTTCGTTGCGCTGGCCCTTGACGAAGGTCGGCGCGATCAGACGACCGCCGTTGGCAAGTGCCGAATAGGCGGTAGCGATCTGCAGCGGAGTGACGTTCAGGCCGTAGCCATAGGACATCGTGGTCTTGGTGGTACCCGACCAGCGCGCCGGCCGCAGCACCACGCCGCCGGATTCACCCGGGAAACCGCTGTGCGGCACCGAGCCATAGCCGAAGCGGCGCACGCCGTCGTAGAACACCTGGTCCGGCATCTTCGCCGCGACCTTGGCCGCGCCCACGTTCGAACTGCGGGTGATCACGCCGGTCACGTTCAGCACGCCGTTGTTGCGCGGCACGTCGCGGATGGTGAAGCGGCCCAGGGTCATGTAACCCGGGTTGGTGTCGATGATGGTGTCCTTGGTCACCGCACCGGCCTGCAGCGCGGTGGCAATGGTCAGCGGCTTCATCGTCGAACCCGGCTCGACCAGATCGGTCACCGCACGATTGCGGCGCGCATCAGGCAGCGCGCCGGTCAGCGAATTCGGGTTGTAGGTCGGCAGGTTGACCATGGCCAGGATCTCGCCGGTGGTCACATCCATGATCACCATCGAACCGCCGGCCGCCTTGTTGGCCACCAGCGCGTTGCGCAGTTCCTTGAACGCCAGGTACTGGATGCGGCGGTCGATGCTGAGGGTCAGGTCCTTGCCCGGTTCGGCGGCGCGCAGCAGATCGCTCTCGACGGTCTCGCCCTTGCGGTTGCGGATCACCCGCTTGGCGCCGGCCTTGCCGCGCAGCCATTCGTCGAACGCCAGCTCCAGCCCTTCCTGGCCGCGGTCGTCGATGTTGGTGAAGCCCAGCACGTGCGCCATCGCCTCACCCTGCGGGTAGAAGCGGCGGAACTCGCGCTGTGCGGCCACGCCCGGAATCTTCAGCGCCACCACCTTCTCTGCCTCGTCCGGATTGATCCGGCGACGCAGGTACATGAATTCCTTGTCCGACTTCTGCGACAGGCGGCTGCTCAGCTCGTCCACCGACATGCCGACGGCCTGGGCCAGTTCCGGGATGCGCTCGGGCGAACGCAGCAGGTCCTGCGGGTTGACCCAGATCGAGGCGACCGGCGTGGACACCGCCAGCGGCTCGCCGTTGCGGTCGGTGATCATGCCGCGCGAAGTCTTGATCGGCAGCTCGCGCAGGTAACGGGCTTCGCCCTGGCGCTGGTAGAAATCGCTGTTGATGATCTGCACGTAGGCGGCGCGACCGACCAGCGACACCGAGCACAGGCCAAGCGCCAGCGCGACCCAGCGCAGGCGCTGGCGCAGGTTGAAGGCGTTGCGCGGGCGGTTGCGGCCGGTCTTGCTCATGGCCGCACCACCACGATGTCGGCAGCCTCGGGGAACTTCATGCCGAGCTTCTCGCGGGCGATGCGATCGACGCGGTTGGCTTCGGCCAGCGTGGCCTGTTCCAGCTGCAGGCGGCCGAATTCCAGATTGATGTCATCGCGCGTGCGCTCGGCGCGCGACAGCTCGATGAACGTCTGCCGATGGCGGTGACGCACGAACACGACGCCGATCGCCGAGGCCACGGTCGAGGCCAACAGGATGATCAGCAGCAGCCGGCTCATGCGCTGGCCTCCCGCTTCTGCGCCACACGCAGCACGGCGCTGCGCGCACGCGGGTTGGCGGCCAGCTCTTCGTCGGTGGCCTTGATGGCACCACCGATCAGGTCCAGCGTCGGCACGAACGCGACCGCCTCGGGCAGGCGGCGGTTGGCCGGCGGCGCCTTGGCCAGGCGGTTCATGTACTGCTTGACGATGCGGTCTTCCAGCGAGTGGAAGCTGATCACCGCCAGGCGGCCACCGGGCTTGAGCCGTTCCACCGCCGCATCGAGCCCGGCTTCGAGATCGGCCAGCTCGCGGTTGATGTGGATGCGGATGGCCTGGAAGCTGCGGGTGGCCGGGTGGATCTTGTCCTTGCCACGCGGCATCACCGAGGCGATCAGCTCGGCCAGTTCGGCGGTGCGGGAGAACGGCTGCTTCTCGCGGCGGGCCACGATGGCGCGGGCGATGCGGCGGCTCTGGCGCTCTTCGCCGTAGGTCCACAGCACGTCGGCAATCTCGCGCTCTTCCACGCGGTTGATCCACTGCGCGGCGCTTTCACCGCTGTCCGGATCCATGCGCATGTCCAGCGGGCCGTCCTTGCCGAAACTGAAGCCACGTTCGGCCACGTCCAGCTGCGGCGACGACACGCCCAGATCGAACAGCACACCGTCCAGGCCTTCAGCCGTCGCATCCCACTGCAGCAGCTGGGCGAAGCTGCCACGGAAGATGGACACGCGCGCATCCGGCGCGAAATCGCGCTCAGCAACGGCGATGGCTTCCGGATCCTTGTCCATGACCAGCAGGCGCCCCTCGGGACCGAGCTGGGTGAGCACGCCACGTGCATGACCGCCACGACCGAACGTGCCATCCAGATAACGTCCGTTTTCGATCACCCTCAGGCCTTCGATGACCTGGGTGTACAGGACCGGCAGGTGCACCGCCGGCGACTGCGACACCGGAAGGTGACCGGTCTGCGCTTCTGGGCGCATCCGGGCACCCCGGCTCACAACTTCAGGTCGAGCAACCCATCACCCAGATCCTCGTCAGACAACGTCTGCTGGATCAGGGCCCGATGCGCCTGCTCGCTCCACAATTCGAACTTGTCGCCCATACCGAGCAATACCGCCTTCTTCTCAATGCCCACCGCACCGCGGTGGCTGGCGGGGATGCTGATGCGACCGTTGCCGTCCAGCTCCAGATGGGCGGCCGAGCCGACCAGCTTCTGCTGCAACAGGCGCACGACGCGCTGGGTGTTGGGCTTGGACATGACGTCGTCGCGGACCCGCTCCCATTCCGACTCTGCATACAGCCACAGGCAGCCGGCTTCGAACGGGTTGTAGGTCAAGACGAGACGGTTGTTGCTGGCGCGCGCGACAAGGTCGCGGTAAGCGGTGGGAACCGCCATGCGCCCTTTGTCGTCAACTGTGATGGCCGTCTCGCCCTGGAACACGACGCGTGCACCTATCCTTCGCCCGGTGAAACATTGAACCACGAAAACCCACAAAACACCCGGATTTCCCTCTGATGCCCACCTTAGCAGCGGGCCGAGGGTTGTCAACAACTTTTCAGCAGGGAAATCGCCAGCCGCATCAATGGCTTGCAACAACCTTTAGAGAATTGTTCAAGGCTTATCCACAAGTTGCTGATCCGTCTCATTTTTTGAGATTGAACGGAAGTTCAGGGGTGTGGACAGGGCATGAAACATCGGCCGCGCATTCATCCGCGGCGGGTCGAAAACGGCGTCAGACTGCGCAAACCGTGCACAATGAGGCCATGTGCCTGCTCGCTCTTGGCTGGATGCACCACCCGCGCTGGCGGCTGGTGATGATCGGCAACCGTGATGAGTTCCACGCCCGCCCGACTGCGGCGCTGGCCCCCTGGCAAGATGAGACCTCCGTCATCGGGGGGCGCGACCTGCGCTCCGGTGGCGGCTGGGCCGGCGTCGGTGCCGGCGGCCGGATGGCAGTGGTCACCAATGTCCGCGATCCGCTGGCCGCACAGACCGGCCCGTCGCGCGGCGCGCTGGTGGCCGACTTCCTGCGTGGCCGCGACCCGGCCGCCGTGCATATCGAGCGTTTGGCGACCGTGGCCGGCGCCTATGCCCCGTTCAACCTCCTGCTGGCCGATAGCGACAGCCTGGAGTTCCTGGGCAACCACCCCGCCGAACGCCAACACCTGAACCCCGGCGTGCACGGCATGTCCAACGGCGCACTGGACGCCCCCTGGCCAAAGACCCGCCGGCTGATGGCCGCGCTTTCCGCCTGGCTGAAGGAAGACGGGGTCAGATCCCTTTCCCAAGGGGAAAGGGATCTGACCCCGCTCTGGCAGGCCCTCGCCGACGAACACCGCCCCGCCGACAGCGACCTGCCCGACACCGGCATCGGCCTGGAGCGCGAGCGCTGGCTGAGCCCGGCCTTCATCCGCGGCGACGACTACGGCACCCGCGCCAGCACCGTGCTGCTGATCGACGCCGATGGTCACGGCCAGATCCACGAGCGCCGCTTCGGCCCACAGGGCGTGGCCCTTGGCCAGAGCCAGGTCGATTTCTGACCCTGTACCTGTTTTCTGTGTCTATAAATGTCTGCCTGCACGCCACACGATGACCGGGCGCGGTCCTGCCGCGCGCCCCACCGATCCACAGGGAGTCATCGATGCGCCGTGTTCTCGTACTTGCCGCCACCCACCTGCTCACGCTCGGCCTCGGCTTCGGCCTGGGCGTGTACCTGCTGCCGATCCTGATCGCCCCGGATGATCCGCCGGTCGCGCAGGTGCAGGCCGCCATGGGCGAAGCCCGCTACCACACCACCTTCCGCCGCGACCTCAAGGGCAGCGACGCGGTGCACTGGGCCGACGGCAAGGTCAGCGTCAGCGCGCGCCAGGTCGCCTTCGACGGCAAGATGGGCCCGGGGCCGGACTACAAGGTCTACCTGGTGCGCGACTTCGTCGACAACAAAGCCGATTTCCTGAAGATCAAGGCGCAGGCCCAGCGCATCGGCGAAGTGAAGACCTTCAACCGTTTCCTGGTGGACGTGCCCGACAGCGTCAACGTGGACGACTACACCACCGTGGTGGTGTGGTGCGAACGCTTCGAGCAGTTCATTTCCGCGGGGCAGTACCGTACGCCGGATTGAGGACGCCCCGATGTCGAGGTAATGCCGGCCGCTGGCCGGCATTACCGATGTGCAGTGCGCACAATGAAAAGAAGGAGGCGGAGCCGGCCGATAAGCCGGGTTCTGTCGTGGACAGTCATTCCTCTAGGCGTTACGTCACCGCAACGCTCAAGCAACCTACCCGGATCCAACGCGGGCCGCGCCAAAGGATCCCTATTTGGTCTTGCTCCAGGTGGGGTTTGCCGTGCCGGTCTGTTGCCAGACTCGCGGTGCGCTCTTACCGCACCATTTCACCCTTACCGGCCTTCCGAAGAAGACGTAGGCGGTATCTTTCTGTTGCACTTTCCGTCGGCTTGCGCCGCCCAGGCGTTACCTGGCACCTTGCCCTATGGAGCCCGGACTTTCCTCGGCACCCCCGAAAGGATGACGCGACTGTCTGGCCGGCTCCGCCAGCGCGCATTCTAGCGCACGTGGGGGGTTCCTGCCGCGTTGATCGCGACGTGCGATTCATCCATCCACGCATGGCGTGAATCTACCGATTCCGCTGCCCTGGTGGGTGCGATCCATCAACTGCCGTACAACGCCTTGCGCGGTGCGCCGGTCAACTCGGCGGCGAGCTTGGCGGCAGTCGACGGCGGCAGGTGCTCGCTCAGCTTGGCGTACACCCGGCGGCCATGCGCCAACTGCGCTTCCTCGTCATCGCCGGCGCCCTGCACCATCACCACGAACTCACCCTTGCGCTGGTTCTCGTCGGCTTCCACCTTGGCCAGCAGGCCAGCCAGATCGCCGTCGAGCACGGTCTCGAACAGCTTGGTCAGCTCGCGCGCCAGCACCGCCGGGCGCTCGCCGCCGAAGATCGCGGCCATGTCGGCCAGCGATTCGGCGATGCGATGCGAGGACTCATAGAACACCATCGTGCGCACTTCACCGGCCAGCGCCTGCAGGCGGTCGCGGCGGCCGCTGGCCTTGGCCGGCAGGAAACCTTCGAAGCTGAAGCGGTCGCTGGGCAGACCGGCCACGCTCAGCGCGGCGATGGCGGCGCAGGCGCCCGGGATCGGGCTGACCTTGATGCCGGCCGCGCGCGCAGCACGCACCAGGCGGAAGCCGGGGTCGCTGACCAGCGGGGTACCGGCATCGCTGACCAGCGCCAGCGACTCGCCGGCCTGCAGCCGCGAGACCAGGCGCTGCGACAGGGCCTCTTCATTGTGTTCATGCAGGGCCACCAGCGGCTGCTGGATGCCGAAATGGGACAGCAGCTGGCCGCTGCGGCGGGTGTCCTCGGCACAGATGGCCGCCACCGAGCGCAGCACCTCCTGCGCGCGCGGGCTCAGATCGGCCAGGTTGCCGATCGGGGTGGCGACGACGTACAGGGTTGGCACACTCATTTCAGCGGTACTCACGGGGCAAGGGTAGAATCGTAGCGTGTACCCGGCCAAGGCCGCTGCCCTCATCGCATGGACCCGATCATGAACAAGCCCGCCGCACGGATCTCCGCCCTGTCGTTGTCGCTGCTGCTGATGGCCGGCTGTGCCACCACCAGCCTGACCAGCGCGCCCGAATCGCCGGCGCAGAGCCAGGCGCTGGCGCTGATCGAACAGGGCAAACCGCGCGACGCCGCACTGCAGCTGGAAGGCCTGGCCGCCACCCTGCGCGGCGGTGCCCGCGCCAACGCCCTGGCCGACGCGGCCTGGGCCTGGAACCTGGCCGGCGACAGTGCCCGCGCACGCAGCCTGCTGGGCCAGCTCACCGCCCGCCAGCTGACCGGTGCCAGCCTGCAGCGCTACCAGCTGACCGGTGCCGAGCTGGCACTGGCCGACAAGCAGCCGGCGCAGGCGCTGGCGCTGCTGAAGGACAGCGGCGACAACGTGCTGCCGGCGCTGCGCACGCGCTGGTACCTGGCCCGCGCCGCCGCCCTGCAGGGGACCGGCGACAGCTTTGGCGCCGCCGCCGAACGTGCCCGCGCGCATGCCGGCCTGACCGGCACCGCCCGCAACGAGAACCAGTCGGCCATCGCCGGCCTGCTCGGCACCCTCGACGACACCACCCTGCGCAGCCGCGCCGCCGCGCTGCCAGCCAACGACCCGCTGTACAACTTCGCTGGCCGCGCACTGATCGCGCGTGGCCTGCCGCTGCCGCGCCCGTTCGATCGTGATGGCGCGGCCCAGTTCGATACCAGCAAGCGCCCGCCGGCGCTGAGCGATGGCTACCGCCCGCCGGTCAAGCTGGCCGTGCTGCTGCCGCTCAGCGGCCGCCTGGCCACCGCCGCGCAGCCGGTGCGCGATGGCCTGCTGGCCGCGTACTACGGCGAGACCCGCCGCCGCCCGGACATCACCTTCATCGATACCGCCGGTACCGCAGCCGGTGCGCTGGCCGCCTATGACAAGGCCGTCAGCGCCGGTGCCGACTTCGTGGTCGGCCCGCTCGGCCGCGACGAAGTGGACGCAGTGTATGGCCGCCAGCAGCTGAAAGTGCCGGTGCTGGCGCTGAACCGTGGCAAGGACGCACCGCCGGCCGGCAGTGCCGGTTTCTCGCTGGCACCGGAAGACGACGGCATCGTCGCCGCCGAATACCTGCGTGGCCGCGAGCGCGGCAAGGCGCTGGTGATCAACAGCGCCGACGACACCGGCCGTCGTGCCGCCGCCGCCTTCGCCCAACGCTTCGCCCAGCGCGGCGGCCAGGTGGTGGCCACGATCGGCGTCAGCGATGCGGTCGGCGATGTCGGTGCGCAGGTACGCAATGCCGGCCAGGTCGATGCCGTGTTCCTGGCCGTGCGCGCGCCGCAGGCCCGCCTGCTGGCGCCGCAGCTGGCGCTGGCCGGTGCCGGTGGCGCCACCCGCGTCGGCACCTCGCAGCTGACCGTCGGCAGCGGCAAGGTGGAAGAAGACGTGGCGCTGGACGGCATCGTCTACCCGAACGAAGCCTGGAACGTGCGCAGCGTGTCCGGCCTGCCCTCGGCCAGCCAGGTCGCCAGCACCCTGCCCAGCGCACGCGGTGCCGCTGGCCGCCTGTTCGCCTTCGGCGCCGATGCCTGGAAGATCACCGCCTACCTGGACAAGCTGTCCAACGAAGGTGGCCTGGACGGCGCCACTGGCACCCTGTTCCTGGACAGCAACGGCAACATCCTGCGCCAGCCGGCCTGGTCCACCTTCAACGGCGGCCGGCCGATGCCGATCGTCGGTGGTCGCTGAGCGCAGCCAACGCGGCTCGGCGGTGGAAGCTGCCGCCGAGCAGCATCTGCAACAGGCCGGTTTGTTGCCGCGCGCACGCAACGTGCGTTATCGCGGCGGTGAACTGGACCTGGTGATGGACGATGCCGGCACCGTGGTGTTCGTGGAAGTGCGCTACCGCGCGCGATCCGATTTCGGTGGCGGCGCGGCCTCGGTGGATGTGCGCAAATGCCGACGCGTGGCGCATGCCGCGTTGTTGTACCTGCAGGACCATCCGGCGCTGGCCGATGCGCCTTGCCGCTTTGATGTGGTGGAAGCTACGGGTGAACCGCCGCAGCTGAACTGGCTGCGCGACGCGTTCCGGTTGGATGATTGCTGATGGGTACCGTTTGCTTTGGTAGCGGCCGACTTTGGTCGGCGCTTCTGTGCCAACCAAGGTTGGCACCTACCAGAGCGCAGCCTGGCCGGCACGACTGTGGTGCGTGACTGATGCCGTCGATCATCACCCATGCCGCTGTGCCGCTGGCGCTGTGGTGCGCCGCGGATCGTGGCCGCATTCCTGGGTGGCTGCTGGCTGCGGGTGTGGCCGCAGCGATGCTGCCCGATGCCGATGTGCTGGCGTTCGCACTGCACATTCCCTATGCCGATGCGTTCGGCCATCGCGGGGCCAGCCATTCGCTGTTGTTTGCCTGCCTGCTCGCCGCGTTGGCGGCGTTGTTTGCATTCTTTGGTAGGCGCCGACCTTGGTCGGCGTATGTGTGCCAACCAAGGTTGGCACCCACCACGGTGCGGTCAACGATGGCGTCCACCCTACAGGCGGCGGTATTCGTCTTCATCTGCGCCGCCAGCCATCCCCTGCTCGATGCGATGACCTCCGGCGGGCTCGGCGTTGCCCTGGCCTGGCCGTGGAGCGAACAGCGCTTCTTCGCACCGTGGCGACCGATCCGCGTCTCTCCGTTCGCCCCGCAGTTCTTCAGCGCGCGCGGCATCGCCACCCTGCTCTCTGAACTGCGCTGGGTCTGGTTGCCGCTGGCCGGCGCCGTTGTTGCCTGGAAGCTCATTCAACCCGCTCCTGCTGCCCCACGAGATCCCTCATGAGTACTGCCCTGCCCGCCGCATTGATTGCCGAACTGTCTGCCCTGCTGGGCGCGGAGGGCTGGCGCATGGATGACAACGCACTGGAGGCGAACGCGCAGGACAACTCGTGGCGTCATCAACGCCCTGCCGCCGTCGCGCTGCCCGCCAATATCGAACAGGTGCAGGCACTGGTGCGCGCCTGCCGTGCCCATCACGTAGCGCTGGTCGCGCGCGGCGCGGGCACCGGCACCACCGGTGCTGCCGTGCCCTTGCCGGGCAGCATCGTGCTGTCGTTCACCCGCATGGACCGCATCGTCGAGATCCGTGCCGGCGACCGCTGCGCCGTGGTGCAGCCGGGCGTGCTCAATGGAACCCTGCAGCAGGCGCTGGCGCCACACGGTCTGTTCTGGGCACCGGACCCGTCCAGCGCGGAGATCTGCAGCGTGGGCGGCAACCTGGCCTGCAACGCCGGCGGCCCGCGCGCGGTGAAGTACGGCACCAGCCGAGACAACGTGCTCGGCCTGGTGGCGGTGACCGGCACCGGCGAGGTGATCCGCTGCGGAGGTGCCTACACCAAGGATTCCACCGGCTACGACCTCACCCACCTGCTGGTAGGCAGCGAAGGCACGCTGGCGCTGATCGTGGAAGCCACCCTCAAGCTCACCCCGCTGCCGGTCAGCCAGGCCGGCCTGCGCGTGCTGTACCGCGATGCCGATGCCGCCGCCGCCGCAGTGTCACGCCTGATGTCGCAGCCGGTGGTGCCTACGCGCCTGGAGTTCATGGATGCGCGCAGCCTGGAGCTGCTGCGCTTGAACGGCGCTGAAGTACCCGAGGCCGGCGCGATGCTGCTGGTCGAAGCCGATGGCGACCACGACACCCTGCCCTACCTGCTGCAGGCATTGGCCAGCGCCGCCGAAGGCGACGGCATGATCGAACTGGACGTGGCGATGGAAGGCCGCGCGCGCGACCAGCTGTGGGCCGCACGCAAGGCCTTGTCGCCGGCACTGCGCACCGTCGCGCCCGGCAAGATCAATGAAGACGTGGTGGTGCCGGTGTCGCGCATTCCGGAGCTGGTGGCCGGAGTACAGGCGTTGGCACGCGAGTACACGCTCACCATCGTCACCTTCGGTCATGCCGGCAACGGCAACCTGCACGTCAACATTCTTTACCACCCGGACGATGCCGACGAGAACGCACGCGCGCACGCCGCGTTGCCGAAGATCTTCGAACTGACGCTGGCGCTGGGTGGCACGTTGTCTGGCGAACACGGCATTGGCTTGGCCAAGCGCGATTTCATGGCGCAGGCGTTCAGCCCGGCCACGTTGGCCACGATGCGCGCGATCAAGTCCGCGCTGGACCCGGATGGGATTCTCAACCCGGGCAAAGTGCTGCCGCCGACGTAGTGCGTGATTGATCGGGGTCAGATCCCATCGCAACGGCGATGGGCTCTGACCCCAACATGCGCGACCACCGCGCTGTAGAGCCGAGCCCATGCTCGGCTGCTCTCCGTTCAGATCGCGAAGAGCGCCGCGCTGCACGCGCTGAGCCGAGCATCGGCTCGGCTCTACAGAGGTGCTTTCGGTAGAGCCGAGCCCACGCTCGGCTGCTCTCCGCTCAGCCCTTGAGGTTCGGGTCCGTCACCGGCAACAGATCGTAGCTGGCGAGATCCATTTCGACGCGATGAACCTTGTCCACCTGTGCGTCGTCGCAGGGGTTGAACATCCCTGGCACCGAGACGATGACCGTACCCAGGCCATCGACCGGATGCACGGCGTGTGCGTCGCGAATCTGCGCGTGAGTGATCTGCGCTGGCACAAAGCCCATCCAGCCGAAGAACCGCCGATGCTGATACAGACGCCGATCCAGCTGATAATCGATCAAGCCCTTCTCTGACGACCTCGCCTTGACGTCCGTCGCTGCGAAGACAGGGTTCACCACTCTCACCATCTCCATCAATGCGTTGAGCATAAGGGAGGGTGTCGATGCGCCAAATGGCTCGATTCCCTCCAGGCTGAAGCAGTTGAAACCCGTTGTCGGATCCAGTTCGAGCACCACTACCCCTGGCTTACGCCAGTCGCGGTCGTTGTCGACGTTGGCAAGGCACAAAGAAGCGCCAAGTCCGGGATAGTCGCCAGATCGTCTTCGACTCTGCTCAATTGCTTCCTTCATCCGACCCGTAAGTGCGTCGGTGTCTTCCAGAGATATGGCCTTCGCTGAGGGATCTGAGGGAAGCGCATACCAGCGTTTCATTAGGGGATGCTGCTGTGCCAGATGATGGGCCAGGTTCCTGGCCAGGTGCACGACGTCCTCAGGCGATCGCGCGACAGGCGTCGTCCAGAGGGCGGTTTGAGCACTCAGAATCATCTTTCTTCTCCAGGAAAAGGCTCGTATCTGCAGAGCAGAGGATCGATACCGCCGATGGAGACGGCCGCTGCCATGGTGCGACGTTGCATGAAGCACCAGATAAGCTTGCCTTGCGATCCAGCAATCGCAATGGCGCTGCGCTGCCTGACGATCTGCCTTCGCCATGGCACAAATATTCCTGACCGTACGAATGTGTACTTGGCTCGCCCATCTTCATCGAAGAAGTGGTCGTACCTGGCCTTCGCTTCCACCACCGTGCAATCCCGCAACCAGAAGCCATCAAACTCGCAGGCCTTGAAATGCCACTCCTGTACGGTGCGCGAAAACCCATCGCGTTCGAGGGAATCAAACAGGGGATCTACCGAGAACAATCGCCGCTCAGGATCTGCCTTGTCGGCAACCATGAAACCAAAGCGCAACGGCGCCGAGCGCAGGTTGGCGATGTAAAGCTGGTACTCGTAGTTGATCAAGTTGCGTTGGCTGACATAGCGCGGGGTGATGGGCGGGCCAATGAACCCCTCCTTCAGCAGGCATTCGTTGCACGCGGTCTCGTCGGGCATCTCCGAACAGTCGACCTCCCGCGCCCTCACCTTCGGCTCGGTGCGCGCATCGGGCTTGGCGTCTCCCCGCACGCGCTGCCAGACACCTCCCAGCGTATCGCGCACGCCGTCGATCACATCACCCGTAGTGGGACCGCCGTAGGGATCAATGGGCCTGCCCTCCTCATCCACAGCACCACTGTCGCCACCCACGCCCGGCCCAAGCCAGGGCCTCGGTCCAATGATTCTGGTACCCATGCTCGCTCCTTGACGTAACGCCCTTGCCAGCGCGCCATCGTTCCGCACGGGCTTCGGCCTGAAGCTAGCAAGACTTCAGTGCGCGTGCACTGCACTGCGGTGTGTATTGAGCTGTGGGAATGCCCGACGCGTAGCGGCTACTGGCATCCGACTATGCAGATTGCGACAGTACGCGCCAATGCCGCAATGGTGGAGGGGTCAGAGCCCATTGCCATGGCAATGGGATCCGACCCCATGTTCTGACGCATTCGCCTCACTCTGCACCGCTACTTCTCACGCGCATGCAGATTGCAACAGTTTTGAATTTGAAACTATTCTCATTGGTACAGCAGCATCTTCGTGCGCATGATGTATGCGCCACCGACAACGGGTGGCACGGGCTTCCAATCCCGTTAGGTTGATATGTTGTTTACGCTTGCCTGCCGGCGTCACCGACCTCCCTCGTGCCAGGGTGGCGTCGGCAGGCATTCTGTCCGCGAATCTTTGGCGGGCGGTGCGTGGGGGCTTCGTGCCCGCCGGCGTTTCTTCATCAACCTCCGGTATTGGAACCACGCACCGTCCGCCACCCTCGCTGTTAAGCGGGGTGGCCCCTTGCCTCGCATTCAAGGACGCCGCCATGACCCATCCCACCTACCCGCACCTGTTCGCCACCCTCGGCGACGCCGCCACGCGCTTGCCTGATGACCTGGCTCGCACGCTGGAACGTACATTCGAAGCGCTTCAGGAAGGTCAGCCACCAGGCAGCATCACGCTACTGGCCTGCCTGCAGCATATCCGCCAGGGCGATGCCGCCGATGGTCGGCCGTGGCCGGGCAACGGTCGGACGCCCGGGCAACGGCTGGCCCTGGCACGCATCGACCGCGCCAATGCCGGGTTGACGTTCCTGCTGGAGCTGCTGCATGCCACCGAACGCGTGCGCGTGGATGGTGAGGCAAGCCAGGAGATGGGCGACGGTGCGCGCGAGGGTCTGCTGCTGGCCTGCCGGGGGCTCACCGAGTATGTGGATGTGCAGTTGCACACCGCAATGTAAAGCCGAGCGCATGCTCGGCTGCTGTCCGACGATGTAGCGCGCACTGCGCGCGCAAGCCGCGCATGGCTCGCCTCTACGACAAGCGGTGGCCAGGGCGCAGCGCCTCGGTCAGCGGTAGGTAGCGGTAATGATGGCCTGGCCTTCCACCACGCCGGGCGAATAGCTGCCCGCTTCACGGTAATAGCGGGCAGCCAGCGGCACATCCTGGGCGCCACTGGCGCTCTGCGGCAGTGTCCATGCCTGCCCCAACGTAACCGGAACGCCAGCGCGCAGCAGCTCCACCCGTATGCCCTCGGCCGTGGCCTGGGGCGTAGGGAACAGGCGGCTGCCGGTGTTGGAAGACTGCATCGCGTCGGTGAGCATCAGGTCTACCCGGAACTCGCCATTGCAATGCATGACGACGTTGAAATCCTTCTCGGCCGCGGTACTGCCCGCATTCGGCAGGTCGCCCAGGTAGGCGTCATCCAGAGCGACAGGCAGGTCCGCCAACGTGCAGGTCTTGGTCCGCAGGTTGGCAGTAACGTTGTAATCATCCACTTTCACCAGCGAGGGAAACCCCGGCGAGACGTAGGTGATCGTGCCCAGCACGGTGGTGGGTAGCGACTCTGCCTGGCCCCCGCGTGAAATCGTGGCCACCCGCACCCATGACCAGCGGCCGACGCCTGATATCCCATCGCCAGGGAAGTGCAGCGTCGTACGGACATCGAACGGCAGAAATCGAGTGACTCCCGACCCCCCGGAGGCCGCGTACTGGAACACCAGCAACGGAGTCCGCGGCCGCCCTCTCACACCGAATGCCGGGTAGGACTCTCCGTCCACCACAACATCGCGCACATACTCCAGGTCCGGCATGGCTGCAGTTACATCGACCGGCGTGATGCCGCTGCAGCCATGCAGGAAGTTCGCGTTTCCGGTGTGTCGCCAGGTGCTGACCACCACATCGGGATCGGTGTCGTCCCAGGTCTGGATGGTGATGCTGGTGGTGTTCCCCGGCTCAACGGACGTGCATGCCTGTGCGCTGGCGAGCGCCGAAAGCATCAGCCCCCCCGCCTGCAGGCAATGGCGAAGCGTCGCCCGCCCGTGGGCGGGCCGGCGGCGCCAAACGTGTTGGATGGGCAGCGTCATGTTGAGGTTCCCTTCGAAATTGGTCGCGGCATCGGCCTGGCAGCGGCAATGCGTTACTTGTAGTCGGCTGTAACCGTGATCTGGGTACTGACCGCGCCAGCACTCATCAGCGTGCCGCTCTTGCGGTAGTAGCCTGCGCGCAGATCCAGCGTGGCACTGCTTGCACCGGCTACGGTTACGCTCTTGCTGTCGCCGTTGCGAAGGTAGGTCGTACCTGCGGTTCCATCGAGCAGGGCCACAGCCACCCCGCTGGCCGCATCGGTGCTGGCGCTGTTCTGCCAGTGATTGTCCTGGGTGGCATCACCGGTGCCATCAAAGCTCAGGTCGATGCTGCTGACACCCACACAACCGGTGAAGCTCAACGCGCCGGGCTTCAAGCCGCTGGCCTGCCCCAGGCTGACGTCGGCAGCTTCGATGTCATCCAGCGTAATGGTGGCGTTGGCCATCGTGCAGGTGCCGGGCAACACGCGACCACTGACGGTGATGGTGGCGGTGTCGGCCAACGCTGCCGGGATGACGGCCAGCCCGGCGAGGGCCAAGGCGCAGACGGTGATACGGGGAAGAGGGATGTTCATGGGGACTCCGGATGAAGGCGAAGAAGTTCTACGGCAAGGAGCCGGTGGCGATCGGCGTCGGTGCATCCATCGCCAGCCGGTGTAGTGCCAACGGCAGGCAGCGCACCTGTGCCCAGTACTGGCCATGCGCATCGGGCTGGGCGGGAATCTGGTAGTCGAGCTGGCAGCGGGCGTCCTCGCCCATCTGCACGATCAGCTGGCCAACCGGCTGTGCGGCGCGCAGCACGATCACTCCGCCCTGCCCCACATGACCGGCAGCACGCCCATCGGCATGGCGGACCGGCACACCAAAGGGCAACGGCCTGCCGTCGGCATCGCTGGCGTCGATCAACAGCGTGCGTTCGTTGCGCGCAGCAAAGTTCACCTGCACGATGCTGCCGGCGGTGGGCGCCACGCGCTGCGAACTCTGCTCCACTTCAACCTCCAGTGGCAGCACTGCGGTATCCAGCTCGACGCGGTTCCAGCGGTAGGGGCTGGTATAGGGCAGCACCGCATAGCCGTTGTGCGCCACCGTCACCTTGCGCCCGTTGCCCACGCGTGCACCTTCGGCGCCCTTGGCCTGCACCAACGCGAAGCTCTCGCCCAGGGGGGGGCCAAGGTTCATCCCGCCGCCATGCACCACCCAGCTGCCGGAGGCGCCGAGGTTGCTGCTGCTCTGACCGTTGGAACGGGTGTAACCGCCGCTGAGATCTGCGTGGGTGCCCTGGTAGGTGGCGTAGACGTTGTATCCGTCGCTGCCCTGGCCGGCGCTGGCCGACAGGTTGTAGGTGAAGCGGCGATCCTCACCCAGCGCGCCGTTCACGCCCAGCTGGCGCTGGGTGCCGGCATCGCTGTGGTTGAGGCCGCTGCTCAGGCGCGGCGCGGCGGCAGCGCGCCCCAGCGGCACGCTCAACTGGAAAGACAGCCGCGTATCCGGCTGGCCGCCGGCGGTACGGTAGCGGGTGGCCGAGACACTGTAGTTGGCCGCACGCACGCTGCTGTGGAAGCCCAGCTGCAGGTCGCGGTGTGTACCGGCGCGGTTCCAGTAGGCCACCTGCCCACCGTTCAGATAGACCTGGCTGCGTTGGCCGACACGCTGCGAGAAGTTCACCTGGAAGCGCTCGCGTGTGCGCATCAACTGATCGGGCGGCAGTTGCCACGCATCATGCGCCAGGCGCGCCACGTCGGTCAGGGTCAGATAGCCCGCGGTGCTGTAACGATAGGCCGCCAGACCGACGTTGGTGCCGGTGCGGACAACGCTGCGCTGGAAGTTCACCCGGTAGCTGTTGCCGGTCTGCTGCGCACCCTGCGGCAGGCGTGCGCGGGCATGGGTGATATCGGCACCGATGGCGCCAAAGGGCGTGTTGAACGCAGCGCCCAGCAGCCCCGATTGGAAATCGTCGGCCACCTGCACGCCGCCCAGCAGGGTGACGTGGTTGCTGAGGCCGCGCGCATAGGTGGCTTCAGCAAAGCGCAGTTGATCCTGTGCAAGACCGGTATCGCGCAGTGCGCCTGCGGTCACGCTGAAGCGCTGGTTCCCCTCGCGCAGCGCCTGCGGTACGGCCGAGAACGAGACGGTGAAGCGCTCTTCACGGCCATCCACTTCGGTCACCGTGACATCCAGGTCACCGCCGCCGCTGGTGGGATACAGATCGTCGATGACGAACGGGCCAGGAGCCACCGCGGTTTCATACAGCACCCCGCCGTTCTGGCGTACGGTGACCTTGGCATTGCTCTGCGCGATGCCGCGCACCACTGGGGCGTACCCGCGCAGTGAATCGGGCAGCATGCGTTCGTCGGTGGCCACGCGCGCACCGGTGAAGGCCACACTGTCGAACAGCTCGCCGCCGGTGTTGCCCTGGCCGAGCTGCAGCTGGCTGTTCCAGTGCGGCAGGTCACGCTGCAGGTAGCTGCTGAGCACGTTGGTGTGCGTGCCGCGCTGGCTGTGACTGATGGAACTGCGATGGCGCAGGCGCCAGGCACCGACGTTGATGCCTGCGTTCAAGCCCAGATAGGCGCTGGTGTTCCCGTTGCTGGCATAACGGCTGGCGCTGTAATCGACGAAGCCTGCCGTTATCCCGGAATCGCGCTGATCAGGGGCGACGAAGCCGCGCGCCTGACGCATCAGTGCGGCCTGCGGCAGTGAAATCTCCAGTTGCAGTCGGCTGTCGTCATGGACAACCGCTGCTCCGTCGATCAGCGCGGGAAGGTCGATGCAGTCCGGATCGGTGGCCCGGTCGATCGCCTGGCGTGCGCTGTCGGCCAGGCCGATCTGGTCCACCAGGGCTCGGACCAGGCACGGTCGAGCCACATGCGGAACATCGGAGGCGACAAACTGGATCTGATGCTGGCCCAGCGACTGGCCATTGACGAGTAGATCCAGTGCGTACAGACCAGGATCGATGGGGTTGCCATGGCTGAACCGGGAAAGGTCGGCACCGCCCACGCCCGCGGCAAAGCCTTCGCTGAATTCCACCTCGCCACCGGTGCGCGCCTGCACCTGCGGCACCGTGGCCCCCAGTGCCAGGAGCGTGCCGATGGCTGCGGCCAATGCGGCGGGAGCACTTGAAGGGGCGGGATTGAGGGGAGTCATGACGGCCCGCATCGGTGAGCGCACTGCGCGGGGAAAGAAGCCCGCTGGAGGCGACGCAGACTAGGCGTGTTGCCCACTGCCATCCATACAACTTGTTGCAAGCCGCAGTTGCTGATCGGCAGAACGCAGGCGTGGCGCATCTGCGCAGTGACCGGCGCATTCGGCTTGCAACAAGTTGTATGGAATCGTTTGCCCACCGCGACGAGGATGTGCACCGTCCAGTCGCGCAGCCGATCCGTCGTGCCTGTCGCCCCCACCGCAGGCCGACACAGGTGCAGCAAGCGTGAGCCGCTGGATGGCCACCTGTCGACATGCAGCTTCCCGCCTTCCTGCGGCGAATGCTGCGTTGCCACTGGCAACTTCCTTCCATCATCAAGAGAGCATTACCGCATGAACCGCATCACTTCTTCGTTGGCCATCGCGCTGGCCGCCACTGTGGCTGCGCCGGCTGCCTTTGCTGCCGACCTGACCATCTCCGGTGAGATTGTCGAATCCACCTGCACGGCCGACATTGCCGGCGACGTGGACGTGGACATGGGCAAGATGGATCTGGTGGAGCTGAATGCCAACGATCGCATCGGCCGCCGCGATCTGGACGTCACGCTCGCCTGCCCGGGCTCCGGCGCAGCACAGGAACTGGCCGTTCGTTTCAGTGGCGTGGCCAACACCGACGGCAGCCTGGCACTGACGGCGGCCAGTTCCGCCGTGGGCGTGGGCTACAAGATCTATGACGATGCCGATGCGCAGCTGCGCATCAACACTGCACCGACCCGCTTCGTGAACGTGCCGGCCGACGGCAGCGAAGTGCTCAAGCACAGTGTGTGGTTCAGCAAGACCGACGCCGCTGCGCAGGCAGGCACTGCCAATGCCACCGCGCAGATGGACATCGTCTACAAGTAAGTGGGTTGCCTTGCCACCCAGGGATGGGTGGCACTTTTCCCTTTCCTCTCAGCGAGCGAGCCGATGAAACCCCATACACGCTTTGCGCTGCTGGCCCTGCTGGTGGCACTGGCCGCACCCGTATCGGCGGCCGTCACGCTGCAGGGCACCCGCGTTGTCTACGACGGTGCCAAGGGCGCGGTGATTGTCACCGCATCCAACCGTGGCCAGAAGGTCGCGCTGGCCCAGGTCTGGCTCGACGATGGCGACATCCACGCCAAGGCGGGCAGCCAGAAGGTACCCTTCGTGGTCACCCCGACCACGCGTCGCATCGAGGCCGGACGCAGCCAGGCCTATCGACTGACCTACGCGCCGATGGCCGGCACCACCCTGCCGCAGCAGCGCGAATCGCTGCTGTACTTCAATCTGCTGGACATTCCGCCGAAGCCGGAAGCGATGGAAGGCCGCAACGTGCTGCAGTTCGCCATGCGTACGCGGGTGAAGCTGTTCTATCGGCCGGCCGGGCTGGCCGGGCGTGCGGGCGACGCCGCCAACGCGCTGGTGTGGACCCGCGATGGCGACGCGTTGCAGGTACTCAACCCAAGCGCGTACCACGTGACCTTCAGCCGGGTAACGCTGCCGGATGGCCGTGCCGTGGAGGCAGACATGGTGGCGCCAGGCATGCAGCTGCGACTGCCATTGCCGCAGGGCGCTGCGGTCCCCACCGCAATCCGCTTCCAGTGGCTGGATGACTATGGCACCCCGCGCGATGCCGAAGCACGCGTGCAGCTGTGATGCTCCCCTGCGGGCAGTACCGACCCCTATTTCCCGATACCGAGAAACAAGAACATGCATAAGATGATGATTCCCCTGAAGCGCTTCACGCAGTTCAACGGCCGCGCCAGCCGCGGTGAGTTCTGGTGGTTCCAGCTGTTCATCGTGATCATTTCGATCCCGTCCTACATCCTGAGCTTCATCGCCGGCTACACGGGTTCGCAGAGCCTTGCACTGGTTTCGACCGGCTTGAGCCTGGTGACGTGGCTGGCGGTGATCGTTCCGATGATTGCGGTGACGGTGCGCCGGCTGCACGATACTGACCGTTCGGGCTGGTGGTACCTGCTGGCGCTGGTGCCGTTCGCCGGCCTGGCGGTGCTGGTGTTCATGCTGCTGCCCGGCACGCCGGGTGACAACCGGTTCGGCTCGCCGGTGCCGCACGTATAAGCGATTACGCCGGGCAATGCCCGGCGTTTTCATTTGTCGCGCCTCCGCTTGGGTAGGTGTCGACCTTGGTCGACACGGAAGTGCCAACCAAGGCTGGCACCTACCATGGCAACGCGATGACGCCAGGCTGGGGTCAGAGCCCTTTGCGTTGCAAAGGGATCTGGCCCCGTCGTGCTTCAGGCGAAATGCTGGTAACCGCCGTCGGCGGCTTCACCATCCACGTGCACGCCCTGCCCTTCGGCGATGCGGCCGATACGCGTCAGCGGCAGGTCCAGTGATTCGGCCAGGTAATGCAGCGCGTCGCGCTGGTCGGCGGCAGCGGTGAAACACAGCTCGTAATCGTCGCCACCACGCAGTGCGCATTCTCGGGCGGCTTCGCGGCCCAACAACTCACGCAGCGCATTCGAAATCGGCAACAGATCGGCATCGACATGCGCGGCCACCGCGCTGCGCGTGGCGATATGGCCCAGATCGGCCAGCAGGCCGTCGGACACATCCACCGCCGCATGCGCGAACGCACGCAGGCGCAGGCCGAGAGTGACGCGCGGGGTCGGCCGCAGCAGGCGCAGGCGCAGGCTTTCGTAATCGGCCAGCAGCGTGGCAGTGGCCACGTTCAATGCCCCCTGCTGCCACAGGCGCAGCGCGCCAGCGGCATCACCCAGCGTGCCGCTGACCCATATGTCGTCGCCCACCTGCGCGCGGTCGCGACGCAGTGCCTGGCCACGACCGACCTGGCCCATTGCCGTGACCGACAGCGACAGCGGGCCGCGCGTAGTGTCGCCACCGATCAGCGCGATGTCGTGCTGGTCGGCCAGTGCGAAGAAGCCGTCGGCAAAGGCTTCGATCCAGTCTTCGGTAGCGTCCGGCAGTGACAGCGCCAGCGTGCACCACGCCGGGCGTGCACCCATCGCGGCCAGATCGGAAAGGTTGACCGCCAGGGTCTTCCAGCCGATGTCGAAGGCCGGCGTTTCCGCCGGAAAATGCACGCCGCTGTTGAGCGTATCGGCGGTGACCACCAGCTGTTCGTTCGGGCGCGGCTGCAGCAGCGCCGCATCATCGCCGATGCCGAGCAGTATGTCGTCGCGCTCGAGGGTGCGGGCGCGGATGCGGTCGATGAGGGCGAATTCGGCCAGGGACATGGGGCGCTCCCGCGGTTATGCATGCCGCGCAATGCGCGGTGGGCGGTAGTGCCGGCCGCTGGCCGGCAACCTCGGGTTCCCCGCAGCTGCCGGCCAGCGGCCGGCACTACCACAGGTATGGGTCAGTGACCCGATTCGACCTTGCGCCATTCCACGGCGGCACGATCCAGCACGCCGTTGACGTAGGTGTGGCCGTGCTCGGAACCAAAGCGCTTGGCCGATTCGATCGCTTCGTTGATCACCACGCGGTACGGCACGTCCAGGCGGTAGCGCAGCTCGTACGTCGCCAGGCGCAGCACGGCACGTTCGATCGCGTCCACTTCCTCGATGCCACGGTCCAGGTACGGGGCCAGCGCTTCGTCGATGTCGCGACGATTGTCGAGCACGCCATGCAGCAGCGCCTCGAAATACGCCAGGTCGGCGATTTCGCGGGCCTGCTCGTGGGCGAACTGGGCGATCAGCGACTGCGCGTTGCCGCCGGAGATCTGCCAGGCGTAGATGGCCTGCACGGCACGACGGCGGGCGCGCGAGCGCAGCACCGGATCGACGCCATCGCGGCGGACGGGTTTACCGGAGGGCTTGCCCTGGGTGTTCTTGTTCATGGCAGCTGCTCCAGAAGATTGACCATTTCCAATGCGGCGAGTGCGACTTCCTCGCCCTTGTTGCCGTGGCTGCCACCTGCGCGGGCCTCGGCGTCTTCAACGCGTTCCACCGCCAGCACGCCGTTCAGCACCGGCACGCCGAAATCCAGCTGCACGCGCATCAGGCCTTCGGCGCAGCGGTCAGCCACGTGTTCGTAGTGGCGGGTGTCGCCACGGATCACGCAGCCCAGGGTGAGGATGGCGGCGTGTTCGTGGGCGGCGGCCAGGCGCGCGGCGACCAGCGGCAGTTCCCAGGCACCCGGCACGCGGATCACGTCGATGTTGGCTTCGGTGATGCCGTTGCCCGCCAGGCTCTGGCGGGCGCCAGCAACCAGCGTATCGGTGATGCGGGCGTTCCAGCGGCTGGCCAGGATGGCAAAGCGCGCCGTCTCGGGGGTGCGAAGATCGCCTTCGTAGTGGCTCATATGCGGCTTGGGGGACTCGATAAGGGGGTAATTCTAGCGTGGATGGGCCCCGGGGGCGTGCCGACCAACGGTCGGCACCCACCAAGGGGACATCGGTAGTGCCGACCCACGGTCGGCACCCACCATGGGTGCCGACCGTGGGTCGGCACGCCGAGGAGGTTACGGGGTGACCGTCTCCACCACTTCCAGGCCATACCCGGCCAGGCCGATCTGGCGGCGCGGGGTACCCAGCACGCGCAGCTTGCCCAGACCCAGGTCGGACAGGATCTGCGCGCCGGCACCGTTGCGGCGCCACTGGCTCACATCCTTGTCCTTGCCCGGCACCACCGGCGCCGGCTGCTGGCGCAGGCGGGCCAGCAGCGCTTCGCCGTCGCGCGGGGCCTGCAGCACCACCATCACCCCAGCGCCTTCAGCAGCGATCGCGCGCAGGGCATCGGTGGCAGCCACGCCGAAATCATCGCGGCGCCAGTGCAGCAGGTCGGCCAGCGGGTTTTCCACCTGCACCCGCACCAGGGTCGGGGTAGCGGCATCCGGGGTGCCACGCACCAGCGCGAAATGCAGGTCGTGGGCGATGCGGTCGCGGTAGGTGACCAGCTTGAACGGGCCGAATTCGGTGTCGATCTCGCGCTCATCGACGCGCTCGACCGTCTTTTCGGTGGCCAGGCGGTAGGCGATCAGATCGGCGATGGAACCCATTTTCAGGCCATGCTCGCGCGCGAACACTTCCAGTTCCGGGCGGCGCGCCATGCTGCCGTCCGGGTTCAGGATCTCCACCAGCACGCCGGCCGGTTCCAGCCCGGCCAGCATGGCCAGGTCCACGCCGGCCTCGGTGTGGCCGGCGCGGGTCAGCACGCCGCCCGGCTGGGCGATCAGCGGGAAGATATGGCCCGGCTGGTGCAGATCGGCCGGCTTGGCGTTGGGCTTCACCGCGGTGCGGATGGTGTGCGCACGGTCATGCGCGGAGATGCCCGTGGTCACGCCCTCGGCGGCCTCGATGCTGACGGTGAAGTTGGTCTGGAACTGCGCGGTATTGGCCTGCACCATCGGCGCCAGGCCCAGATCGGCCGCGCGCGTGCGGGTGAGCGGCAGGCACACCAGGCCACGGCCGTGGGTGACCATGAAATTGATGTCCGACGGCTTGACCAGCTCGGCGGCCATGATCAGGTCGCCTTCGTTCTCGCGGTCTTCGTCATCGACGATGACGACCATGCGGCCCTGGCGGATGTCTTCCAGGATCTCGGGAATGGGGGCGAAGTTCATGCGACATCTCCCTGTAGGTGCTGACCGTTGGTCGGCACACTGATAAGCCGCTCCACGTACCGAGCGACCAGGTCGATTTCAAGATTGACGGCGCTGCCCACGCCCGTGGCGGAGAACGCGGTGTTGGCCACCGTGTGGGGAATCAGGGCGACTTCAAAGCCTTCGTCATCCACTTCGTTGACGGTGAGGCTGACCCCGTCCACGCAGATCGAGCCCTTCCTGGCGATGTAGCGGCGCAGCGCGGCGGGCGCGGCGAAGCGCCAGCGCTGGGCACGGGCATCTTCGTGAATGGACAGCACCTGGCCGAGGCCGTCGACATGGCCGCTGACCAGATGGCCGCCGAGGCGGTCGGTCGGGCGCATGGCGCGTTCCAGGTTGATGACCGCACCCTCGGCCAGCTGACCAAGCGTGGTCAGGCCGAGCGTCTCGGTGGAGGCATCGGCCTGGAAGCTGCTGGCGTCGAACGCGATGACGGTGAGGCAGACACCGTTGATGGCGATGCTCTCGCCCATCTGCACGTGGTCGAACGGCAGGTTGCCGACGTTGAAGGTGAAGCGGACATCGCCGCCGATGGCTTCGCGTGCGGCCAGACGGCCGACGCCTTCGATGATTCCAGTAAACAAGAAACGTTCTCCGCGGAAAGTGAGCGAAAAACGCCGCAAGGCAAACAGGCGGGCGCAGGGCCGCAAAGGCCCTGTGGCACCGTCTTCTTTCATCCGGACTATACCGTCGGCTCCGGCATTGGACCGGATCTGCTGACCCCCGGCCGTAGACCGGGGCGCTCGCGGGCTCGTGCTTGCGCACCTACCGCCGGTGGGGAATCGCACCCCGCCCTGAAGACGTTTGTGTACCGGCGAACCGGCCTGCGTAGTGTAGCAGCCCGGCCTGAACGGGGTGCCCGGGGTCAGAGCCCATTGCGCAGCAATGGGCTCTGACCCCGATCACGCCGACCACGGCCTGTGACGGCCGTCTCTCGCAATTTGTAAAACTTTCATTAAACTTGGCGCCGGTCGACATGACGTCGCCACGGGCTGCCGCCACGGCGCGCCCGCCAAAGGACTGAAAACCACAGGAATTTCGATGCGCAAGATCCTGATCGCCGCTGCCTTGCTGGCCGCTTCCCCGCTGGCCGCCGCTGCTGAGGGCCTGAGCTACACCTACGTCGAAGGCGGCTGGACCCAGGCCCGCACCGATGACAGCGACTTCAACGACCCGAAGATCGACGGTGGCTACGTGCGCGGTTCGTTCGCGCTGGCCGAGCAGGTGCATGTGTTCGGTGGCTGGTCCTACGCCTCCAATTCCTACGACTACGCCTACGGCTCCTACAAGTTGAAGATGAGCCAGCCGGAGCTGGGCCTGGGCTACCACATGCCCTGGACCGACCGTCTGGACTTCACCGCCGACGTCGCCTGGCTGCGCCAGCAGTCCGAGATCACGGTGCATTCGGACTTCTACGGCCGCCTGCGTGGCAAGGACCACACCAACCTGGCCCGCGCCACCCTGGGCCTGCGCGGCAAGCCGTCGCCGAAGACCGAAGCCTGGGCCAAGGCCGGCTACATGGATGGCGGCAACCACTTCGAAGGCACCTGGGTCGGCACCGTCGGCGGCCAGATCAACTTCACCCGGACCTGGGGTCTGGTCGGCGAAATCTCCGGCTACCGCGACGTCACCCAGTACTCCGCCGGCGTCCGCGCCAGCTTCTGATTGCTCGATCCTCGTCGTGCGATCGAACGGGCCCCGCAAGGGGCCCGTTTTTTTTGGCTCGAACGCACCCGCATCCGATCACTGCGCACCATCGAAAACACCGGCAGATGCGCTAGGCTTGCGCGCCTCTGGAACAGGAATTCCCGCCATGAACACCCCCCTCCGCACGCTGCTGGCCAGCGCCCTGCTGTGCAGCCCGCTGCTGGCCGGCGCTGCATCGGCCCAGCTGAGCCCCGAACAGGCCTTCGACCTGTACGCACGCGCCCTGCTGGAAGACGACGCAGCCGCGACCCGCGCCCTCAACGATGCGCTGAAGCCGGCCTTCGAGGGCCAGGACGCACTGACCCCGACCCCGGGCGCGCTGGCCAAGGCGCTGGCCGAGCCGTGGCAGACGGTGCTGGCCAGTACCGGCGCAAAGGCCGATGCCGCTGCGGCCGAAGCGCTGTATGCCAAGGCGCTGCGTGATTCGAAGTGCCGCGCCACCAAAGGCGTGATCGAAGACAACGAGTACCTGGAAGACCAGAAGCTGGCACGCATCAGCTTCACCTGCCAGGTGCCCGACCTGGCCAAGGTGCGCCCGCTGTTCGCCGCCAGCCTGGCCGCCGACGCCACCCCGGCCGTGCGCACGCAGTTCACCCAGGCCTATACCCAGGCCTTGCAGAGCAGCGTGCGCGTGCCGGTCAGCGGCACCTTCACCCTGTACCCGGCCAAGGACAACGGTTACTGGTACAGCGGCAATTTCGATGACCTGGTGGGCACCGTGACCGGTGCGCTGGCGCCGTTCGAAGAGTGGATGCAGGACGCACAGGCGGCCACCGCGCCGAAGGTGACCGGCGTGCCCGGCTGCGACCTGCTGTTGCAGCAGCACCGCGCCTGCGTGGCGAAGATCGCGCCGGAGCAGATCAGCGGCGTGGACGCGATGGCCGAGGAACTGAAGGCCAAGGCGCAGGTGCAGTCGGCCGAGGAGATGACGCAGGAGTGCAAGGCGCTGCGCCCGATCGCCGAGATGATGTGGACCGACGCCTGCGCGTAACACCGCAGCGTTGAAACAATCGGGCCGGCAGTCATGCTGCTGGCCACGGTTGCGGCACCAGCCGACAGCGATTCGCACGCGGCCGATCGCAGCGCGGGTCGACGCCCCTCTGCCGTTCCTGGAATGGAACGGGCACCTGTCCTCGCCTCTTCGCGGAGTACCCACTGCTGTCACGCCTGCTGTTTGCCCTGCTGTTTGCCCTGCTGTTCGTCGCGACCTCCGTTGCGGCGCAACCATTGCCGCTGACCCCGGAGCAGAGTTTCGACCTGCTCGCCCGCTTCATGCTGGAAGGTGATGCCGATGCCGCGGCGCAGGTCGCTGCACTGACCGGCGCACCGGTGCAGGGCGAACGCTGGGAGGATGCGGTGGACAGGATCGTGATCGGCGATGCGCCCGCCGACAGCGCGCGCGTCCAGGCAGGCCGCGAGCTTTCGCGTCAGGTGGCGATTGCGCTGCGACAGACCCACTGCCGCAGTACCGGCAGTGAACGCCATGATGGCGATGGACTGCAGATCGCAATCGTGGCGTACACCTGCCAAATGCCCGACTACGCGAGCGTAGGGGACGGAGCAGCGACCGGCAGCCAGGACGACGCGCACGACGACGGCGACCTGGGCCGGGTTCGCCAGGTGATCGCTGCGCTGCATGCGGCCCCCAGGCGCGCCCATGCCGACCGTGTGATCCTGGCCCGCCTCGGCGACGATGATGCCTGGGTCGCGCAGGACCTGCCACCGATGCACCAGTGGATCCAGCGGCTGCTGATGTTGCCGGAGTGAAGCAGCCGCCGGGCCGGCGCTCAGGCACGCACCCTTACCTGTACGGGTTCAGGTAGAGGGCCGGACAGGCAACGCGCCCTGGATGAACCGACGCCTGCCATCGAGCATCGGCCACAGCGCAATTTCGGACGAGTTGCATGGCCAGCGGCGCCGCACCGCTGAATGCTTGGGGGCCCCCTCCCCCTGCCATGCCCGCTCATGTACACGCCTGCCCTCACCCTGTTGTTGTGCGCGCCCTTCGCCTGCGCGGCGGCAACGCCTGCCGCACTGTCACTGGAAGCCACCTTCGATGCCCATGCGCGCATCATCACCCAGAACGATGAGGCCGCCAGAGCGGCACTTCGTGGCAGCCTGCGTGGCGCAGATCCGGAGGAGTATCCGGAGATCGCCGGCATCGTCGATTCGCTGTACGCCTTCGAGCACCTGGCGACGGGGTTCGACGACGCCGCTGCCACGGCCATCCGCACGCGGCAGCAATCCATCCAGTGCCGGGCCGACCGCATCACCGAAGATGCAACGTCCACGCACGGCAGCGTCGACTACCACTGCGTGTTTCCCGATGTTTCCATCGCCTTCGAGGCCTATCGCGACCATCTGGCGCGGTCCCGCGACCGCGCGCAGAGAGCCGGAGCGCTCAGATCGTTCCTGGCGATCTACGCCGCCACCCTGCGCGATGCACCGGATGCGCGGTTCACCGCACGCGCGGAATTTTCCCGTGTCGGCGGCAACGGTCCCTGGGCCAGTGCCGATATGTTGCAGGTTGGTGTGAAGCTGCTGGAGGCGCTGATGCCGTTTTCCGACTGGGACGAACGCATCGAAGCAGACGCGCGTAACGCCAGTGAGGGCGGCCGCGCAGGTGACGACCAATGAGCCTGCGTACAACAACACTTATGTTGGCCACGCTGGGTCTGGGTGCGTGCGCTCCCACCACCGTCCCCGATACGGCACCGGCATCGACCGCCAGCCGCCTGCAGCCGCAGGAAACACGCTGCAACGACGATGATGATGTAGTGACCTGCCTGCGGCGCTTCGCATCGCCGATACCGAAGTCCTTCACCGCGCGCTTCGACTGCAGCGCGTTCACCGAGCGCAGCGACAAGGTGATGATCGAGCGCAGCACGCACGCCGCGCGCCAGGTGCGCTTTCCGGCGCGGGCGCGCGAGAGCGGCAGCGTGCGCCTGCGGATGCAGGTCGATGACAGCGGGCGCCTGATCAATACGCGCGTGCTTGAATCCAGCGGCAACGTCCTGCTGGAGGCGGCCGCAATGGAGGCCGCGCAGGACTGGTGCTATCTGCCGGCGCGCAAGGACGGCCGTGATGTGGGCGGCGAGGTCGACGCGTCGTTCAACTTCGAGGTGATCGGCTGGTCCGCGCGCGACGGAGCGACGCAACGGGCAGCGCCATGACCACGCGGCCATCATGGACCGGTGGGTGAAACGTCGCCGGTGCTCGAGGCCGGGCAAATCTGCGACCTGGAACAGCACCCGCCGCGCATGGCCCAGCGCTACCGGAACAGGGCTGCGGCGCGGCTATGGCCGCAGCAGCAGCCGCAGGTCCTCACCCACCTGGCGCTGATCGACCACGCGCAGGCGGCGCTGCTGGCCCATCGCTTCGATGCCCAGCCCTGCCAGCAACGGGCGGCCGGTTTCGCCGAGCAGGATCGGCGCCTGGTACAGCAGCAGCTCGTCCACCCAGCCGCCGCGCAGCAGCGCGCCGGCCAGCGTGGCGCCAGCTTCGGTGTGCACTTCGTTGATGCCACGCTCGGCCAGCAGGGCCAGCACCGCGCCCAGGTCGAGGCGACCGTGGCGGGTGGTGACGCTGGCGAACGCCGCATCCGCGGCATCCGGGGGGCTGACCACGGCGTTGTGCAGGTACAGCGTCGGCGCCCCGCCCTCGCGCACGCGGCTGCATTCCAGCGAACGCAGGCGTGCGTCGAGCACCACGCGCAGCGGTGGCAGCACGTCGGTATCGGGCAGACGCACGGTGAGCATCGGGTCGTCGGCGATCACGGTATCGGCGCCGGTCAGGATCGCGCCGGCGCGCGCGCGCCAGTGCTGGACATCCTCACGCGCGGCCGCGCCGGTGATCCACTTGGAGGTGCCGTCGGCCATCGCGGTGCGGCCATCGAGACTGGCGGCCAGCTTCACCCGCAGCCAGGGGCGGTTGCGCTCCACGCGCGACAGGAAGCCCTTGTTGAGCTCGCGCGCCTGTGCGGCCATCAGCCCCTCGCTGACCTCGATGCCCGCCTCGCGCAGCAGATCGAAACCACCGCCATCGACTTTCGGGAACGGGTCGCGCAGTGCCGCAACCACGCGCGACACGCCGGCCTCGATCAACGCCAGTGCGCACGGCGGCGTGCGCCCGTAGTGCGCGCAGGGCTCCAGGGTGACGTAGGCGGTAGCGCCGCGTGCCTCGCTGCCGGCTTCACGCAAGGCAAAAACTTCGGCGTGCGGGCCACCGGCGCGCTGGTGCCAACCCTGCCCGACCACGCGCTCGCCATGGGCGATCACGCAGCCGACCATCGGGTTGGGGCGGGTGGTATAGGCACCGCGCTCGGCCAGGCGCAGCGCATTGGCCATGTGCAGGTGATCGAGAACGGAGAACGATGTGCTCATGCGGCCATGGTAGCGCCGTTGGTGTGGATCCATGCCATCATTGCCAACCAACGGTTGGCACCCACCCGTGGATGCGGCCATCGGTGCCAACCAAGGTTGGCAGCTACCCAGGCAAGGGCGTCAGCCCTTCTTTTTCTTGGTCAGGGCAATCACATCGCCCAGCAGCTGCAGCTGTTCGGTGCTCGACGGCAGATCGCGCTCGAGCTTCTCGATCTCTTCGCGGAAATCGGCCACGTCCTCGAAGCTGCGGTACACCGATGCGAAGCGCACGTAGCCGACATGATCGAGCTTGCGCAGTTCGTTCATCACGAACTCGCCGACCTTGATCGAGGGCACTTCTCGCTCGCCGCTGATGCGCAGCTGATGCACGACTGCGCGCACCGCCGCTTCAATCTTGTCTTCGGCCACCGCGCGCTTCTGCAGCGCGCGATCGAAGCCGGCACGCACCTTGCGCTGGTCGAACGCTTCGCGGGTGCCATCGCTCTTGACGATGGCCGGCAGTTTCAGCTCGACCGTTTCCATGGTGCTGAAACGCTCGCCGCACGCTTCGCATTCACGCCGACGGCGAATCGTCGCGCCGTCTTCGGAGACGCGCGAGTCGATGACCCGGGTATCGGCATGTTGGCAGAAGGGGCAGTGCATGGAACGCCTGGCTCAGGGGACAACCTAATTGCCACGGTCATGGCAGCGTCGCAAAGGTACCTGAGAAGGGCCCATGCAGCAAATGCTGTCTGCGCGAAAGTGCCTGCGTAGCAGCCGATACGGCCGCCTCTCGGCTCGCTCAACCGGCCTGACCGGCGGCTGCAGCATCCTGCCCCCAGCGCAGCCAGGCCAGATGTGCGGCCGGCAGCAGGAACGGTGGGCCCACACCCAGGTAGGCCAGCAGGGCCCATTGGCCCTGTTTGAACACCAGGTGCAGCGTGAAGGCGACCACGGCCAATGCCGCCAGAGCGCCCAGCCCCAACCCCACCCACGCAGCAAGCGACGATTGCCGCAGGCCGGGGCGGCCACGGCGCAGGAACACACCGCTCAGCCACAACCACGACAGCAGGCCGATGACGCCGCCCGACGACCACAGCAGCAGCACGGTGGGTTCGTTGCCGGACAGATACTTGCCGTCTCCCGCAGCCATCAGCCCCAGCGCCGCGACGGTGCCTGCGACGGCAAGGGCCGGCAGGCCCAGCAACAGACCGCCAACCGCCACCATGCGCTTGTGTCCGCTTTCATCCATGCACGGGATTCCTGATAGCGGGGTCAGAGCCCTTCCCTGCGGGAGGGGATCCGACCCCTGCTTCGATCAGCCGTAGACCGGGTACTTGCGGCACTGCGCGCTGACCGCGTCGCGCACGCGGGCGATGACGGCTTCATCGGCCGGTGCGTCGAGCACGTCGGCGATCCAGTTGGCCAGATCCACGCAGTCCTGTTCGACGTAGCCACGGGTGGTCACCGCCGGGGTGCCCAGGCGCAGGCCCGAGGTCACGAACGGCGAACGCGGGTCGTTCGGTACCGAGTTCTTGTTGACGGTGATGTGGGCCTTGCCGAGTGCGGCTTCCGCGTCCTTGCCGGACACATCCTTGCCGATCATGTCCACCAGCATCAGGTGGTTCTGGGTGCCGCCGGAGACGATCTTGTAGCCACGCGCGATCAGCGTGTTGGCCATCGCCTGCGCGTTCTTCACCACCTGCTGCTGGTAGGCCTTGAAGCCCGGCTCCAGCGCTTCCTTGAAGGCCACGGCCTTGCCGGCGATGACGTGCATCAGCGGACCGCCCTGGATGCCCGGGAACACGATCGACTGCAGCTTCTTGACCAGGTCTTCGTCGGCGCCCTTGGCCACGATGATGCCGCCGCGCGGGCCGCGCAGGGTCTTGTGGGTGGTCGAGGTGACCACGTGGGCGTGTTCCAGCGGGCTCGGGTAGACGCCAGCGGCGACCAGGCCGGCGACGTGCGCCATGTCGACGAACAGGTAGGCACCGACCTTGTCGGCGATGGCGCGGAAGCGCGCCCAGTCGATCACCTGCGAGTAGGCCGAGAAGCCGGCCACGACCATCTTCGGCTTGTGCTCCAGGGCCAGGCGCTCGACTTCGTCGTAGTCGATCAGGCCCTGGTCGTTGACGCCGTACTGCACGGCGTTGAACAGCTTGCCGGAGGCATTGACCTTGGCGCCGTGGGTGAGGTGGCCGCCGTGGGCCAGGCTCATGCCGAGGATGGTGTCACCCGGCTGCAGCAGGGCGAAGTACACGGCCTGGTTGGCCTGCGAACCGCTGTGCGGCTGCACGTTGGCATAGTCCGCACCGAACAGCTGCTTGAGGCGGTCGATCGCCAGCTGCTCGGCGATGTCCACGTATTCGCAGCCACCGTAGTAGCGCTTGCCCGGGTAGCCTTCGGCGTACTTGTTGGTCAGCTGGCTGCCCTGGGCTTCCATCACCGCCGGGCTGGTGTAGTTCTCGCTGGCGATCAGCTCGACGTGGTCTTCCTGGCGCTGGGTCTCAGCGGCGATGGCCTTGGCCAGTTCGGGATCGTAGGATTCGATGCGGACGTCACGCGGGAACATCGGGTACTCCAGCAGGCAGGGAAAAGGGGTACGGCTCAGCCCTTGATTGTAGCCCCGCACCGCGCCGCTGGGGCCGAAACGAACAGGGCCGGCATCCCCGAAGGAATCCGGCCCCGTATGGTTTCGATGGGCGTTGTGGGGCCAGAGCCCGTTCCGTTGGAACGGGATCCGACCCCGTGGCCGGCTCAGCGGCCGCTGAGCACGTACTGGGCGATCACGCCGGTGGCGATGGCCACCAGCAGCATGTTGCCGCGGTCATCGCGGATCCAGTGGTGGCCATACGGCGGGCGGCGCAGGTGGTAGCGCGGGTAGTCGTTCACCACGTAAACCGGGCCGGAGTAGTAATTGCGGTAGGGCGAACCGACCCGCCAACCGTAGTTGCCATAGCGCGGCGGCGGCGGCGCCGGCCGGTAGACCACGCGCGGCGGTGCCGGGCGGTAGTAACGGTCGTGATCGCGGTGCCAGTCGCGGCGGTCTTCGCGGTAGTCGCGGCGTGCCTCGCGGCGGTCGCGCTCCCAGTCGCGGCGGTCCTGGCGCCACTCACGGCGGTCTTCGCGCCATTCCCGGCGGTCACGGTGGTCGTTGTCAGCGAAGGCGGGGGCCACGGCGCCGAGCGCCAGCACAGAGGCCACGGCACTGGCCATTACTCGATTGATGCGCATGTGAGACCTCTGCTTGGGTGGGTGGTGAGCCCATATTGCGCATACGGTCTGAACGGTTTCCGGCTGGAAACGCTTCCTGCTACGGGACTGTGACCGAGTATTCAGGCCGCAGCCAGTCCGGCGCGCCCTGCCGGGCGCGGCCCGGAACCGGTTCCGGCTATAATTGGCGGTATTCCATTTCAGTCTGTGCCCGCTGCCGCAACGGGATCTTCCCGTGACGGGCCGGGCGCAGGGCCGCGCCTACGGAGACCGCATGTCCTCGCAATACATCTACACCATGAACCGCGTGTCCAAGGTGGTCCCGCCCAAGCGGCAGATCATCAAGGACATCTCGCTGTCGTTCTTCCCGGGCGCGAAGATCGGCCTGCTGGGCCTGAACGGCGCCGGCAAGTCCACCGTGCTGAAGATCATGGCCGGCGTGGACACCGATTTCGAGGGCGAAGCCCGCCCGCAGGCCGGCATCAAGGTCGGCTACCTGGCGCAGGAACCGGAGCTGGACCCGACCAAGACCGTGCGTGAAGCGGTGGAGGAAGGCGTGGGCGAAGTGCTGCAGGCCCAGGCCGCGCTGGAAGCGGTGTACGCCGCCTACGCCGAGGAAGGCGCCGATTTCGACGCGCTGGCCAAGGAACAGGAGCGCCTGGAGGCGATCCTGGCCGCCGGCGACGCGCACACCCTGGAAAACCAGCTGGACGTGGCGGCCGATGCGCTGCGCCTGCCGCCGTGGGATGCCATCGTGGGCAAGCTGTCCGGTGGTGAGAAGCGCCGCGTGGCGCTGTGCCGCCTGCTGCTGCAGAAGCCGGACATGCTGCTGCTCGACGAACCGACCAACCACCTCGACGCCGAGTCGGTGGAATGGCTGGAGCAGTTCCTGGCGCGCTACACCGGCACCGTGGTGGCCGTTACCCATGACCGCTACTTCCTGGACAACGCCGCCGAGTGGATCCTGGAACTGGACCGCGGCCGCGGCATTCCGTGGAAGGGCAACTACACCGACTGGCTGACCCAGAAGGACGAGCGCCTGAAGCAGGAAGACAACCAGGAAAAGGCTCGCCAGAAGGCGATCCAGAAGGAACTGGAATGGTCGCGCCAGAACGCCAAGGGTGGCCGTACCAAGGGCAAGGCGCGCCTGGCCCGCCTGGAAGAGCTGCAGTCGGTTGATTACCAGAAGCGCAACGAGACCAATGAAATCTTCATCCCGCCGGGCGAGCGCCTGGGCAATGCGGTGATGGAGTTCAAGAATGTCTCCAAGAAGTTCGGCGACCGCCTGCTGTTCGACAACCTGAGCTTCCTGGTGCCGGCCGGCGCCATCGTCGGCATCATCGGCCCCAACGGTGCCGGTAAGTCGACCCTGTTCAAGATGATCACCGGCCAGGAAAAGCCGGATACCGGCGAGATCGTGGTCGGCCCGACCGTGAAGCTGTCCTACGTGGACCAGAGCCGCGACGCGCTGGAAGGCAATCACAATGTCTTCCAGGAAATCGCTGGCGGCCTGGACATCCTCAACATCAACGGCATCGAGATCCAGTCGCGCGCCTATATCGGCCGCTTCAACTTCAAGGGCCAGGACCAGCAGAAGATGGTCGGTTCGCTGTCCGGTGGTGAGCGTGGCCGCCTGCACATGGCCAAGACCCTGCTGCAGGGTGGCAACGTGCTGCTGCTCGACGAACCGTCCAACGACCTGGACATCGAAACCCTGCGTGCGCTGGAAGATGCGCTGCTGGAGTTCCCGGGCAACACCTTCGTCATTTCGCATGACCGCTGGTTCCTGGATCGCATCGCCACGCACATCCTGGCGTTCGAAGGCGACTCGCACGTGGAGTTCTTCCAGGGCAACTACCGCGAGTACGAAGAAGACAAGCGCCGCCGCATGGGCGACGACGCCGCGCCCAAGCGCCTGCGCTTCAAGGCGCTGAAATAAGAAAGGAAGAACGGCCGCGCTCTGCGCGGCCGTTCTGCATTCTGGTAGGTCACCACCGTTGGTGGTGACGCTTTGAAGCGTACCGACCAACGGTCGGTACCCACCACCAACGGTCGGTACCTACCACCCACAGTCGGTACCCACCACCAACGGTCGGTACCCACCACCCACAGTCGGTACCCACCACCAACGGTTTGAGATTTCGCGATGTCCCTGTTCGAACGCCTGTTCCAGCTGCAGCAGCACGGCACCACCGTGCGCACCGAGCTGCTGGCCGGTGTCACCACCTTCCTGACGATGTCCTACATCGTCTTCGTCAACCCGGAAATCCTGGGAACCACGGGCATGGATGCCGGTGCGGTGTTCGTGGCCACCTGCCTGGCCGCGGCACTGGGTTCGGCGGTGATGGCGCTGGCGGCCAACTTCCCGGTCGGCATGGCGCCGGGCATGGGCCTGAACGCGTTCTTCGCCTTTACCGTGGTCGGCGCCGCCGGGTTGCCGTGGCAGCAGGCACTGGGTGCGGTGTTCATTTCCGGGCTGGTGTTCCTGGTGCTGTCGCTGACCGGGGTGCGCGCCTGGCTGGTGTCGGGCATTCCCTCATCGCTGCGCTCGGCCATCGTGGCCGGTATCGGGCTGTTCCTGGCGATCATCGCGCTGCAGAAATCCGGCGTCATCGTCGGCAACGAAGACACCCTGGTGGCGCTGGGCCCGCTGAACACCGCGCCGCCGCTGCTGGCCCTGGCCGGCTTCCTGCTGATCGCGGTGCTGGAAGCGCGCCGCATCCGCGGTGCGATCCTGATCGGCATCCTGGCCGTGACCGGCGCCGGCTGGGCGCTGGGCGATGTGCAGTACCAGGGCCTGGTCTCGCTGCCGCCGAGCCTGGCACCGACCTTCCTGCAGCTGGACCTGCCGGGCCTGTTGCACCATGACGGTGGCGCGCCGCTGGCGGTGTTGCTGCAGGTGGTGCTGGTGTTCGTGCTGGTGGAAGTGTTCGATGCCACCGGCACGCTGTACGGCGTGGTCGGCCGCGCCGGCCTGCTGAAGCTGCCGGGCGCGCAGAAGCGCTTCGGGCGTGCACTGCTGGCCGACAGCACCGCGATTGTTGCGGGCTCGCTGCTGGGCACCAGCAGCACCACCGCCTTCGCCGAAAGCGCCTCGGGCGTGCAGGTGGGCGGGCGCACCGGGCTGACCGCGCTGGTGGTGTCGGCGCTGTTCCTGGCCGCGCTGCTGTTCTCGCCGCTGGCGGCGATGGTGCCCAGCTATGCCACCGCACCGGCGCTGCTGTTCGTGGCCGGCCTGATGCTGCGCGAGCTGGTGGAAGTGGACTGGAGCGACCTGACCGAGTCGGTGCCGGCCGCGCTGTGTGCACTGGCGATGCCCTTCACCTACTCGATTGCCAATGGCCTGGCGTTCGGCTTCATCGCATACGCCGCGCTGAAGGCCGGTACCGGCCGCTGGCGCGAAGTGCATCCGGCGGTGTGGCTGGTGGCGGTGCTGTTCACCCTGCGCTACGCGCTGGAATGATGCCTGGCTGGGGGTCAGAGCCCATTGCTACGCAATGGGATCCGACCCTGCCGCACTGCAGTTACCTGCGCAACTGCAGGCGGCCGTCGGCAGCGAAGCGCCAGCGCCCTTCGGCCCAGCCACGACCGAACAGCGCCAGCATCTGCGAGTAATAGGCCGGCGCGTCAGCACGCTGCTGCTCGGCGCTGGGCAGGCTGGCCAGCACGGCATCGGCACGCTGGGTTTCGCCCTGGGCGATCAGGTATGGCAGCAGCGCCGCACGGAAACCGTAATTGCCTTCGCCCTGCCCTTGTCCGCTGCGGGTATCGATCTTTTCCCACATCGACGCACCGCTGCGCAGGCGCTGCAGCGGCCCGGACAACGCGGTCAACTGCGCACGGAACAATGGATCACGCGGTGCGGTCATGCCGGCCCAGGTGTAGCAGCGGATGGCATCGTAGCTGCCGACCGCGCCGCGCACCGGGTCGACCACGAAGCGATCGCCTTTCCACGCTGCCCAGTCCGGTGCGAAGCCGTGCGGGCTGCTCTGCTGCAACAGCTGCACGCTGTTGCGCGCCAACGCCTGCCACGGCCCGCTGCGATCCTCCGCCGCAAAGCGGCGCAGCAGCGGCAGGGGCAGATAGCTGGGGTTGACCCGCGTGGCGTCCCCTTCGATGAACCCCTGTGGGCCAGGCAACAGCATCGGGCCGAGCCCGGGCAGGTCCACGATCTCGCGTGCCCGCACCTGCGCCAGCATGCCCTCGGCGATGGCCTTCAGGGCGGGACGGCGCCACAGGCGCGCGCCCTCCAGCAGCGCGTAGGCCAGCCACAGATCGGAGTCCGAAGCCGGGTTGTCATCCAGTACCCGCCACGCTCCGGCGTCATCGCGTCCCCACAGCCAGGCCGGCAGGCGCTTGCCCATGTCACCACCGGCGAGGTTGTCCTGGGTCCAGCCGAGGATGCGGTCGAACACCGCCTGATCGTTGTCCACCAGCGCGAAGAACAAGGCGTACGACTGCCCTTCCGAGGTGCTGCGCTGGTCCTGCTGGCTGCGGTCGATCATGCGCCCGTCGCGGCTCAGGCTGCTGTCCACCAGCACCTTCCAGGCCGGCCAACGCGGCACCGGCTGCGCACGCACGCGCGACCAGCCCAGCACCGGCAGCACAGCGGCCGCCTGCAACAGGCGACGGCGGCGCAGATCAGCGGAATTCGCCATAGGGCACCAGCGGAGACACGGGCAACGGCAGGTTGCCCTGCCAGGGCTTGAAGGTATAGCGCAGATAGAGCTGGAACGAATTCGGCGAGAAATCGCGGCTGCGCTGCAGGGTTCCGGCCGCGCCCAGCACGAAGTGATCGCCGAGGCGGCGCTCCACCGCACCGTACAGGCGGTAGCCGGTACCGGTGCTGCTGCTGTTGCCGGTGTACAGGCCGGCCTCGTCCAGCCGCAGCGGGCCGTACTGCGGCTCGAGGTGTGCAATCACCCGCTCGATCAATGCCTGATCGGGGAAACGGCTGATCGAAGCGGTGCGCGCACTGGACACACTGACCGAGCCATCCAGGCGCACCGACCACACATCATTACGCCAGGCAAAGCTGACCGGCAGGCTCAGCGAGGCGTAGCGCTGCGGGCTGTAGTAACCACCCTGGCCCAGCGAGTAGCCACCCAGATCCTTCTGGTAGCGCCAGTACATGGCGGTGGTGCCCACGTCCAGGCGCATGTCGGTGCGCTGGATCAGCTTATGGTACCAGCCCACCATCGCGCGTGCGCGGGTGTTGTCGACCACGTTGCGGCCAGTCAGCCGGTGCCAGCTCCAGTTCGACCACACGCCATTGCGGCCGCCCTGGTCGTAGCCGAGGCTGAAGGTGGCGCCGTTGGCGGTGACCCCGCCCCACGCGATGCCACTGCGCGGGTCGATGGCACCGGCCTGGGACAGCAGCGAATTGGTCATCGGCCGCCGCGACACGGTGGCGCCCCAGCCGAACCGGCCGAGATCGCCGTTGAGGGTGACGCCCCCCAGCCAGTTGCCCACCACGTAGTTGGACGGCGTGTGGCCGATGTCGAGGTTCCAGCGGTCGTCCAGCGTGCGCCAGCCGACGGCAAATCCGGCACCAGAGCTGCGCCGCTGGTGCACGAAGCGGGTGCAGCCCGGTGCGCGCAGGCTACTGCCGTCGGCCTGCAGCAGATCGAGGTCGCAGCTACCGAAATCCTCGTCGTGGGCCCCATTCGCGTCGGTCTGGAAACGACCGGCATCAAAATTCACCTGCTCGATGCGCGCCCAGCCCAGGCCACCGGCGAACGGGGCATCGAGATGGGCGATGCGGGTATCGCGCGACAGCCGCGAAATGCCCGGGGTTCCATCACTGCGCCGGCCGGTGTCCTGCATCACCGTCAGGGTCGGATTCTCCTGCTGGTACAGAGTCTCCACGTCGCTGCGCAGGCTGCGCCGCAACCAGTCATCACCGGCGGTCTCGCGGCTGGCCAGGGTCAGCGCACGATTGTCTCGTGGCGTGGCCTGGGCGGGGGCCAGCAGGCCATTGTCGGCCATCGCCTGCGCGTACATGTCCAGCGCCTGCTGCGGATCATCGCGGCGCACCAGCCGTGCCGCGTCGCGCCAGGACTGTGCATCGGGCCCGGTCCTGCGCGCCAGCAGTGCGCGCAGGATCGCCAGCGCCTTGGTGTCTTCGCGAAGGTCGGTCCAGATCGTGGCGAGCTGACGCTGCTGGCCGATCTCGGCATCGTCCACTGCCGGCGGTGCGTCGTGCATCTGGCGGCGTGCGCTGGCCAGATCGCCGCTGCCGATCCGGGCCTGTACCTGGCCCAGCTGCGCGTCCACATTGTCCGGCTGCGCGGCGAGCACGCGCTGGTAGTAGTGCAATGCCTGTGCGTGGTCACCGCGCAGGCGCGCCCATTCGGCCATCAGCAGGTCGTTGTCGGTGCTGGGCGGTTGCTGCTGCAGCAGCGCGATGGCCTCGGCCTCACGTCCCTGCGCACGCAGCTCCCACAGGTGGTCGACCAGCTGCTGGCGTTTCAGGCGGGTGGACAGCGCGCGGATGTCATCGTCCCACTGCGCCTGCGGCAGCGCGTCGAGCACCGCCAGCGCCTGCGGCAGGCGATCGGAGCCGGACAGGTACAACGCCTGTGCGTAGCGTGCCTCGGCACTGTCGTTGCGGGCCGCCATGTCGGCCACCACGGCATCGGCCTCGTCCTGCCGGCCCGCGCTGCGCAGCTCGTTGCCCAGCGCGTAGGCCAGCCAGGCATCGCCCGGCAGTTCGCCGCGCAGCTGCTGCCCCAGCGTGATCGCAGTGCCTGCATCGCCGGCAGCCAACGCCTGCTCGCGACGCTCACGCAGTCGACTGATCTGCAGCTGGCGCAGGTCTTCGGCATACAACCTGCGCTGGGCAGCGGGCAATGCGTTGATGAAGGTTTCCAACCGCTGCGGGTCGGTGCGGCCGTACAGCTGCACCAGCTTGCGGATCACGTTGGCATCGTTGGGGGCCATCCGCCGTGCCAGCTGCAGCTGCCGTTCGGCGGCCACGTCATCGCCGCGGGCCACGGCCACGTCGACCAAGCCCAGCGCCGCATTGACGTCGCGCGGTTGCTGGCGGCGTGCCTGGGCATACAGGCGCTCGGCCTCATCCAGCCGGCCTGCGGCCAGCGCAGCATCGGCCTGGTCCAGCTGCAGCCAGTAGCGCGTGCTGGCAATCAGATCACGCCACTTATCGCTGCTGTCACCGGCCGGTGTGGCCTGCACCGCACGCTGGAAGTAGCCGATGGCCTGCTCACGCCGTCCCTGCCGCATCAGCGCCATGCCCAACCCGCCCAGCAGATCGGCCTCACGCGGATAACCCCGCAGGGCCTGCAGGAAGGCGCGCTCGGCTTCGGCGTTGCGCCCGGCATCCAGCAGCTGCTGGCCACGCAGGCCCGCACGCCATGCCGGGTCGCTCACCCGCTTGTGCTGGTCGGCATAGCGTTCGCGCACCAATGCCAGATCGTTGAACGTGGGGTTGCGGGTGATGAAATCCTGCAGGCGGCGCACGCTGCGTTCGTCGGCCGGCTGCTCCTTCAGGTACGCCCACTCGGCATCGGCGGCCATGCCGCGCGCCTCCGGGTTGCGTCCCATCCGTTGCAGCGCGGCCAGCGCTTCGTTGTCGCGGCCGGCGGCGAACAGCAGCTGCGACAGCGTCTGCAGCAGCGTCACATTGCCCGGGTAGCTGCGATCGAGCTCGCTCAGCGCACGGATCGCCAGGGCGCGTCCATCGGCCTGGCTGCCACGCAGGCGCCAGTACTCCAGACCCAGCTGCAGGCCGGGCGGATCGTCGTTGAACAGGCGACGGTAGATCGCCAGCGCTTCGGCACTGCGGCCGCCGGCGGCAAACAGGCGGGCCTGCTGCAACTCCTGCTGCAGATCGCCACGGTAGGCGCGCCAGAGGCGTTCACCGGCCACCAGTTCGCGGCTGCCGGCACCAAGCTGGCGCAGCCGCTTCAACGTGGCCTCGGCATCGTCCAGCTTCTGCTGCGACAGCTGCACCTCCAGGATCGCCACCAACGTAGCGCGATCATCCGGGGCCAGCATCCGCAGACGCGCCAGTGCGTCCTCGATCAGGCTCTGGCGGCCGGTGGCCTCACCGATGCGTACCTGCTGCAGCAGCCATTGCCGCTGCTCGGCCACGGTGCCACCGGGGGTCTCCGGCAGCGCCTGCGCCGCACACGGCGCGGCCCCGGCCAGCCCAAGCAGGACCAGGCCGGATGCGGTGACCAGCGGGTGCCGCCTGCGTGCCATCAGTGCCCCGGGTCCAGGCGCTTGGCTGCCACCCAGCGCAGCGTGCGCCACAGCAGGAAGGCCACCATCAGCACCACCACCGTGGCCAGCACGGCCAGCAGCGCGGGGTGGTCGGCCAGGTGGTACCACAGTAGCAGCCACCACGGCAGTGCGCCCACGTAGTAGTGCTCGCCGACGAACTGGCTGTGGATACCCGAACTGCGCAGGATCGCCACCGATCCGGCGATCGCCTCACGCTTGCCGGTATCACTGAGCGCGTCATCGAGCAGGCCATAGTCGGCGGCATTGCTGGCCGCCAACGAAACGATGCTGCGCTGCGCGTGGTGCGGCGATTGCATGCCGATGATCGCGGCGAACGGGGCCTGCGCGGTCACGGCCACTTCGGTCACCGCCGGGTCGCCGGCACGGCTGCCGCGCCGCGCCTGTTCCATCGCCGCCTGCGGCGAAGGCGATTGGCCATTGAGCAGGCGCGTGCGCTGGTCATCGATCAGCAGCGACAGCTGCTGGCTGCCACGCAGCTCGGCCGGCAGCGCGCCCAGCATCAGCAGGTCCGCATCCAGCGCACTGGCCTGCTTCCAGTCATCGGACAGGCGCAGGCCGTAGGCCGGGTAGCCACTCTGCACGCCCAGGCCGCCGACCAGGTTCAACAGCAGGCCCACCTGCGCTTCGCTGGAAACCGACGGCACCAGCACCACGGTCTCGGACAGGTCGGCCATGCGGGTGAAGGGGAAGCCGCTGAGTGCGAACGCCGACAGGTCCGGCAGCCCCATGTAGTGATGGAAGCCGGAGAAGTCGATGGTCGAGTCTTCCTCGATGGCCGCCTGCAGGTTCGGCGGCAGCACCGTCTGGCAATGGTCGCGCTGGGCGCTGCCCATCACGCTGGCGAAGTTGAAATCGAAGCGCAGCTGGTTGCGGTCACCCAGCTTCAATGCCGGAATCAGCAGGCGCCCGTCATCGGCCCCGGCATCGCCGGCCAGCACCGGCAGGCGGATTTCCTCCAGGCCCTGCTTGCCGTTGCGCCGCACCAGCGGGAAGCTGGAGATGAACTGATCGTTGATCGCCACGCCCAACCGCGATTCATCGCTGCCGAACGGCGGCGTGTAGCGGTAGCGCAGGTTCAGCGGAATGCCCTGGTTGCGCCAGATGAACAGATCCGGCGGCAGGTTGAGGTTGACCGTGATCGGCTGTGGCGACACGCCATTGGCATGCAGCTGCTGCGGGTAGTCCAGCAGCTCGGCCAGGCGCACGGCACGGTCGGTGCGCACCCAGTTCGGCGCATCGTACGGCTTGCGCGGGGCCAGCGGCTTGATCTCGTCGATGCTGACCTGGCGGCCGCGGAACAACACGTTGCCGGCCGCCATCGCAGCCACCGCCTTCTGCAGGTCCTCATCGTTGCGCCCGAGCACCAGCAGCAGCTTGCGCTGCGGGTCTTCCGGCAGCGCCATCAGTTCGATCACCGGCCCCTTCACCGGTGCATGGTTGGCGATCACCGGCGGGAACCTGCCGTTGACCGCCAGCACCACCGCATGGCCGCTGTCGGGCAGCGCACCGAAGCTGACCGGGAAGCGCGCCTGGCGCCACCAGCCGGACAGACTGCCGAAATAGGAGGCCATCACCGCCGCTGCACGCTGCTGGCCCAGGCTGGGTGCGGCGGCGAACACCACCGGCAGTTCCAGACGCGCGGTATCGCGCGGGTCGAAGAAGGGCAGCGGGAAATTGGCCAGATCGTCCTGCATCGCCAGCGGCTGGCCGCCCAGGCGCAAGGTGCTGTTGCTGGACAGGTTGACCCACAACGAACTGTGGGTCGGCTCTTCGCAGATATCGGTGTAGTGGCCGACGAACTCCAGCCGCACCTGGTTGAAATCAGCGATCAGGCGCGCATCCAGCGGCAGCTTGGCCTGCACCGGGCGGCCCAGCTGATCGTTGCTGATCGGCACCACGCCCATCATCGCGTCGTTGAGATAGACCCGAAGATGCGACAGGGTCGGCAGCAGCGACGGTGAGGGCGTGAAGCTCAGATCCAGTTCGGCGTCGCGCACCAGGCGGTCACGGCGCACCTGGAACTCGAACGTGGTGGCATTGCGCACGCCGGACAGCAGTGTGTCCTGGCGCCGCCCGAGCTGGGCAAAGGTGTTCTGCCGCTGCCACGGCCAGGCGCTGCCGGCCCAGGTCTGCGCCAGCGCCGGTTCGCTGCCTGCGGCAGGTGCGGCGGGTACGGCCGCCGTCCCGGTCGGCGACGACGACGGCGGCGGCAGTGCGGCCGCCGCAGCGCGCGCGGCAGGCATTGTGGCGGGGAGGGCCGGCGCCGGCGCACTGTTGCCCGAAGCCACGGGCAGGGCCAGCAAGGGCAGCAGCAGCCAGCGCAGAGAAAGAGGAGTGCTCATGGACGAAGCCCTGGATCAGCGGCTGGGTCAGCCGGGTGGGAAGGAAGCGGACGTTGCGGGGCGAAGCTGGCCATCCATCGCAACAGGCGACGGCTCCAATGCATCGGACGGTCGAGGTCGAACGGCGTGAAGTCACCCATCCGCCGGTAACCACGCCAGCCCAGCACCAGCACGCTCCACAGGCTGCGCGGCAGGCTCTTGGGCTGGTAGCCGGCATGCCAGTCCAGCCAGGCATCGGCGCGGGCGAACGTGCACTGGGCGAACTCCACGCGCTGGCGCTCGCTCTCAAACAGCAACAACAGGCCCAGGCGATGGCCGACGGTGCGCTGCACGCGGGCCGGGAACGCGAACTCGCGGCGTCCGCGCCCCAGCAGCACCTGCACGCGCTCGCCTTCGGCCAGCTGCGCATCCTCGCCCAGCTCGATGCCGACACCATCATTGGAGTAATCCTGCAGCACGCCGCGCAGACGACGGCCATCGGGAATCTGCAGCGCCATCGGCAGGCGCGTGGTGACTCGGTGCGTGCGCCGCACCTGCTGCACTTCGGCGGCCACGGCCAGCGCGCCACCAATGATGAGCAGGTTGTACAGCACCCACAGCGAGCTGACCACGACCGTGCCACGCTCGTCGGCCGGCCCGTGCATGAAGCGCCACACGGCCAAGCACAGGCCCAGCACGTTGAGCAGCGCCAGCACCAGGTACGGCCGCGCCACGCGCCAGTCGAATCGATCACCGGCCTGGGTACCGCCCTTGTCGGTCACGTTGAACTTGCCTCGCCCCGGGCTGAACAGTGCCACCGTGGTCGGCCGCGCGATGTACCAGGCCAGCACCGTTTCATACACCTCGCCCCAGAACGGGCGCCGGTACTTGCCCTGGATGCGGGCATTGGTGAGGCTGGCGTGCGCCATGTGCGGCACCACGAACAACAGGATGGCCAGCGCCGGTGCGTAGATGATGTAGACGTGCAGCAGCAGGAACGCCAGTGGCGCGGTCAGGAACACCAGGCGTGGAATGCCGGCCAGGAAGTGCAGCATGGCGTTGGCGTAGCAGAAACGCTGGAACAGGCTCAGGCCTTTGCCCAGCAACGGGTTGTCGATGCGGAAGATCTGCACCATGCCACGCGCCCAGCGGATGCGCTGGTTGACGTGCGCGCCCAGGCTGTCGGTCGCCAGGCCCGCCGCCTGCGGAATGCGCAGGTAGGCCGAGTTCCAGCCACCGCGATGCAGGCGCAGCGCAGTGTGCGCATCCTCGGTGACGGTTTCGGTGGCAAAGCCGCCGATCGCATCGATGGCCTCGCGCCGCAGCACCGCGCACGAGCCGCAGAAGAAGGCCGCATTCCACAGGTCGTTGCCGTCCTGCACCAGCCCATAGAACAGCTCGCCTTCATTGGGGTCGCTGCGGAACACCTGCAGGTTGCGTTCGAACGGGTCGGCCGAGAAGAAATGATGCGGGGTCTGTACCAGCGCCAGTTTTGGATCACGCAGGAACCAGCCGCAGGTGATCTGCAGGAACGAGCGCACCGGCAGGTGGTCGCTGTCGAAGATCGCCACCAGCTCGCCGTCGATCAGCGTCAGCGCGTGGTTCAGATTGCCGGCCTTGGCGTGGCGGTTGTCGCTGCGGGTGATGTAGTTGACCCCGGTCTGCGCGGCGAATGCGCGGAATTCCTCGCGCTTGCCGTCGTCCAGGATATGGATGCGCAGCTTGTCGGCCGGCCAGTCCAGGCCCATCGCCGCGTACACGGTGTGCCGCACCAGCGCGAGGTCTTCGTTGTAGGTGGGGATCAGCACATCCACCGTCGGCCACTGCCGGATGTCCTGCGGCAGTGCCGCCGGGCGCCGCCGCAGCGGCCAGGCCACCTGCACGTAGCCCAGCATCAGCACCAGCCAGGAATAGGTCTCGGCCGCCAGCAGCACCACGCCGCAGACCAGATCGAAGGTGCTGTTCCAGTTCAGCGTGGCGGTGTAGCGCCACCACAGATAGCGGCAGGACACGGTGATCGACAGCACCACCAGCACCAGCGTGGCGTAGCGGCCCTGCATGCGCCGCACCAGCAGCGCGATGGCCCACAGCAGCAGCACGAACACGAACTGCGCGACATAGGTGAACGGCTGGGTGATGCACAGCACGGCCAACCCCAGCGTGGCCAGCCCGATCAGCAGCGTCAGCAGCTGCCGCGACCGTGGCGACAGCGCGCGCGCCCGTTGCCCGAACCAGTGGGCCAGGCGGCTGTTCCAGAATTCGCTGGGCGCATCGCGCATCGCGCGCAGGTAGCGCAGACGGCCACGCCCGGCCGCACCACGCAGCTCGGCAATGCGTTGACGGCGGGCTTCGGCCAGGCGCAGCCGTCGCCTGGAAGCCTTCGGTACCAGCCGCACCACCGACAGCCACACGGCCTGGATCAGCAGACGCAGCGGGTCACCCAGCCGCCAGCGCCGGTCACCCTGCACCTGCGGAAACGCCGTGCGCAGGCGCGGCGCCAGTGCCTGCCAGGCCGGGCCCTCCAGGCGCAGCAGCGCCCAGCCCAGCAGCTGCAGCAACCACAGCACGGCGCGCGTCGGCCACGCGGCATGGACGCGCTCGCGCATGCGGCTCCAGCCCAGGTAGTAGACGCGGCTGCTCATCAGCGCTCCCCTACCCTGCCCTGCCGGCGCGCGGCTTCGGCCAGGCACCACAACACCAGCCCATCGATATCGGCGGCGGCCAGCGAGTTGGCGGCATGCCGCCCCAGCGGCTGCTTGCTGGCCAGCGCCGCCGGCACCTGGGCATCTTCATGCAGCGGCTGCGGCACCAACCGCCGCGCATGCGCATGCAGCCACAGCTGCATGAGATCGCGCTGCACGGTGATCGCCGGGTCGTAGCGGTTGGCCAGCAGCAGGCGATCATCGTCGCGCTGGCGCTGCAGGAACACATGGCTGACCGGATCGACGCAGGCCAGCCGCAGCGGCAAGGTGCAGCGCGCGTGCTGGTTGATCGCGGCCGCATGGGCCGGCAGCCGCTGCGGCAGATCGAACAACAACCAGTCGAACTGGCTGGCCAGTTGTGGCAGCCGATCAGCCCACAGGGTGGGCGTGTCGTGCAGGTGGCGTTCCACCTGCATCGCGCCCTCGGCATCGACCCGCCCATACGGCAGCACGGCCAGGCCCGGCGCGCAGGCGAAGGCGGCATCGCGCCAGTCGCTGCCCTCCAGCAGCGCGCGCGCCCAGCCCCCCTCCACGTCGGCCGCCAGGCCCAGATGCAGGCCGAGCATCTGATCGGGACTGCACTCGACCAGCAGCACGCGCACGCCCTGCGCGTGCAGGCCCTGCCCCAGCGCCGCCAGCACCGTGGTCACCCCGGTTCCACCGTGGATACCCTGCAGCGACAGCAAGGTACTCATCGGCGCTGCTCCAGTTCGGCCCGCTCCAGTTCGGCCAGCAACGGCCAGCGCGCCAGCGCCTGCGCACGCTCATGCTGGGCCGAGAAATCCACGTACGGCAGGCCGGGCATGTCCAGGCTGCGGCGCAGCAGGTCGATGTCATCCTCTTCCACTGACAGCGTGGTGGGCACGGCAAGAGTGTCGGCGGCCATCAGCGCGCGTCCTCCGGATAAGGGCTCCAGGTCTGGCTGCCCTGCAACTGCAGCCACGGCTTGCCGTCGTAGTCGATGACCTTGGCGCCTTCGTTCTCGGAAACCGACGGGGTCTGCGGCAGGCCCTTCAGCAGGGTGTCCCAGTTGCGTTCGCTCGGCGGCGACTGCGCGTTGAGCGCATACACGCGCGACACCAGTTCGGACAGGGCCAGATAGCTGCTCGGCTCGGGCACGTGGCGCGGTCCGCCGGCGGCCGGCGCGCCCATGCCCACCAGCTTGACGCCCACCGGCACGTGGGTGATCGACGGGCTGGGAATCTCACGCATGCCCGGAATCTGCATGCGGTCGCCATGCAGGGCCGCGCCGTGTTCGGGCACCACCACGATCATCGCGCGACGCCCGCTCTTTTCCACCGCATCGACGAAACCGGCCATGTCACCGAGCACCATTTCCGCGCGCGCCTTGTAGTCGGCGGCGTTGGAGCGACCGTCGGCACCGACGATGCGGTTGCCGTCGTGCAGCGAGATCGTGTTGTAGAACAGCGCTACCTGCTGCGACGCCTCGGCCTGGCGCTGCTTCCACCAGGCCATCAGCACGTCGCCATCGCGCCGCAGCGGCGACTTGTCGAAGGCCACCAGCGCCTTGGGGAACGCGTTGATGTCCATCGGCTGCGCCTGCAGGCCGCCGTACTGGTGCAGTTCACCGATGAAGTCGTCGAAGTGGCCGTCATGGTTCATCGCCAGCTCGCTCTGGAAGCCCAGACGCTGCAGGTTGGAGAACAGCTGGCACTCGGCCGGCACCGGATCGAACAGCGCGGTATGCGAGGTCTGGCCACAACTGGCACGCAGCAGGCGGATCGCCGCCGGGCCGCTGTAGGCGGTGGCCGAGTTGAAATCGTCGAACACCACGTCCATGTGGTCGAGCAGGTTGTTCTGGCGCAGCCCCACCTCATCCAGGTCGCTCCAGGCCAGCGAACAGATGTTGAGGATGATCACGTCGAACGGCGCGCCGCTGGACGGCGCCGGGAAGTTCGTCTTCAACCCGGCCTGCTGCTGGTAGAAGCTGGCCAGCCAGGCGTTGAGGTTTTCATTGTTGGCCGGTGGCAGGCTGCCACCGCCGCCGCCGCCATCGTTACGCGCCGAGGCCGTGGCGGCGCCCTGCACCCAGCCCAGGCCGGCCGGCATCGGTATCGCCAGCACGGCCATGCCGAGCATGCCGAGCACGCTCAGGGTGGTGATGCGCAGCCAGGGCTTGAGCAGGAAGTACGCCACCAGCAGTACCGCCAGTACCGCCACCATCTGCCAGTTGATGAAGCGCTGCGCCAGCTCGAGCCAGTAGTCGGCCGAAAAATCCAGCACGCCCGGTTGCACCAGCAGCCGCTTGAACGGTGGCCACCAGGTGTCCTGGTAGTACAGCGCTACGCCCACCGGTACCGCCACCACGGTGCGCACGATGCGCGCCCAGCGCCAGCGCAGCGGCACCAGCAGCGCACCGAGGAACAGCAGGTTGGGCAGGATCTTCAGGTCGAGTGCGCCCATCCAGGCCAGCACCACCTTGGACAGGAAGTACAGATTCCAGCCGCGCAGGTCGGCCCACGCGAACGGCGATGCGGGAACGGTCTGCGGACTCATGCAGCGCCTCGCGGTGCACGCCGGCGCACGCCAACCCGGCGCAGGTGGCGCGGTGGCAGCGCACGCGCAACGCGGCGGCGCAGGGCACGCCACAGGCTGCCCAGCATCACGCCAAACGGAATCATCACCAGTGCACAGGCGACGATCAGGGTCCACAGCTGCTGGTCGGTGGTCATGCGGAATCTCCCAGCCGCAGCGGCGTTGGAGCGGTGAAGGACGGCCCTTCCACGGCCGCCGCCACCACCGGCAGTGCCGCCGGAGGAGGCGGCAGCACATCGGCGTCGGGATCGCTGCCACTGGCATTCATGGCTGCGATGTCATATTCAGCCAGGCGCTGATAGCCATCGAACAGCTCACGCCACGGCAGGCGGAACAGGTTGCCCAGCGCCTGCTCGACGGCATCGCGGCGGCAACCGAACAGGAACAGGCGTACCTGGCCGCGATAGATGCAGGCCAGATCGCCCTGGCGGCGGATGCGCAGCTGCTGCAGCGTCTGCTCGGCGCGCAGCCCGGCCACCGGTTGCAGCGCCAGCACGGCGCTCTCCACCGCACTGCCATCCTGGTCGATGCGCTCGCCAGCAATCTGGCGGAAGCGCGCCACATTGACCAGGCCACTGAGCGCGGGAGGACGGTGGGCACGGATCAACGGTTCCGGATCGTCGGCAAGCTGGCCCTGCCAGCGCTGCCGCTGCACGGTTTCAAGCAGGGTCAACAGGCGCGGCAACGGCGTATCAGCCGGCACCACCAGGCTGCCACCGCACTGCATCAGCAGGCGCTCATCGGCATAACGGAGACAGGGCTGCAGCTCACGCACGACCAGCTTCAACGCATTGCCGCGCTCGCGGCGCAGGCGATGCAGCAGCCGCGCCAGCGCATCGACCTGGGCGTTTTCGGTGATGGCCAGCACCACGGTCGCCTCGCGCGCCTGCAGTGCCGCCGGCAACAGGCCACCCCAGCCATCGAACAGGCGCCATGCGGCCGACAGCGGTGGCGCCCCCTCCAGCACCTCGGCCTGGGCCAGGAACACATCGCGATCGCTGCCGCTGACATCGTGGGCGGGGGCGACGACGGCATCGTCACTGCGCCGATGGTGCAGCGCGTTGCCCTCCTGCACCACGCCAAAGGACTGCTGCGCGACCACGCCGTGGCTGTTGGACCAGTAGTGCAGCAGCAGCTGCAGCGCGCCCCGGTGCGGATGCAGCTGGGCCACGCCCGCGCAGGTGCGGTTCAATGCCAGCAGGCGCGGGGCCAGGGTGGCCACTTCGCCGTGGCACAACAACAGCAGCACCTGGCGCGCCTGCTCGGCCCACGCCTGCAGTTGCGCGCACCAGCGTGCCAGGCGCGCGTCATCCCATCCATCCAGCGCGGCAACCGGAAACTGCACCAGGCTCAGCCGTGTCTGTGCCGACGCGGTGCGCGGCAGATCGCCGACCAGACCGCGCAGTGCCTGCTGCATGCCACGGTGCGAACGCTGGAACAGGCGCAGCTGCGCCGGCCCCTGTGCGGCCGGCAACAGCGACAGCATCGGTTCGCCACCACGCCCCAGAGTGATCAGCACGGCGTCGTGCAGTGCGTCGGCAGCGGCCAGCACGCCGGCACCGAGCAGATCGGTCGGCGCGCTGCCGGCGGCGACCACCCAGTACAGGCCGCCGCTGCGCATCTCAACGTATTCCGCGGGGAGTCCGGCAATGGCAAGGTGGGTCGCTGTCACGCCGGGTCCTTTCAGCGGCGCTCAGCCAGGCGGAGTACCCGGTGGCGACGCTGTGGTGAAGGGAAGCTCAATTTCATGACGTACATCACATTCATGTTGCTGTACGGTCATGATAGCTCCGATCTTCACGCTTGCGGGATCAAGACGCGGTCAACGCCGCCTGCAGGCAGGCGACGTTGGGGTGCGGCGCAGCGGTGGTGGAAGGCGGCCGTTGGCCGCGTTATTCGTACTGGATGGTGAACGTTGCCTGGCCGTTTGCGACACCGGCACCGACGGTACCGGCCTGTGTCTGGATGTAGCGGGCGCGCAGCGGCAGCGCCATGACGCTGGTACCCGGCGCGGTGGTGCCGACGTTGATGGTCTGGCCGAAGCGCACTTCGCGTTCGGTGGTGCCGTCGCGCTGGACCATCTGGATGCCGATGCGCGTGGCGCTGTTGCTGGCCGCGCTGAGCTTCAGCACACCGGCCATGTTGGAGCTGTCCTGGTCGGCATCCAGGCGGATGCCGATCTTGCTCTGGTAGGCCGCCACGTTGCTGCCCTGGCAGTTCAGCCGGATCTCGAAGTCGCGGTTGACGGCCTTGGAACCGACGCCGGTGAAGGTGGTGTTGGGCACGCTGCCGAAATCCACGGCGATGTTGCGGCTGCCGGCCTGCACTTCGCAAGTGGGGCTGACCACGGTGGTGCCCGAGCCCTTGAAGGTGGAGGTCAGCACCGGCCGGCCCGCGCCGTCGCCATCGAAGTAGTAGGTGGTGAAGCGACCGTTCGGTGCGATCACGCCCGAGCCGGTCTGCGCGGCGGTCTTGATCAGCTGGATGCGGAAGGTACCCCCCACCAGCGAGATGGTGTTGTTGCTGCCGAAATTGATGGTGTGCGGGTAATAGGTCTGGATCGCGCCGGAGTCGCGGTACAGCCGGATGCCCACGCCCGCCACGTCGGTTTCATAGACGTTGGAGAATCCGGCCACCGGGCGCTTCTGTGCGGCATTGACGTACTCGCCGATCGAGCGCCCCCCGGACCAGTCGCAGCGCGCCACGCTGTTCTGCTGGTTGATCGGCTCGCTGATCTCCTTGATCACGCCACCGACCGGGGTGCTGGGCAGGATCACGATCTGGCCCATGTCCATGGTCACGTCCTGGGCCACGAACCAGCTGCTCTGGATGCGGCAGGCGGCACTGGCCTGCTGCGCCAGCAGCACGCCGCCAAGCATCGCCAGCGCGGCCAGCGCCTTGCGGCCTCGGAAAGAAATCAACGGCATGCTGCCTCCAGCGGAATGAAACCGGTCTTGGACGCGTCGGCGCCTGCCGGAACCTGGTAGTCGATGGTGCAACGCTGTTCGGCACCGGCACCCCACTCCACCTGAAGGCGGCCCTGGTTGTGCTCGCTGCGCACGTACAGGCGCCCGCCCTGGCTGACCATGCCCACCGGCTGGCCCTGCTCGTCCTTGACCTGCGCACCGAACGGCATCGTGCGGCCATCGGTGTTGCGCACCTGGATCAGCAGTGCGTTGCCCTTGCGGGTATCGAAGCGCAGGTAGCTGATGGCACCGGCGAACGGCGCCACCGACTGGCTGGTGCTTTCCAGCTCGACGTCGTGGGCCATGCCCTGCGGGTCGAGGGTGACGGTGTTGAGGCGGTACGGCGACACGTAGGGCACCACCGCGTAGCCACGGCCATCCACGCGCAGGCCCGGCGCATTGCTGACCATGGCGTCACGCGCGCCCGGCGCCTCGACCAGCACCATGGTGTCGCCACGCTGCGGGGTGAAGGTGAAGCCGCCCGGATGCACCACCACGCTGCCGTTGGCGCCGACCGAGGCCTGGCGGAAGTCGCGCGAGTGGCTGTAGGTGGCGTTCAACGCGGAGTAACGGCTGCGGTATTCGACGTTGCCGACGGCGGTGGTGCCGCCCTCGCGCGAATCCGACAGCGCCGCGCCGTAGCTGAAGTTGTTGTCCACGCCGGCCGAACCGGTGATGCCGACGCGGCTGTTGTCATAGCCACCACGGTCGCGCGCGCCGAGGTCGGCGCTGAACGACACCGGGTGGGTACCGCGACCCAGCGGCACGCTCATCGAGAACAGGTACTGGGTGTCGGAGCGGCCCAGCACACCTTCTTCGGTGCGCAGCGCCGAGAAACCGTAGTTCACCGAACGCCAGGCATTGTTGTAGCCCACCTGGTACTGCTTGGAGGTACCGCTGCGGTCGTAGAAGTCGCGCACCGAGCCGGTCACATACAGGGCACCGCCACGGCGGCCCAGCGGCTGGTTCAGGGTCAGCTGGAACTGGCTGCGCTGGCGGCCACGGGTGGTCGGATCGATGCCGCGGGTGTCCGCGTCGCGACCATACAGGGCATCCTGCAGGCTGTAGAAGCCTTCGGTGGAGTAGCGGTAGGCGGCCAGGGTCAGGTTGGTCCCGGTCTCGCCGATCATGTTGCTGTAGCTCAGGCGCACACTGGCACCGGTGTGGTCACCGTAGTGGTCGAACGAGGTGCGTGCGTGGGTGACATCGGCGGCAAACGCGCCGATGCGCGTGGACAGGCCGACGCCGTACAGCAGCGACAGGTAGCCTTCGCTCAATGCGCTGCCGCCGTACACGGTCAGCTGGTTGCCGATGCCGCGCTGGTAGGTGCCCTGCACCAGCCAGGGTTCGTCGGCCAGCAGCTTGTTGCGCACCTGGCCGGCGGTCAGCGCGTAGCGCGACACGCCTTCGCGCAGCATCTGCGGCACCGAACCGAACGGCACCTTGAATTCGCGGCGGCGGCCATCGGCCTCGATCACGCTCACTTCCAGATCGCCGCCGTAGCCGGTCGGGTACAGGTCATCGATGACGAAGCTGCCCGGCGAGACGGTGGAGGAATAGATCAGCTGCTGGTTCTGCCGCACTTCCACGCGTGCGTTGGTCTCGGCGATGCCACGCACGACCGGCGCGTAACCGCGCAGCGAATCGGGCAGCATGCGGTCGTCGCTGGCCAGGCTGGCACCGCGATAGCCGATCGAATCGAACAGTTCGCCGGTGGTGTAGGCCTCACCGATGGTGAGCATGCCGCGCACCTGCGGAATGCCACGCTGGGCGTAGGTGGCGATGCTCTGCCAATGGCGGCCGTCGCCATCGCTCCAGGTCAGGTTGGAATCATGGCGGAACTGCCAGCCGCCCAGGTTCAGGCCCGCGTTGAGGCCCAGGTAGGCACTGCGGTTGCGCTGGCCACCTTCGACGCGGCTGTCGCTGTCGATGGCGTTGAAGCTGTAGCCGACGAAACCGGCATTGATGCCACGGTCCCACAGCGCCGGATTGACATAGCCGCGCGCCTCGCGGCGCAGGAACACCTGCGGGATGCTGAGGTCGTAGCGCAGGTTGCCGCTGTCGTAGACACCATAGGCGTTGGCCATGCGCTGCTGCACCGGCACGCAGCTGCTGGTGTCGGTGGGCACGGACGGGTCCTGCTGCAGCAGCACGGCCTCGCTGTCCACGCCCATTTCCTCCAGCATCGGCAGCGGCAGGCAGGCGTCGACACGGCCCTGCGCATCGGCCTTGAACTGCAGGTCACGACGGCCCTGCCAGGCACCGTTGACGTAGACGTCGACACGGTAGCTGCCGGCCACCATCGGGTTGCCGTTGCTGAAGGCGGCCAGATCGACCTGCTTGGCCTGGCCGGACAGGAAGCTGGAATTGAACTGGGCCGACTCCGGCGCACGCGCGGTGGCCGCACCACTCTGCGCCATCAGCGCCTGTTCGCCGAGATTGGCCGGTGCAGCCAGCGCCCATCCTGGGCAGGCCACGCCGGCAGCCAACAGGCAGATCGCCTGATGGATCGACAATGTCAATCTGTTTCCGATCACACTGACATTCCTTCAATTCGCCGCACGGCGGCGGTGGCGGGATGCGCGGGCCCATGGCCGGCGCGGCGCGTTCAGCCCCCGGTGCTGCCGAGGCGGATCGTGTGTTCCACCCGGCCGCCGTAATCGTTGATGGTGATGAAGCGCACCTGGTCGGTGCCCGCCGGTGCGGCGAACTCCAGGCTCTGCTTCGGCGCGACCATTGCGCCCTTGTCCTCCACGGCCTTTTCACTGCTGCCGGTCAGCGCATGCACTTCGGCCAGCGTGACGTGGAAGGGGCTGGGGTTTTCCACCCGCAGGCGGTCGCCGGTGCGGGTCCAGCGCAGCGCTGCCGGTGCGTCATTGGCGACGCCCTTCAGGCCCTGCGGCCGGTAGAACAGCTTCAGCCGCGAACGGAACGCGACCTGCAGATAATTCTGGTCGCCGCTGTCGGCGTTGTCCGGCGACGGTGGCACATCCAGCACGTTGAGCCAGAACACCGTCTCGCGGTCGGTCGGCAGCGACGCGCCGGAGAAGATCACGCGCAGCGCCTGGCTGCGACCCGGTTCGACGCGCGCGATCGGCGGCGTCAGTACGAACGGGGCATCGCTGGTGTCGGCGGTCTGGTTGGCATCGCCGCTGTCGATCCAGGCCTGTACCAGCGCCGGCGAGTCGCCCACGTTGTCGACCTGCACGGTGACTTCGCGCGCCTGCGCCGGGTAGATCACGCGGGTGCCATTGACCACCACGCCGGCCAGAGCGTTCTGGCAGAAGGGCAGCGTGAACGCTGCCAGCAGCAGCGCCCGGGGAAAGAGTGCTTTCATCGGAAGGACTACGCTCGAGGGGTGTGGCCAGAGGCCGCGGAGCACTGGCCGGCGCGTACGCCGGCCAATGCGGGTACGGCGACGATCAGTTGTAGATGATCGTGTACTTGACGCTGCTGGTGACGTCGCCCGGGGTGGCGGCGGCAGTGGCGTAGTACTCGGCGTAGTAGTTCAGGTCAGCCGAACCATCGGTGCCGACGGTGACCCACTGCGAGTTGGTCTGGGCCAGGCCAGCGCCGGCAGCCTTGACCGGCAGGAACTGGTTGTTCGAACCCAGCAGCTGCAGCTGCACGTTGGTGGCAGCGTTGGCCGAAGCCTGGTTGACCAGGCGGCCGCTGTTGAAATCAACGGTGGAACCCGGCTCGAAGTAGGTGGCGACGTTGCCGGCGCTGCACTTGGTCAGGTTGATGGCGAACGGGGTACGACCGGCCACGGCACCGGCGGTGGCCAGGGTGTTCTTGGACACGGTCGGCAGGGTCACGGCGAAATCCTTGCCGCCCGGGGTCGAGATGGTGCAGGTCTTGTCGGTCACCTTGCCATTGAAGGTGATGGTGCCGTCGGCGGCGTTGGCGGCCAGCGGAGCGGCGGCCAGCATCAGAGCGGCAATGAGGTTGATCTTGTGCATTCGCTTTTACCTAACCCTACTGAAGAGATGAGAAGTAGAGGAGGAAGCAAGGAGCACTGCCGGGCTAACAAGACCCATCCTTGCGTCTCACCTGTGGCCGGATCCGGATGTACCTCCCCTGGATCCGTGACGAAAGTATATGCACAAGTGTGATGAAAGTCTCATTATTTTTCTGAACGTCAATTCATTGACGCCCCATGTGTGACGTGCTACCCGGATTGAGCCCGCGTCGGCGCGGGAACGTTGACGGTGCCGCCATCGAGCGACAAGCGACGTCTTCTGACGCAACAAGTGACGCGGCCGGCACGCGCGGAAACCGTACGTTTTCTGGGGAAAATCGGCTTATTTGATGCGCATCACTCTTTGTTGGTGATGGCCCTAGCAGATTCGGAATCGTCCTATTAAAGCTGGATCGAAGCTGTCGCTAACTAGGACACACCGAACCAGAGAACGTGTCATGAGGAACTCCCTTCTGCTGTGCGTGGCGCTGATGTCGCTCAGTGCCGTGGCCCAGGCCAGCAGCGGCAGCATCCGCTTCAGTGGCCGCATCGCCGAACCGGGCTGCACGACGAACCTGTCCCAGGGCGAGCTGAGCCTGGCGGCCTGCCCGCCGTCGGCCAAGGGTTCGACGGTGGCGGTGACGGCGCTGGCCGACGGCCAGGCCGCCACGCTGCGCGACGGCAAGCGCCAGGGCCAGAAGCTGTCGGTGTCGGCCAGCGCATTGCGCGCCGGCGACATCGCCTTCTCCGAGCGCTACCGGGTGGAAGCGGCCCGGCAGCAGCCGCTGCAGGGCGCGTACCTGGTGGTGGTCGATTACCTGTAAGGCGACAGGGCGACGCCCCTACTCGGACTGAGGCAGCTCGAAGACCTGTCGCAGGTAGGCCAGGTAGCCGGGGTCGTCGCACATGCTCTTGCCGGGCGAATCGCTGAGCTTGGCCACCGGCTGGCCGTTGCAGCGGACCATCTTGATGACGATGTTGAGCGGCGTCGGGCCCAGATCATTGGTCAGGTGGGTACCGACCCCGAACGCGACCTGGCAACGGCCGCGGAAGTAGTCGTACAGCCGCATCACCTTGGCGATGTCGAGCCCATCGCTGAACACCAGCACCTTGCTGCGCGGATCGACCCGGCGCTGCTGGAAATGCGCGAGCAAGCGGTCGCCCCAGTCGAACGGATCGCCCGAATCGTGGCGGACGCCGTCGAACAGCTTGCAGAAGTACATGTCGAAGTCGCGCAGGAACGCGTCCAGGCCCACCACGTCGGACAGCGCGATGCCCAGGTCGCCGCGATACTCGCGCGCCCACGAATCCAGCGCGGCCACCTGCGAATCGCGCAGGCGCGGGCCCAGCGCCTGGAACGCCTGCAGGTACTCATGGGCCATCGTGCCATGCGGCGTCATGCCGTACAGGCGCGCGAAGTGCACATTGCTGGTGCCGACCAGTTGCGGCCCCAGTGCGTCGCGCAGCAACGGCAGCAGGCGCGCGTGCCAGTCGCGGGAATAGCGCCGGCGGCTACCGTAGTCGGCAATGCGGCACTGCTCGAAACCGGGCGTATCGCGCAGCAGCGCGGCCTTGGCCTGCAGCCGGCGCTCACCCTCGGCGAAGTCGGCGGTGGTGGTGTTGCGGAACCAGACCTCGTTGATGATCGCCAGCAGTGGCACCTCGAACAGGATGGTATGCAGCCACGGCCCGGTGATGTCCAGCTCGATCTCGCCGGGCACGGTCTTCGACGCACGCAGCTGGATGTACTTGCGATCGAGATGGAACAGGCCGAGGAAGTCGGCGAAGTCCGGCTTCACGAAACGCAGGCCACGCATGTAATCCAGCTCGGCATCGCTGAAGCGCAGCGCACACAGGTGGTCGATTTCTTCGTCGATCTGGTCGATATAGCGGGCCAGGTCGATGCCGGGGGTACGGCACTTGAACCGGTACTGCACCTGGGCGCCGGGATGCTGGTGCAGCACCGCCTGCATCATGGTGAACTTGTACAGGTCGGTATCGAGCAGGGACTGGATGATAGGCATGGGGCGGATTATGCGCCCGCCGAAGTGAACCGGGGGCGGAGCCAGTAGATCCACGCCATGCGTGGATGCTTTCCGCGCCGGTCGGCGCTACAACGACCGGCGCAACAGCCTCGGCACCAGCATCAACGCATGGGCCCAGATTGCCGCAAACACCGCCACACGCACCGGCAGCGAGCGTTGCCCGGCCTCGAACTTCTGGAAGTAGCGCCACAGGCCCTTGTGCTTGTGCCATTCAACGAAGAACGGACGCGAGCGGCTGGAGACGCCGCGCACATGGGTGACCTGCAGGTCGTTGGCAATGGCCACCACCGCCCCGGCCGCGCGCGTACGCCGGCACAGGTCCAGGTCTTCGGCATGCAGGCGGTAGCCCGCGTCCCAGCCGCCGATGCGGTCGAACAACGTGCGCGGCATCAGCAGCAGTGCGCCGGACAGCGCCGGCACCCGCTGCAATGCCTGCGACGGGTCGCGCGGAACCGCCAGCTTCGAGCCCTTGCCCGGCGACCGCAGCATCATCAGGAAGTCCGGGTCACGGCGCCGCACCGCTTCATCGGCATGGCCCTGCTCATCCACCTGTTCCACCCCCAGCAGGCAGTCGCCCAGCGCATCGGCACGGGCGCGCAGCGCGGCCAGGGTATCGGCCTCGACCATCAGGTCCGGGTTGATGAAGGCCAGCCACGGGCTGCGCGAATCGGCCACGCCCTGGTTGTTGGCTGCTGCGAAGCCCGGATTGTCCGGGTTGCCAACAAAGCGCACGCGCGGGTCATGGCTGGCATGGCGCTGCACGATCTCAAGCGTGCCATCCAGCGAGCCATTGTCGATCACCCGGATCTCGGCCACATCCTGCGCCTGGCGCAGGCGCGAGAGGCAGGCATCGATGGTGCTGCCGCTCTGGAAGGTGACGACAACGGCGGCAATGGCAGCATTCAAACGGGAGGCTCCGGCACGGACGGGACGAACAGGTCGCCCTGTTCCTGCGGCATTATCGCCTGCCGCATGCGCTGCTGCAGGTCGGCCCGCAGCCCGTGCAACGGGTCATGCATCAGGAAGTCGGCCAGGCGTGGCACCCAGCCCGGCCAGCGCGCGGCCAGCGCTTCCAGATCGCCGTCGCGGCTGATCGCCTCGCCTGCGCGGCTGACAAAGGCGGTCTCGCACAGCACGTTGCGCCAGCCCAGCCCGGCCATGCGCAGGCTCAGGTCGACCAGCGCCGCATTCCAGCCGATGTAGCTGTCCACGTCCAGGCCACCGGCGCGACGGCGGGCGTTGCCGCGCACCAGCACCGCATGGGTGACGGCCGAGGGCAGTTCGGGGTGCAGCGTCGGCAGTGTGGCGCAGGTCTGCGCCAGCAATGCCGGGTCCTGCGGTTCGGGATTGATCTCTCCCAGCCGCGGCCACGCGGCGGTTTCGCCGGCATTGCACCAGGGCGTTGCCGTGGCGATGGCGGCGTCGCGGGCGAAGGCGTCCTGCAACTGCTGCAACCAACCCGGTGCCGGCACGCTGTCCGGCGCCAGCACGGCCACGTCCAGGCCATCGCAGGCGCGCAGCATTTCATCCAGATGCGCCACCTCGCCCAATGGCCGCGCGCGGCGCGTGTATTCGGCCTGCAACGGCGTATGCGCCAGCCAGTGTTCGACCACGGCCTGCGCACGCGGGCCGGTCTGCGCATCGTCGGCCAGCCAGACCGCGGTACCGGGTGCCGTGCCGGCATCCAGCGCCGCCAGGCAACGGTCAAGCGCGGCATCATCCACGCACAGCGGCAACAACACGATCGCCCCCATCCCGCCTCCGTGGTTGTCGGTGGCCACAGCGTAGCACCGGGTGGGTATCGGCCGGGTTGCACCCGGCACCGGTGGTTCGGCCGGGTTGCACCCGGCACCGGTGGTAGTGCCGGCCGCTGGCCGGCAACCGCAACCGCAACAGCAACAGCAACAGCGGGTTTTCTGAGGGATGGCAGGGTGGGTCCGGTTGCGGGGGACGCCGTAAACCCCCCTCCGGGGTCCGGCCCAGCCGCCGGCGGCTGGGCGTTCGGGCGCTTGCGAAGCAGTGCTTCGCAAGCAAAGCG